>CAIODY010000044.1 GCA_903857255.1 uncultured bacterium
ACTACCAAACTTGCCTGAAATGTTGAATCAGCTTGTTTTTTATAAAATAACGAATGTGGATTGATAGAAAAATAAGTTTCAACATAGCTACCAGCTGCTTCATCATTAAAAACACAATTAGTCATGTGTGTCTCTAAACTATTTGATTTATTTTGTGCATCAGAAATGAAAGCAATGCAACTGAACAGAATGATGATGATTAATCGTTTCATGTCAATTATTTTTTTACAAAGTTAAATTTACATTTTAGTAAACCAATGACAAACCAAAAAGATTTCGCCATTTGCGAACCGATGTATTTGCCGCCAGTTTCTTTTTTAAAGATGCTAAAAAGCTACAAAGGGTTGCATTTAGAAATCCATGAACACTTCAAAAAATCAACTTATCGCAATAGATGTTATTTGCCAAGTGCCAATGGTATTCAACTATTGAGTATTCCATTATTAAAAGGTAAAAACGAAAAAATACCGATGAATGAAGTTGGAATTTGTTATCGACAAAATTGGCAACGCGAACATTTGAAAACATTGAAAGTGATTTATCGCAAATCACCTTTTTTTGAATTTTACGAACATGAGTTAGAAGAAATTTTTCAACAACAAATTCCATTGCTAGTTGATTGGAATATTGTCTTGTTAAATTTTGTTTTGCAAAAAATGAATTTCAAAACTGAATTAAAAATCACGAATGATTATCAAGAAAAAATTTCGGACGCAGATGATTTTAGAAATCAATTTTCTAATCTAAAAAATGAAAACTCAAATGACGAAAACACAATCAAATATCATCAAGTATTTGAAAATAAAATCGGCTTTCAACCTAATATGTCGGTTGTTGATTTGCTTTTTGCCGAAGGAAATAATGCTCATTCGTTTATTTAACATCTAACTGCTATCATTTGACAATCAATTGATTAATTAATTTACTTGCATGGCATTTATTTTGTTCTTAAAATTTTTCAACCCTGTGCATAAATAAATTTCAAAGAAAATTATTTACAGGTGAAAAATCGTGCTATATTTGCCTAAACAAAAAATTCAAGAACAATTTAACCATGCGATTGAACAGATATTTTTTAGCCGTTGTATTGATGATGTTGGCAGCTATATTATTTAGAGTGGCTAAAGTTCCATTTCAAAGTGCCTATCCTGTTCTTTTAAATTTTTCACCAGTAGCAGCATTAAGTTTATTTGGTGCGGCTTATTTGAAAAATAAGAAGTTCGCTTTTTTTGTTCCAGTTGCTATTATGTTTTTGAGTGATTGTATTTTAGGATTTCATAGCACAATGTTCTTTACTTATGGAAGTTTTGCATTGATTTCATTGTTAGGTTTTTCGATTTTTGAAAACAAAATTAGCTCAACTCGTGTTTTGGTAGCATCGTTATCAGCATCGTTGATATTTTTTTTAGTAACTAATTTTGGTGTATGGTTAATGCAAAGCATGTATGCTAAAAACATGAACGGATTAGTTGATTGCTATATTGCAGCTATTCCATTTTTAAAAGGCTCATTATTGGGTGATTTGATTTTCAGCGCAGCATTGTTCGGCGCATTTGAATGGATTAAACAAACAAATTGGTTAGTAAAAGCCAAGGCGTAGAAAAATATTTAGTAGCGATTCACACATCGCTCAAAGAGTTGGTTTTTTTGGTTAAAGTGTGAATTAAGGTGGAGCAGTTGATGGTTACTGTCTCCACCTTTTCCTTTTTATAAATCTCAACATGAATAAAAATTACATCGAACTGCAAGTGCAGGCAAACGAAGAGTTACAAGAAATTTTAGTGGCGGTTTTAAGTGAAAATAATTTTGAAGGATTTGTTCAAAATGACAACGAATTGCTGGCTTATTGCCCAGAAGAATTATTGAATGAAAATGAAATCATTGAAACTTTAGCAGCGTTTGACATAAAAAAAGAAGATTGCATTTTTAATGCACAAGAAAATAAAAACTGGAATGAAGAATGGGAAAAAAACTTCGAGCCAGTTTTGATTGCTGATAAAATTTATGTCAGAGCTTTATTTCATCCTAAAAAAAATGAGGTAAAACACACCATTACCATTCAACCCAAAATGAGTTTTGGAACTGGTCATCACAGTACTACAAAATTAGTATTGACTGAAATGTTGAGTTTAGATTTGCAAAACAAAACAGTATTAGATATGGGTAGCGGAACTGCTGTGTTAGCTATTTACGCTGAAATGGCTGGTGCTTCAACCATTTTAGCCATTGATAATGATGAATGGGCATTTGAAAATGCGAAAGAAAATTGCTTGGGAAACAATTGTAAAAAGATTGAGGTAAAATTAGGCGATGAAAAATTGTTGGATGAAAATATAAAGTTTGATGTGATTGTATCAAACATCACTAAAAATTTCAACTTAGCTAATCTGCCTTTGTATGCCAAATTGATAAACCCCTACGGACAAATATTACTTAGTGGTTTTTATGAAAATGATGCGAATGATTTTTTGAAATTAACTGCAACTTTAAGTTTGAAATTAATTAATCAAACAGTGGATAAAAACTGGACAATGCTGCATTTTAGTAACTAATTTTTAAAAAAAATATCGATGAAAAAAAACTTAGCCTCTCGTTTACTGTGCTAAAATCCTATACTCATCACACCATAGCACATATATAATCCCAATCAGCTTGGTTTCATCGTCTTCTTTACACTATTTTAATTTCACAATTCAAAAATCACCATTCCGTTTTTGTATTTTTGCCAAGATGAAATATTACATCATTAGTGGCGAAGCCAGCGGTGATTTGCATGGTAGCAATTTAATGAAGGCATTAAAAAAAGAAGATGCCCAAGCCGATTTCCGTTTTTGGGGAGGGGATAAAATGCAGGCTGTTGGTGGCTTTATGGTTACTCATTATAAACACATGGCTTTTATGGGTTTTTGGGAAGTGTTTAAAAATATTTTTTACATCGCTAAAAAAATAAAGCAATGCAAAGCTGATATATTACAATACCAGCCCGATTGTGTGATATTGATTGATTACCCAGGTTTCAATTTACGCATTGCCGAATTCGCTCACAACAATTCATTCAAGGTTTTCTATTATATCTCACCCCAAGTATGGGCTTGGAAAAGTAATCGGGTGAAATTGCTCAAAGCCTTTGTTGATAAACTTTTTGTTATCCTTCCTTTTGAAAAAGATTTCTTTGCTAAATGGAATTATGAAGTAGAATATGTTGGGCATCCATTGATGGAGGTGATAAATTATCAAACAAAAATTTCCTCTATTCCCACAAAAAACAAAACTGTTGCGCTTTTGCCTGGCAGTAGGAAACAAGAGATATTAATTAAACTGCCAATCATGGCGGCAGTTGCCAAACATTTCCCAGATGTGAACTTTGTGATTGCAAAAGCTATATCAGCCAACACAGAATGGTATGACGAAGCATTGAAAAACGTTCAATCGAAAAACATTTCATCAGTTGAAAACAGAACTTATGAATTGTTGCAAACTGCTGATGTCGCTTTGGTTACAAGCGGTACAGCAACTTTAGAAACTGCTTTATGGCATGTGCCACAAGTGGTTTGTTATAAAGGTAGTTGGTTGAGTTATGAAATAGGAAAGCGATTAGTGAAAGTGAAATACATTTCATTGGTGAACCTTATCATGGATAAAATGGTGGTAAAGGAGTTAATTCAAAACGATTTGATAGAAACCAAATTGGTAGCAGAGTGTAAGACTTTATTATTTGATGAAAAATATCGCCAACGAATATTAGCCGACTACGATAAATTGAGTAGTAAATTAGCAGCTTCCAATGCATCAGAAAAAACAGCTAAAAGCATTTTAAATACTTTGAAAAAATGAAGCTATAAAATATGTTACACTGCTGTATCAATTAACGCCCGACTTCAATTGATGGTTAATTATTTATTTTTTCACTTTTTTAGTGAATTTCAAAATCTGATTTAACTCATTTATCATACTAAGCAATATCATAAATAGCTTTTGTCATGCAATGCATCTTTGCAAAACTGAAAATGAAGTTTATGCAAAACAATATCACTGCCGAAAAAAAATTTCACAATATTGATAGTAAAGATTTTATAGAAAAAATGAAACATCCGGGTGTTATGGTTTTAGATGTACGAACGCCCGATGAATGGCATCACCATGGTTACATTTACGATTCACGTAAAGTAGATATTCATCATCCTAATTTTGAAAATGAGATTATGAAATTTGACAAAAGGCATGATTATTTGGTGTATTGCTTAAAAGGACAACGCAGTGCTGAAGCTTGTGAAATAATGGCTCGACACGGATTTAAAAAGCTCTACAATTTGGAGGGTGGATTAGAAAAGTGGAATGGTCCGCTTGCTCAGTAGCTGCTTGTTGTAGTGGTTAGAAAGCCGATTACACGGAGATGGTAGTCGGCTTTTCTATTTCAAGAAACCTACTATTTATTTCTTAATAGCCAATCCAACATTAGCACCCAAAATAAATCCAATACCATTAAAGTATCTATCAGTTACACCATTTAATCCTTGCAAACCATTGCCACCGCTTGATGTAAATGAAACGCCACTACCCATGTAAACGTCTAACACAATTTTTTCGGGCAATACATCTTGCACACCAAATAAAATTCCTAATCCACCACCATTTAAAAATTGTGATTGGGTTGAATTGTTGTAAACATAAGTACCCGTGTTGTAATTATAATAAGATGAATTATCAACGTAACTAAAGTTTGCCAATTTATAAAACCCGTAAAATCCACCATACAAACCATTAGGTGCTTTATCAGAAAAATAATACCGTAATTGCATTTCTAACATTGCCATTACAAAGTTGCTGATATCGGCATTGTAAGTATCATTTGGTTTATAGGTATATAACGAGCTTTTATCACCAAAGCCAAAGCGAACATTGGTTTTGATGGTGTTCACATCGCTCAATTTTCTTTCTATCCCAACTTTAAAATTGCTAGTAATGGCTGCCAACGGATAAAAGCAAAAAATTAAACTTGGATAAATGGATTGCTTTTCAGTGTGTCCTTTTCTACGATAATAATAATTATCATCATTGTTATTATACTGTGCAAATGCTGATTGACAAAGCATTACAAGAACTACTACCAATAAAAAGAAGGATTGCTTTTTCATACACTTTAGATATTTAAAAGTAAATGTAGTAAGTTTTTTAAAATAGCTACAAAAAAAAGGCTATTAAATCACGTTGTGGCGTTTCTAAAACCGTTGGCGAATGTTGATTGACTTATCAAAAATGCTGAATGAAATTTATTAAAGCATTTTAATGTTTTCCAAAATTAAACTTTTAAGAATTAATTTAGTCGTACTTTTTCACAAAAAAATTTGGACAAGAAGTATAAAATACTTTCTTTGTAGCTCAATTTTTTAATCATTTTTAATAACCAAAAACAAAATTAGATTTATGACAAAAAAATCATTACTCACCCTAAAAGCATTTGCAATAGTATTAATTGCAACTATGCTTAGCACAAATTTGTTTGCTCAAAGTGTTTCAGTATCGGAAAATTTTGACAACAATCCATTTCCTCCAACTGGTTGGACTACTGGTACAACGCCAAGCAATTGGGGACGTTCAACAAATGGTGGAGCAGGTGGTGCTCTTCCAGCAACAGCACATACTGGTGCAGCTATGGCTCGATTCAGAGTACGTGCTGCAGGTGGATTTGGTGGTGGTGCGGCGGCCGGAACTTCAGAATCATTAATCACTCCTATGTTTGACATGAGCGGCGTTGGTAGTAACACTGCTTCAGTAAGTTTCTGGATTTACAGAGATAGTATAAATATCACTGGTGCTGATAGTATTTCTATTTATATCAACGCAACCAATTCGTTAACTGGTGCAACACGTTTGGGCGTTGTTGCAAGAGCTTACAATATGGCAGTACCTGCTGCTGTTGCACATGCTGGTTGGTATCAATATTCATTTAATTATCCTGCTTCTTTCAATACTACAAGCAATTATTTACTGTTTAACGGAACAAGTCAAGGTGGCAGAAGCATTTATATTGATGATGTAAATTATGATACTTATCCACCTGCTTGTACAAGCACACCAAGTCAAGACACTATTATGAATAGTATTTCTACCATTTGCGGTGGAAGTGGCTCTGGCACATTAACATTAATGCACCCAATAACTGGTGTATCAGGTATTACTTACACTTGGCAATCATCTACTTCAGCATCAGGTCCTTGGGCACCTTTAGTTGGTGCAACAAATTCACCAACAGTAGCAACAGGCACTTTAACATCAACTACTTATTTTCAGTGTGTAGTTGGTTGTAATAGTCATGGTTCAGCCAATACATTGGTTGATTCAATTGTTGTAAGAAGCAATACACCTCCATCAGTTACCGTTAATCCAACTACAATGACCGTGTGTTCAGGCACTCCAACCACTTTAACAGCTTCAGGCGCAAGTACCTATTCGTGGACACCAGCAACAAATTTATCTGCGCCAACAGGAAGTTCTGTTATCGCTTCGCCAATTAGAACTGGTGGTGGTGGACCTGCAAGAGTAACTTATATTGTTACAGGCACCGATGCTTTTGGATGTACAGATACTGCACAAGCAGTGTTTACTGTTAATGCTACTCCGAATGCAACTATTACTTCTTCTATTCCCAATGATACTATTTGCGCTGGTACAACAGTTACCTTATCAGTACCTGCTGCTGGCGGTGGCGGCGGTGGTGGTCCAACATATTTATGGAGCGATGGCACTGCTACAAGAACTGATGCAGTTTCACCTACAACTACAACTACTTATTCTATAACAGTTACAAACCCTGCAAATGCTGGTGGCTGTATTGCTACTGATTCAGTTAAAATTGTGGTAAATTCTGGAACACCCCCAACAGTAACTGTAACACCTGCAACTGCAACCTATTGCACAGGTTCTTCACCTGTGATGGTCGTAGCTACAACAACAGGTGGTGTTAATTCATACAGTTGGACACCTGCCACAGGCTTAAACGCAACAAATAAAGATACCGTTTATGCTGCTCCAACAGGTGGTGGCTTTGGTGGTGGCACTGTTTATACTGTAGTGGTATCAAATGGTGTGTGTTCTGCTTCAGCAACAACTACAATTACTCGTTCAACTACTCCAGCAGGCAATATCACCACTAACTTAGTTGGTGATTCGGCATGTACTGGTGCTCAAGTAATCTTAACAGGCCCTGCTGGCGGCGGCGGTGGCGGCGGTTACACTTATGCTTGGAGTAATGGTATCTCAACCAGACGTGATACCATTGCAAATATTAGTTCTACCGCAAGCTATACATTGGTTATATCAAATGCAGCTGGTTGTACAAAAAATGATACTATAAATATTACAGTATTAAGCGGCACTC
Source organism: uncultured bacterium (assembly GCA_903857255.1). Taxonomy (GTDB): domain Bacteria; phylum Bacteroidota; class Bacteroidia; order Chitinophagales; family CAIODY01; genus CAIODY01. The sequence goes on from CAIODY010000044.1 coordinate 7,379, forward strand.
AACCAGTATTGACATTAACACCAAATGGTATATATACTTTATGTTCGAATGCAGGTACCTCTGTTAATTTAACTGTAAGTGGTGCTTCTACTTATTCATGGACAGGAACTGGGTTAAGTGCAAATACAGGCAGTTCGGTAGTAGCTACACCTACAGCTGGCCCCCCGAGTGTTTATACAGTAATTGGTGCTGATGCAAGTGGATTATGTAAAGCTACGGCGTCTGTTACCATCACATTAAGTAACCCTCCTGCTAAAGCAACAATAGGAGTTACTGATTTGACAACCGGTACTCCAATTACTACTGATTCTGTTTGTGCAGGTACACAAGTTATTCTTCGCCCAGGCGGTGGAGGTTTTGGTGGTAACACTTATTTGTGGAATGATAGTAAAACAACAATAAGCGATACAACAATTATTAATGCTGCTGGTTTACACACTGTTACAGTTACCAACAATGGGGGTTGTTCAACTATTGACTCTATTATGACTTACCTATTACCAGGTATTAACGCTCATTTTACTTATGTAATTAATGGTTTATCGGTAGCGTTTACTGACGGAACTACTGGTGCAACAAGTTGGTCATGGACATTTGGTGACGGGAATTCAAGTGCAAACCAAAATCCAACTGAAACTTTTGCAACTGCAGGAACCTACTATGTAACTTTAGTTGCTACTGGCACAGGCTCAATAGGCTGCAATACAGGCTCTAAAACAGATACTATAACTGTCGGTAATGTTGGAATAAACAATTTGGCTTCTAACTCATTTGATATAAATGTTTATCCAAACCCAACTACTGAAACAGTGAATATGAATTTCAATTCAAACTCATCAACTGCCACATTATCATTGATGAATGCTGTTGGACAAATGGTTTTGAGCAAAACAATTTATTCAAACAGTTCTAACAGTTTTGCTGAAAAAATTTCTTTAAAAGGTTTAGTATCGGGTATTTATTTAATGCAAATAAAATCTAACAAAGGTACTTCAACGGTAAAAATCATTAAAGAATAATTAGTTCTGGCTAATTAAAAAGGTCGCTAAGTTTTAAAAAACTTAGCGACCTTTTTTTATCCTTAGAATTTAGAGCGTCCCAATATTTATCGTTTCTTTGTATAGCTAACAAACTATCAGATAAAAACATTTATCCACCAACCCAATCAATGAAAGAACTAAAATTTGAAACCGTATTTAAGATATTTGACACCATTCATGAATTGCCCGAAGATGAGCAGATATTGATACACAAAGCTTCTTCGGTACTTCCTAAAGCTTATGCACCCTACTCTCATTTTCATGTTGGCGCAGCAATATTATTAGAAAACGGAAAAATTGTAACAGGTACTAATCAAGAAAATGCCAGCTACCCAATCGGTTTATGTGCCGAACGAATTGCATTAGCAGCAGCCTCTTCCATCCATCCTGATTTGAAAATAAAAACAATTGCTGTAACCATAAAAAACTTCAACAAACCTACTTTAGAGCCTGTTTCACCATGTGGCACTTGCCGACAAGTGTTGTTAGAAAAAGAGCAACAAAGCGGCGAAGCGATAAAAATTTTATTAAAAGGTGAAGGCGAAAAAATTTACGTATTAAGCAGCGTTAGTTCTTTATTGCCATTAAGTTTTGGCTCGAAAGACCTGAAGTAACCCTATTTTTTTTTCTTAAACAAATAAGTTTTGCTTTCAGTGCCATTCACCAATCGCTGAATATTTTTTTGATGCGTTGCAATCACCGTAAATGTGGCAGCGATAGCAAACAAGCGCAGCAAAATTTGGTCATCATGTTTAAAGGCAAAGAATATTAATATTGGTAACGAAGCACTTGCTAATAAACTGCTCAATGAAACATATTTCGACAACAATAAAGTTATGAAAAAAATAAGCATACACAACAATGCAACTTCGGTGTGAATTCCCAAAAGAACACCAAACATAGTCGCAATACCTTTCCCTCCTTGAAATTGAGCAAATACTGGAAACACATGCCCAATCACAGCTGCAATACCTAACAATACTTGAAAATTAACAACCGCATCTGAATTAATAGGAAACGATGAAAACAAGTAAGCCAATTTAATGGCTGCAACACCTTTGAAAACATCTACCAACATTACAAAAACTGCTGGCACTTTTCCTAAAGTTCTTAAAGTATTAGTGGTGCCTGCATTGCCGCTACCATGCTCACGAATATCAATATTGTAAAAGTACTTTCCAACCCAAACCGCAGTAGGAATTGAACCCAATAAATAAGCCAAAAAGAATGCAAAATTTTCTAAAACAGGAAACATTAATTTAAATATTACGTAGGTAAAAGTAAATATTTTAGCGCAATTCAAAAAAAAAGTACAAATCACCACCAACAAATTCAAAGATAATCTATAATTACTTAACATTTTTCAATCACCATAGCTGATGCGCCGCCGCCGCCATTACAAATAGATGCAACGCCAATTTTTTTGTTAGTGTGATGCAATACCGAAATTAAAGTGATAACGATTCTGCTGCCACTACTGCCCAACGCATGACCTAAGGCAATTGCACCACCCCAAATATTTATCTTGTCCATGTTAATATTCATTTCTTTAGCATTCGCCAAAGCCACCACGGCAAAGGCTTCGTTCACTTCGTGCAAATCTACATCATTCAAAGTTAAACCTGCTCGTTGCAATGCAATAGGCACAGCCTTAGAAGGCGCAGTGGTGAACCATTCGGGCTTTTGTGCGGCATCAGCATAACTTCTGATTTTTGCTAAAGGCTTTAAGCCCAACTCTTTCATTTTTTCTCCACTCATCAATACCACAGTCGATGCGCCATCGCTTAATGGCGAAGCATTTGCGGCTGTAACTGTACCATCTTTTTGAAATGCTGGTTTCAAAGTTGGTACTTTATCAAACTTCACTTTTTTAAATTGTTCATCTTCTGAAACCGTAATAGTTTCTTTACCCACAATTTCAATAGGCACAATTTCATTTTTGAAATATCCTGCCGAAGTGGCTTCCATAGCACGTTTGTAGCTGTTAATCGCAAATTCATCTTGTTGTTCACGAGTAAAATTATAATGCTTGGCGCAAACTTCGCCGCAATTACCCATGTGTACATTTCCGTAAGGGTCCCACAATCCATCTTTTATCATACCATCAATTATCGCTCCGTTGCCCATTCTGTAACCATTTCGGGCTTTATCTAAATAGTATGGAATGTTGCTCATGCTTTCCATTCCGCCTGCTACCACAATTTCATTTTGCCCCAACTCAATGCTCTGTGCCGCCAGCATCATGGCTTTCATGCCGCTTGCGCAAACTTTATTGATGGTTGTACTTGGAATGGTATCGGGCAAACCTGCGCCAATTAAGGCTTGCGTAACTGGTGCTTGACCAATGTTGGCACTCACCACATTTCCCATAAACACTTCCTGCACCATTTCGGGTTTAATGTTGGCTCGGCTCACTGCATTTTTCACTGCAATGCTGCCCAATTGCACAGCACTCAATGAACTTAACGAACCGCCGAAAGCCCCAATTGGTGTACGTGCTACGGCTACGATATAAACTTCTTTCATGGATTTTTATTAAAATTAGTGTTCGCAAAGATAAAATTTCGACTGATAAATTTAGCATTCTAAGTACTAATTAAGAACTAAAATTGTTTTACCAACCATGTTTTCAACACCTCAAACAATTTTATAAAGAACTTTCAAAAAAAAATTGCACCTTACCATTGATAAACATTGATTTTAATCACCTCTGCAAAGAATAAAAAAAAAAAAATCAACTTACTCTTGCAAAAAAAGAAATCGCATTTATCTTTGCAGTCCGAAAAAATAAAAGTTCTTTAAGTTTTCACAATGCAGGAGTAGCTCAGTTGGTAGAGCACGACCTTGCCAAGGTCGGGGTCGCGGGTTCGAGTCTCGTCTCCTGCTCAAAAAAAGTACGACTACCATCGTACTTTTTTTTTGGCTAAACTCGGGTGGTGGAATTGGTAGACACGCGGGACTTAAAATCCCGTGGACCGAAACGTCCGTACGGGTTCAATTCCCGTCTCGAGTACTTTAGGAAATGCCTTAAACGCTTTATGGATAAGTGTTTGAGGCATTTCTATTTTAGGCAAAGTAACAATAGAGTAACAAGAGTTATTGAAATGCTTAAATTTGGGTACTTATAAAATTCTGTGGGTTATACACTACCCATGCCATGTGCATTTTAATTTTTGCCCCCTACCTCTATCAATTTTTAAATTTGAAATTCCAATTTGTTTTAGTTGGGGCATAAAAAAAGCAGCATAGTTTTTTTTATGCTGCTTCAATATTATTTTTGAAACTACTTTTGAGATGCTGGTAAAGAATTATAAATAAGTAAAATTGTTGTAGAACATACTGTTCCTAACGACCAACCAAGCCATGCAGCACCCTGTTTTTTTCTTTTGGCTTGTTTTGCATAACAGCTGACATACTCTTCAGTATTTCTTTTTGATATTGGCATATTATAACTATCAGGATTTGGTTTTGTTGAAGCACAAGCAATAGTTGGAATAAGCCCGACTATTGGGAATAAAGCGGCAGTAATAAATGAACCAAATCCAACCATAAAGGGGGGAGTGTAATTTGTTTTTGCATCTTGTGTTCCTTGCAAACAATCATCAAAAGAATTTACAAGTGGTGTTTTTAGTACTGATTTTGTTTTTAAACTATCCTGCAATGTCATAACTTCTTTTGTGCCGTCATGGTACTTTATCATAAAAATATTTTCTTTCTTTTTTGAGTAAATTACACTTGAGGAATCACTTTTTTTGTACTTGACTTCGGTGTCTGAAACCTCCAAAATCTTGACATTTTTTTCATCCCCATTTTTTAAAATGAGAATGTCTTGGCAGAAACAAAAAGTGTTTAAGAAAAGAAAACATGAGAGAGTAAAAAATAAATTTTTCATCGGGCTGTAAAGTGGTTTATTTAAAATGAAAAACAAAAGTAGGTAAATCAATTTCACAATAAAAATTATTTTCAACTCACTCCTTTGCAGTTAATACCGCCTTATCTTTTAAACTACTTTTTACTTTTGAATTGTCTTTAAAAATTACCTTGTTACCACCTTTAGCAATGTAGTTAGGGTGTAGGCTGCTTATGTATTTCATCTTTAGTGGAAATGCTATCAATGGTGCATAGTAGTTGTAATGAAAGAAAGTGAGGTGTGTTTTCAATCCATTCATTAATCCTTTAGGGTTGCCAACTACTTCAAAACAAACCTTTGTGTTTAATTCATCTTTGGTGTTCGATAATGCTACTTCAATTTTCCATGTATCAAAATCATGTGGCGTTAATCGTTTCTTTTTGTTACTATTTTTTTGCTTCATTTAGGTTGTATTTAATTGTAAAATTTAACTGCTTCTTTTACTTTTTCATTTAGTTCAATCATCAATTCATCATCAATAGTTAGTAGTTTATTAGTGCTGCAATCTTCTACCATTGCTTTAAAGTCATAGTATTGTTTCTTTGTTAAATCGCCCTTTTTGTAGCGTTCTAAAAGGTTTTGTAAGAATTGCAATTTGCCGCCCTCCATTTCAATTAATGCC
>CAIODY010000045.1 GCA_903857255.1 uncultured bacterium
AATAAAACAAATTTGAAACTTACAAAAATGCATCGTGATACATTGATTGAAGTAGCGAAAGATGGCATTGCTCGTCTGCAAAAATTAAAACCTGTGAATGGCGAAACGGATGTTAAAACTGCTTTGAAAGATTTATTGATGTTTTATCAAACCGAAGCTGGCGCTCAATCAGAAACTGCAATTGATTATGTAAAAAAAAGTAAAACACTAAAAAAATTAAAGAAAGATTTAGATGAAGGCGATAAAGAACAAACCAAAGCCTACAACGAAGCTGTAGTTGATTACAATAATGAGTTAAAGAAATTCAATGCTTGGTCAGAAAAAAACAATCAGCTTCGTAAACAAAAACAAGATAAATGGGATGCCGAATTGAAAGACTTTTTAGATACAAATGTGCCGAAATAATTCTGTAACAAACGGCAATTTTTATTTCAATCTACTTTTATAATCTTCGGTATTCTTTTGAAGTTCTTTAAAGAACAATTCAAAATTAGCTTTCAGTTTTTCTTCATGTACAATTAAATATTGTTCGCCACCTTTCATAATTGCGCCATATTTGCTGCGTTGCGCCATGCCAGCCAAAGCTTTTTTGATGCCATCTATCGTAGCATAATTCAATAACCAATTTTGCTGACTCATATAGGGCAACATTTGTTGATTGCGAATAGGCAATAGTTCAAAATGCTGGAAGAAAATTTCGTAGCTGTTTTTTGAAAAATCTTCTAATGATTGATGATGATATTGCTGAAAATTTTTCGCCAAAAAATAATCGAAGAAAACATCTAAAGCCACAGGTGCATATCTGCCCAAGCCTTCTCTTAATAAAGCATTGCACTCTTTCACTAAGGAATGCGTATCAGTGAAATCATCAATAAAGCGGTGCATTAATATGCCTTCAGCAATTTTTTTAGGAAAAGTTTGGTAGCTTTTTCCTTTTACTGAATCTGCAATAAAATTGCCAATCATCCACTCTTCATCAGGCGATGCTAAATATATATGGGCTAAAAAATTCAAGATTTAAGCAGCTTTGCATCTTTCCAAAAGAAAATCACGACTAACAAAATCAACCAAATTGAATTGATAGCATGCGAAAATAAATTGCTATCCAATTGCCTAATAATAATTGTTCCGGCAATTGCCAAAGCACTCCACAACAAGGCGGTATAACTTTTATTGAATGTTGACAGCATGATAATTGGTGCTAAATACCAAGGATTCATAACAGTAAACAAAGCCATAAAGAGCAGCCAGAAAACTAAAATCTTTGGCAATAATTTTTCGATAGAAAGTTGGCGATACACCCAACTCCAATACACTAAAACCAATAATGGAATGGCTATTAATATTCTGCTCAAAATAGCACCACCAGTAGGTTGTAGCCTGACAGGAATCAAAACATTGAACCAATAAAACAAACTGGAGTTAAACTCAAATTGATTGAAATAAAGCTGAAGTGATGATAAATAAGTATAACGAACATTGATGCCATAAAAATAAATGGCACCTAATAAAGAGCTTAGAAACACCAGCAGTATCAATAGTTTGAGGTTTTGCTTCCAATTGTTTCTAAACAAAATGATGGGTAAAAAAACAATCGGTAAAATATAAGTAGTGATAGAAAGCGTATAAAAAAACACGGCTCGTTTGTTTTTATTTTGCAAATAATACAACCAGCTAACCAATAAAAAACAAATCATCAAAGCTTCAAAGTGAGCATTCGCAACTAATTCAACAATCACTAATGGATTGAAAGCATACACAAAAATATTTTTTGCAGGCAATGAAAATTTTTGAAGCAATTGTAAAATGGCTGATAAAGAAACGATTTCAGCCACTGCAATAATAAATTTCATCAAGCCAATGGCAATGATTTGATTGCCCAGCGATGCTTTGATGCAGCAATAAAAAACAATTTGCATAAAGGGCGGATAAACCGAGCTTTCACGAATAGACAATACTTGATGAAACAAATTGCCTGCCCCTTTGAAGGTGTTGAAACCAGCATCCATCACTTCTTTTGGAACAATTGTGTAAGGGCTATAACCGATGGCTTGCATATTGCCATCCCATAGATATCGCCAGATATCATTCGATGTAAAATTAGAAGCAGGCACTACCACCAATCGAATAGCGATAGCTGCATACAATCCCCATTTCACATCTTCATCAGTTAATTCTTTTAAAAGCAGAAAATAAATGCCAAACAAAATGCCATAGCATAAGGTATATGTCAAAACATTAGAAGCAGGCACCCAATAGCTCAAATAAGCAGTGAGCAAAGTGAATGCAATCACTAAAAAGTATTTCAAATTTTTCATTGCCGCAAAGCTATCATTTAATAAAATACTTTTTTAGCCATAGATGGTGTTTGTTAGGTAATGATTTAAGTTTAAGTAGACGGAGGAAATATTTTTGCATAGCAATATAAAATAAAAAAGCCCTTTCCATATATTAGAAAGAATTTTTTTATTTGTCATTAAATTGCTTAAACGGCAGCGCCGCCAATGGCTTCAATCATTGCCATTCCTTCAAATTGTTTGTCGTATTCGCCGCTGTTTAATTTGCGGTAAATTTCGCTGAAAGCATGTAATGTATCATCAATGTCTTTATCAGTATGGTCTGCAGTTGGAATCAAACGTAACAACATTTGACCTTTTGGAATAACTGGATACACAACAATCGAACAGAAAATGTTGAAGTTTTCACGTAAATCAAAAATCAAATTGGCTGCTTGCGTAGTTGTGCCTTGTAAATAAATAGGTGTTACGCATGTATTAGTTGCACCTAAGTTCAATCCAATTGCACGTAAACCACCTTGTAAGCGATTTACGTTATGCCACAATTTTGCTTTCAATTCAGGCTTGCTGCGTAACAATTCCAAACGTTTTAAATTGCCTTTCACTATTGGCATGGGCAATGTTTTAGCAAATATTTGCGAACGTGTATTGTAGCGTAAATAGCTAATGATTTCTTCATCACCTGCTACAAAGCCACCAATGCTTGCCATTGCTTTGGCAAAGGTGCTGATGTATAAATCAATTCCATCTTGGCAACCTTGTTCTTCGCCAGTGCCTGCGCCTGTTGCGCCCATCATACCAAAACCGTGTGCATCATCCACCAACAAACGGAAATTGTAATTCTTTTTCAAATCAACAATCTCTTTTAATTTGCCCATGTTGCCGCTCATACCAAATACGCCTTCGGTAATCACCAAAATTCCACCACCAGTTTCAGCAGTTAATTTTGTAGCACGTTCCATTTGTACTTTGAAACTTTCAATATCGTTGTGTTTGTACACAAATCTTTTTCCCATGTGCAGGCGAACACCATCTAAAATACAAGCATGCGAATCAGCATCATACACAATCACATCATGGCGATTAACAATCGCATCAATGATTGATAACACACCTTGGTAACCATAATTCAAAATGAATACATCTGGTTTCTTTACGAAATCAGCTAATTCACGTTCAAATTGTTCAATCAAATTGCTATTGCCGCTCATCATTCTTGCACCCATCGGATAAGCTAATCCAAACTCGGCGGCTGCATCAGCATCAGCTTTACGCACTTCAGGATGGTTGCCCAATCCTAAATAGTTATTTAAACTCCATACGATTCTTTCCTTTCCTTTAAACATCATTCGGCTGCTGATAGGACCTTCCAACTTTGGGAAAGCAAAATATCCGTGAGCCATTTTTGCATGTTGCCCTAATGGACCCATGTCGGTTTTAAACTTCGCAAATAAATCTACACTCATTGTTTATTCTATTAAAATTAAGTTAAAAAAAATGTCTGCAAATGTAATTAGAAAATCTTTTGCAATCAAAAAAGCATTTTTATAAAAAGTTAATGATGATAAATTTCTACCAGAAATCTTTCATCCAAAGCATCTAAATATAAAGCAGCATCGTGTGAAATTTTTATGCTGCAACGTATATTGCCAGCCAGTTCAGGAATTTTGCCTAGTATTTTCACATACACTTCATTGTCGTTCATAGGGTTTTTTAATTTTACTATGGTACCCACTTTTAAATCATTGTGAAAAGCATAAAATCCTTTTTGATAATTGCCTAAGGTATCGGTTTGCATACCTAATGCAGTTCCTTTTTCTACTTCATCTGCGCCTTCAGTTTTGTTGTAGAGTTTTTCAAAAAAAATTTGTTGGGGCGAAATTATTTTTGGCTTTGATGCTGTATCGTTTTTAACTAAACTTCTGGTAGTGTCTGTATGAATTATTTTTGTTGTTAAAATATGTTTTGATGCCGTATCTTTTGTTGTTTTTGTTATAGCAAGAATATTTTTTACTGAATCTTTTTTGATGACTGCAACCTGCTTTGGTTCTGCCTTGGGTGGAACTAAGTCGATATTGAAAGTTTCTAAATAACCAATCAAGCAATATTTATCTTTCTTGAAATTGATTTTGTTTTTAGTTAAAAATTCATCCCACAATTTTTCATCAACAGGCAAAATTGTTTTCAAATATTTTTTAGTGAGCCACGAACTTGGTTCGGTATAAAGATTTTGAAAATTCCTGTCTTTTGTTGATTTGGAACTATGTAAAACAAAGTTTTTTTTGTTGAGCGGAATAAATAATTCCATGCCTTTTTTTATTGAATCGCCAGCTAACTGATTTATTTTTTTTAGTTCAGCTATGGTGGTTTGATAATACCGACTGATGCGAAATAAATTTTGATGAGGCTCTACTAGATGCACCACATAAGGCTTTTCGTTGTCAATGGCAATCACTCTTAAATCTTGAGCGAAATTTTTTGTGGTTATTAAACCGAACAAAAACAGTAAGCCAATCAATTTTTTCATGCGTTCAAAAGTACAAACTGCTGCATCATTTTTATATGATTTGCAACTTTTAACAAAAGGAATAAAAAAGATGGGAATAGAAATATTCATTTTGCTTGCACAACTGCTAACTATCACCTACATTTGCAGAGCATTTAATGAGAGTTGAGAAAGGGAACGGCATCGTTCCCTTTTTTATTCTTATAAATGGTTCGACAAGCTCACCATGACGGTCATCTTGATATTGTCGGAGAAAAAAGTGAAAAATGATTAATCAGGAACAAAAAAATATTATCGAAACTGTTGTGCAGCAAGGCATTGCAGATAGCGATATGTTTTTGGTGGAATTAAAATATCTGCCTTTTGATAAAATAGAAATCTTCTTAGATGCTGATTCGGGTGTAACGATTCAACAGTGCACAAAAATTGCACGAGCTATCAATCATCAATTAGAAGAACAATTTCCTGATTGGAGTTATGAATTGGAAGTGTCATCAGCAGGTTTGGAGCATCCTTTGAAAATGTTGCGACAATACAAAAAAAATATTGGTCGCAATTTAGAAGTGCATTTACCTGATGGAAAATTGATAGAAGGAAAATTGCTAAATGCTGATGAACAGGGCTTTACAATAGAATATCAATTGCCAAAAGCGAAGCATAAAAAAGAACAAAAAACTTTTTCTTACAATGATGTAAAAGAAGTTTTTGTAGGAGTAAGTTTTAAATAAAAATTAAAAACAAAAATAAATTTCAACACAAATTTTTAAGCCATGGACAGCGTTAGTTTAGTTGACTCATTTGCAGAGTTTAAAGAATTTAAAAACATTGACCGCCCAACATTGATGAGGGTTTTAGAAGATGTATTTAAAACATTGTGCCGTAAAAAATATGGTACGGATGAAAATATTGACGTGATTGTAAATACTGAAAAAGGTGATTTGGAAATTTGGCGTCGTAGATTAATTGTGGAAGATGGCGCAATCGAAGACCCTAATTTGCAGATTGAATATACCGATGCCATTAAAATGGAACCCGATTACCAAGTGGGTGAAGAAACTTATGAAGAAGTGCCTATGGCTGATTTCGGTCGTCGTTCGGTTTTAGCAGCTCGTCAAACATTAGTTGGTCGTGTGGCTGAATTGGAAAAAGACGAGATTTATAAAAAATATAAAGACCGTGTTGGCGAAATTATGTCAGCAGAAGTTTACCAAGTTTGGAAAAAAGAAATTCTTTGCTTGGATGAAGACAACAACGAATTAGTATTGCCAAAAAGCGAACAAATATCAGTAGATAATTACAAGAAAGGCGATACCTTAAGAGCTGTGGTGAAAAAAGTAGATTTAAGAAACAATCAGCCTTTGATTATTTTATCGAGAACTGATTCATCATTCTTGGCAAAATTGTTAGAATTGGAAGTACCTGAAATTTTTGATGGAACAATCACGGTGAAGAAAATTGTTCGTGAACCAGGTGATAGAGCAAAAGTAGCAGTAGAAAGTTTTGATGATAGAATTGACCCAGTTGGTGCGGTTGTTGGTATGAAAGGAAGCCGTATTCATGGCGTAGTTCGTGAATTACGAAATGAAAATATTGACGTAATTAATTACACCACTAATTTGCAATTGTTAATCCAACGTTCATTAGCGCCTGCAAAAATTTCTTCGATGGAAATTAACGAAGAAAAAAAACGTGTGAATGTTTATTTGAAACCCGAAGAAGTTTCAAAAGCCATTGGTAAAGGTGGTACAAACATCAAATTAGCTGGCAAAATGGTAGGCTATGAAATTGATGTTTATCGCGAAGGAACAGAAGGCGAAGAAGAAGAATTTGATATTGAATTGGATGAATTTAGCGATGAAATTGACCAATGGATTATTGATGCATTGAAAGGAATTGGATGTGATACTGCAAAATCAGTATTGTCATTAAGTGAAGAAGAATTGGCTCGTAGAGCTGATTTGGAAGATGAAACTATTCACGAAGTATGCAAAATATTGAAAGCAGAATTTGATAATCAATAATTCAATTTGAAAATTTGAAGATGAGTTAATTTGGAAATTAACATATAGATTCTTCATTTCACATTCATTATTGAATTTAATTAGGTAAAAGAAAAAAACTAAACGATTATTTGAGAATTAGAATGTACGATGTGTTTTCATTGTTTCATTTTCAAATTTTCAAATTTTCAAATTAAAATATGTCGGAACCAGTAAAAAATTTACGATTAGCAGCCGTTGCAAAAGAGTGTAACGTAGGTGTGGCGCATGTTGTAGAACTACTCAAAACAAAAGGTTTTGAAGTGGAAAACAAACCTACAACTAAGCTCACTGATGAAATGTACTTGGAGTGTTTGAAAGAATACAATGCTGATGCGGCTGCCAAAATGGAAGCATCCTCTGTTAATTTAAACAAAGGTCATCATGGTGTTATTGAAACAAAAAAACAAGATGAATTTATTGGCACGGCAAAACCAAAAGAAGAAGACCAATCTGAATTTGTAATTAAAAGTCAGGTGGTTTTGCAAGGACCAAAAGTGGTGGGCACTTTACCTAAGAAAGAAAAATCTGTGGTGAAAAAAGAAGCACCGGTTCCGCCTCCGCCTGCACCCGATTTGAAGGAAGTGAAATTTGAACAACCCGAAGAAAAAGTAAGAGAAAGTATTGCCAGCAAACGTGTGAAATTAAATGGACCTAAAGTGGTAGGCAGAATGGAAAATTTGGATGATATTCCAGATAGTACCAAGCCGGCTGATGAAAAAGAGATGAAGAAAAAGGGCAAAAAGAAAAAAGAAGAACAAGACCTGAAAGAAGCAGCAAAACCTGCTGAAATAGTGCCTCCTCCAGTTGTTGAACCAAAACCATCAGAAAAATTAAGTTCAACTATTCAAGAGGTACGATTTGCTCAAACAGGTGTTGTGCCTGATGCCCCCGAAAAAATTGAAACCAAACGGGTTGAATTAACAGGACCAAAAGTGTTATCGAAAATTGATTTATCAAAAATTGATGATAGCACCAAACCTATTCATAAGCCCGAAGATAAGAAGCCTCGTAAACGCATCACTACCAATAAACCAGAGCGTTTAAAACCAATTACGGATAATACGGCAGCAGCGGCAAATCGCCCAGGGGGACCCAAAAAAGTTACGCCTCGATTTGAAGTGAAAGGTGGTGGAAGAGGTAATGCTACACCTGAATTGGATGAGAAAGCCATTCAAGAAAAAATAAGAAATACGCTGGCTCAATTGAGTGGCGGTTCACAAAAAAGTAAGCAATCAAAATACCGTAGAGAAAAACGTCAGTCGCATGCCGATGCAGCAGCAGAAGCTGAAGCCATGCAGGATGGTAGCAATATTTTAAATGTTACTGAATTTATTTCAGTAAGCGAATTAGCTACGATGATGAACAAGTCTGTTACTGATGTCATCATGGCTTGCATGAGTTTGGGGGTAGTAGTTTCTATCAATCAACGATTAGATGCAGAATTGATAGAAGTGGTAACCAGTGAATTTGGATTTGAAGCAAAATTTATTTCTATTGAAGATGAAACTGCTTTTGATACCGAACAAGATTCGCCCGAAGATTTAAAACCCCGTCCGCCAATTGTTACTATCATGGGGCATGTTGACCATGGTAAAACATCGTTATTGGATTATATCCGCAATGCCAATGTGGTGGCTGGCGAAGCTGGCGGTATCACACAGCATATTGGTGCGTATGAAGTTACATTGCCTAATGGAAAAGAAATTACTTTCTTGGATACACCAGGGCATGAAGCGTTTACAGCGATGAGGGCACGTGGTGCAAAGGTTACAGATATAGCAGTCATCGTGGTTTCAGCCGATGATGCCGTGATGCCGCAAACGAAAGAAGCCATCAGCCATGCACAAGCGGCTGGAGTACCAATCATTTTCGCCATCAATAAAATTGATAAAGATGGAGCAAATCCTGATACGATTCGTCAACAATTAGCAGGTATGAATTTGTTGGTTGAAAGTTGGGGCGGTAAAATTCAAGAGCAAGAAATTTCAGCAAAAAAAGGATTGAACATTGATAAACTGTTAGAGAAAATTTTGCTCGAAGCTGAAATGTTGGATGTAAAAGCTAATTCGGAAAAAGCTGCAGTAGGCTCTGTGATTGAAGCTACGCTGGATAAAGGTAGAGGTTATGTAGCTACAATATTGGTTCAAGAAGGCACTTTGCAAATTGGTGATATGATGGTGGCTGGTTCGCAATATGGCAGAATTAAAGCCATGACGGATGAACGTGGCAACAGAAAAGTAAAAGCTGGCCCTTCAACGCCTGTGCAGATTTTGGGCTTGGATGGTGCGCCGCAAGCTGGTGAAAAATTCAAAGTATTTAGCGATGAACAAGCGGCTAAAGAATTAGCAACTCGTCGTCAGCAAATTATTCGTGAACAAGGTTACAGAACGAAGAAACATATCACGTTGGATGAAATTGGTCGCCGATTGGCACTGGGTAATTTCAAACAATTGAATGTGATTGTTAAAGCCGATGTGGATGGCTCTGTGGAAGCATTGAGTGATTCATTAATCAAATTATCAAACACCGAAATTCAGGTGAATGTGGTGTTGAAAGCAGTTGGACAAATTTCAGAAAGTGATGTATTGCTTGCATCGGCATCGGATGCGATTATCATTGGTTTCAATGTGCGCCCAAGTATGCAAGCTCGTAAATTGGCTGAAGGCGAAAATATCGAAATCAAATTATACAGCATTATTTATGCAGTCATTGACGACATCAAAGGTGCGATTGAAGGTATGATGGAACCGAAGATGGAAGAAAAAATATTGTGCAATGTTGAAATTAAAGAGGTTTTCAAAATTGATAAAGTGGGGACTATTGCAGGTTGTACGGTGTTGGATGGAAAAATTACTCGAAACACCAAAGTACGATTAGTTAGAGATGGTATCGTAATTTACACAGGAGAATTAGCTTCATTGAAACGCTTTAAAGATGATGCGAAAGAAGTAACATCAGGCATGGAGTGTGGTATGGGTATCAAAAATTTCAACGACATAAAAGTGGGTGATATTATTGAAGGCTACGAAGAAGTAGAAGTGAAAAAGAAAGTTTAATTCAATTTACAAAAATTGAGTTCTTTGGCAAAGGCATTTCTTTTTTTTGAGAAGCTAAGTAAAATAGGGTATAGCCAATAACTAATTTATAGAAAAAGCCAACAAAAAAAAAGGCGATGAAAAGTTTCATCGCCTTTTTTTTTGGCTAGTGGAATTGATTTTTTAGAATACTGGACAAACTGGTTTTTTCTTATTACCTAATGAAGCATCTAAAGCATTTTGATAAGAAATTGATAATTCGACACCACCTTTCAATTTGGTAGTTTCAGTCAGTTTGGAAATATTCAAATCGTAGCTAATTCCAATTGTGTATTGATTGAATTCTAATTTATTGGCTAAATTAATAGCATCAAAAACAAAATTGCCACTACCGTTGGCTTGGCGCAGCCAAAAGCCAATATTATACGCCATCAATTCCTTCGATTTTACTTCTGTTAAAAGGAATCTAACATAAGTGCCTTCATCAAATTCCATCCAAGTTCCTTGGCGCATTACCAAAAAAGTAGGCGCTAAATCAATCTTGTAAGCCAATGGTAAACGCATACCTGCATGAAATGTATATTTTCTATACAATTGGTCGCTTGGCAAACCAAAGAAAAATGAATTTTTAGGTTGATTGATGTGAGCAATGGCAAACCCAACATTTATCATTCTTTTTTTTGTGAGTGTTGCAAAATATTTTGCACCCATACCAATATCAGTATAAATATAACTGTTATTCACTGGCAAACTCGTTGGAGCTAAAACCGCTTGCGGATTAGAAGGATTGTATTGGTCAGGCAATTCAATATTGGTGTAATCAATTTTTCTTTGTTCAAATCCAATGGTAAAACCTGCTGAAAGCCATCTGTTTTTGTTGGGGTCTAATTTTTTCCAATACGCTAAATTAATTTGCCCAAATGTTGATGATAAAGCAACTTCACCTGCTCTATCAGTTAATAATTGGATACCAATTCCCAACATATCAGTTGAGTTTTTGCTGGGTTTCAAACTAATATCAAAACCGCCTGCAAATGTAGTATAACCAGTGTTTCCAGCCTGAATGTTATTGTTGTTGATAAATCTATAATCCCATTGATTTCTAAAATTACCAGTGATACGATACATACCTCGGTAGAAGCCAGTGTTTGCTGGATTTACCAACATTGGCGCATCAGAAAATTGAGTAAAATGAGGGTCTTGCGCTTTCAATTCTAAAGCAAAAAAACTCATTAACGACAGTACAAATAATAGTTTTATTTTCATGGAAATTTGTTTTAAAACTCTTTCAAAAATAAGGCTTGCAAATATAAGACAACTAAAATAGTTAAAACGTTACTAACTTGCCTTAAATTAACAGTTCAATTTAAAATACAAAATAAAATTTTACATGAATTTTCAATGTTCGGTTGTAGCTGCGCCGTTAAGAGCAGAACCCAATCATCGGTCTGAAATGGTTTCCCAGTTATTGTTTGGCGAATCGGTGAAAAAAATAACTGAAAATGAAAACTGGATAAAAATTATTGCCGAATATGATAATTATGAGGGTTGGGTTGAAAAAAAATCTTTGCAATTGGTTGAAAATATTTCTTCAGAGTTTCGAAAAAAAATATTGTGCAACGAAACAAAATTTAAAAATGCACCAACACAACATATCATAAGATTGTTGCCAGGGTCAGAATTTTTTGTGAATAACAACAACGAAATTTATTTTAAAAATAAAATCTTGCAACCGCTTGAATCATTTGATTTTATTGGTGTTGATGAATTGTCATCACATTTTATTGCGGATGAAATTTTGCAAACTGCTTCATTATTTTTAAACACACCGTATTTGTGGGGTGGCAAATCATTATTCGGAATTGATTGCAGTGGGTTCACTCAAACCGTTTTTAAATTGAACAAAATAAAATTGCCACGAGATGCTTATCAGCAAGCTGAATTAGGCGTAAATATTGATTTTGAGCAAAATAAAATTGGTGATTTAGCATTTTTTAAAAATGAAAATGACAAAATAATTCATGTTGGAATTTGCATTAGTCATCATCAAATTATTCATTGCAGTATTTCTGTAAGAATTGATAAATTGGATGAAAAAGGTATTTGGAATGAAGAGCTAAAAGAATATTCGCATCAGTTAGCATTCATCAAACGAATCAAACAATGAGGCACTATTCCATTATTAATCCTATCATTAATTAAGTTGTAGTTTTGCTCCATGTCGCATCATCACGAACATCATCATCACCATCATCATTCTGTCGCTGAATCCAGCATCAACACTGCATTTGTTGTTGGTATTACACTCAATTTTTTGTTTGTAATTATTGAAGTAATTGTTGGGCTTTATATTCATTCGCTATCGCTTTTAGCTGACGCTGGACACAATTTAGCTGATGTTGGTGCTTTAGCACTTTCATTGTTGGCATTCAGATTACTCAAAGTAAAATCAAATCAAAATTACACGTATGGTTATCGCAAAACATCAGTGTTGGTGGCATTATTCAACGCAGTTTTATTATTGATTTCAATTGGTGCAATTGCTTATGAATCAATTCAACGGCTGTTGCATCCGCAGCCCGTTGAAGGCGTAATAATAGCCATAGTAGCGGCTGTGGGCATTGTTATAAATGCAACAACTGCACTTTTGTTTTTCAAAAACAAAGAAAATGATTTGAATATTAAAGGTGCTTATTTGCATTTGTTAAGCGATGCAATTGTTTCGTTTGGTTTAGTAATCGGCGGCATCATCATCCATTTTACACATTGGTATTGGGCAGATAGTTTGTTGAGTTTAATTATCGTAATAGTAATACTGATAAGCACTTGGCAGTTATTGAAAGATAGTTTACGATTGTCATTAGATGGTGTTCCGAATCAAATTGATGTAGAAAAAATAAAAATTGCTATTATTGAAATGAAAGGCGTAAGGGATATGCATCATTTGCATATTTGGGCTATGAGTACCACCGAAAACGCTCTGACAGCACATTTGGTGTTGCATCAAAATTTATCTACCGAAGAAGAACAAAAAATAAAAAATGAAATTAAGCATCAATTAATACACAAAAACATTCATCACATTACGCTTGAAACAGAAAGAGAAAATGAAATTTGCAATACTCAAAATTGTTGATTTTTAATCATTCACCAACTTTAAAAATTCAGCTTCATCTATAATTTTTATCGAAGAAATTTTTTGTGCTTTTTCTAATTTGCTACCAGCATCAGCACCTACAATTAAGTAGTTGAGTTTTTTGCTCACCGTCCCCAACACTGCACCACCATTGGCTTCTGCAATTTCTTCGGCTTTGCTTCTGCTCAATGTTGGCAATGTACCTGTGAATAAAAATGTGAGTCCGCTAAATTTTTTTGTGGATGAATCGCCTTCAATTTTTGCTTCCATGTTCACACCAATTTGTTGCAATTCATTTAGCATTTTTAAATTTTCATCGCTGTGAAAATATTCGAAAATAGAAGCTGCCACTTTATTTCCCACATCACCAATTTGCAATAACTCTTCAACCGATTTTTCTTTCAAATCGAATAAGTGATGAATAGTTCTTTCCAGATTTTTTGCCGTGCCTTCGCCTACAAAACGAATTCCTAAACCGAAAATTAATTTGTTTAATGACTGTTGTTTGCAAGCTTCCAAAGCAGCTTTTAGGTTGTTGATGGACTTTTCACCAAAGCCATCCAACGTAGAAATTTTTTCAAAATCAATTTTAAAAATGCTCGGAATATCAGAAATGATGCCCATTTCAAAGAACTTACGAATATTGGCTTCGCCCAATCCTTTCACATCCATTGCATCTTTTGATACAAAATGAATAATTCGTTCAACACTTTGTGCAGGACAATTTACATTCACACATCGCCACACAGCTTCTTCGTTTGGTTTAGTTAGAGTGGAATTACATGAAGGACATTGTGCCGGAAAAATTATTTTTTGTTCGCTGCAGTTTCTTGCATCAGCTAATGATTTTACAATGTATGGAATCACATCGCCGCTGCGTTCAATCAACACTTTGTCGCCAATCATCAAATCTTTTTCACGAATCACATCTTCATTAAAAAGTGAGATAGATGAAATGGTTACACCAGCCAAAGGCACAGGTTCAATTTTCGCAACTGGCGTAATTGCACCAGTTCTGCCTACTTGATATTCAATGTTCAAAAGCGTTGATGTAGCTTGCTTTGCAGCAAATTTATAAGCAATTGCCCATCGTGGATGATGCGCCGTGTAACCACATTTTTCTTGCAAAATTAAGGAGTTCACTTTCACCACCATGCCATCAATTTCATAATCCAATGAGTTGCGTTTGGCTTCCCATTCATTGCATTTGGCAATCACTTCGTCAATATTTTTACAAACGCTTAAAACAGAAAAAGAGCTGCGAATGCCTAATTTATCAATGGTTTCGATAGCTTGCGAATGATGCGTAATGATTTTACGAAGTGCATCATTTCCATTTTTATCTTCACAAAAACTAACATGATATAAAAAAGCTTCCATGCCACGTTGTGCCACTTCTTTTGGGTCTTTCATCCGCAAGCCGCCAGTAGCGGCATTTCTGGGGTTAGCAAACGGAGGTAAATTATTT
Source organism: uncultured bacterium (assembly GCA_903857255.1). Lineage (GTDB taxonomy): Bacteria > Bacteroidota > Bacteroidia > Chitinophagales > CAIODY01 > CAIODY01. Next base: position 14,485 of record CAIODY010000045.1, read on the forward strand.
TCAACGCGTTGCTGATTTATCTTTTTAAATTTTTCATTCGGGATAATTACCTCACCTCTGATTTCAATTTTGCGAATTTTATTTTTCAAAAAATCTGCCGAAAGTGGAATGCTGCGAAGCTGTTTTAAATTGTTCGTAATCTCTTCGCCAACGCTTCCATCCCCACGTGTAGCCCCACGAGTAAAAATATTGTTTTCAAAAATGATGGAGATTCCACCGCCATCAAATTTTGGTTCTACCACATATTCCACTTCATCTGCTTCAATAAATTCTTTCACTTTTCTGTCCCAATCTTTCAAATCATTTGCATCATAACTGTTCTCCAGACTCAGCATTGGAACAAGATGTTTCACCTCATTAAAATCCTCACTCAAGCCAATTCCAACACGTTGTGTAGGTGAATCAGGTGTAATTAATTCCGGATTGTTTTTTTCAATTTCTTTTAACTGATTGAATAAAGTATCGTATTCAAAATCACTGATTAATGGTTCATCTAAAACATAATAACGATGTTCGTGAAAATGCAAAACATCTCTCAAAGCATTGATGGAATCAACGTTTGCTGGGTGCTTTAAAAATTGGTGAGATTGTAAAATTATTATTGAATTGTCTTGCATTGGATTGTTGAAATAAAAAAATTATTCGGATGTTCTTGATTTAAAATGAATGGTGTCAAAATTGTTTGGATGCTCGTTTAATTTTTTTCCAATAATCCTACTAATCTTCGGTTCTTCAAATGAATAATTAATTACGACACTGTCTCCAACACCATATTGCCATTGACTTCTCATTCGATAACTTCGCCATTCATTCCCATCATTAAAATTAGCACTAACAACAGCAAAATAATCAATTCCACCTTTAATATGGCTTCGGCTATATATTTTCAAAATAGTTCCATAAGTAGTGGCTTTGTTTTTTGTAAGTTGAAAATCTTCGTATTTTTTATGCCCGAGAAAAGCAGAGCCAAGGAATGGAGCAATAATTACAAAGCTAAGCAGAAGTTTTTTTGATTTTTCCAAAATAGTATCATCAGCGTTTTTTGCCCACATCAAAAAGATTACTGCTCCTCCGACAAATAATGAAACATAAATTGCAACTGATAATTCAACTGAAAAATTCTGACTGTAAAAAATAAAAATGTAGTCTAAAAAAAACAAGAAGACTGCTATTGCAACAGTCCATTTTATTTTCTTGCTTCTGTTTTCTCTTTCAATGGAGTTATATGTTTCGGTGTTTATCAAATTTGATTTTTATTGTTTTACGCAAACTTACTTAAGAAATAATTCTTTGGATTCATTGATGGAATCAATAGTTGCAGGATGTTTTAAAAATTGGTGAGTTTGTTCAATTAAACTATTCGACATGAAAACAAAAGTAGAATTTGATTCAGATTTTTCGATACAATTTTCAATCAATTAATAATCGAGGGAAACTATTTTCTTTATTTGCTTGTTTCTTCTATTTTTGCAACTCTAACAAATGAGCTACAATTTATCTAATCGAAAAAAAGTGATGGAACAACGGCAAATGACGCTGTTGGAACGAATGTATTTGCCTGCCATATTTGGCGGCATGGCAATCACCATCAAACATTTATTTAAGAAAAAAGCAACCGTTCAATATCCTGAAGTGCAACGCCCTTTCAGTCCTGTTTTTCGTGGATTGCAAGAATTGAAACGCGATGAAAAAGGTGCTGAACGCTGCACTGCTTGCGGCCTGTGCGCTGTCAGTTGCCCAGCCGAAGCCATCACCATGGTTGCTGCCGAAAGAGAAAAAGGTGAAGAAAATTTATACAGAGAAGAGAAATATGCAGCCACTTATGAAATCAATATGCTGCGTTGCATCTTCTGCGGATTTTGCGAAGAGGCTTGCCCCAAAGAAGCGATTTTTTTAGAAACAATTCCTGCCACTGCAAGTTTCAAACGTGAAGATTTCATTTACGGAAAAGACCGTCTGTTGCAGCCTTTAACCGCCGAACACCAACAAAAAAGAGAACAACTACAAGCCGCAAAAGCATGATAGCAAATTTACCCAACTATATTTTTTTCTTCTTGGCATTCATCGCCATTTTCTTTGCCATTATGGTTATCACGGCAAAAAATCCGATTCACAGTTGTTTGTATTTGGTGCTAACTATGTTTGCCATTGCAGCCAATTATGTGTTGCTGAATGCACAATTTTTAGCCATCGTGCAAATGATTGTATATGCAGGCGCCATCATGGTTTTGTTCCTTTTCACAGTTATGTTATTGAACCTAAATGCAGATAGCGAACCAGTAAAAAGTAACCTGATGAAATTTGCAGGTGTGATTGTTGGTGGCACATTATTATTGTTGTTCACTGCGGCTTTACGCAAATCAATTGGCGATGCAGAACCAGTAATGAATTCTATTCCAATGCAAATCCCTAATCATTCTAATGTTGGGTTGATTCAAAATTTGGGTTGGGTTTTGTTTAAAGATTATGTTTTCCCATTTGAAGCCATTTCCATTTTGATTTTGAGTGCCATGATTGGTGCGGTGGTGTTGGGAAAAAAAGAAAAAGTTCAATTATCTACTAACGATTAATTAAGCAAAAATGCAAGAAATTTTCATCGACAAATACATTTACTTAAGTATGGCGTTGTTCATCATCGGTATGGTGGGCGTAATGATTCGCCGCAATGCGATTGTGGTTTTTATGTGCATCGAATTAATGTTGAATGCCGTGAACCTGTTGATGGTGGCTTTCAGCGCAAAACTGAATGATGCTGCAGGGCAAATGTTTGTGTTCTTTATCATGACAGTTGCCGCAGCCGAAGTAGCCGTGGGCTTGGCAATCATCGTGATGATTTATCGCAACACCCGAAGCATTGATATTAATGTAGCGAACAAATTGAAATGGTAAAATCAAATTAGCAAATGAATTTCATTTTCTAATTTCCTCATCTACTAATTTTCTAATCATAAATAATGAAACTCGAAATTATAACTGTCTTAATTCTTCTTTCGCCCTTCGTTGGATTTTTAATCAACGGATTGTTTGGAAAAAATTTACCAAAATCATTAGTTGGTATCATCGGCTGCGGAGCTTTACTGGCTTCGTTTATAGGCACTGCTGCTTTGTTTTTTAAAGATGCAACTGGCGTAATTCATTTGTTTAATTTTTTAGAAATCGGTACATTCAAAGCAGAAATCGCTTTGCAAATTGACCATTTGAGTTTGATGATGATGCTAATAATTACTGGCATCGGGTTTCTAATTCACGTTTATTCCATTGGCTACATGCACGATGATGCAGGCTACCATAAATTCTTTGCGTACTTAAATTTATTCGTGTTCAGCATGCTCACATTGGTGATGGGTGCAAGTTATTTATTGATGTTCTTCGGTTGGGAAGGCGTTGGATTGTGTTCTTATTTATTGATTGGATTCTGGTTCAAAAATCAAGATTATAATGATGCAGCAAAAAAAGCATTCATCATGAATCGTGTGGGCGATTTAGGCTTTTTGATGGGCATGTTTGGCTTGTATCAATTTGTTGGAAGCCTTGAATTTACTAAGGTTATGGCGTTTGATTTCTCATCAGTTCCAACACATTCGCTGGTTCTAATCACGATGTGTTTGTTTATTGGTGCGATGGGAAAATCAGCACAGTTGCCGCTTTATACTTGGTTGCCTGATGCGATGGCTGGTCCAACGCCAGTTTCAGCACTAATACATGCAGCGACAATGGTTACAGCAGGTATTTACATGATTGTTCGCAGCAATGTTTTCTTTTCGTTAGCACCATTCACGATGGAATTTATTGCCATCATCGGATTGGCTACAGCCCTGTTTGCTGGCTCGATTGCGCTGTATCAAAAAGATATTAAAAAGGTGTTGGCATACTCAACCGTAAGTCAATTGGGCTACATGTTTTTAGCATTGGGCGTAGGTGCATTCACCAGCGGTATGTTTCATTTAATGACACATGCTTTCTTCAAAGCCTTGCTGTTCTTGGGCGCAGGCTCTGTGATACATGCGATGAGTGGCGAACAAGACATCACTAAAATGGGTGGCTTGGCAAAAAAAATTCCGATTACATTTTGGACATTCACCATTGGAGTGCTTGCTATTGTTGGGTTTCCGTTCACCAGTGGTTTTGTTTCTAAAGATGAAATTTTGGTAGCGGTTTATAATCACAACAAAATTTATTTCGTGTTGGCTTTCATCGGTGCGTTGATGACTATTTTCTACATGTTGAGAATGTACTTTTTAACTTTCTTCGGCACATTCAGAGGAACGCATGAACAAGAACATCATTTGCATGAATCACCATTAACAATGACTTTGCCATTGATGATTTTAGCAGCATTAAGTTTGTTGGGTGGCTTCATTCAATTGCCTGCATTGGTGCATGGAACGCCACATCTGAACGAATTTTTAAGTGCGATTGTTCCTTCAAAACCTGAAGCAGAAGAAGGTATGTTTGGAATTTATTTGTTGGTAGCAACTATCATTGGATTGGCTGCCATTTATTTTGTAACGAAAAAGAAATTTGTGGTAAATAGCTATAATGCTGAATATTCGGGCATTGGCAAAGTGTTGGAAAACAAATATTATGTAGATGAAGCCTATGAATTTTTGTTTGTGAAACCAACTATGGCAGCTTCAAAATTGTGGGCTGATGTGGCTGATAATAAAATAATTGACGGCATGGTTTTCATGGCGGGCAAGTCTGTAACATGGATGGGTACTACATTTAAGTACATGCAAAACGGTTTAGTAGGCTCTTATATTTTTATGATGGTTTGCGCCATTGTCATCATTGTTGGATTGAATTTGATGAGAGTTTTTCATGTTTATCCGTTTTAATTCAATCATTCAATGAAGAAAATAATTTTCTTTTTTTCAATTTTCTTATTCACTGAAGCACAAGCACAGCAACCCAATTTAACTGCTTCGTTAGATAAAACGAAAACAGTTTCAACACAATTTACTTACAAAATAATTAGTAGCCCAAACAATACTTTTGGTTACGATATTTATGCCAATGGTAAACCAATGATTCATCAACCAACTCCGCCAGGAATGAGTGGTAACAATGGTTTCAAGAAAAAATTGGATGCCGAAAAAGTTGCAAAATTCGTTATTGCGAAAATGAAAAAAGGCGAAATGCCACCAACAGTTACTGTTGACGATTTGAAAAAATTAAGCGTTCAATAAAGCTTTATTTAGAGAAAAGCAATTTGAAATAAAAGGAAGGCTTTTTAAATTGCTCTCTGATTTCCACATCATCAAACATACACATCAAAGTTTGGCGAAGCATTTCATTGTTGTTGGCTTTTTTTACAATAAAATTAAATAGCCACGGGAAATTAACCAACTGTTGCATTCGATAACTTAACTGCAATTCACCACCCAATTTTTTATTGACAGCATCATCATAATGCAATAATTCTTTTGCTGAAAAATCATTTTTTTCTAAACAAATTTTTGCTTGCAATGCAGCTAATTCGCCACTCCACATAGCATTGCCAACACCTTCGCCAGTGAATGGGTCAATCAATGATGCCGCATCGCCAATCAACATAAAGCCATCACCGCTTAATTTTCTTTTTTTGCTTCCCAATGGCAAACCGTAGCCTTTAATATCATCCACCAATGTTGCATTTTTAAATCGCTCTTTTAAAATTGAATTAGTTGAAATAATGTGCAACATTTCTTTTTTCAAATTCACTTTCTTTTTGCTCACGTAATCGCTTCGCATACCCACACCAACATTTGCCATTCCATTCGGCAAAGGAAAAATCCAGAAATAACCAGGCAAAAATTCTTTTAAAAAATGAAGTTCAATAAAATTGTGAGGGCTTAATCCACCCACGTTTTTATAGTAAGCTCTCAAGCCAGCGCAATAGTGTTGATGTTCCACCTCAATGCCGCCAATTTTTTTGCTGAATTGCGAATGTGCGCCATTTGCTGTAATCAACAACTTTGTTTTACAAACAAAAGTTTCATCTGCGTTTTTGATTAACCAACCATCATTTTGTTTTTCAAATAAACTGATTTCTGTTGCTTCAAAAAACTGAATTAGAGGTTGTTTTTTTACTTCGTTAATTAAATAATTATCAAAATCAATTCTTCTTGCAATGAAGCCTGGTGCAGTTTTATTGGTTTCAAAATCTTTTTTAAAAGGAAGTTTAATCGATTGCAAATTGGGTGCAACAAACTCAACGCCATAACAAGGCAATTGAAATTTTTCGGCAGAAAAATGTTGTATAAAATCAGGAACAATTTTGTTTAAAGTTTCTACCACTTTTCCGCTCAACGCATCACCACAAATTTTATCACGAGGAAATTTTGCTTTGTCAATCAGTACACTTTCAATTCCCATTTTTGCCAGAAAAAGAGCCGTGGTAGCACCGCCCGGACCAGCACCTACAATACAAACTTTTGAAGAAATCAATTTAAACTAATTAAATTTGCAGAAAAAAATATTGTGCTAAGGTAGAAAACACCAAGTGCTTTATAAAGTTTTTAAACTATTTTATCCTTACATTTTTGAAAATAAAAAAGGAGTATTGCTACTCCTTTTAAAGTCTTCATTGGAGAAAATCTCAAGCGTGATGGATTATTGTACGACAAACAACTATCACTTTTCAAGAGCTTTTTTTATGAAGTGTTGTTGAAATTAAATTCAATAACGCCGCAAATATCTTTTCTATGGTTGGGTTGTGGTAGGTATTTTTTAGGGTGAAAACAAATAAATATTATTTGGTTAAAATTCACTAACTATAATGTTCATCAGCTTTTTCATGTCACTGATTCAGTATTAAAAAATAAATAACTCTACTTGAATAATCCTTTTAAAGCATCGTTTGCTTTGTTTTTAATGTCTTGTTTCGCTTTATCTGCTGCGGCTTTTGTCTTGGCTTCTGCGTCGGATTTTTCTTTATCAACCGCTGCTTTTCCTTTTGCTTCAGCATCAACTTTGGCTTTATTAGCAGCATCCAACGCTTGTTGCTTGGCTTTGTCGGCTTCTTCTTTTGCTTTGCCAATGGCTTCATTTTTCAAATCATCCACTTTGCTTTTCAATGCATCTTTCAATCCTGTTTTCACTGTTGGATTTTTGTTGGTGCCGCCCACCATCACATCAAATTTGATTCTATCGCTCGAAGAAAGATTTGCACCTTTGCTATTTGCCAAACTAATGGCTTGGTCAATAGCCGCACCAGCAGCCGCTCCCAACATTTTTCGAGGCATATCCATTTTTACCAAGAAATCAATTTTTGTGTCTAAAGATTGTGTTCCCGAAATGTTCATCACCAAATCATTGCTCTTAATATCGAATGGTTTGATGAGAATTTTTCCATCATGAATTTCAAACCAAGTTTTCAAATCTTTAATCGGCAATTCGCTTGCACCGTGCATTTGCAAGGCATCCATAATTTTTGCAATCGGCGGATAATTGCTGATGCTACCGCTAAAAATAGAAAAATATCCGCTGCCATTTATGGTTGATAAATCGGGTGTCATGTCGGCTAACATTTTTCCAGTCATGGATAAATTGGTGCTGAATTTTCCTTTTGTAAATTCAGCAAAAGGCGCAATTTTTTGAACTGTGTTAAATGTTTTAAATGATTGCTGAATGTCGAAATCTTTGATGTCGTAAGTTAAATCAATGTCAGGCAAAACAGTGTTCTTGGTCGAATAACCGCCACTGATGCTCATTGCGCCGCCTAACATTTCTGCTTTTAAATTTTGCAACGCCATTTTTTCATCTTTTACCGCCACACCACCATTTACATTTTGCATATCCATTTTGTTGTAATGAATTTTTGAAACGGCTGAAACCATTGTGAAATCAATGTTCTTGGGCACTTTGAAAATTGAATTGGTAGAAGCAGGTGCTGCATTTGTTGTTGCAGCATTTGTTGCAGGTGCAGATGGCGTCATCCATTCATCCACATTTAAGTAATCCATTTTCAAATTTAATTTGCCACCTAATGTTTGATTGGTGAACATATATCCCAACACATTTTCTAAACTGCCATCGGCTTTGATATTGCTTTCGCTCAATTTGCAATCGAAGTTTTTTAAGTCCACATTTTTAGGATTAAAGTGCATATTCATTTCTCGGAGCAACATACCTTTTGTAAAATCTTTCGAAGCGTATTCTACATTTTGCAACAACACATTTCCATCGGCATAAAATTTATCGTAGTGTTTTTCTTGCACTTCTTTTAAACTTCCTTTCGCTGTCAAATCCATATCCAACAAGCCACCGAGCTTGGTTACACCTTCCATCGGCATCATTTTATTTACTTCGCCCAAATCTAATTTTCCTTTTGCTTTCATGTCAATATTCATCGCCGTTGTTGGTTGTGTGAGCAACAAACTCAAATCAAAAGGCGCACTTCCCATTTCAAAATGACAAGCAGGAATTTTGATGATAGCGTTCGTCACATTGCCATCAGCGCAGCTTACATTCAAATCAACATTGATGTTGTTCACCGCTTTTGGCAACGATGGATATTGCACCATGCCGTTTTTACAAATCAATGTTACATCATAAGCTGGCATAGTTTTATCGTTATAAATGCCTTTTACAAATCCGCTAAAAGCCATTGTGCCTGCGGCTTTCACATTGTTATAATCTTTAGTAAATGCGCCCGGAACTAATGAAAAAATGTTTTTAAAATCAGTTTGTTTGCTGGCAAATTTTATATCCATGCTCATATCTTTTGGCATCGCAAACCAACCTTCAAATGCCAAAGTGAGTGCATTTAAAGTGAGTTCATTATCTTTAAAAGTGTACTTGCAGTTTTTATTATCAATGTCGAAAGTGGCTTTGTAGCTGGTTTTCACCTTGTTCAAATAAGTCATTCCCGAAAAAACATAAGTCAATTGTTCGATGTCGGTTTGTGTAATCAGCGTAAATAAATCGCTCGAAAAATCGCCGCTGCCTTCGTGATTTAAACCCACAATTTTTGCCGATTGTTTTAATGTGGCATCATCCCAAATGATGTAGCCATTTTCAATCGCATATTTTTTCAAAGAAAAATGAAACGGCTTGCTTTCGGCTGTGGTAGCCGATTTAGAAGCCGATGAATCGGGTTTTGTAATGTTGTAATTTGCTTTTCCATTGGCTAAAACTTTTGCAAAAATTCGTGGGCTTCGCAAATAAATTCCATTCACCGAATAATTATCGCCTTTGATAACATCAAATAAATTGATAGCAACTTCAAACTGTTTGATGCCACACAAAGTATCGTCTTTAAAATCGTTGATGCCAACCACACTCAAATCATTCAACGTAAAAGTTAGGTTCGGAAAATGTTTCCAAACACTCAAATCAAAATCGCCGAAATCTACTTTGGCATTAATGTTCTGGTTGATAGTAGTTTTTACTTTGGCAACAATTTTATCTTTAAATAAAAACGGAACGGCAGTAATTCCTGCAATTAAAACAATGAAAATGATGCCTACGATTTTTAAAATTTTCTTCATGATGAATGTAATTTTTTGAGGGCGCAAAGGTAATGTATAAACTCAAATTATAGGAAGGCAAAAATTAGAAAAATTACGGTTTGAATATTTATCGGAAAGTCAGTTTGTATTTGCGAATAACGATTAACTAATAACTTATTTTATCTTTGCTAACTATTCAATAAAAATGAACAACGTAAAAACAGATTTTGATTTAGGTATTGACAAAGAACACGATGAAAGCCGCCAAGGTGAAGCTTTTCAGTTTGCTGATGATAAACTGAATGCGAATGCTACTAACAAAAAATTTTATGTAGAAAGTTATGGCTGCGCTTTAAATTTTAATGATAGCGAAATTGTTGCGACCATTTTAAATCAGAATGGATTTGGAATTACGACTGATTATAATCAGGCTGATTTGATTTTAATCAACACTTGCAGCATCAGAGAAAATGCGGAACAACATGTTCGCAACCGATTGAAGCAATTTAACGATATCAAAAAGAAACAACCCGAAGTGTTAATTGGTGTGTTGGGTTGTATGGCAGAGCGATTAAAAGATAAATTATTAGAACAAGAACATTTGATTGATATGGTGGTAGGACCCGATGCTTACCGAACTTTACCTGAATTAATTAGTGAAGCCGAAAGCGGACATCGAGCTGTAAATGTGTTGTTGAAACGAGAAGAAACTTATGCCGATATTTCACCAACTCGATTGGTAAGCAATGGTGTAAATGCTTTTGTAACCATTATGAGAGGCTGCAACAATATGTGCAGTTTTTGTGTAGTGCCATTTACCCGAGGCAGAGAACGCAGCAGGGATGCGCATTCCATAGTGAATGAATGTACACAATTATTCAACGAAGGCTTTAGAGATATTACTTTGTTGGGGCAAAATGTTGATTCGTATTATTGGATTGCCAATCAAGAATTGAATCAACAACAAACTAATTTGAACCCCGACGAACGCGATAAGAATATTGCAGGCTCAATTAATTTTGCACAATTGTTAGAATTGGTTGCACTTATCAATCCATTGCTACGTGTACGTTTCAGCACATCGCACCCAAAAGATATTACGGATGAAGTGTTGTACACGATGAAAAAATATAACAACATTTGCAAGCAAATTCATTTGCCTGTGCAATCGGGCAATACCCGAATTTTGAAATTGATGAACCGAACTTATACCGCCGATTGGTACAAAGCCAAGTTTGATAGAATAAGGGAAATAATGCCCGAATGTGCTGTATCTACTGATATTATAACGGGTTTTTGTAGCGAAACGGATGAAGAACATCACGACACTTTGGCTATGATTGATTATTGCAAATACGATTTTACGTATCAATTCAAATATAGCGAACGAAGTGGTACAGCTGCTCACAAGAAATTGAGCGATGATGTACCCGAGGCAATCAAACAAAAACGCTTGGATGAAATAATTGCCAAATGCCGCCAATATGCTTTGTTGAAAAATGAGAATGCAGTAGGCAAAATTTTTGAAGTGTTGGTTGAAGGACCATCTTACAAAAAACCCGATGAAGAATACTGGGGCAGAAACACACAAAACCAAATGATAATTGTACCAAAAGGAAATTTGAAAAAAGGCGATTACATTAAGGTATTGGTTACAAAAGCTGGTACTGGTACGCTTTGGGGTGAGTTGACTTGAAAGTGGTTTTTTTGCAACGAAAAAGGCGATGAAAATTTTTTCATCGCCTTTTTCGTTTGTTAAAGAGATTTGCGAATTGCCAAGCGAATTTGAAAAAGGAGAACGTTTAAAATTCTTATTTCAAAAAATATGTATTCAGTTTACGAAACTTTTAGTTAACCACAATTTCATGTACAGTTATTGTTGAGAT
>CAIODY010000046.1 GCA_903857255.1 uncultured bacterium
AAAGCCATTTTGTTTTGATTTGTTTATGTTAAAAAATAAAATCCTGATTAATGATGATGCGGCTCTTCTACTGCCTGACTGATGAACACACTTGTTAAAAGTGTGAATACATAAGCCTGTAATAAAGCCACCAACAATTCCATGCAATCCATAAATAATCCAAAGCCCACACTCAACACACTTGAACCCCAACCAGCAGCCGGACTCATTTGACCAAATATGAAAATCAAACTAACGATACTCAATATAATAATGTGACCAGCGGTGATGTTGGCAAACAAACGTATCAACAAAGCGAAAGGCTTAGTAAACACACCCAACAATTCAACAAAAGTCAAAATTGGTAACAATGCTACAGGAACACCCGGCATAGCCACGATGTGATGCCAGTAATGTTTGTTACCACTTACATTCACAATCACAAAAGTGAATAAAGCCAAAGTAACTGTTACAGCAATATTTCCCATCACATTTGCCGAACCCGGAATCAAGCCCAACAAATTATTTATCCAGATGAAAAAGAAAACGCTTAATAAAAACGGAGTGTATCTATCTGCTTTATGACCTAAAGATGCTTTTGCAATATCATCGCGAACAAACAACACAAATGGTTCCAAAGCATTTTGAAATCCGCTTGGTGCAGTGTTTTTATTAGCGGTATATTTTTTAGCAATTTGAGTGAAAATTAAAATCAACAAAATCACACTCAATAGCATGCAAGCTACATTCTTAGTAATAGAAAAATCGAAAAACGAAGCACCATCAGGGCGGCTGATTTTACCATGTTCGTTCATCAAATAACCATTGCTCAATTTCTTTCCCTCAATACTTTTTCCTTCATTATTTGTGTATGAAGTATCTTTTCCTTCGTGATGGAATTTGCTGCTCATAAAAAACTCGAAGCCATTTGGTCCTTTTAAAATCACTGGCAATGGAATAGAAGCATGAAAATCACCCACAGAAAAGAAATGCCATTCGTGGCTATCGCCGATATGGGCAAGTATTACATCACCCGGTTTAAACTCTGCACTTTTCTTTTCAGAATTTTCTGCTACAACAGCCGTAGAGGCAGTTGTGGTGTCGGTTGCAGCAACATCTTGCGCCATCGTTTTGTTACCAAAAACGAGGATACAAGCGGCTACAAAGAATATTTTAAATATACGGTTCACTATTTTTGGCTGTTTTTTCGAGCCGCAAATGTAAGAAGCGATTATTGAAAAAAGAAGTTGAAAATAGATTTTGTTTGAATGGTTAGCTGACTTTCATTTTCTGATAGTTATTTCTAAAAACAAACGGTTTTGTGTGAAATAACTTTTGGCTTTGCACCATATTTGTCGGTAATTTGAATTTCAAGAAAAAGCGGACAAAAATTTAGAGTCACTAAAGTGGAGTTCCCTATAATTAATTGTAAGCTCGTACATCCTTATTTTGCTCAAATGAATTTGAAATAAAGATTTAAAAACTTGATTATTATATTTCACTTATCAACCAATAGTGGTTATCAGAATTATCAAAAACCATTTCTATTTTTCTAATCGTTTCTTGCTTACCTTCGCAAAGTTTTTAAAAATAAAAATTATTTATGTCGTTATTAGTAGTAGGAACAATGGCTTTTGATGCTATCGAAACACCATTTGGCAAATCAGATAAAATTGTTGGTGGCGCAGCTACTTATATTGCTTGGAGTGCCAGCAATTTTGTTCATAACATCAATCAAGTAGCCGTTGTTGGCGAAGATTTTCCAGCAACAGAATTGGCTGCGTTGGCTGCTCGTGGCGTTAGGAACGAAGGTGTGCAAATAAAAAAAGGTGAAAAAAGTTTTTTCTGGAGTGGCAAATATCACATGGATATGAACACCCGTGATACATTAGATACACAATTAAATGTATTGGCTGATTTCGACCCTATCATTCCTGAATCGTATCAAGATACTGAATTTTTGATGCTTGGAAATTTAACGCCAGCAGTACAAATGCAAGTGATTAAGCGTTTGAAAAATCGCCCGAAATTAATAGTGATGGACACCATGAATTTTTGGATGGAAATTGCGATGGATGATTTGAAAAAAGTATTGAAAGAAGTGGATGTGTTGATGGTAAACGATTCCGAAGCTCGTCAATTAACCAATGAATATTCATTAGTGAAAGCGGCGAAAAAAATAATGAGTGAAATGGGTCCAAAATATTTGGTGATAAAAAAAGGCGAACATGGTGCATTATTATTTCATGGCGACAATGTTTTCTTTGCACCTGCATTACCATTAGAAGATGTATTTGACCCAACTGGTGCTGGTGATACTTTTGCTGGCGGCTTCATTGGGCATTTGGCTGCTACAAAAGATATTTCATTTGACAACATGAAACGTGGAATCATTTATGGTAGTGCATTAGCAAGCTTTTGTGTAGAAAAATTTGGTGCTGAAAGATTAAGAGAAATCACAAAAGAAGATATTGAAAACCGAGTGCAAGAGTTTGTAAGCTTAGTTCAGTTTGACATTGAATTGGTTGACTAAAATCAATGTAATCAAGCAATATCAACGCATTGTGGAAAACAAAAACCACAAAATTTATTCTTAAAATTATCTTTGTTTAATTCAAAAAAAATAATTCAAATTATTTAATCGTATGAAATTTATTGTATCAACCACTAATTTATTAAAACAATTACAAAGCATCAGCGGCGCATTGGCTGGCAACAAAGTGTTGCCAATTTTGGATAATTTTCTGTTCGACATCAAAAAAAACAATCTTACGCTTTCGAGCAGCGACTTGGAAACCAGCATGACCACTGCATTAGAAGTGGAAAGCAAAGAATCAATCAAAGTAGCTATCGAAGGAAAACAATTGTTAGATGTGTTGAAAAATTTGAGTGAACAACCTTTAACATTTAAAGTGGATGATGAAAATTTTTCGGTTGAAATCACTTCGGATAATGGTATTTATAAATTGAATGGTGAAGACGGTGATAATTTTCCGAAAATTCCGAAAATGACTGATGGCTTAAATGGCTTAACCATTGTAGGTTCGGAGATTTTGCATGTGGTGAACAGTTGTTTTTTTGCTATCGGGCAAGAAGAATTGCGCCCAGCCATGACAGGTTTATATTTTCAATTAGATAAAGAAGGTTGCAATTTTGTGAGCACTGATGCACACCGTTTGGTTCGTGTAAAACGTGCTGATTTGAAACATACCGAGTCAACTAATTTTATTGTGCCTCGTAAATCAATTGGTATTGTAAAAAATATTTTGCCCAATGATTTAACGCCTGTAAAAATTGCTTATGATAAAAACAATGCCTATTTCGATTGCGGAAATATTCAACTCATTTGCCGATTGATTGACGCCAAATATCCTGATTACGAAGCAGTCATTCCAGCCGAAAACCCAAATGTATTAAGCATTTCAAAGGATGATTTGTTAGGCGCATTAAAACGTGTTTGCATTTTCAGCAACAAAACAACTAATCAAGTTGCATTCAATTTAAAAGGAAGTCAGTTGCATATCAAAGGTCAAGATTTAGATTTTTCAAATGAAGCTGATGAAACATTGGCATGTAACTACAATGGCGTTGATTTGGAAATAGGCTTTAATGGCAAATTCTTAATAGATATGTTGAGTGCTTTGGCTTGCGATAATATTCGTTTTGAAATGAGTTCACCATCACGTGCAGGAATTGTGGTTCCTGAACAACAAGCAGCTAACGAAGATTTGTTGATGTTAATTATGCCAATTATGTTGAGCGGCAATTACTAAAATCAGCAGTTGTTTGCGTTTTAAAATTTTGCTTATTTTTACAAAACAAAAATCAATCCAATGAAAATTTTCAGATTAGTTGTAACAATGGCTGTAATTGGCATTACAATTGCGTCATGCAGTGGTAGCAAAGGTTCGCACCGATGCCAAACTTGTCCCAAATTTTCAAAAGTATATTCGCCCGAAAAAAATATCAAATCATGAAAAGCAAATTTCCCACTTTTATAATTCTTTTTGTTGTGAGTTTATTCGTGTTTGCTTCTTGTCATTCCTCAACAGTTTGGGGACATAAAGATGCATCAACACCAACAAAATTCAGTACCGACAAGCGTTACATACGCCATTAAGCGTATTTTTTTTCTTTTTCTTATTGTTACATTTGTAAAAATCAGTAACACGAAATCTTATTTTCATTGAAACAATTATCAAATTTAAAAGTAGGCGAAATTGGCGTTGTAAGCCGATTTACAGACGAAACCGTTTCTACCAAATTGATGGAAATGGGCTGTTTGCCTGGCGAATTGATTCGTGTTGTAAAAATTGCACCACTCGGCGACCCAATGGCAATCATAGTTTCGGGCTATGAATTAAGTTTGAGAAAAGAAGAAGCTTCGTGTGTGTGGGTGCATGAAAACCCAAATCCCGAGTTGGTTCGCTTAAATTAATTCTCATTTGCTTTCAATTTTTTTTGCAATAAAAAAATCTTTTGCTTGAATTATTCATTTTAGTTGTATTTTCGGAACTCGTTTTAAAAAATTCAATCACCCGTGGCTAAGAAATCCTCAACCCAAAAACCAGTCAAACACATTGCCATTGCAGGCAATATCGGCGCTGGCAAAACTACTTTAACTAAACTTTTAGCAAAAAATTTCGGATGGACACCACATTACGAAGACGTTGAAAACAACCCCTATCTGAATGATTTTTATGAAGATATGGTGCGTTGGAGTTTCAATTTGCAAATCTATTTTTTAAATAGTCGCTTCGGTCAAATCATCAATATTCACAAGGGCTCCGAAACAGTTATTCAAGACCGTTCTATTTATGAAGATGCATTTATTTTTGCACCTAATTTGCATGAAATGGGTTTGATGACGGCTCGTGATTTTCAAAATTACAAATCATTGTTTGATACACTGCACTCCATGGTGCCACAGCCCGATTTGATGATTTATTTAAAAGCAAGCATTGGCACTTTGGTGAATCAAATTGAAAAACGTGGCAGAGAATATGAAGACAATATTCGCCTCGATTATTTGAAACGATTAAATGAACATTACGACAACTGGGCAAAAAATTACAAGATGGGCAAGTTGTTGGTGATTGAAGTGGACACTTTAAATTTTGCAGAAAAAAAAGAAGATTTAAGCAAGGTGATTAACAAAGTGAATGCTGAATTGAACGGCTTATTCTAAACATTTTTTTAGAAAGTAGTGATGCGATTGCTTTCAAAAACTCAATTATTTTTTCACGAAGCGCCACTCATTAGGGTTTTAATTCCACTATTGAGTGGCATTTTTTTTCAACTGCATTTTGAGTTTAACAATCCGCCGTATCCATTTATATTGCTGGTTTTCACAGCCGCTACTTACTTTATATTTCAACAAATTTCTTTAAAAAAACGATTTCAATTTTATGGGTTGAATGGATTTTTTGTGCAGTGCATTTTTTTTTTGTTGGGAATTGTTATTACGCAATTGAATGACGAAACACAACAAAAAAACTACTACAAAAATTTAATCAGTCACTCTGCTTTCGCCACTATTCGATTGTTAGAAAATCCAATTGAAAAAGCTGGCAGTTATAAAGCTTTAGCAGAAGTGAATAACATTGGCAATGAAAAAAGCATTGGAAAAACGATTGTATATTTTGATAAAAAAAATTACAACAAACAATTTGTTTATGGTGATGAATTATTGATTCCAAATCATTTTACTGAAATTAAAAATTCGGGGAACCCAGGATGTTTTAATTACAAATTTTCTTGCCTCACACAAGACATCACTCACCAAATATTTTTGCATGAAACCGAATGTGAGAAATTTAGTAATCGCTCCAACCCTTTCTGGAAAAGGCTTTGGCAGGTAAGAGATTCAACGCTTTCTATTCTCGAAAAAAATATTGTGCACGAAAAAGAAGTGGGTGTTGCACAAGCTTTATTAATTGGCTATCGCGATAATTTGGATAAAGATTTACAACAAGCGTATTCCGATACAGGCATTGTGCATATTCTTGCCATCAGCGGAATGCACTTGGCTTTGATATTTGGCATGCTCAATTTTTTTCTTTCGTTTTTGGATAAAAAAAGGAAGACAAAAATTCTAAAATCAATCCTTGTACTGACCATCATTTGGCTGTTTTCCTTGCTCACGGGCTCATCAGGTTCGGTGATTCGAGCAGCCGTGATGTTTAGTTTTCTGCAATTATCTACTTTGTTAAAACATAAAACTTCTATTTACAATTCGCTAGCGGCTTCCGCTTTATTCATTTTGGTGATTGACCCGTATATCGCTGCTGATGTGGGTTTTCAGCTTTCTTACATTGCTGTTATCGGAATTGTTTCGTTGCAAAAATTTATTAAAAATTGGGTAACGGTTGATTTTTTTTATTTCAAAAAAATTTGGGATAATTTAATTGCCATCTCCATTGCTGCAGAAATAGTGGCTTTCCCCATTTGTTTATTTTATTTTCATCAATTGCCTAATTATTTTCTGTTAGCCAATTTGATTGCCATTCCACTTTCCACCATTATTTTATATGCTGAATTGGGCATGATTTTTTTATCAGTCATGCAATTAAATTATTTAGCAAAATTAGCAGGCATACTTAATTACTGGCTAATAATGCTGATGAATAAAGGGATTGAGTGGGTTGATGACTTACCTGGCGCAGTTTGGAACGGATTGCAATTCAATATTTTTCAAATTGTTTTATTGTATGCAATCATTATTTTTTTCATCGTGTGGCTGCTCAACAAAAAATCAAATCACTTGAAAATAGCCTTGGGATTGGTTTTGGTGTTTATAAGTTGGAAAATATTGGATGAAGTGGAAATTATGAGGCAGAAAAAAATAATTGTGTATGCCATTCCACATGGCTCTGCTATTGATTTTGTGGAAGGGAAAAATTACAGTTCGTTTAAAGATTCGTTGGTACAATCTAACCACATCATTCAAAATTTTCACTTAAAACCTGCTCGAATTTTATTCGGGTTAGCCAATGAAAAATCAATTAGCAATCCAACACAATCAAATGAATTTACTTTTAACAACAACACAATTATTTATCTCGGCAAAGCAAATTTTGATATTCCAATTGACAACAAATCAACGAATGCAATTGTTATTGTAGCACACAATTCAATAAAAAATATGGATTCATTAGTTGAAAATTTGCATCCGAAAATGTTAGTTTTTGATTCTTCCAATTCAATTTATAAAACAAAAAAATGGACTGATGAAGCTAATAAACTAAAAATTCCGATTTGGAACACTGCCCTGCAAGGTGCATTGGTGTTGGATTTGTAAAAATATTTTTTTTATTTTCCTAAAACAATGTAGTTTGGTATCGTATTTGAATAACTAAATCGAACATAAAAATTAATTTTTAAAATGAAAAAGATAATCGTTGTTGTCATGTTATTGGTTGCTGCTTTTGCAACACAAGCACAAGATGTACCAAATGTTTTAGTAAAAAATGTAAAAGGTGAAAGTGTCAATTTTGCTGATGTAATCAAAAAAGGTAGAATTACTGTAGTAAGTTTTTGGGCTACTTGGTGTGTTCCGTGCAAAAAGGAAATCAATAACATCAGCGAAGTGATGCCCGAATGGAAAAAAAATATGGACTTTGATTTTGTAACTGTTTCAATTGATGACACACGAAATATTGCAAAAGTGAAATCTTATGTAAACACCATGAAATGGGATTTTCCAACTTTGATTGACCCTAATCAGGACTTGAAACAAAAATTAAATTTCCCCAGCGTGCCTTATACTGTTGTGTTTGATGGCAATGGAAAAATTGTTTTCACTCATCAAGGTTATGTAGAAGGCGATGAATTTATTTTGAAAGACAAATTGAAAGAATTGTTGCAACAAAAATAATTCATCAGAAAACTGAAATTCAAAAAAGCCCAACTGTTCAATACAGAGGGCTTTTTTTATTTCTTCTACTGTTCAGGATACGCTCAAGAATTGATGTTTTGCTATGCTAATGCAGTGAACAAAGCAAAAACTGTTAACAAACAAACCATGTAAATTGTAAAAGGAACTGATTTCATAAGTATTAGTTTTGTTGATGTAAATCTAATAACAGAAGCCTTTAAATATTGAAATGTAAACAACGTAAAAGCATAAGGTTTTGAACGTAGAGTTTTAAAAGTGTCTATTTTAATTAAATTTGAGCCAATAATTTTTTAACGAAATGAAGAAGATTTTTTTAGTGTTGTTTTCTGTTTTTTGTTTTGCATCCATGCTTTACGCAGCCGAAAAAACAGAAAAGCAAATTCCTCCAAAAGTCGCATTTGAAGATGCTTCTAAGCGAACCACAATTGTTGTGTTGTTGAGTGAAGACCCCAAAAAAGTGTTGCAATTAAAAAAGAAAAAAGATGATTTGGTTTTTTACCAAGAGGATGTGCAATATTTTAATCAACAATTAAAATTGGCTGTCGAAAAATATTGGAAGTTTACTGAAAAGGTAGAATTTCATTCTTTAGCTGAAGTGAAAAAAATGATTGTTGGAAAAAAAGCAAAGGACTATTTATTGTTGCAATGGCTTGAACAAACTGACAAGCCATTGCCGCCACCCAATCCAAAAGATGAAATCGAAATTGGTTTACCTTTTAAAAAAATATCCAACAGTGAAAGATGGGGATGTTTTGAATTACGATTGGCGGAAATGTTATTGCCCGGAAAGCCTGAACTGTTCAGCATTCGAACCAATTACGTTACTCCACTTTACATAGATGATGCGTATTCGATGATGATTTTACAATACGAATTAAATAATCGTGTGCAAGGCTTGAAAGAAAGCGATGTGAAAAAAAACATTACAGCCAATGCAAAAATGTTGAGTACTAAAACTTTGCTGATTGACAAAAAAGACATTGACCAAAATAAATTTGGAGAAGGCAGAGTTGATAAATCTTTCTATCCTTATGAAACACAAATTGATAACGCAGATTCAATTTTCGCAAAACTGCAACAAGCCAATTTAGATTACGCAGTGTTAAAAATAATTCCTAACGACAATAATGAATTGGTACACTATTTTATAAGCTGCGAAGATGCTGTATTTTGCAACGTGTATGTTTCTAAATATGATGCGAAACTCAAACGCAAACAACGCATCAATGCTGATGTTTTGAAAGGCTATGTCAAAAACATCAAGTAAAATTCGCTCCTATGAATGTTGAATTTTTTAGAAAAGTTTTATTGAATTGGTTTGATACCAATCATCGACCAATGCCCTGGAAAGGTTCGAAAGATGCTTACACGGTTTGGTTGAGCGAAGTGATTTTGCAACAAACTCGTGTTGAACAAGGCTTGCCTTATTTTGAAAAATTTATTGAAAAGTATCCAACTGTTGAAAGCTTGGCAAAAGCTAAAGATGATGATGTGATGAGGATTTGGCAAGGCTTGGGTTATTATTCACGAGCAAGAAATATGTTGGTAACAGCAAGAGAAATTAATGAAAAATTCGACAATCAATTTCCGCAGGATTATGAAGAATTAAAAAAACTAAAAGGCATCGGAAGCTATACTGCTGCTGCCATTGCATCGTTTGCTTTTGATTTGCCTCATGCTGTTGTGGATGGAAATGTTTACAGGGTTTTGAGCAGAATCAATGCTATTGAAACACCGATTGATTCGACAAAAGGGAAAAAACAATTTGA
This sequence comes from uncultured bacterium, assembly GCA_903857255.1. Taxonomy (GTDB): domain Bacteria; phylum Bacteroidota; class Bacteroidia; order Chitinophagales; family CAIODY01; genus CAIODY01. The sequence goes on from CAIODY010000046.1 coordinate 9,646, forward strand.
ACAATTAGCCAATAAATTTTTAGATAAAAAACATCCAGCGCATTACAATCAAGCTATGATGGATTTTGGTGCAACGCAATGCACACCCAAAAACCCGAAGTGTGATGATTGCATTTTTAAGAAAAATTGCAAAGCCTTTGAACTCAATCTGGTGGCTGATTTGCCAGTGAAAGAAAAAAAACTGAAACGAAAAAACAGGTACTTCAACTTTTTCTACATCACCGATGGAAAATATATTTTGATTGAAAAAAGAACACAAGAAGATATTTGGCAAAATCTTTTTCAGTTTCCATTAATTGAAACCGAAAAGCAATTCAGCAAAGATGAGTTGATGAAATCAAAACGGATGAAACAGCATCCGTTGTTTAAAAATTTTAAAAGAGCAGACAAAAAAAATCTTCGTCAAGGGATTTTAAAACAACAAGATTTAACGCATCAACGATTGTTTATTCAGTTTTATCTTTTAAAAACTGAAAACGTGAAAGCCTTGATGGCAGAAGGTTTTTCGTTTGTCAATGCAGAATTAATTGAAGTGCATGCCTTTCCAAAAACAATTGCTGAATTTTTAAATGGCTTGAAAGAAATGACGCTGTTTTAATTTTTCTTTACCAAATTCATATGCCATTTATTATTGTACAAATCAAAAGTTGATTTGCTATTAAACAACATCGGGATTCCCCAAATTAATGCAGCAGGAACAAAAAGTAACGAGCCAATTCCTCCAAAGCAGCTCTGGAACCCATTTAGATTGTTGTTGGCTAAACTGTAAGCAAACAACGATGCAAAAGCCACAGCAGGAATGGTGATGGCTGCGCCAGTCCATTTTTGTTTTCGATAAGCCGCATCTGATTTTTTAAAAGCGATGGAGCGAATTAAATGGTATGAAATTTTTTGGCTGTCAATCATCAAAAAAGTATCAGCTACTTGTTGCACCAAACCATTGTAGGTAAAAAGCTCTGTAACAACTTTTGCTTCGTGATTTGCCAACAAAAAATATGATTCACGTACGTTTTGTTTGTCGCATGATTTTGTTCGATAAATTTCTAAAGCATTTTGTGCTTGACCATTCAGCGAAATGAAAATAAAAAGTAAGCCAATGGTTTTTGAAAAAATATTTTTCATTTTTGTTGTAGCTTTTTGTTGCATTAAAAGTAAAATTTATCGGCTAATTTTATTCAAACATTTTTTATGCCTACCATTGATAAACGAGTAGATGATTACATCAATTCAAAAAACGAATTTGCAATTCCGATTTTATTAAAACTTCGGAAAGCTATACACAAAGCCTGCCCCGAGGTAACAGAAACCATTAAATGGGGAATGCCAGCATTTGAATACAAAGGTTTGTTGTGTGGATTTGCTGCATTCAAAGCACATTGTGCATTTAATTTATGGAAATACAAATTGGTAGAAGACCGTCATGGACTGATTGAACAAGGTGAAAGAACAGCGATGGGTATGTTTGGAAAAATCACATCGGTTAAAGATTTGCCAAGCGAAAAAATATTGATGGAATACATTAAGCAAGCCATGAAATTAAATGAGGATGGCGTAAAACCTGCACCTAAGCCACGTTTGAAAGAACGGAAAGAATTAATCATTCCTGAAAAATTTAAAGAAGCACTAGATAAAAATTTTATCGCGAAGGATAATTTTGAAAAAATGAGCTACTCACACCAAAAAGAATATATGGAATATATTAATGAAGCAAAACGTGAAGAAACCCGTGAAAGCCGCATCAGCAAATCAATTCAGAAATTGGAAGAAGCGAAAAGTCATAATTGGAAATATGAAAAGTGTTGAGAAATATTACGCCCAACCTTTCCAAATCATGTAAGCAAAATAGCAAAGTGCCAAAGCCAATGTAACACCAACGATGCCTTGCATTTGATAATCTCTGCGCTGTTTTCGAGCCACAGCAAAGGGAAGTAAGTTGCAACAAACACTCATCACCATCATAAACTTAAAAGAAAAACCTGCATAGCTCGGCAACACCCAACCCCTTAAAACATCGCTTAATTGCGAAAGAAATAAATAGCCAAGCAATGGAAAAACAATCGCCAAAATAGCGCCCATCCAGGCTTTGTCAAGTTTAAAAAAATTCATTTTATTCTAAAATTTTTGTGATTGCAGCAATATGTTGATGTGCTGTTAAATCAAATTGTACTGGCACCACCGATACAAAACCATTTGCCAAAGCCCATTCATCAGTATCTTCAGCTTTATCATTGCTGTCAAATTTTCCTGTGAGCCAAAAATATTTTTTGCCTCGTGGGTCACGTCGCTCATCAAATTCTTCCACCCAATTAGCATAAGCTTGTCGGCAAACCTTCATTCCTTTTATCTCATTCAACTTTAATTTCGGAATGTTCACATTCAGCAACGAGTTTAATGGCAAGCCATGTTGCAAAACTCTTTCAGCAACTTTCGTAACAAAATGTTTCGATGCCGAAAAATCAGCATCGAAATCATAATCTAATAATGAAAAACCAACAGATGGAATGCCATCAATTGCGGCTTCTATAGCTGCACTCATGGTGCCGCTATAAATCACGTTGATAGAAGCATTGCTGCCATGATTGATTCCACTTACACACAAATCGGGTTTGCGATGCAACACTTTATCGATCGCCAATTTCACACAATCGGCAGGTGTGCCACTGCATTGATAAGTTTCAATACCTTTAAATAAATCCACTTTTTCTAATCGCAACGGACTACCAATGGTGATGGCATGACCCATACCACTTTGAGGCGCATCAGGTGCAACAACAATTACTTTACCCAAATGCGAAACCGCTTCCACCAAGGCTTTGATGCCTGGTGCAGTAACACCATCATCATTCACCACTAAAATTAATTTTTCTTGATTCATTTATTTTTTTCTTTACAAACTTTAAGAACTTGATGAACTTTTAGCTTTTCTTTTTCTGTGCTTTATCCATCCACAACAACAAACTTGGCAATAAAGTTAAGTTAGTAATCATGGATAAAATCAAGGTTAATGAGGTGAGTAAACCCAACGCAATAATGCCTCCAAAACCACTGATGATGAAGATGAAAAAACCTGCAAACAAAATCAGTGAAGTATAAATGATGCTTACGCCTGTTTCATGCACAGTGAATTTTACAGTGGTTGGAATATCGAAATTGTGTGTGATTAATTCTTGTTTGTAATTCACTAAAAAGCGAATCGTAACATCAATAGCAATACCAAGTGAAATGCTGAAAATCAATACTGTTGAAGGTTTCAAAGGAATCCCTAACCAACCCATCACACCTGCTGTTATTAATAACGGCAAAATATTTGGCAATAATGAAATCAATAAAATGCGCCAACTACGCATTAACCAGAGCATACAAAACACAATGGTGATGAATGCTAAAATCAAACTATCACGAAGTGAACTAACAATAAATTTTGTCCCTTCTAAAAACACAACGCTTGTTCCTGTGAATGTAACGTGATATTTTGAAGTATCGAAAATAGCATCCACCTTAGGTTTCAGGCTATCCACAATTTGTGGCAAACGATTGCTGCCTGCATCAATCATGCTCACACTTACTCTGGTAAATTGTTTAGTTGAATCAATAAACGAACCCAACAATTTGTTCATGTCGTTATTTTTTCCGCCTTTATTTTTTAATAAAGCATCATAAACAAATGCTTGTTCAAATTCATCGCCAGGCACATGAAACTGATTAGGGTCGCCGTTGTAATAAGCCTGTGTAGCGAATTTGACACCTTGCGTTAAACTTAATGGTTTTGCAAATTCAGGAAATTGCGCCAACACTTTTTCTAACTCATCTACTTTCTTAAATGTTTTAGGTGAGGATGCTTGTTTCTTTTTTTTGCAATCAATCAAAATTTCGAAAGGCATGATGCCTTTAAATTCTTTTTCGAAAAATTTTAAATCGAGATACAGCGCATCTTTTTTTGGTAAATCATCTACAATATAACTCAATGCTTTTAATCGTGTAATGCCAAAAATGCTGATGGTTGCTACAATCAGCGATATGCCATACACATATTTTCGATGATGAAAAACCCACAACTCCAATTTATCTAAAATGTAAGTGAGCCATTTGTTTTCCATATAATCAGAATGTTTTTCATGTGGTGCTGGCAAATAACTTAATGCACACGGAATGAAAATTAATGACACTACAAAAATCAAGACGATATTGATGCCAGCCACCATTCCAAACTCTAACAATATAGAACTTTTAGTAAAAACAAAAACCCCAAAACCTATGGCAGCAGTGAGATTGGTGAATAATGTAACCACACCCATTTTTTCAATGGTGTTGTGCAACGCCAAAAATTTATCTTTAGTTTTTCCAAATTCAATATGAAATTTATTGATGAGATAAACACAATTCGGGATGCCGATGACGACAATTAAAGTTGGTACTAATGCAGTTAGCAAAGTGATTTTATAACCCAACAAAACAACAGTTGCCAATGAAAAAATAACTCCAATTCCCACTGTGATGAGCGACAAAAACATAGCCATCCAAGAGCGGAAAAAAAGTAGCAAAATCAAGGCTGTTAACACTAATGAAACGATGGTAAACAAGGTACTTTCTTTAGAAATTTTCTTCGCAATTAACGTTCTTAACAAAGGCAATCCGCTTGAATGTGGTTCAACATTTTGCGCAATTGAAAAGCGCTCAACGGCTTGTTGAATGTTGTTCACAAGCAATGTTCGCTTAGGCGAATTCATTACCTCCTTATTGATTTTTATTGCCATTAAAATAGCATGACTGTTATCGTTGTACAACAAACCTTTGTAAAATGGCAATGTGTTAAATAATTTCCAGCAGCTATCCAACTCGGCTTGTGAAGCCACTTTAGCAGGAAATATTTTTTGTGTAATGAATTTTTGAGTGGCTGTATCTTTAATCACATTCAGCGATTTGCTGAAACACAAAACATCTTCAACCGATTCAATTTTTTTTATGGAATCGCACAAGTTTTGAAATTGATTGAAAAAATCTTTCTGAAAAATTTTGTCAGTTTTAAAACCAACCACCATCACATTTCCATCTTCACCAAATTTCTTTTTGAAATCCATGTAAGCCAAATACTTAGGGTTAGTGATGGGAATACTTTTATTAAACTCGTTGGTGATTTTTACTTGCGCTGCGAAAAATCCCATCAATGCTGTGGTTGCAGCCAGCAACAACAAAAGCAGTAAACGGTTTTTCAAAATGAATTGAGCTAGCTTATTCCAAATCATGAATAGAAAATTTTTGCGAAGATAAAGCGTTAAAACGAAGTGGTTTCTACATTTAGTATTGCCATCAAAATTCATTTTTTTGAAATCACAACTTGAAAAACAGCTCACCTAAAAATTTGTAGCTTTGTCGCAATCAATATTTATATGCCCATTCAATTTTTTACACACGAAATTTCATTTCAACTAAAAAACAAAACCAAGCTGAAGCTATGGATTGATAGTGCTTTCAAGCAACACAAGAAAAATTTGAAAAGCATAACTTATGTGTTTTGTAGCGATGAATATTTGCTCGAAATCAATCAAGGGTTTTTGCAACACGATTTTTATACTGACGTCATCACGTTTGATTATTCTACTAAAAATGAAGTGGAAAGCGAAATTTATATCAGCATTGATAGGGTGAAAGAAAATGCCAAAGAATTACAAACAAAATTTGAAGATGAATTGCACCGAGTGATGATTCACGGCATATTACACCTATGTGGAATGAAAGATAAAACCAAAGCGCAAAAAGCTGACATGCGATTAGCAGAAGACAAATATTTAAACACTTTGAAAAAGAAAAAATAAATGAGGATGAAAAAAATCGGAGTTTTTTTGTTGATAATCGGTTGTTTTTTTGTTGGTTGCAATTGCAATAATTCGCAAACAAAAATTGATAATAAAGCTGCTGAAATACCTGTAAAATTGACTGTTGTACGATTTGATAAAGAAATTTTTTCTTCTAATGATTTTACGATTTTAGCAAAAAAATATCCTTCATTTTTCAAATTATACACCGAAAGAATTTTGCAAGGCGGCGATAAATCACATTTAGAAGAACCACAAAAATTGCTCACTGATTTTACACAAAACAAATCTATCAAAGGATTGTATGATACGGTTGAAAAAATTTTTAATGATTTTTCAATCTATGAAAATGAATTGAACAAAGCCTTTCAATATCATCAATATTATTTTCCGAAATCAGCTTTGCCAAAGGTTTACACGTTCATCAGCGAATTTGGTTATGGTTGTATTACAGCTGATAGCATGTTGGGAATTGGACTTGATATGTTCTTGGGCGAACATTATCCCTATTACTTTTCATTGCAATTTCCTGAATTTATCATCAAAAGATGTGTGCCCAAAAACATTATTCCATCTGCTATGAAAGCCTATGGACAATCATTAATTGCAGAAGACAACAACAAGCACCGATTGATTGACAAAATGGTGGAATCGGGCAAGTTGATGTATTATGTAGATAAAGTATTGCCACACTACGCCGATTCAATAAAGATGGGCTATTCAGGCATTCAAATGTTGTGGTGCGATTTCAATGAATTTAAAATTTGGGAGTTTTTTATTAAACACAATTTGCTGTATTCCAGCGATATGTTTGAAGTGGCACATTATATAGGCGATGCACCTGTTACACCAGGTATGCCACCTGGAGCACCAGGAAATATAGGTGCTTGGGTCGGTTGGCAGATTGTAAAAAAATACATGAATGAATTTCCGAAAACTACTTTAGAGCAATTGATGAAAGAAACCGACGGACAAAAAATATTAGAAGCTAGTCATTATAAACCAGTGAAAAAAACTCAATAATTTTTTTCTAATTGCTTAATCACCGCAGCAAAATCTTTGGGCAAAGGAGCTTCAACTGTAATTGGTTTTTCATCAACAACATGATTGAATTCTAATTTAGAAGAATGTAGTGTAAGCCTTGCCATTAGCGGTTTTTCAGCTTCTTCATTTTTGCTTAGTTTGTATTTTTTCTTTACTGTGGAAAGCAAAAATGGTTCGGGCGAACCATACATTTCATCAATTAAAAGTGGATGACCAATCGCTAAAAAATGCACACGAATTTGATGCGTTCTGCCCGTTTGCGGATACACTTCAACCCATGAATAATCGTGTCCAAAATTTTTAATTGTTTTAAAATTGGTGAGCGATGCTTTGCCATGTTTATGATGTACATCCATGCGCCCAGCCTCCAGTCTATCTTCTACGATGTTCAAATCAATTTTTCCTTCGGCTTCGGTTTCGCCCAAAACCAACACTTGATACGTTTTTTGCAAAGTATGTTTTTCAAATTGTGTGTTCAAATGTTTGTGCGCCGCTTCGGTTTTTGCAAAACATAAAACACCGCTGGTGTATTTATCAATGCGATGAACTGTAAAAATTGGGTTGTATTTTTTGCGCAATTCGCCCAACACACTTGGTATGGCATCGTTGTATCTGTCAGGAATGGTGAGCATTCCAGCCTGTTTATTTACGACTACATAATAATCGTCTTCAAAAATAATTTCTAAATTTTTCATCAATTTTTTTCAAAAATCAAAACACTTTTTCGGCAATTGCCTTAATCGCTTTTACATTACTCATGGTGTAATAATGCAGCACCGGTGCGCCTTTGGCAGCCAATTCTTTTGATTGTTGAATGCACCATTCTACGCCAATTTTCAACACATCGTCATCTGTTTTTGCTTTGTGAATTTCATTCACCAATTCTTCGGGCAAATTGATGTTGAACGTTTGAGGCAGCACTGTCAACTGCTTACGGGTAGTAATTGGTTTTAAACCTGGAATGATTGGCACATCAATTCCAATGCTTCTACAACTTTTTACAAACTCAAAATATTTGTTGTTATCAAAAAACATTTGTGTAACAATAAACTGTGCGCCAGCATCCACCTTGTCTTTCAAGCGTTTTAAATCAGCATTCATGTTTGGTGCTTCAGCATGTTTTTCAGGATAACCAGCTACACCCAAACAGAAATTTGTGTGCACTGGATTTTTCAAATCTTCTTCCAAATACTTGCCGTGATTCATATTCACAGCCTGTTTCAGCAAATCAATTGCATGATGATGTCCGCCAATTTCGGGTGTAAAAGATTTTTCGCCATGCGGTGCATCACCACGTAAACACAAAATATTTTCGATGCCCAAAAAATCCAAATCAATCAAAGCATCTTCGGTTTCTTCAATCGTGAAACCGCCACAAATCAAATGTGGCACGGCATCTACTTTATATTTGTTCATGATGGCGGCGCAAATACCAACCGTTCCAGGGCGTTTGCGAACAGCAATTTTTTCAAATTTTCCATCTGTCATTTTCTTGAATTGAGTTTCAGAACGATGATAGGTAACATTGATGAATGGTGGCTTAAACTCCATCAAAGGGTCAAGCACATCGCAAATGGATTGAAAACTTTTTCCTTTCAACGGTGGCAAAATTTCAAACGAAACCAAGGGTTTGTTTTTCGATTGCGCTATGTATTCTGATACTTTCATTCAAATAAAATTGGAGTGCGAAGTTAATGGTTGAAGGTGAGATTTTAGAAATGAGATTTAGGTAGTAAAAATTAAGTTTGGTTTATTTTATAAACTACTTTACATTTGTAACCTAAACATAAATTTTATGGAACAAGAAAAAGAATTAAATGTTGATGAATCATTAAAAATCATTCGCCGAATGGTGAATGCTGGCGAAACAAGAATCAATATCAGAGGTTTGCATTTTGTAGTTGCAGGAAGTTTGATTTCGATTGCAGCTATTGTAAATGCTGTGTTTTTAAAACAATTGAATGATGATACAATACCATGGATTTGGACTGGAACAGCATTGTTAATTGGCTTCTTTTCACTTTTTTATGAAGTAAAATATTTTAGAGGTGTCGGCTCTGAAAGCATGTTTGATAGGATATTTTTACAAATAATTTTAGCTTTTGGATTTTTGATTTTTAACACAGTTTGTGTTGGTGCTTGTTTAATGGAAATCAACCCGATTCCATTTATTGCAATAGAACTTTGTACATTTTATTCTGTCATCACAATTTTATTTCAGTTTGCAGGAATCGTTGGTAAATCAAGTATTGCGCCGTTTTATATTTTTGTATTGCTTGCTGCAAAAGGTTCGATGGAGCGTTCGCTATTTATTCTTTCAGCAATTTCAGTATTGACATTAATCTTGCCCGGATTTATTTTATACCGCAAAAGCATCAACAAACCATTGTTTTAAAATCAATTTTTATGGAACAAGAAAAAAATATTTCGCCCGAAGAAAGTTTGAATTTGATTCAAAAAGTAATTCACAGTTCGCAAAATAAATACAGCGAAAATGGTTTAATCATAATGCTTTGGAGCGGTGTGTATGCATTAATTTCATTGGCAGATTTCATTTTCACTGAAAATAAAATTGTGTTGGATGGCGCAATCTTATATGCAACACCAGCTCTTTTATTTCAACTACATCGAATCTTTTTTTCAAAGAAAACGGAGCATCAAAAGTTCATTTCTTACGCCGATGAATTCTTTCATAATTACATCACGGGCTTTTTTCTCACCATTTATTTTACTGGCATTTATGCAAATAGTTATCACATTCCTGCTACAAAGTTTATGTTGATTTGTTTGTTTGGTTTTTGTTTTACAGTAAGTATGCTTTTTAACAAAAATAGATTCTTCGCTATGGGCGGAGCTTTCATGATGTTTGTTTTACCTACTTTAAAATTTGTCGATGAAAAATATTACACTTTGGTCATGGCATTTTCATTGCTCATCGGCATTTTTGTTCCAGCTTTATTGATGTATTTGAAATCAAAAAAAGAAAGTGTTTAAGCCCTTAGACCCTTTATTGCATAGCGAATTGCGCTTGGCTGTGATGTCATTATTAGTTGGTGTAAAGGAAGCAGAGTTTTCTTTCATCAAAGAGAAAACCAACGCCAGCGCAGGAAATTTGAGTGTGCAAATTTCAAAACTGAACGATGCAGGATATATCACGGTGAAAAAAACTTTTAAAGAAAATTATCCTTTAACGACTTGTAAGATAACACCCAAAGGCGTTTCAGCATTTGATAATTATGTGAAAACGATTAGTGGTTATTTGAATCAAAAACCAAAATAGAATTGCTTTCTCATTGCAAAAAAGGTTTTACAATTTGCTGTAAAACAGGCACTACTTCTTTTTCGAACCAAGGATTTTTCTTTTGCCAAATTTTGTTTCGAGGCGATGGATGCACCAATGGCAAGTACTTTGGAAGATATTCTTGAAATGATTTTACCGTTTCGGTCAAGGTTCGTTTTAAGCGATTAGCCAAATAATATTGTTGAGCATAAGTACCAATTAAAATTGTTAACTCAATTTGTTTCATCTCCTTTAAAACCTGCTGATGCCATTGCGGCGCACATTCAGGTCGTGGTGGCAAATCGCCCGAAGTGCCTTTGCCCGGATAACAAAATCCCATTGGCATGATGCCGAAAATTTTGTTGTTGTAAAACTGTTCGTCATTTACTCCCAACCATCTTCGCAATTCTTTACCGCTTTGGTCGTTCCACGGAATGCCTGATTCATGCACCTTTGTGCCTGGTGCTTGACCGATAATTAAAATTTTTGCTGATGGACTAACCGACAAAATTGGTTTTGCACCCAATGGCAAATGTTTTTCACAAATGGTGCAAGCTTTTATTTCGGCGATTAATTTTTGCAAAGAATTATTTGTTTGAATGCAAACCTACTGCATTTCCTTCGGTGTCAATAAAGAAAGCCATGAATCCATTTTCACCAATAGAAGTTTTTGGCATGGCAATTTCACCACCTGCTTTTTCAACCTTTTTTAAGACAGTGTTTAAATCAGGATTTGCGTTTAAATAAATTTTTGCACCCGATTTGCTGGGTTTGTGCATTTTGCTCTGACATAAGCCACCATTGGCTTTGCCGCTGCTTGGTTCTCCTGGAAAGAAAGCCATTTGCATGCCCATCATTTCCATTTGTGGCATTTTAATTCCGAAAATTTTTTCGTAGAATTTTTTTGCACGAACAATGTCTTTTACTGAAATCTCAAACCAATTGAGTGAATTTTCTTGTGCTGTCATGGTGTTTGTTTTTTATTGTTTAAAAAATGAATTCTGTTATCAAAAATAGAAGTTGCAATTTTAAGCGAACATCAAATTTCTGTTCAACCATTCGCCTGCTGGTTTGTTTCTTTTGCCGAAAAACAATTTTCAAAAAACATTTCACAATTATTTTTGCAATCAAATTTTATCTTGATGAAAAAACCTTTACTCATTTTTTCTGCATTATTTTTTTCAATTTCATCTTTTGCTCAAACAAAAATTTCGGGCAAAATTACTGATGGCAAAAAACCAATGGTTGGTGTTAGCATCGCCGTGAAAGATAGCTACGATGGCACTTCGAGCAATGCCGATGGAAGTTTTAGTTTTGAAACTTCGGAAAAAGGCGACCAAATTTTGGTGGCAACTTTTATTGGTTTCAACAGCGTTGAACAAAAAATAAATTGCAATGGCACACCAATCGTTTTAAACATTTCGATGAAAGAAAAATTCAACGAATTGAAAGCTGTAACCATCAGTGCAGGCAGCTTTGATGCCAGCGATAAAAAACGTGCAACCGTTTTTACACCGTTGGATATTGTTACCACAGCTGGCTCTGGTGGCGACATTACGGGTGCTTTGAAAACTTTGCCAGGCACACAACAAATCGGAAATCAGGAAGGGTTATTTGTTCGTGGCGGCGAAGGCAGAGAGACGCAAACCTTTATTGACGGCATGTTGGTGCGTAATCCTTACAACACTTCGGTGCCCGATATTTCGCAACGTGGCAAATTCAATCCGTTTTTATTTAAAGGCACATCGTTCAGCAGCGGTGGCTACAGCGCATTATACGGTCAAGGTTTGTCATCAGCATTGGTTTTAGAAACGAAAGATTTGCCCGAAAAAACAGAAACCAATTTGAGTTTGTCGAGCGTTGGATTGGGCATCGGACACAATCATTTATTTGAAAAAGAAAACATGAGCATCGGTGCAAATGCAGGCTACTTCAACCTTTCGCCGTATTATGGTTTGATAAAACAAAATATCGAGTTTACAAAAATGCCCGAAAACAAAACTTTTGAATTGAATTTTAGAAAGAAATTTAAGAAGCATGGCATCCTAAAATTTTATGGTTATGCGAATGAAAATTCGCTGGGCATCAAACGCCCCGACATCAATGATGCAGCGCATTTGAAGAGTTTGTTTGAATTGAAATCAACTTATTATTATAGCAATTTAACTTACAGTGGTTCTTTGAATGCCAACTGGGGAATCAATGCTGGTGCGTCTTTCAGCGGTAGCTACGACAAAATAAATTTTGGCGAATTTTATAACAACAACCCAATTGATTCTGCCAACAAAAATATCAACTCGAGCAATTCACTTTCGCAAGGCAGAATAGTTTTTACAAGATACACAGGTGCATTATCGGCACTGCGTTTTGGGGCTGAATATCAATATGCTTGGGAGTATGCACAAATTCAATTGCCCAATATCAACACCAATTTTACGAATCAATATTTTGATAATTATGCCGCAGCATTTGTTGAAGATGAAATTTATTTGAACAACAAATTTGTGTTGAAACCTGGTGTGAGAGCCGAATACAGCTCTATCATCAACAAAACAAATGCGGCACCGCGATTATCGTTGGCTTATCGCTTGGGTCGCAATTCGCAGCTGGGCTTTGCTTACGGCGATTTTTATGAAAAGCCCGATAGAAAATATTTGCTGTATCAGCACAATTTAGATTTTGAAAGAGCCACACATTTTGTGTTGAATTATCAACGCATTTTCAACGATAAAACTTTTCGCATTGAAGCATTTTACAAAAAATATGAGTCATTAATTTTAACACCACTTGATTTGAATTTGGTGCAAAATCCGAGCAATGTGTATGCTACTAATTTTGACCCAAAAAATATTTCAAACCTTGGAAGTGGCTATGCACAAGGGCTTGAATTTTTTCTTCGCGATAAAAAAACCATCAAAAATTGCGATTATTGGATTGACTATTCTTACATTGATACCAAGCGACAATTTAGTTATTACCCCATTTCGGTGCAGCCCGATTTTGCTGCTACACATACTGCTAATTTAGTTTTCAAACAATTTTTTCCGAAGCTGATGTTGGGTTATGGCGTTACTTATAGTTGGGCAAGCGGTCGCCCGTATTACAATCCCACATTGCCTTCCAGTAAATTTATGAGCGATAGAACAATGGATTATAATGCGTTGGGCATGAACGCTAATTATTTAACGCACGTTGGCAAAGCCTTTACCGTATTGGTTTTAGGCGTATCAAATGTATTGGGCAATCAACAAATTTTTGGTTATCATTATTCTAATGATGGCACAAACCGTGAACCCATAGGGCTTACAGCTACTCGGTTTCTTTTTGTAGGATGTTTTATGAGTTGGGGAGTGGATAGACGACAACAACAAGTGGATGATAATTTGAAGTAAATTAACTACTATTTATTAGGATTTTTTTAATAAAGAAATTCTACCTTTCGGGAAGTTAATTTCTCTATCATTTTATGCTATCAAAATCTTTTGTGAAAATTTTATTTTTTGTTGTAATGATTTTTTCATTGCAAAAATCTTTTGCAACAAGCACAGCTTCTGCAAAAATTATTTACGAGCAATACGAAAATAACAAACTGCAAAAAGATAAAATCATCACGGTGATTTGTAATTCAAATGCAGCTTCGATTTCAAATTCATCGGTTACTAACGAAAATTATTTTGTGGATTATGCAGCCCGAAACACAGTAAAGACGGGCATTTTCAATCAAAAAAATTATTCTGTTTTTACTTCGTTTGATTCATTGCCAAAGCCAACTACTACAAATGATACAGCAACAATTCTTGGATTTTTGTGTAAAAAAATCACGTACAATATGTTTTCAAATTGCGTAGAAGTATGGTTCACAACGCAATCAAAATTTAAAGGAACGCCTTCCATGAACATTGTTCCTGATGGGTTGGTGTTGAAATATGTGATGAATGGCAGTAGAAAAATTATTGCAAAATCTGTCACTGAAACCAATGAAGAAATTTCTTCTTCGTCAAAAAATTTAATAAAAGTAAGTGATGCTGAATATGCTGCAATTCAAATTCAATCGAGGTTTACAACTATTCCTGTTTTTACAAAAGAGCAAATTAATTTTGACAATGAATTGAAAATTGAGAAAGCAGAAAGCTCAAACAAAACATATCATTTTGCAAAAGGCAATGTGATTTTAAAAAAAATAAAATTGCCTGAACACAGTTCGAAAGGAAGTTTTTTTGTGAAAATTACCGATTGGTCAAATGGTGATGCATACGACAGAGTTGGCTCTGTGTTTACATTCTCGGCTGATAAACAAAAATCAATGTTAGATGCTTTTGAAAATGGATTACAAGCAATTCCATTTTTTACAGATAGAAATAGAGAACATTATCAAGGTGCAATTGCAACCGTCGATTATGCTCCAAGCATTGAATTGATGCGATTTTTCACTTCTTTTGGCGTAAATTATTTCAACAAAAAAAGAATCATCAAAGGCTATGATTGGGCTGATTCGGTTGTTTACAAGCAAGATGTTACTTCATTAATTTCTTCGGAAGAAAAAGAAATTTGGTTGGGTGTTTATATCGGCAATTATGATAAAGGTGGTCATAAAGTTAGCTTGGAGCTTGACTTTTACCCCGAAGAAGAAATGCCTGAAACTAAAAAATTTATTGCGCCGCTTTTTAGTACAGTGAATATTTTAGAAGCTGCTGGTCAAAATTATGGCAAACTTTTTTTGAACGATTCACTGAAAATGAATTTCGAAATCAATGATTCCATCACAGATTTGACAATGCTTTATGCCACAACTGGTCATGGTGGTTGGGGTGGTGGCGATGAATTTAATCCGAAGTTGAATCAAATTTTTGTGGATGGAAAATTAGTTTTTGCTGCAACTCCTTGGCGAACGGACTGCGGCACGTATCGCTTGCTGAATCCGGCTTCTGGCAATTTTCCTGACGGACTATCATCATCAGATTTTAGCCGTTCTAATTGGTGCCCAGGAACTTTGACAACCCCATATTTAATTCCACTAAAAAAATTATCGCTTGGTAAACACACTTTGCAAGTAGCAATTGACGAAGGAAAAAATGAAGGCGGTAGTTTTAGCCATTGGTGTGTTTCGGGTGTGTTGGTAGGCACGAAAAAATAAAACGAGATAAAATATTAATTGTAATTTTGCTAATCAATTTATAAAAAATGAAAAAAATAATCTTCGCCGTAACATTACTGTTCATCAGTATTACAGCATTTTCGCAATCAGAAAAATATATGCAAGTGATGCAACAAAATATTGCATTACTCGATTCGGCAAAATCAAAAGATGATTACCAAAAGCTGGCAAATAAATTTGAAATGATTGCTAGTAAAGAACAAAATCAATGGTTGCCATTTTATTATGCGGCCTTTTGCAATCAAATGATGTGTTACAATGGCTTGAAAGGCGATGATATTGATGTAGTGTGCGACAAAGCTGATGTTCAGCTTGCAAAAGCAGATTCTTTACAACCCAAAAATGCAGAAATTATGGTGTTGAAAGCTCGTGTTACTGGGGCAAGAGTTATGGTAAGCCCAATGACTAGAGGCGCAAAGTTTGGAAGAAAGTCGGGAGAGATTTTACAACAAGCAATTGCAATTGATTCTTTAAATCCACGAGCGTATTTAACTGCTGGTCAGGCATTATTCTATACCCCAAAAATGTTTGGTGGCGGCAAAGAAAAAGCCAAACCAATTTTACAAAAATCAGCTGATTGCTACAATAAATTTCAACCAACAACACCGCTTCATCCTAATTGGGGAAAAGGTTTTTGTGGTTATTTGTTGATGCAGTGTGAGGATAAAAAATAGAAATTGAGTTAAGTTTGGCGAACTTTTTTGTTGCTGAACTATCTTCGCCCAAATCTGTTTCAGTATTCAATATTTTCAAACAAAAAAAATTAAACAAACATGCATACATTACCTGCTTTACCCTACGCTACAAATGCGTTAGAGCCACATTTCGACACCATGACAATGGAAATTCATCATGGCAAACATCACAACGCTTATGTAACTAATTTGAACAACGCCATCAAAGGCACGGATGCCGAAAATTTGTCGTTGGAAGATTTAGTAAAAAACATTTCAAAATATCCAATGCCTATTCGCAACAATGGCGGTGGACATTGGAATCATAGTTTCTTTTGGCAAGTGATTGCGCCAAATGCAGGCGGAATGCCGACTGGTAAATTAGCAGATGCTATTGCTGCTGAATTTGGTTCGTTTGATGTGTTCAAAGAAAAATTTGCAGCAGCAGGTGTAAGTCGCTTTGGTAGCGGCTGGGCTTGGTTGTGTGTAGATGCCAACAAAAAATTGTGTGTGTGTTCAACACCCAATCAAGATAACCCGTTGATGGATGTTGCCGACTGCAAAGGCATACCAATATTGGGTTTGGATGTATGGGAACATGCTTACTATTTGCATTATCAAAACAGAAGACCTGATTTTATTGGGGCTTTTTGGAATGTGGTGAATTGGGCTGAAGTAAGCCGCAGATATGATGAAGCGATGAAATAAAATAGAGCCATGATTCCGCAGATGGAACAGATTTTCGCTGATTTTTATTTGAAAATAGATTTGCGAAACGGAATTGAAAAGTCTGTTTTTTTTCACCAAATCAGCCTCATCTGTGTTCCACTATTTTGCACAGCAGCGTATTTCATCTTTATAAAATTGAAAAGGGTGTTTCATTATTTGAAGCATCCTTTTTTATTTTTGAAACGAAATGGGTTTGAAAGTTGTCTTACCATTTACCCAAAGTAGAAAAACCTTATTGTTTTAAAATAATTTTCTCATTAACTTGCAAAGGCTAAAATAAAAATTATGAAATTGAAAATTACACTTTTGTTTGTTGCAGTAGCTTTGATGCTTTGCTTGCAACAAACTTTTTTGATGTCGAATTCTGCTGCTCCGCCATCGGGGCATACAGGTGCAAATGGCACTACATGCGCCACTGCTGGCTGTCATACACCTGGTGTGGGTGTTGGTAATTTGAGTTATACCATTAAATATCATGGCAATGGAAATGCTGTGAATAGCTATTTCCCCAACAATGTTTATGACATCACTGTAAAAATTACAGGCACTGGCAACGCAACACCAAAATTTGGTTTTGAAATGAGAGCTGAAGACGCTTCACACAATGTAAGAGGTGCATTTACAATTTTAAATTCATCTATTACTGGCTTTCCAACAGGCGGCGAAATTGGTCATGTGAATGCAACTACAACGGATAGTGTTTGGGCTTTTCAATGGACTGCACCGCCTTCTTTAGTTGGCAATATCAATTTTTATTTAGCAGGTAATTATGCAAATGGTGATGGTTTTTCAACGGGTGATGACATCATGACTACTTCGTTTACTTTAAAGCCTGCACCAATTACTTCACCAACTGCTAATTTTTCATTATCAAGAGATACTGTATGTATCAATGTGCCAATAACAGCAACCGATTTACATACTGGTGGACCAATAAAAGTGTACTCGATGTATTTTGGTTCGTTGCCTACCAATTTTGGCAACACCACACCACCAGCCACTTTTACGCATACTTACACATCGCCCGGAACTTATTTGGTAACTTATGTAGTTTCTACCGATTCGCCTATGAGTGGGCAACATGGTACTATTGATACGCTAACAAAAACTGTTTATGTTATTCCATATCCTGATGCTTCCACTTATTCAATTACTACACAAGGCTGCCCAGGTGGAATTGATACTTTGAAAATTTTAAACCCTGTGGCTGGTGTAACTTATACACCTAACTTTGGCACAAGTTCATTGATCGGAACTGCTGTGAATGGCGGTCCATATCCGTTACAGTTGCCCAACATAACTGGTCAATACACTTATTTTAGCACGACAGCAACGGGTTTTGGTTGCACATCGCCAGCATTCAAAGATTCGTTGTTTATCAACAATTGTTCGCCGCCCAATGCCAACTACTCAATTTTAGACAGTTTTTCAAATGTGATAACCCATACGCCATGCAAAAATACTGCTTATTATATTGCAGATAATTCGCAACAAGGCAGCAGTGCTATTATTTCATGGGTTTGGAATTTTAATGTTGGAAATAGTTCAACACCTCCCATCCCTTCATCAGCAACTGGGCAAGGACCTCATAAGGTTATTTTCCCTACTAATGGTACTTTTACTTTTTCACTAACCGTAACTGATTTGCAAGGCCAAACTAATACATTCACACACGTGGAAGGAGTAAACCCATGTGGACCTTATTTGTTTATCCCAAGAATGCACCCTTCAACTACACCTTATCAAGCTTGTATTGGTGATTCGATTTTTTTTAGCGACAATTCTTACGTGCCTACAATTCAATGGCATTGGGATTTTGGTGATGGTACAACTTCTAATGCAATTGGTGTAAATCATGCTTATACTAATGCTGCAACATATACTGTTGCAATGGCAGTAGAAGACGACTCGACTCACACATGGGACACAGTTTATAATACCATTATTGTAGGCTCAGCACCGGCAGCATCGGCAGGAAGAGATACTTTAATTTGTGGTGGCAAATGTGTTACCATTGGCGCAGCACCACAAAATAGTGCGCTGTATTCTTGGACATCCAACCCTGTTGGTTTCACTTCACATAATTCATCATCGTTGGTTTGCCCAACTGTAACAACCACTTATTATTTGGCTGCATCCAACCAAGCAGCTACTTGCTTTGCTTATGATACTGTAAAAGTGATTGTTGATAATCCGCCACCAGTGGTGCTTACAGCCAGTTCATTAAGCGAATGCCCTAATAATACGGATACTATTTATGCAACCCCTGACACATTAGCGCACTATGCTTTTTCTTTTAATGGCGGTGGCGTAATTGGCACACCTCCAAGTGCAGGTGGTCCGTATGTTGTAAGTTGGTCAACACTAAGCAACAAAACTGTAACCTGTACTGCTTCAACGCAACATGGTTGTGTTTCACACATAACACCTGTAATAGTTTCAGTGCATGCATGCAATCCACCAATTGCAAAATTTTATCCACCTAATGGTGTATGTACTGGTGCTACTGTGGCTTTTAAAGATTCATCAACGGGTACACCCACCAATTGGTTTTGGAATTTTGGTGGTGGTGTAACGCCCGTACAAAGTTCGGCACAAAACCCAATTGTAACCTTTAACACAGCAGGGGTTCATGTTATCACTTTGTTGGTCAGCAATAGCGGCGGCTCTACAACCTATACGGATACGGTGATTGCCTACAATGCACCAAACTCAAACTTCAGTTATATCCACAACATTTGCGAAGGGTATAACACCATCATCACCTATACGGGTAATGCTTCGCCAGCAGCAACCTACACATGGGGCTTCAATCCAGCAGGAACAGTGCTTCCGCCAGGAACTGGTCCAGGTCCTATTTATGTAAGTTGGGGTTCGCCAGGCTCGAAACATATTAATTTGTTTGTAACCGAACATGGCTGTTCATCCATCATTAGTGATAGTATTGTGAATGTTCAAATTAATCCAACAGCGAAATTCACCTACAATATTTTACCGAACACGGCTTATGTAACCTATATCAATCAAAGCTCTAACGCCACTTCCTATCAATGGGCTTTTGGTGATAATTCAACCAGTGTAGTTGCTAATCCGCCAACGCATAACTACATTCACAATGGTTCATTTACAGTTACATTAACTTCTACCAAAGGTTATTGCTCGAATGTTGATACACAAATTGTTGTGGTAAGCGGTGTAACAGGCATGGAAAATTTAACACCATCGCCTTATGGTTTGATTGTGTATCACAATGATATTTCGCAACAATTATTTGTGAAATGGACGGCAGATAATGGGCTTATAAAAAATGTTCAACTCTATAACATGAAAGGTGAATTAATTGATGAATTAATGGACACCAAAGAAAATTCTATCATTTTCAATACGGCTAATTTATCGGCAGGTTTATATTTAATGACGACAGTTTACAGCGATGGATTTGTTGAAACCCGAAAATGGGTGAAGCAATAAATTTTTGATTTTTGAAAGGCGAAGTTTTAAACTTCGCCTTTCTTTTTTACAACAAACTATTATCAGCAAAACTGTAATAACCAGTGTTGGCAACAATGATGTGGTCGTGAACATCAATGCCCATCAATGTTCCAGCTTGTTTTAATTTTTTAGTTACATCAATATCGGCTTGACTTGGATTCAAATTTCCGCTGGGATGATTGTGGCAAAGAATCAAGCTGGTAGCATTATTCTCTAATGCTTTTTTGAAAATAATTTTTGCATCAACAACCGTTCCTGTCATGCCGCCGTTGCTAATGTTTTCCATTTTAATCAATCGACATGCTTGATTTAAAAACAACACCATAAATTGTTCGGTGCTTTCATCAGCCAACATCGGTTGCAGGATGGAAGCCGCTTCGCGACTGGTTTTCACTATCGGTTTGTCTTCCATCAATTCTGCTTTTCGTCTTCGCCCCAATTCCAATGCTGCTGCAATGCTGATGGCTTTTGCTTCGCCAATTCCTTTTATTTTTTTAAAATCTTCAATCGTAAATCTTGCCAAATCATTCAAGTTGTTGTTGGCATTTTTCAAAATTATTTTGCCCAATTCCACCGCCGAAAACTCTTTTGTGCCTGTTGAAATTAAAATGGCTAACAACTCGGCATCGCTCAATGCCTGCTTGCCTTTGAGCAACATTTTTTCTCGTGGTCTGTCTTCTTCAGCCCATTGTGTGATAGGAATTCTTGTTTCGTAATTCATCGTGGTAGATTTTATTTTGAAGAATAAAAATAAAGATTAGAACCCAATGTTTATATTTTTGTTTTCAGTAAAAACACTTTCATGGCGTACAAGAATTTACAACATTTTATTTTCGAGTTAGAAAAAGCTGGCGAATTAATTCGCATCAAAGAATATGTAAATCCAGTTTTAGAAATTTCTGAAATCACCGATAGAATTTCAAAATCAGAAAATAACAAAGCTTTGTTGTTTGAAAATACTGGAACAAATTTTCCTGTTTTAATAAATTCTATGGGCAGCTATCGCCGCATGTGTATGGCTTTGGGCGTTGATGAATTGGACGATGTGAAAAATGAAATCGAAAATTTGTTTAAAAATTTGATGAAGCCCAAAGACAATATTTTGGAAAAATTGGCGATGCTGCCAAAGCTTAATCAAATTGCATCGTGGATGCCAAAAGTGAAAAATGGTAGAGGCGAATGTCAGGAAATAATTGTTGAACAGCCCGATATCACTGCGTTTCCAATTTTAAAATGTTGGGCAAAAGATGGCGGCAATTTTATCACACTACCCATTATTCATACCAAAGACCCGAACACGAATATCAGAAATGTGGGCATGTATCGGATGCAAATTTTCGATAAAAATTTAACAGCGATGCATTGGCACAAACACAAAGTTTCGGCTCGTCATTTCAACGAATATAAATTGCTGGGCAAAAAAATGCCTGTGGCTGTGGCTTTGGGCGGCGACCCTGTTTACACTTATGCTGCTACGGCGCCATTGCCCGATAATGTGGATGAATACATGCTTGCAGGGTTTTTGCGAAAGAAAAAAGTGGAGTTGGTGCGTTGCATTTCGCAGCCCGAAATTGAAGTGCCTGCCGATGCCGACATCATCATCGAAGGTTATGTTGACCCATCGGAAGAGTTGATTTGGGAAGGTCCATTTGGCGACCACACTGGCTATTATTCGCTGCCCGATTGGTATCCAAAATTTCACATCACTGGCATCACACATCGCAGGAATGCTGTGTATCCAGCCACCATCGTGGGCATTCCGCCGCAAGAAGATGCTTGGATTGGTAAAGCCACCGAACGCATTTTTTTAGCACCAATTAAGATGACGATGATTCCTGAAATTGAAGATATGGAATTGCCGATGGAAGGTGTGTTTCACAATTTAACGATTGTGAAAATCAAAAAAGAATTTGCTGGGCAAGCACAAAAAGTGATGAATGCCATGTGGGGTGCAGGTCAGATGATGTTCAACAAAATTTTGGTGGTCGTTGATGGCGATATTGATATTCATGATTATGCTGCTGTTGCAAAATATGTTTCTGAAAATTGCAATCCAGCCAGCGACATTTATTTTAGTCAAGGACCAATGGATGTGCTCGACCACAGTTGCAGCAAAATGGGCTTTGGTGGCAAGATGTGTGTGGATGGAACGAAAAAATTTGATGAAGAAATTTTGAATGACTCGATGGCGAAATTGCATAATGACTCAATGAATACAAATGCAATTCTTGAAAAATTTTCAGAAATAAAAAATGCAAATTTTGCATTGTTGGCAAAAAATATTTCAGTGGCAATTTTTTCTATTGAAAAAAATAAACCGAATTATGTAAAAGATTTGGCGCAAAAAATTTGTGCATTGGATGAAATGCAACATGTGAAAACAATAATTTTCGTAGATGCAAATATTGATGTAAGCAGCATTGCAGATGTGTTGTGGCGCAGTTGCAACAATGCAGATGCAAGACGAGATATTTATATTTCGGCTGAAAAATTAATTGTGGATGGCACAACCAAAACAAAACAGTTCGACAATTTCGACCGTGATTGGCCAAACATTTTAGTGCATGATGATACGACAATAAAAGCAGTGGATGAAAAATGGAGCAGCCTTGGCTTGGGTGATTTTATTTCATCTCCCTCATTGAAATACAAAAATCAGATGTATGGAGATGAAGCTGTGATTGAGTAAGTCAATTATGAAGGGATACGTAATAGCTTATTAAGTTGTAAATTTTTGTTCCGTTAACCGAAGAATCAACTACTTCGGCTTTTACAAATCCTTTTTTCGGACACCACCAAAGTCGTTTAAACCCACCAAGTGAATTTGGATAATACATTTGATAAACGTTTTGAAAGGTATCAATCGGAGTAATAAATTTTGAAATGATGTTTTCAATTTTTGCATTGTTTTGAACATCGCCAATCTTTCCATTAAATATTCCATCTGAAGAGGATTTGAGGTTTGTTTCTTCAATTCCAAAATTATCAACCTGCTCTAATATTTCTAAATGAAAATTTTTTCCCAAAACCAAATTGTGAGAAAAAACCACATTATATCCTTGATAGCAATCAGAAGCACACCCCATTTGTGGATGTGAACAATTCTGTCCAAATACTGAATAATCAACAAAAATTGAATCAATCACAGAAGAGGCAGAATCCTTTAGAAGCCATTTGCCACCGTTAAAAAAAAATTGTTTGTAAAAAGCATTTATTGGATAAATTGTTCCAGTTCCCTCACAGCCATCGTTAGTTTGCTTTTTACAGGAAAAAAAGACAACCACAGTAAGTACAATCGAAAAAACAAATTTCACTTGATTAAAAGTTTATCGTTTCTCAAATTTATTAATTTTAATCAACAAATAAAATTTTATTTCATCACCATCATTAAAATACAAAAGCCAAATGTATGGCAGTGAAGCGGTGATTGAAAAATAATGCTTACACAATTTTATTTTCCAAAGCCTTGGCAACGGCTTCAGTAGCGGAGTGTACGTGCAGTTTGTCGTAAATACGTTTGAAATGTGTGTTCACTGTATTCCATGTAATGCCACAAGTTTCACCAATCATTTTATAACTCATTCCTTTTACAAGTAATGATAAAATTTCTTTTTCTCTGTCTGTTAAATCAAAGGTTTGTAAAACTTTTGTTTCGGTGTTGGTTTTAAAATATTCTAAAACTTTTTTGGCAACAGATGGTGTCATTGGTGCACCGCCTTCTAACACATCTCTGATGCCATCAATTAATTTTATGGGTGAAGTTTTTTTCAAAAAATAACCATGAGCACCAACTCGAACGGCTTCAAAAATTTTATCTTCATCTTCAAAAACAGTTTGCATAATCACCATCACTTTGGGTGCATGTTTTCTTGCCAACATCAAACCCTCGATGCCGTTTACTTTTGGCATATCAATATCCATCAATAACACATCTGGTTGTAACTCTTTTATTTGCTCAACAATATTGACACAATTTTCAAAAGTACCTACACAACGCATATCATGCGTTTGATTAATTAGCAATTCTAAGCCCTCTAATCTGCCTCTGTTATCATCGTAAACAATTACTTTTACCATAGTCATCAAATGTATCTTCTTTTTTTCTGTAAATAAAAGCCTAATATTAGGTACAAAATTTTTTTGGTTAAATGTGAAAACTTAGTTCAATTGTTGTTCCTTTTCCTTGTTCCGATTTGATTTTTATTTGTCCGTTTAATTCCGTTGCTCGTTTTTTCATATTCAACAAACCATTGCCCTTGGATACTTTTGATATATCAAATCCAATTCCGTCATCTGCAATTTTCATTTTCACTATTTTGTTTTTGATTTCAATTTCAACATTTACAATTTTACAATTGGCATATTTAGCAATGTTGTTAATAGCTTCTTTAAAAATTAAGTAGAAATTTTTTCGCTGGTGCATCTCCATTTTTTGATGTTCTAAATTTTTATCCACTTCCATTTTTAAATTTATTCCTTTGGCTTCTAACACTTCGGCTGCAAAGCTTTGCATGTGAGCAATTACATTTTCAAACGAATCGTTTCGGGCATTAATCATCCAAACAATATCACTCATTGATTCTTGTGAGATACTGGTGTATTCGGCAATTTTTTCTAAAATCGGAATTACTGGACTTTTATCATTGGTGTTGGTTATGCTTTCTTTTGCCACTTCGTTGAATAAAGAAATACTACTTAAATTTGAACCTACTTCATCGTGCAAATCACGGGCAATATTGTTTCGCATTTTTTGCAAACCAATGGCATGTTGTAAGCGATATTTATATAGCGCATAAATTATTGTGGCAACGCAACCAATAACAATAAAATAAAACCATTTTGTGCGCCACCAAGCAGTGATAATATAAAAACTGATGCTGGAGCCTGTTTCGTTCCAAATGCCATAGCTGTTGCAAGCTTTCACTCGAAAAATGTAATTGCCAGCAGGTAAATTGGAATAATTTACCGAACGTTGTGTTCCGCAAAATGTCCATGTTTTATCAACGCCTTCTAAATAATAGGCGTATTTATTTTCGTCATTTTGAAAATAGCTTAGTGCAGCAAATTTCAGAGTAATGTTATTTTCATCGTGGTGTAGCATTACTTGCCCTGATTGAATTGGTTTGCTAACACCATTTACCAAAAAATCAATTATTGATATGGGTGGCACATCATTATCAGATGCAGTTTGTAACGAATTAAAAATGGTAATGCCATTGATGCCGCCCATCACAAAATTTCCATCTTGAGAAGCCAATGCTGCATTGGTATTAAACTCAAAATTTTGCAAACCATCTTTCAGTGTATAATTGATACATGTTTTGGATTTGATATTAAAGCAACCAATTCCTTTGTTGGTACTCAACCACAAGTTCCCTTGTCGGTCGGGTAAAATACTGTAAATGTAATTTTCAGGCAAGCCGTCTTTTGTGGTGAAGTGAATAAATTTTTCGGTGGCTGGGTCAAATCTGTTTAAACCACCGCCGTTGGTACCCAACCAAATGAATCCATCGGGTGCTTCATAAATGCAACGGGTGTTGCTTTCGCTGATACAATCGCTAATGTAATCTTTACTATAAAACCTTTTGAACTGATTTGTTTTATAGTTGTAGATATAAAATCCGGTTTCGGAGGCAAATAATATTTCTCCTTTTTTGTTTTCTACAATTGTAAAAATAGTATTGAAGGGTCTATCAATTTCATTGTTATCAAGCGTATATTTAATGAAATTAATGTTGTGTTTTGAAAAAATATTTGTCAGCGGAGTTCTATAAATAACATTATTACTGGTGCTTAGCCAAACATTTTTTTTACTGTCAATTAAAATTGATTTTACGGTATTAAATTCAGTTTTCGAAAACGGATTAACTTGAGTTATCGAATGTTTATTTTTATTTAAAATATACGCACCATCAGCATGACGGCTTGCAATCCAAAAATTTCCATCAGCATCAACAATAATTTTATTGGTTGAAAAGGTAGAGGAATGTAGTTTTGAAAAATAAGGTTCAGGTATATTTTTGAACGAGCTTGTTTTTTTATTGAACAGAAATATTCCTGAAATTGCTCCCACCAAATAATTGTCATTGTCCCAATCAACAACGGTTCTTATGTTGTTACTTAATTCATTCAAATCAGGTTCGTTGTTTTCAAAAGGATGGAAAGATTTGAATGAATTATTGAGTAGTTCTGCTTTTGTCAGCCCCAATCCGTGTGATGCAATCCAAATAATATTGCCATCATCAAAAATATAACCCACATTCGATTTGGCACTAAATTGCTGCGAAGAAGGGTTGATACTATATTTTAAAACTGTTTTTTTTTTCAAATCAACATTATAAAAATTGTTGGCAACCCCAAACCAGACTTTGTTTGAGATAGAACAATTAAACAAGCCAATTTCCGACGTGCTTACTTTTTCATTAGGCTCTAAATTTATTTTACAATTTTCCCCACTACTAAAATCAACGATGCTAATATCATTAATGGAATAGCCTATCAACAAATATTTAGATTGATATTGACGAATAAAAAGAATTGGTTTTGTTGCAGTATTTAAAAAAGGTAAATCGAATTTTTTGGTTACTTTTTTTTCTGAAATATTTATTTCGCTGATTCCATCATGGGTTAGTACCCACAATTGATTTTTGTATTTAAAAATTGAATTTATTTTTTCTGCACCAACTATACTCACCAGCTCAATCTTTTTTGTTTTAATATCAAAATTTGATAGCACACCATTATTTAACAAAAACACATGGTTGCCTTGTTTTATGCTACTGATTTGCGCATCAACTTTTATCGAAACTGGTAATGTAAAAATTTGAACAGCACAATCTTTTTGCCGAATAAGTAGCAAAGCATTTTTCTTTAAAACCCATGTGCCTTCTGTATCTACAGCAATAATTTTTACATCGCGATTGTTGTTAAACGGAATTATTGTTTTGAAACTTTGGGTTGCAGGCAAATATTTGCTGATACCATAACTGTTTTTTACAAAAACATTTCCTTTTTTATCAATCACCATTTGTGTTACATAACTCGATGAAATAGAGTTGCTATCCATTGGGTCGTGGCGGAATAATTTGAATTCATAGCCATCAAAACGCATCAATCCATTTTCGGAAATCAACCATAAAAAACCCGAACTGTCTTTTTGAATTTCCGTAATCACCGCCGATGCTAAACCATTATCTTGTGTGTAGTAAGTATATTCAAAGTGATGCTGTGCTTGGGTTGCGAAGCAATTTGCAAACAGCAAAAATGTAACTAGTAAAATATTTTTTTTTAAAAATTGCATAATGGTTTGCTGCTAAATATTTTTGATTGCCGATTTTTCTAACAATTAGGTTGCTTGAAAAATGGCAATCACTTCACCTTGTTTGTTGATGAGTTGCAATTGGTTGCCATTGATTAAATAACCTTGTGCTGTTCGCAAAACATCGGTCAATTCATTTTCAATTTTGATTTTTGCACAACTCATTTTTGTTCTGTTGATGTTACTAAAATTGATTTGTGTTTGCATCGTTTTATAAACTCCCCAAAACTGATTGCAGCCTGCAAACCCCTTGAAAGTATTATCATCATTGATTTTTATTTTGATGGGCTGCAATGCATCTATTTCAATAGCTTTATTATTTAATGAAGTCAAAAACCAATTTGTGCCCACCAATACAACGCTGGGTTCTTCCATTTTTAATGCGTTGTCTTTTTTCAAAAAACCACACGAACAAAAAAACCCCACCAATAAAACTATTGTGCTGACTGATTTCATTGTTTCAAAATTACAGTTTTTAATCTAAAAAAAACAGCCCCGAAATTTTCGAGGCTGTGGTTAAATTTATTTCATGTTGTGAAACACTTGTTGCACATCATCATCTTGTTCAATTCTATCCACCAATGCTAAAACTTTTTCTGCCATGGCTTCATCGCAATCAACCAAATTGTTGGGTATGCGTTGCAATTCAGCACTTACTACATTGATGTTTTTATCTTCTAATGCTTTGGTCATTTTGCCGAAATCAGCAAATGGCGTGTAGAAAATGATTAAGCCTTCTTCCTCATCAAACATAAATTCTTCGCAGCCATAATCAATCAATTCAAACTCTAATTCTTCCGCATTGATATTTTCATTTTTAATTTTGAAAACACCCTTGCGTTCAAAAATAAAATCTAATGAACCTGATTTGCCCAATGCACCATCGTGCTTGGTAAAATACGAACGAATGTTGGCAACACTTCGGGTGTTATTATCCGTCGCACACTCCACATAAATTCCTACTCCGCCGGGTGCATAACCTTCAAAAGTTACTTCTTCATAGTTTGCTTGGTCTTTGCTGGCTGCACGTTTCACCGCAGCTTCAATACGGTCTTTAGGCATATTCAATGCCTTTGCATTTTTGATAATAGTTCGCAATCGAGCGTTGGTATCCACATCGGGTCCACCTGTTTTTACAGCGATGGCAATTTCTTTTCCTACTCGAGTAAATGCCTTACCCATTTTATCCCAACGTGCAAACATTTTGTGTTTGCGTTTTTCAAATATCCTACCCATAATTGATGCTGTTATTTTTTGCGGTGCAAATGTAATTGAAAAAATGATTTCTGTTGGAGAGCTATAAAAATTGCTTTCAATTATTTTATCAGGAACACATCTATTGCCGTTTTCTTTTTTCCTTTTTCGTGATACAAAACAATATTGGTTTTTGTAGTTTCAAAATTCAACACAAAAAATCCTTCCTCACCCCAAACTCTGTATTCATGAATATTTTGCGGTGGATTAATTTCATCGCCATGCAAAGTTTTGCTACCCGAACCACTCACCACATATTGCACATTACCTGTGTTGTAATATTGCAGCGCATGTACATGACCGCTGGCGAAAATCACACGATGATGTTTTTCAAAAATAGTTCGCAATTGCACAATCATTTTTTGATAACTCGGATAACCCATCAACGACATTTTTACTCGGGTAAATAATTTTGGATGTTTTACTTTTCTGCCCAATAAATTGTCATACGCCTTGATAGGATGATGCGCCACCACTACTATTTGTTGTTGCTTTTTTTCAGACATGGTCATCACTGAATCTAATTGCTGATAAAATATTTTTTCTTGTTGTTGATTCGTTTTTGGTGTTCGTTTTTCATCTAACAAAAGCAACCAATCGGTATCAATAAACACGACACAAATTTTATGGTCATTTAGCTCAACTACTGATGGACCAGGGCTTCCGTGTTGTGGCAAAAAAACATTTTTATTATTGCTGATAGATTTATTGGTAGATAAATTTTGTTCGATAAACGATTCTTCCATTTGCAATTTTTGTTTGCCTTTGTTAAAATTAGTTGTGTTCCACCAATCGTGATTGCCAGGTACGAAATACGCTGCGCCTTTATATTTTTCTAAAATTAACAACTGCGAAAGAATTCTTTTTTTTGTGATTAAGCTGCTATCAAAACCACGAAACTGAAAAGGAAAATTGCGATAACAATTATCGCCCAAAAAAATTAACGCACTGTTGGAACTTCTATTAATATTGGCTTTCAGGCTATCTAATGTTTCGCCAGTTAAATCATCATCGCCAGCATCACCCACTAAAAATAATTTGAAATTGGATTGGGCGGAGCAATGAAGAGTGAGAAAAAATAAGATTAGAAAAGAAAAGTGTTTTAGCATTTTCAAAAATTATGTTTCAAGGAGACACCAACACCTACAACACCATTGCGAAGCGGAATAGGATTAATATTCCAAGCGGTAGTTTTATTTAGTTGCAATAAATGATTATTCTTATTTAGGCTTGCTATGCTTATTATCGTTGCTGCCAATCCAAACCCTGCATTTATTGAACCAAGTACAATGTATTCTGGGTCGAGAGAAAGAATACATACTACACCCAACAATGTTTGTGTTGTTCCAGTAATTATTCCTGAAATTTGCAAAGGTTTTAACCGCATATTTTGTTCTTTGATATAATTCATGTTAGCAATTGAAGTACCTACATTTAACCCTATTAAAACTGATGAACAATAAACAAAACTTACAATTTCTTCTCCTTCAGCTTTGGCTTTATTTGAAAAAATGAAACAGATAATGAGTAACGCTAAAATTATTTTTTTCATGATGAATATTTATTGTTTTAAAAATTATATTTCAGTGAAAAACAAACACCCATATTTCGATTGTTTAGTTGAATTGAATTAATATTCCAAGTAGTTTGCTTGTTTAATTTAAACAGACGGCTTTGCTTCTTTAAATCCCAAACACTTAACCCAATTGTAACTAAAGCCAAGCTTGTTTCTATTATTCCATAGTTCAAATATTCTGGGTTTGAAATATCGCCGATGCCCATTGCTAATTGTATAGAACCAATTGCAAGCCCTACTGTTGGAACTAATTTGTGGTGCATTTGATTATCGAGCAATTGATTAACACAAGCTGCTGATATTGCTACATTGAAACCAATAGTTGCTGATGTTCCAATATCATAAAAGCCCCTGTCCCAAGCTATTGATTGTTTTGCAAAAAGAAAATTTACTAATAGAAACGTAAAAAATATTTTCTTCAAATTGAAATGGTTTTGTGATTCAAAAATAGTTGTAATTTTTCTCAACTTAAATATTTTCCTACAATCGGCATTCGTCTGCCCACACCAAAAGCTTTTGAAGATACTCGTAAAATCGGCGGTGATTGATGACGTTTCCATTCGTTGCTGTTCACCATTTTCAAAACACGATTGACTAATGCTGCTTCAAATCCTTGTGCAATCAAGTCTTTCGGACTTTTATGTTTTTCGATATACTGGTACAAAATTTTATCCAACACAGCATATTCGGGCAATGAATCACTGTCTTTTTGATTTGGTCGCAGCTCTGCAGATGGTGCTTTTGTTAAAATGTTTTGTGGAATAATTTCTGAATGGCGATTAATGTAATTACACAATTCAAACACTTGTGTTTTATACACATCGCCCAACACCGCCAAGCCGCCACACATATCGCCATAAAGCGTTCCGTAGCCAACCGCAGCTTCACTTTTGTTGGTTGTGTTCAATAAAATATAACCAAATTTATTACTGAAAGCCATCAACAAAACACCACGAGTTCGGGCTTGCAGATTTTCTTCGGCAACATTAAAAGGCAAATCTTTGAAGTAAGGTGAAAGCGTTTGTAAAAAAGCTTCGTAATTATTTTTTATCGGAACAATATCATAGCTCGTTCCTAAATTTTTACACAATTGCTCTGCATCGCTAATACTGTGAGAAGTAGAATATTCAGAAGGCAACAGTAATGAATGAACATTTTCTTTTCCCAATGCTTGTGCCGCCAAATACAGCACCAAAGCCGAATCTACACCACCACTCAATCCTAAGATGGCTTTTTTGAAATTCATTTTTTCAAAATAATCTTTGATGCCGAGAATGAGAGCATCGTGTATTTGTTCAATTTTCAATTTACAAATATCAATTTGCAATGAAGACAATTCAGATGAATTGATAATTGATATTTGCTCATTGAAGTATTGTAACTCCTCAACAATTTCACCTTCTGCATTTACAATAAGACTTCCGCCATCAAAAATAATTTCGGTTTGTGCACCAACCTGATTGCAATAAAATATTGGAATGTTGTAAGCCTGTGCATTGGCTTTCAGCACACGTTTGCGGTCTTCGGCATGGTCATAATCAAATGGAGAAGCTGATAAATTCAAAATCATTTCGGGATTAAATTTCATCAATTCATCCATTGGGCAAATGGTGTACAACGGATTGTTGTTGCCCAAATTCCACAAATCTTCGCAAATAGTTACAGCAATTTTTTTGCCTTTGTATTCAACAATTTCAAACGAATTATTCGGCTCAAAATATCTGTTTTCATCAAACACATCGTAGGTTGGTAACAATGTTTTGTGAATGATTTTTTTGATTTCACCATCTGCCAAAAAATAAGCTGAGTTGAATAAATCTTTGCCTTCAATTTTCGGATTACGACTGGGGCAGCCCACCAACACTGCAATGCCAGCCGTGTGTGATTTTATTTCATCAATTGCATTTTCACATTTCTGAATAAAATCTTCAAACTCTAAAAAATCACGAGGCGGATAACCACACACTGCCAATTCGCTAAATAGCACAATTTTTGCGCCTTGTGATTTTGCTTGATGAATGGCATCCACAATTTTTTTAGTGTTGCTTTCAAAATTGCCGATGTGATAATTGAGTTGAGCTAATGCGATTTTCATTGTTGTTGTTTTTAGGTTTGGCGAACTTTTAATGTTCGCCAAACCTCATAAAAAAAGCCGCTCAAATGTAATTGAACGGCTTTTGATTTTTGTTTCAAAAATATTTTTACAAATAAACTTGCAAACCGATGTTGAATTTTAAATTGTTACCCACATTTTTTGTGTTTAATACACCGCCAATATTGATGTCGGTAGTTTGTGAGAGATGCTGATAATTTAGTAAGGCTTCAATTCCAATTCTATCGTTGAAGAAATAAGCAAACCCAGGTCCTATTCCTAAAACATTTCCTTTAATTGTACTTGCGCCAGAAGAAGAAATTGTTCCAGTACCATAACTCAACTGAAGAAAAGGAGCAAAATTTCTAATTTTATAATAATAGCGAACAAATGGACCGATGTTAAAAGAGGAGCTTGAGCTTGTGCCTAATGAATCTTTTTGGTTTTTTGCAGTGAGCTCTAATTGAATTCCTAAAGCAAAATTTTTAAATAAAAACACACCTGCATCAGGTGTTAAGGATAAATCAAAAGTACTTAAACTTGATTTCGTTGGGTTGCCAGCAGTATAGTTTTTCGTTAAATCAGAACTTCCAAAACCCATGTTAAAAATACCACCAGCTAATACTTTCAGTTTATCAGTTTGCTGAGCCATTGAAACAGTTGATATCAGTGCTGTTGCAACGAATAAAATAATTTTCTTCATAAATAAAAAGTGATTTTGTTGAGCAACAAATATAAGCCTTAATTAAATAACTCGATTCAATTAAAATAAATCAACTGTTAAAGTAACGCGATGAATAACGCCCAATAATTTTTTGGCTTGAAAACCATAATCGAAGCGGATGTTGCCAAATTTTCTTTTGATAGCTAAGCCCACACCAAACGAGGGTAAATAATTTTCATCAGTGCCAAATTGATAGCCAGTACGGGCATATAACAATTTATGCCAGCCATATTCAGCACCAAAATTGAAAGATTCGTTGTTGTCAGTTGGGTGATTTAATTGTGCAGCAATAGTTAATATTTGATTGTTTTTTTTCACCACATCAGTTGCAACGCCTAAGCGGAAAATGGAAGGCACATTTATTTTTTCAAAACTTTTATAAGTTGAATCGCCGCCAAAGGTAAGCTTGGTGAGGCTTCCGCCTGGTGAGGTAGGCGAACCAAAATTACTGACACCTACGGCAAATCGGGTATTGCCTTTTCCAATATCATATTGAAAACCAAAATCAGCTACCACGTTTTGTGTGTAAACCGTTGCAATGCCTTCACGAATATATTTCAAATTGAAGCCAAAACTAAAATTATCAGTGAGTGCTTTTGCTAAAGTTACACCAGCCGAAAGGTCTGAAAAATTGAATTGTTGCCCGTTGCCTGTTGGCGCAAATTCGGTGCTTACATTCATATAGCCCGTGCTCAAATATTCTAATTGAGCTGCTAAAAATACAGATGGTCTGATTTTTTTAGCTACCACAATATGTTGCATATTGATATTGCTGAAATAGTTGGTTTGCCCAACTTGTGCATGAATGTTAGATGTATCTAATTTGGTTAAACCAGCAGGATTCCAATACACGGCACTCAAATCGTTGGCAACTGCTGTGAAAGCTTCGCCCATACCCACCGAACGGGCATCAGGCGCAATTTTCAGAAATTGAAATCCTGTGGTGCCGCTTCGACTATCGCCATATTTAGGAAATAATTGTGCCCAACTCTGTTGATTTATTAGCAACATAACAAACAGCCCGGCAAAAATTATTTTCAGTTTCATTTTCGGCTGCAATATAGTTGTAAATTCTTTTTTGGAAAATGAAATGATTATTAAACTAAAGTCGAAAACTGTTCATCACTTTTTCTTTTTCAATGCTGGATTATCTTCAATTAATCTGATAGTCCAAAAATCATCTGATAAATTTTCGTTCAGCAAATAATCATAAGGCATGGTGAAATAACCATTCAAACCCCATGAATTTCCCCAACTATTGCGAACAATAAACCGAGTAGTTTTATCATCGTAACCCACTGCCATTACTGCATGTCCGCCAACTACCGATTCGGTTTTTTTTGGTAAATTTAATTTCCCAGTTTTAGCCACGGCGGCACTTTCAAATGATTCATACACTGTGAAACCAAATACAAACGGATAACCATCAGCCAAGCAAGCTTTCATTTGGCTTAATGTTCGGGTAACACGATGATAGGAAGTGAGCTGATGCTTCAAAGCCGCATCGTAGCAAGCTTGTGAAGGCTTTTGTGTGAATTTATCTATGTTGTACGGCAACATTTTTTCGGGGCAAACACCTTGCTGATTAATGCTTTTAATACCATCCCTAATTTGTGCGCCACTATCAGTATTTACAGTATGTTCAATGGTTCGTTCGTTGTAATAAATAAACAATCTTGATGGCATAAAATCGTTAGCAGTGTTTTGTTTTTTGGCTTCAAATTCAAAAGCACCTGCAATGGCATTAGCAGTGCAACTTCCCAGCTGCCCTTGGTCATATACGGATGGGCATTGTTGGCGCAAATCAACGGTTGCTGGTAATTTTTTTAGAATTGTGCTTGGTGCAGCGTAAACAAAATCTCGGTTATCGGGCAAATCGGGTTGCCAACCCATTTTTTTAATTTGTTTCATGTTTGTAAAATTTAGTTTTTAAAAATTTTTACCACAAATATAAAGCTTCGAAATAGGCTTTGGGTAGGTATGAAATAGTGTGATTTTTTTTGGACATCTTTATTGTTTTCTTTCTAAAAAAAAATACGCTTAAACACTTATTTTCACCATTGTTCTAAAACTCATTTAATTGCGTTAAAATTTAAATGTTTTGAAACCCAATAGCAGCAATGTGTTTCCGTTTTGTTGCAAAACGTTGCATCACTTTTTGTACCTACTATTAGGGATTGTGTAACCTTAAATTTTGTTGATTTTTACAGCCCATAAAATAAACGACAGACTAAGATAACAATGATTTAATTTTAAAACGGCCGAAATTAAAAATTCGGTAGTTTGCAAAACACTTAAAAGTAAACAATTTTTTTTCAAAACAAACAATTCAACTAAACATGAATCAAAACTACACCAAACCAATCAGCAGAATGTTGTTGCCTATGCTGATTGCAATTCTAAGTATGGTTTACCCTACTTCAAGTGTAAAGGCACAAGCAATGAGTGGGCAATATTATGTGCCTGGCGCATACCCAACGGGCTTTGCCACCATTAAGATGGCAGTAGATTCGTTGAATTCGTATGGTATTAGTGGAGCTACTACTATTAATATAGCAGCTGGCTATACGGAAACGGAAACGGGTAGAATTTTATTAACTACAACTGGCACTTCTGCTAACCCGATTACGATTCAAAAAGACCCGGCTACTTCGGGTGCTAATCCTTTATTGTATTCATATACAGGTACGGTAACCTTTGCTACGGCAGCGGCTATCACTACCCCTGATGGTATGTTTGCACTGAATGGTGTAAGCTATATCACCATCAACGGTTTAGATTTGCAAGAGTCTGCGGCTAATAAAAATCCTACCACTTGTATGGAATATGGTTATGGATTATTTAAAGCCAATGCAACAACTGGCTCAAGCAACAACAAAATTAAAAATTGCAATATCACATTAAATAAGGCGAACTGGATTACTAATGGTGCTACAGCAGGATTGTTCAATCCGGTTGGGGGTGCAACAGGTATTGCATTAGTGCCATGTGCTTATAATACTTGTAATGCTGTAACAACAGTTACTGCATCTTCTGGTCAAAGTAGCAACAATACTTTTACCAGCAACGTAATTAACAATGTACAATGCGGTGTTTTGTTATCAGGTTTTGGCGGAACTCCAACCTCTGCATTAACTTACCAAGACCAAAATAATAGTGTAGGCGGAGGTTATTCGCCAACAGGTCGTACAACAACAGGAAATACAATTACTAACTTTGGTGGTATTACTGCTAAAGTATGGCAAGCATCAACCGCAACTTCAGGTGGTACTATGAACGCATCAGTAGGTGATGTAGTAAAAGTTAGTTCTACTTTGTATTATCAATTAGTAACAGCAGGTACTACAGGTGCTACTGCACCATCGGGTTCGGTAGTAGGCACCAACTATACAGATGGAGGTGCTACTTGGAAATTTTTAGGTGCAGCTATTAATGATGCAGCCGTATTAGTGGTTAACCAATGGAATGTTAATATTAATAACAATTACATTAATAACAACGTTGGTGGTGGTTCGGGTACAGGTGCACAAGGTGGCGCAGGTGTTAACAATCCTACTACAGTCCGTGCTGTTTGGTTATACGCAAGTGGCAATGGTTCGGGCGGAAATGTTCAAAACAATTCATTTAATATTAAAGCTGATGGTACTACTGGTAACTGTTGGGTGATTGATGCAGAAAATGGTCAAACTCAAGTGGCAGGTTTAACGCCTAATTTGAATATTCAGTTTAATAATATTACTGGTAGCGGTTCATCTAATATGACCACTGGCAACTTCTGGCCTGTATTTACATCTTCGGCAGCAACGAACGTTTATGTTAGATATGATACTGTTCAAAATTTTTCTTATTTAGGAACAGCCAGCACAAGTTCACCTTACCAATCCATGTTTTGCAATAACAATGGTGGTAATGCTGCTTGTAGCTATTATATAGATGGTAATTATGTAAACAATATCACTTATGGTACTGCTGTATCGGGTTCAGGTATTTTCAGTATAGTATCATCACCTAACACAACAGGTTACATTAATCTATCTTGTTCGAGCAATTATTTTAATAACATTACCAACAACAATAATACATCAGCAACTATTTATGGTTTTTATTTAGGTTATGCTACCACTTGGAATTACAACTACAACACCGTTACCAACATAAATTATGCAGGTACAGGCACGTTGTACTTAATTTACAATTACAACAATGTTAATGCTGGTAATGGACCAGGTAATTTTATGATGGGTAATACCATTAACAATGTAGTTAGAAATACGCTAACCAGCACGGGTGCGACCTATGCCTATTATACACCCTATGTTTATGGTAGTGAAATCATCAACAATGTGATTTCTAATTTCAAAACGCCTTCAAGTGGTGTATTAGCTGGTTTTTATGATGCTGGTTATTATAGCCAACGTATTTTCAGAAATAATACTATTAGTAATTTCAGCACTACACCAGGGGGTGCAGGCGGTTTTTCTTTTTATGGTATTTATGAGGCTTATGGTAGTAGTAGCAACACTTACCCTGATTCTATTGCCTATAATCAAATTTATTCTATTAATAGCACGGGTACAACAGGTGGTACCAATACAGCTACTTGGTATGGTATATATAATTCTGGTTCAGCGTCGCCTGGTCCGCCAAGTAATAAATATGTAATTGGAAATAAAGTATCAGATTTATCGTCGAACTCAACTGCTGCATTTACCATTTATGGCATGTATTTATATACCTATGGTGCAGATGATTATTATTTCAATAACTATGTGGGTGATATTCGTACACCCAACAATACCAGCACTACTGGTATTTATGGTATGTATTTTAGTAGTTCTACTTCGTATGTATCTACAGCGCATGTGTATAATAATACGATTGGTTTATCGGGTACATCAACTGGTGCTACTTTTGGTACAATTGGTTTGTATCATATTACGCAAACATCATCTTACCCTACGGTAGGTTTGTTAGATTTGCGAAATAATATTATTGTCAACAACTGTACACCAAAAGGTTCTGGTTTGGCAGTGTGTTATCAAAGGTCAACAAACTCAACAGCCAATTATGCTACAACATCAGCTAATAACTGTTTTTATGCTGGTACGCCTTCGGCTACTAATATAATCTACACGGATGGGGTTAATCCTAAGCAAACATTAAGTGCTTTCAAATCGTATGTAGCTGGTGGCAGAGAAAATAACTCTATCACGGTTAATCCAACATTCTTGAGCACGACTGGTGCAGCCGCTACTTTCTTACACATGAGTACTACCCAATCATTAATTGAAAGTGGTGGACAGTCAATTCTTCCAGTAACTAAAGATTTTGATGGCGATATCCGTCAAGGTCAAGTAGGTTATCCAACACAAGTAAATGGCGGTGGTTCAGCACCTGATATCGGGGCTGATGAATTTGATGGTATTCCATTCTTAATTAATGCTGCTATTTCTTATGTGTCACCTATCCCGATTATTAACTCGGCTGGTAATCAAACCGTGGTTGTGAACATAACTAATACATTGAGCACACCCATTACGAGCATAACTATTAATTATACTGATGGTATTATGGGTTCGCCAGTTAGTCAAACTTTTACAGGCTTCACTTTAACAACTGGTCAAAATCAAAACTTTAGTTTCACTACACCTTATTATTTGGCAAGTAGTGTTACTTTAACTACAACTATTACAGCTGTAAATGGTACAGCTGGCGATGGTAACCCATTAGATGATGTGGCTTCGCAAGCTTTATGTTTATCATTGAATGGTAATTATACCATCAATGCCAGTGGTTCGGGTTCTACCAATTTCACTTCATTTAACAATGCGGTTGCTGCTTTAACTAATTGTGGTGTTAGCGGTCCGGTTAAGTTCACGGTGGCTGCTGGTACTTATACTGAACAGGTTTCTATTCCTGCTATCAGTGGTGCTTCAGCAACTAATCAAATCACATTTGATGGTGCTACTAACAGCCCAAGATTATATTTCAATGCTAACACAGCGGCATCTTATCCTACTTTACAATTGAATGGTTGTAGCTATGTGAATATTAAAAATATTAGAATCTGGAGTGCAGGTACAACCAATGGTTTTGGCGTAT
Source organism: uncultured bacterium (assembly GCA_903857255.1). GTDB lineage: Bacteria > Bacteroidota > Bacteroidia > Chitinophagales > CAIODY01 > CAIODY01. The sequence continues at coordinate 48,899 of CAIODY010000046.1, forward strand.
TGGTAACTAACAATGCACAATATGATAGTTTGGTAAACGATTCGATAATGGTGAATATGGCTGCTACAAGTTCTACAACATCAGCATTATGTTTTTCGGGCTCAACTACTTCGCCTACTACTACGGCTACAAATGGTAGCAATATCATTACGAAAGGTTGTACCATGAGCGGTGGTTATTATTGTGTTTGTAATTATGGTAACTCAACTGGTGGCACTACTTATAATACTAATAATCAGTTTATCAATTGTAATATCGTTGATTTTTATGTTTATGCATTGTATAATGTTTATTCACAAAATACAATTGTAAGCGGTTGTACTATTCAACGGTTGAATCGAACTTCAAGTAGTACTGCTTATGGTTGTTATTTTACAACAGGTTCAATAGCTTGTCAGTTTTATAACAATACTATTACCAATTTATTTGGCAATGCAACTTTAAGAGGCTTAGGTTCTTCTACTTATTTGTTGGCGAATGTGTATGCACCGCCAACAGGCAGTGAGAATAAATTTTACAATAATATAGTTTCAAAAATTCAAACCAACGGAAGTATTTATGGCATTTATGCTTATGTAGCTAATTGTCAGTTTTATCACAATACTATCTTGTTAGATGATTCTGTTACGGCTACCAGTGGTGCTACTTATACCGTATATAACTATTCTAACTCTACTACAACACAAATCAGAAACAACATTTTTTATGTAACTCGTGGTGCATCTACTTATTCAGGAACCAGATATGGTTTTTATGAATATGCTATCAACAATGCTGACTACAATGATATATTTGTAGGCGGACAAGGAACAGGACCCAAATATGTGGCTTACAACTACAGTACTTCAGCTACTTACGGTACTTTAGCTGCCTGGCAGGCAGCTTCGGGCGCTGATTTGCACAGTTCTTCAGCAAATCCATTATTCACATCAACAGGCGGTACAGGCAGTGCAGGTACACAAAACTTAAAACCAACTGCGGCTGCAATTAACTTTATGTGTCCTAATGTGGGTGTTAATTTTGATATTACTGGTGCTGCACGTAGCCCAATAGCTACTAACCCAGGTGCTTATGAATTTACATTGCCTGGTTTAGATGCTGCTATCAGTTATGTAGCACCTGTTTTCCCATTTTCAGTTGGTAATGCAACGGTGCAAGTAGCTGTTAATAATAATCGTGCTACTACTATTACTTCATTAAGTATATCTTATACTGATGGTTCTACAGTGGTTACGCAACCCTTTACTCTTAGTTTGGCTGGTGGTAGTAACACTACCTTATCGTTTACTACACCTTATAATATTACTGGTGGTGGCTATTTACGTGCTTATATCAATTCGGTAAATGGTACTACAGATGCCAGCCAATCCAACGACAGTACCGCTAAAACTACTATTTGTTTAAGCTATGCAGGTGCTTATACCATCAATAAATTGGCTGCACACAGCAGTACTAACTTTACTAGCTTTACCGATGCTGCCTCTAGCTTAGCTTGTGGTGGTGTTACAGGTCCTGTAACTATCAGTGTATTAAACGGACCTTATTTTGAAAGAGCTGATTTTGTGGCAGTTTCGGGTACTTCGGCTACCAATACAATTACTATCAACGGTAACAACGACTCTTTGAAATATGATGCATCGGTGGGTGCTTATGCTACTTTGAATTTAATTGGCGTAAGCTATATGACTGTTAAAAACCTGAATATTAAATGTACAGGTGCAACCAATGGTTTTGGCGTTCATTTTAAAGGTGGTAATTACAACACGGTTTATAATTGCAATATTATAGCACCAAGATATAGCAGCACTACTGCTGCTGGTGTTCAGTTTGGTGGTAGCGGCAATAGCTATTCATCTGGTGACGATGCTGGTCAACACAACACGGTTCGTAAATGTCATATCTACAATGGTTATTGGGGTGTAGTGAACTATGGAAGTAGCAGTACACCAACTACCTCTAATCAATATTCAACGGTGGATAGCTGTACGATTCAAGATTTCTATTACTATGGTGTTTACACTTACTATCATGACCACATGACGGTATCAAACTGCGATGTTTCTCGTCCATTGTATGCACCAACTAGTGGTTATGGTATCATGACTGGTTCGGGTGCAACTAACGATAGAGTATTTAACAATAAAATACATAATTTATTTGCTGCTTCACCAAGCGGAACAAACACAGCTTATTGCTTGTATGAGGTAGCTGCGGCAACACTTGGTAATGAAAACTGGGTATATAATAATGCAATATATGGTATCGAAACACAAGGTGGTTCAATATATGCTGGTTATTTATCAGGACCATCGTATTTGAAATTCTACAACAATACTATTAATTTAGATGACAGAAATGCTACAGGTTCTGGCTCTACTTATGGTATTTATTGCTCAGGCTCAACAGGTGTGGATGTAAGAAATAACTTAGTAAGTGTTACTCGTGGTTCGGCTACGGCAGGTGGTTATAGCGGTCTTGCTGTTGGTTTGTACTACTCTTCTGTTCCAGCTGTGGCTGATGATTATAATGTGGTATATGAAAATAGCAATACAACAGCTACTACAACGGCAAGTGAAGTTTACAATGGAACTTATGTTACTATGGCAAGTTTCAAAGCATCTAACCCAACAAAAGAAGTACATAGCGTTGGTGGTTACAATCCATTCTTTATTTCTTCAACTGTGCCAATTCCACAGTCGCCTTATGTAGATAATAAAGCTACAACAGCGGTGGGTTCTTCTATTACATATGATATTACAGGTGCTGCACGTAGCTTAACTACCCCTGATGTGGGTGCTTACGAATTTGCACCACCAGCATCAGATGCAGCTATCACATGGATTGCACCAGGTCATCCGGTATCAGCAGGTAATAACAGCATTACTGTTCAATTAACTAATAATGCGTTTAATACAGATTCTTCTTTCCATTTAAGTTATTCTGATGGAACAAATATATATGGTCAACGTTTCTCAGGTTATTTATTGACTAATCAACAATCAGCTAATATTACGTTTACAGTTCCTTACAACTTTGCAACTAATGTTACTTTAAGAGCTTGGATTGATTCGGTAAATAGTAAAAAAGATGCTAACCAGTTAGATGATACTACCGCTAAACAAAGTTTCTGCTTAGGTATGTCAGGTATCTATACTATTAATTCTGGTGCAGCTACTAACTATTCAACAGGTGGCACCAATTTCCATTCATTTACCGATGCCTTCAACCAATTAAGCTGTAGCGGTTTGGCTGCTGCAGTAACATTAAATGTGGTGGCTGGTAGCGGTCCATACACTGAACAATTAGCAGTATCTGCTATTTTAGGTGGTTCTGCAACCAATACATTAACTATTAATGGTAATGGTGAAACGTTGCAGTATAATGCAAATTCGGGAAATTGTGCAACAGTTCGATTTACAGGTGTTACTTATATGACAGTGAACAACTTGAACATTACTGGGTTGAATGCTACTTATGCAATGCCTTTGATTATATCAAGTGGTTGTAATTACAATAACTTCAACAATTGTATAATTACTTCAAGTACTAACACCACTTCATCATCATCTATTGGTGTCGCATTTGCTAATTCTACCACTTCTTATTCTACTGGTTGTAATGCTAGCTACAATACATTTAATGGTTGTACTATTAAAGGTGGTTATATGGGCGTTACTATTTATTATGGAGGTTCTACAACTGCGCCATATATTACTGGTAATGCAACGGGCAATAGCTTTTTGAATTGTCATCTTACCGAGTTTTATTATTATGGCTTCTATTTATTGTATCATGTTGCCACTACAGTTTCTGGTTGTAATATCGATAGACCAACCAATGCTAACGTAAGTAGTTGTTATGGTATTTTGTGTGAATATACTTCAGGTACTACAATTAAAGGAAACTGGATACACAATGTATTTGGTGGTTTATCAACTACAAATACTAATAGTTTCTATGGAATCTATATGTATTCACAAGCTAATCAACCTTCAAGCCCGAATAATGTGTACAACAATATTATTTCAGACATTTATTCTGGAGGTGCTATTTATGCTATGTATGTGTATTACAACTCTGATTTGAATGTATATCACAACACTATTTCTATTGTTGACCCTAATAGTGCTGGTGGTACTGTTTATGGTATTTACGCTTACTATCCAAGCAGTTCTAATTATTATATTGCCAACAATATTATCAATATCAACCGTGGTGGTCCAGGAGGAATTTATGGTATTGAACCTAGTAGTTCAAGTTTACCAATAAGTAACAATAATGATATTTATATCGGAAGTGCAGGTACGGCAACTAAATATGCAGTTTATGATTACAGTACTTCGACTGGTTATGCAACCGTGGCTGCAGCTCAAGCAAATGGTTTTGAATCAGGCAGTATCAGTGCTGACCCTATTTATACTAATGTAGGGGTTAAGTTTACACCAACCAATTATTTTGTTGATAACAAAGGTTCGAATGTAGGGATTACTAATGACTATTATGGAACTACAAGAAGCTTAAGCACACCAGATGTCGGTGCTGTTGAATTCAGCATTCCACAATTCGATGCAGGTGTAGTGGCTTTGGTAAATCCAGGTACAGGTGGTTGTTACGCTTTATCTCAACCAGTAACTTATACTATCAGAAACTGGGGTTGGGATACCATTCGTTTTGCTACTAAACCTGTTACAGTAAACTGTACTGTAACTGGTACTACCAATACTACCTTATCAGGTACTATTAGCACTGGTAAATTAGCGCCGGGTGCTCAAACGAATATTACTTTGTCCAGTAATTTAACGATGTCATCAGCTGGTGGTACTTATACCATGTCTGCAAATACAGTCATGACAGGTGATGGTAAAGCAAGTAATGATTCATTAAATAATCAGGTTATTAATTCTTCTCCGATTTTACCAAATGCGCCTACTGCAACGCCTTCAACACAATGTGGTTATGCTATTCCAACTGCTTCGGTTGCAACGGCAAATGGTACATCTGGTCCATTATTCCAATGGCATAATTCACCATATTTGGGTGGTGGTGTTATTCAAACACCTCCTTATGGTTCTTTATATACTTATTACTCTAATAATTTTAGTTCGGCTACATTAACCAATTCATCATTGGCTGGTTCAGCTGCTATTAGTGGTGGTATATTAACCTTACAACCTTTATCAACCAGCGTTGCAGGCGGATTTACTGTGAATGCTTCGGGTATTAACATGTCTCAGTTGCAAACTGATTTTGATTTGACTACTTACCAAGATAATACAGGTAATGGATTGGCTGATGGATTTAGTTATAGCTTTGCGGATGATGCAGTTCCAAATACTACTACACCAACAGCTGAAGATGGGTCAGGTACTAAATTGAAAGTTGGTTTTGATACTTATGGTACTGGTGTTGGTGCAGCAGGTATTTACTTGATGTATAACAGCAATGTTTCTAACCCTGGTCAAACTATAGGTACAAATGGTGTATTGGCTTATTCAACCAACACCGCTTGGGTAGCTACTTTAAATTCATCAACAACATCGCATGTAACCATATCGGTTAATGCAGCTAGTCAGGCAACGGTGGTAGTAAATGGAACAACTATATTTAGTAATGTACAATTACCAACAGCTTATACAACAACTAACAAAGGCACATGGAAACATATTTTCCAAAGCCGTAGCGGTGGTGTGGCTGGTAGTTTTGCAATGGATAACGTGGCTATTCAACAAAATCAATATTCAACAGGTTATACTACTTACCAACAAGCTATCAGCGTATCAGATACTTTCTATGTGTCTGAATTGAACAGCTATGGTTGCGAAAGTGCTACTACACCTGTTATTGCTAAAGTATTAACTCCGCCAGCTATTACAGCTACTAAATCAAGAGCTGGAACATGTAGCGGACAAATGGATACCTTAAATGTATCAAGTGTTAACAGTAATTATACTTACGTATGGACACCAAGTGGTGCGACAACCCAAACGATTACACCAGTAAATACAACTACAACTGCAAATGGAACAGTAACGGTTTCTTATTTAGTGGTGGCAACGGATGCTGGTACGGGTTGTCATAATTCAGCTACTTTGACTTATCCTGTTGCTCCTAACCCAAATACAACTACTTCATCGGCTAATCCAACAGCAACTTGTTTAAATACAACCTCACAAATTTCTTATGTGGGTGGTGCTGGTGGTAGCAGTGGGGTGAATATTCCGAACTCTACTTATTGTGAAGGTGGTGGAACATATGGCGACCCTTATATCTACCAAATAACAATGACAGATGCTTCAAATGCTAATATTATGAATGTAAGCATCCCAAGCACAGTTTATAGTGCTTCTCCTTATTACCATTATAATTCGGCTACAACATTATTATCACCTGGTCAAAGTTATACCATCAATGTTTTACAAGGAGGTAGTAGTTATACAGCGGCTATTTTATCTATTTGGGTAGATTATAATGGTGATGGTGTATATAGTGCTAACGAATGGATTCAGCCTTATACCTCTGCTTTCTCTGGTCCTGGCACTTTAACTGTACCAACAAATGCAGTATTAGGTAAAGTAGGTATGAGAGTTCGTTCTCGTGGTAATGGTAATACCAATGGTGCAATTGATGCTTGTACTGGTTTCGGTTCAGGTGATGAAGAAAACTTTACCGTAACAATTGGATATCCTTACAACTATTATTGGTTAGATGGTTTAAATAATAATATTGGTAATGCTAATCCAAAAACAGTTACAGTTACTAATACAAATCACTCTTATACTATAGTAGAATCAGACCCTACAACTGGCTGTAAAACATTTAATACACCAGTGGTAGTAACGGTTAATCAACCACCAGCAATTACAACTCAACCAGTAAGCGTTACGAATGTATGTGTAGGCGGAACAACCAGTTTCACAGTAGCCTCAACAGGGTATAATTTATCTGCAGGTGGTTTCCAATGGCAAGATAGCACAGGTGTAACACCAGGTGTATGGACAAATATCAACCCAGGTACAGTAGCAGGTACAACTTATGGTGTAAGTTCAACTACTACAGGAAGTACTTTAACCGTAAG
>CAIODY010000047.1 GCA_903857255.1 uncultured bacterium
GGGCTTGGCTTGCAACGCCATTCATTTGTTAGATTTGTTCAACTATTTTAATGATAACACCGATTATCATTTTGAAATTGATGGCATTGATAAACAAGTTCACTCCGCCAAACGCAAAGGATTTATTGAATTAACTGGCACCATAAAAACCGAAGCAAAAGATTTATTTCAGTTTTCTGCTATATCGCACAACACAAGCGGAGAGCCACTTTTGATTCAATTAAAAACTAATCGAGCCGAATTTATTATCAACGAAACAGAAGGAAAAATTAGTTGCCGAGCAGTTTTAGAAAATGAAGAAAACAAACATTTCAACAATTTGAAAATTGATTACAAAGCTTTGCCGTTAAGCCAATCAGCCAATTTATTTGTAGATGATTTATTGAACACAGGTAGTTGTTTGCTCACCGATTATTTTGTGTCGGCACAATTGCACACGGCTTTAATCAAGGCTTACGAGCAATTTTTACAAGAAATGAATTTTGATGTGAGCAATGGTGTGCCGATAACTTAGTAGTGAATGGTGAATGGTCAATAGTTAATCCAAAAGAAAATTTTAACACCTTTGTGTGCTTCGTGCCTTCAAGGCAAAAAAATAATCATGAATAAAATACTTTTAGTTGGTGCTGGTCCGATGGCAGAGGCTTATGCTGCTGTGTTGCAAGCTATGTACGTTGATTTTGATGTGGTGGGCAGAAGCGAAATTTCGGCAAAAAATTTTGAAGCGAAGACTAACAAGAAAGTTTTTGTAGGTGATGATGCTGCACAAATTTTATTGACTGCAAAAAATTATTCAGCAGCAATAATTGCTGTGAGTATGGAGCAATTGGGAAATGTAACGGCTCAACTTTTAGAAAAAAATTTCAACAAAATTTTGGTAGAAAAACCTGGTGGAATGAATGCTGCTGAAATAAAAAAAGTAGCAAAAATTTCGGAAGAAAAAAATGCTACGGTTTTGTTGGCTTATAACAGACGCTTTTATTCATCAGTGTTTGCAGCCGAAAAAATAATTTTGGAAGATGGCGGATTAACTTCGATGCACTTTGAATTTACCGAATGGAGTCATGTGATTTCGCCATTAAAAAAAGCAGATGGGGTGAAAGAAAATTGGTTTTTAGGCAACTCAACACATGTGGTTGATTTGGCTTTTTCGTTGGCTGGCAATCCAAAAGAAATTAGTTGTTATAAAAATGGTTCATTGTCGTGGCATCCCAATGGTGCTGCGTTTGCAGGAGCAGGCATTACTGAAAAAAATGTGTTGTTTAGTTACAATGCAAACTGGGCTGCGCCTGGAAGATGGAGTGTGGAATGGCTCACCAACCAACATCGCATCATTTTAAAACCGTTGGAAAAATTGCAAATTCAAAAAATTGGAAGTGTGGTGGTGGAAGAAATTGCGATGGATGATTCATTGGATACAAAATTTAAGCCCGGTTTATATAAACAAGTAGAAGCCTTTCTACAACACGATTACAGCCGATTTATTACCATTCATCAACAAGCAGAAAATGCTTTGCTGTATGATAAAATGGTGGGATAATTTTTACTTGTGAAATTCTATTTTCCATTTTCTTCTTCCATCTTTTACTATTTCATTTATTTTGAGAAATTGAAAAAGGCATAACGCAAAGAGCGCAAAGTTTTTTCGCAAATTTCGCCAAGAAAAAATCTGTGAAAATCTTTTCAATCAGCGTTATCCGTGTTCTATTTTTTATCACCAATAAAAAATTAAAAATGCAAGAAGCATATATCGTTAGTGGCTTACGAACCGCTGTGGGCAAGGCAAACAGAGGTGGTTTTCGTTTTACTCGTGCCGATGATTTGGCTGTGAAAGTGATTCAACAACTCATCGCTGATTTACAACTCGACCCAAAATTAGTAGATGATGTAGTGGTTGGCAATGCTGTACCCGAAGCCGAACAAGGTTTGCAAATTGGTCGCATGATTGCGTTAAGAGCCGTGGGTATGGATTGCGCTGGCTTTGTGATTAATCGTTATTGCGCCAGTGGATTAGAAGCTATTGCTATTGCAACAGCAAAAATAAAAAGTGGCATGGCTGATTGCATCATTGCAGGCGGTGCAGAAAGCATGAGTTTGGTGCCCACAGTGGGTTGGAAAACGGTGCCGAATTATGAAGTTTCAAAAGAGCATGCCGAATATTATTTGGGCATGGGACTCACGGCTGAAGCGGTGGCGAAGGATTTTAAAGTGAGCCGTGAAGACCAAGATATGTTTGCTTTTCAATCGCATCAAAAAGCAGTGAAAGCAATTGCCGAAGGAAAATTTAAAGACGAAATTTTGCCTGTGGAAGTAGAAGAAGTTTATTTAGATGAAAATAAAAAACGCAAAACAAAAAAGTCAATCGTAGCTGTGGATGAAGGTCCGAGGGCTGATACCTCATTAGAAGCATTGGCAAAATTAAAACCAGTGTTTGCGGTAAATGGAACTGTAACTGCTGGTAATAGTTCACAAACCAGCGATGGTGCTGCATTTGTTGTTGTGATGAGTGAAAGATTGATGAAGCAACTGAACAAAAATCCGATTGGTAGATTATTGGGTTGTGTGAGTGCAGGTGTGCATCCGAGAGTGATGGGTGTAGGACCAATTGCTGCCATCCCGAAAGTATTGACACAAGTGGGTTTGAAGCTGGATGACATTAATTTGTTTGAAATCAATGAAGCGTTTTCATCGCAATCGTTGTCTATAGTTAGAGAATTACGTATAAACACGGATTTGCTGAATGTGAACGGTGGCGCAATTTCGCTCGGACATCCATTGGGATGCAGCGGTGCAAAATTGAGCATTCAAATATTGAACGAATTGAAAAGAAGAAATCAGCGATACGGCATTGTGAGTGCTTGTGTAGGCGGCGGACAAGGTATTGCAGGTGTGATAGAAAGATTGAGTTGATAAATAAGCGGATAGTGTTTCTTTTTTCTGAAAATAATTCTATTTTTGTAGCATCCTGAACCATAGTTAAATTATAACCTAAACGCAAAAATTCTAAAACCGCTTTTTTGAATTTTTGTAAAGACATTTTAATAACCAAATGAGCATGAAAAAACTCTTACTGTTTTGTTTAATTTTTACGCTATCATCTTTTGTGTATAAGGCTTACAGCCAAGAGGAATTGCAAGAAGAAGATACCCAAACTACTTTGACAAAAGCCCAACAAAAAAAGTTGGCGCAAGAAGCTGCCAAGCAAAACAAATCGAAATCAAAAAGTAGTAGTAAAGCCTCTAAAACTACTTCTAAAATTGCTGACAACCAAGATGAATATGCAACGGATGGTGTTGATTCATCAGCGTTAAAAACAAAAGCAAAAACTACAAAAAGTAGTACAGCTAAAACTTCAACAACTACAAAAGTAGCAAAGAAAGAACCAGCACCAGAGCCTGAACCAACGCCAGCACCTAAAGCCGATAATGGAGATAGAACTTATACTGTTATCAACAAAAGTACCAATCCACCAACTTATGAAGTATTAGATTCATCAGCACAAGGGCAATTAAATTTATATCGCCCATTGAATGATACAAATTGGGTGGCTGCAAAAAATTTGCGTCAAGCTCGTGAATACAAAGCTGGAACAGAACCCTATCCAGCTAAACCCAAAAGTATGTGGCAGATTGGTGTCAACCTTGGCATTCCAAGTGTAAGTGGTGATTTGCAAACTTGGTTACGATTTGGTAAAACTTATGGGATGGGATTCACAGTTCGCAAGGCTTTGGGTTATGTAGGGTCAATTAGATTTCAATATAATCAAGGAACAACCTATGGTGCAGGTTGGAAAGGAAGCCAATTTAGCCAGAATAATAATAAAGCTTTGAATGGACATAATGATAGCTTATTGAATTATGTTGGGAAAGATTTGTACTTGAATTATAAAATGAATTATAAGTCGTTTTATACACAAATTGTAATCAACCTAAATAATGTTAGATTTCACAGAGAGCGTTCAAAAGTAGTATTTTATGCTTTAGCAGGAGCAGGACCATTGTTGTATCACACTTACATGGATGAATTAGATGCTAGTGGTAAGATGTATGATGCAGCTTATTACAAAATAAATAATTCGCTTGACCATGCTGATAACACTGCTGTAAAAAAACAATTAAAAGCATTGTGGGATGGCACTTATGAAACTGATGCCGAACAAGACCCTTCATTTATGCACTTAGGAAAGAAAAATGCTGCAGGTCATTATCAGTGGAGAGTAGATGGAACAGTATGTTTTGGTATGGGCATGAGCATTCGTATGAGCCGACGTTGGACTATTAATTTAGAATCAATGCAAACATTCACTGCTGATGATTTATTGGACGGACAACGTTGGACAGAACATCCATCAACTGACCCAACATTATCGCCTAATAATGACAATTTGAATTATTCTTCAGTTAGTTTAAATTATAACATTGGTGATAAATCAGCTGAGCCCCTATGGTGGTTAAACCCGATTGATAACCAGTTAGTGGTTTTGAATGAAACGAAAAATAAATTAGCACGAATTCCTGAATTTACTGATAGTGATAATGATGGTGTAATTGACTTTTTAGATAGAGAACCTAATACGCCCGAAGGTTGCCCAGTTGATACACATGGTGTGATGTTGGACAGTGATAAAGATGGTGTGCCAGATTGTAGAGATAAAGAGCCATTCTCACCACCAGGTGCAAAAGTAGATGCAGAGGGCGTTGCAGAGAAAAAGAACAATCCTGAAATTGATACTTTAATGGCACGTGTTAAGGATATGATTGCCAATGGTGCAGGAAAAAATGCAACTTTTCCAGGATGGTATTTACCAATGATTCATTTTGATTTGGATAAAGATTATATCAAACCAGATTTTTATCCTGACTTATACCATGTTGCACAAGTGATGAAATTATATCCGCAAATGAAATTGTATGTAGATGGTCATACCGATATTCGTCATTCTAATAAATACAATGAAGAATTATCACACCGCAGGGCTGAAAATGCTAGAAATTTCTTGTTGAAAAATTATGGTATTGACCCTGCAAGATTAATTGTTCGCTATTTGGGTAAAACAACCAATATGGTTAAAGATTTACCTGACCATTATGATTCAAGATTCGAACGAGAACAGTACATCAATCGCCGTGTTGAATTCACAGTTGTTCCTGAATCAATGCAATAAATTCAAGAATTCAATATAAAAAAAGCGACGCAAATTTGTGTCGCTTTTTTTATATTGAATTCCGATTTTTAAACGATATAACCTATATTGAAAAGTTAGAAAACAAAAAGAAAAAAGTTTTTGCAAAGTTTGAATAGCTAAAAAAAATTACCAGCTCATTTTTCTATATTAACCAATTACAAATACTCTTTCTAATTTTATCGCAATACTGCAATCCGCTCGGTATCGAGTTTTAGCAAGATAAACAGCATAGCAGAGAAATTAATAAATGATGAACCGCCATAGCTAATGAATGGCAACGGAATACCAATCACGGGCAATAAGCCTATGGTCATGCCTACGTTAATCATGATGTGAAAAAACAAAATGCAAGCAACACAATAGCCATATACTCGGCTGAATTTACTGCGCTGTCGTTCGGCAAGTGTGAGGATGCGGAACAGCAGAAAAATGTAGAGTCCTAATATGACCAGAATGCCTATAAACCCTCGTTCTTCGCCAATGGTACAGAATATAAAATCGGTATGCTGTTCGGGTACAAAATTGAATTGTGTTTGAGTACCTTTTAAAAAACCTTTGCCCCAAAAGCCACCCGAGCCAATAGCTATTTTCGATTGAATAACATTATAGCCTTCTTTTTTGGCAGTGGCTTTATCGCCCACCACACCAAAGGTGAGTAACAGCCTTTCACGTTGATGCTTTTGCAATACATGCTCCATCACAAAATCTTTTCCCCACAATACAAATACACCACAAAAAGCAAAGATGCTCAACACAATTATTATTTGCGAACGCATTCTGTTTAGTTTTCTGCGCCATCCATAAATAATATAAGCTACTACCAAAGTAAAAATGCCAAACAAAATCAACTTAGGCATCATCAACGATGCTACCAACAATACAATCACTGATACACCAATCACCAAAATATACCCTGGCAAACCTTCGCGATAAAGCACCAACATAAATGCGCCATACACCAATGCCGAGCCCGTGTCTTTTTGCAAAATGATTAATAAAGCTGGCAAACCAATTAGTGCAATGGCTCTAATTCGGGCTTTTGAAGTTTTAAAATTTACATCGCTTAATGAAAGATATTTCGCTAAAGCCAATGCCGTAATAGTTTTGCTAAATTCAGATGGTTGCAATTTGAAGCCTCCAATATCTAACCAAGCATTAGCCCCATTCACTGTTTTAGCTACCAATGCTACTACAATCAGCATAAACAAACTTGCGCCATACAACACCCAAGGCGATGCCGTAATTAGTTTTACATCAATCAGCATAATAGCTACACCTGTAAATAAACCTAAGCCTACCCACATCATCTGTTTGCCATAATCTTTTTTGAAATTGAAAAGGAAAGATTTTCCTTCTTGATATTCGGCAGCATAAATGGCTAACCAACCCAACAACACCAACGCCAGATACATGTAAAATGTATTCCAATCTATTTTATCCCAAATGCTTTTCTGATGCATAAATAATTTTCGGAGGCAAGATAGTATCTAAACGGCTAATTCTTTACAAGCCGCTTCAGCAGCCTGTTTCTCGGCTTGTTTTTTATTGAAATTTAATCCTTCGCCTTTTTGTTCGTTGTTGACAAATGCGCCCACCTTATACAAACTACGATGCTTAATTTTTTTCTCTTCTAATATTTTAAACTCTACCGTATTCCTATTGAGTTGTGCCCAATTCAACAAACGGCTTTTATAATTGAATTCAGTTTGCGCCAATTCGTTTACATCAATATGTGGTTTCAAGAATTTATCTAAAATAAATTTCCGAGCTGCGTTGTAACCCTTATCTAAATATACAGAGCCAATCAAAGCTTCCAATGCATTGCCCAGCATGTCATTCTCTTTCACATTTTTTATGCTGTGGCTGTATTTAATAAAACTTTGCAAACCCATATCGCTAGCAATATCATTCATGCTTTGTCGGCTAACAATTTTGCTGCGCATTTCGGTTAAGAATCCTTCTCGTTTATCTAAAAATTTATTGAATAAAAAATCAGCTACTACAAAGTTCAACACACTATCACCCAACATTTCTAATCGTTCATTATTGTTGCCATCCGAAGCGCTACTGCTATGACGAAAGGCTAAATGATACAACGATAAATTTTTTGGGCAAAAGCCTAAAATATCACACAACGAATGCGTAAAATTTTTATCGGGCGATAAGTAAAGATTGTATACTCGGCGTAAAATCAATTTCTAAAAATGAAAGGCAAAACTAAACAATTGAATGCATATAACCCTTCCAATTTTCATGAGAAAAGTTAAGTTGATTTTTGAGATAAAATTACTCTGCAAATTTTTTGAAAATCACCGAAGCATTATGTCCACCAAATCCGAAAGTGTTGCTCAAAGCTGCATCAACAGTACGTTTTTGCGCTTTACCAAAAGTAAAGTTTAAGCGACTATCAAATTGTGGGTCGTCAGTAAAGTGATTGATAGTTGGCGGACAAATATCATTTTGCACAGCCAATAAAGTAGCAATGGCTTCAATTGCACCAGCACCGCCGAGCAAATGACCAGTCATTGATTTGGTACTGCTGATGTTTAATTTAAAAGCATTTTCGCCAAAGATTTGTTGAATGGCTTTTGTTTCGCTCACATCGCCCAATGGCGTAGAAGTGCCATGAACATTGATATAATCTAAGTCTTCAGGTTTTAAATTAGCATCGGCTAAAGCATTTTTCATCACATTTAATGCGCCCAATCCTTCGGGATGAGGTGCTGTAATGTGGTGTGCATCAGCGGTCATTCCACCGCCAACCATTTCGGCATAAATTTTTGCACCACGAGCTTTGGCATGTTCTAATTCTTCTAACATCACACCGCCTGCACCTTCGCCCATTACAAAACCATCACGGTCTAAATCAAACGGACGACTTGCTGTTTGTGGCGAATCGTTTCTTGTTGAAAGTGCATGCATGGCATTAAAACCACCCACACCACTTTCATTGATGGCTGATTCGCTGCCACCTGTTAAAATCATATCTGCACGATTCATGCGAATATTATCAAACGCACAAATCAGCGCATGGCTCGAAGAAGCACAAGCACTCACGGTTGCATAGTTTACACCACGGAAACCATAACGCATACTAATATGCCCTGCGGCAATATCTAAAATCATTTTTGGAATAAAGAATGGATTGAACCGTGGTGTGCCATCGCCTTTGGCAAAGCCCATCACCTCTTCTTGAAAAGTGTGTAAGCCGCCAATGCCCGATGCCCAAATAACGCCCACTCTATCTTTGTTGACGGTTTCTAAATTGATACCGCAATCTTTTACTACTTCATCCGAACAAATCAATGCAAACTGTGCAAAAGGGTCGAGCTTACGAGCTTCTTTTCTATCCAAGAAATTGGTTACATCCAAACCTTTTACTTCGCAAGCAAATTGTGTTTTGTGTTTGCTGGCATCAAATCGTTTGATGTAATCGGCACCGCTAACGCCTGCCAATAGTGCATTCCAATAATCAGAAGCATTATTGCCAATTGGTGTAAGCGCACCAATTCCTGTAACTACTACACGTTTGAGTTGCATTTGATTTTGTTTTTTTTGAGAAGAATGTTTTGTAAAAATCAAAAAGCTAAATTCCAAATCTCAACAAGAAATTTGGAATTTAGTTTTTAAAATTTTTAAAGATTGGATGGATGAAAAACAAAATTTTATTTCGTTTAAAATCACCAATCGCAAGTGTGTTCTTTATTTTACGTGTTCTTCTAAATAAGAAATGGCTTCGCCAACTTTTGTAATTTTTTCAGCTTGTTCATCAGGAATAGAAATGTTGAATTCTTTTTCAAATTCCATAATCAACTCAACAGTGTCCAACGAATCGGCACCTAAATCGTTAGTGAAACTTGCTTCAGGCGTAACTTCTGATTCTTCAACACCTAATTTGTCAACGATAATTTTTTTAACTCTTGCTGCAATGTCTGACATGATTTGTAATTTTATTTTTTTAAATTAGGCTGCAAATATAATAGAGAGATTAAAATTTTAGTAACAATTTTTGGTTTTACATTTTTCTTATTTGAACCACTGCCGATTGCACCTCTTGTAAGATGTTAGCAATTCGCTCTTTTGTTAATCCGCCTTCGGGCAATTGATTGCTGATGTAGCTCACAAACTTCCATACTTCTTGCACTTCACTGATGTTTACTTCATAATCTTTGTATTGCGGATTTAGCGAACGCAACACTAAGTTTCGTTTCTTTTTGATTTGATTAAAAGCCAATTTGAAAACAATGCCATCGTTTTTTGTGAGTATAATATAAGCATATTCATCTTTAATATCGTTCCAATTTTCTAAATATTCAGCTAGCACATACGATTTATCAGGAATGGGCAACATGCTATCGCCTTCAATTTGAAACAACCTATATTTTCTTTCTCTGCTAGTAATTATCGGCAATTGAAATTTTGGCAATGATTCAATATAAGCTGGGTCGAAAAAACCCATTGCATAGCCGGCTTTGGCTTTGATGGGTACTACTTCAATGTTTTCAACATTATTTGAATCAACTGTGGTAGCCAAAATTCGGAGCTTTGAACCTGTGATAAAAACATCATTGCCCGATTGCAATTGCTTCAATTTGTATTCGCCAATTTTGCTTAAATCATGCTTCAACAAAGCATCAATGCTGATTTTAAAATAGTCAGCCACAGTCACCAAATCTTCATTGGGCATATTGCTGCGAATGCCATTTTCATAACTGTTCAGTTTTCCACGGCTCATTTCTAAAATGGTGGCTAAATCTTCCTGACTTTTATTTTTTTGATTTCTCAAAAATTTGATGTTGCTGCCTAAAAATATTTTTTGTTGCTTCATTTTTATTGATACGTTACGTAACTATTTTACGATACTTAAAGTATCAAAGGTAAAACCATTTTTGAGTTTTACAAAGCTTTTAAATAAAAGTCAAATAAAAAATCGTAAATTTGATTTCTAATTTTTTTCAAACCAAAAAACATTTTCAATCATGCAATCAAAAATTTACACATCGGCACTCATTGCAGTTTTTGCAGTGTCAGTTTTTTTCTCATCTTGTAAAAAAGATTTGACGGTTTCATTCGATAAAAGTTTCCCAGGTTTAAATCTTGTTTTAGACACTACCAGCCACACAGGCACGTTTACAATTTCGCAAGCGAATATTAATACAGGTATCTCTGCATTCGCTTCCAGCAATGGTTTCAGCGTTAACAACATTAAATCAGTGGTGATAAAAAGTTGCACTATTGGCATTGCTGACACCACCAATCCAATTGCATCTCGAATCACTTTTGATGCGTTGGATAGCATCAAAGCAACGCTTTCATCAACAGGCTTAACTGATATGAAAATTGGAACTGTAAACCCCATGCCTCATACCGGATTAACATCCATAACCTTAAATTTGAACAATGCTGATGTAACTTCATTCATCAAAGCATCTCAATTTTCGTATGTGGTAACGGGGGCAAACAATGCTCCGATTACACATAAATTACCCATGACCGCATCAGTAACATTTACTATTTCAGCTTCCATTACGAAATAGTTTTGTCATCCATAAGAAGCAAAAAAGCCTTTCGAACTGAAAGGCTTTTTTTTATCCATAATTTTTTTAAAGATTTTTCTGCTTGACTAATCTTGAGGTTTAATCCATCCATTTTTGTATCCTACTATTCTAATCGCTATTACCAATAGTATTGTTTGTTTACAGTAGTCAGTAAAGTTTTATTTCTCTATCCACTTCACTATTTGAAAAGCTTCGGCAGCCTCACCCCACCCCTCTCCAATAGAGAGGGAGCAATACAGTTGCGCCACGATGAATGGCTAAGGCTTCCACATTTTTTTCACTTCTTGGAAATGGATGCTTGCCCATTTCCGATTCGTAAATGGAAAGCACATTGTGTTTGGTTTTGAAAATTGCATTACCTTTGAAACCGAAATTTAAAAACATGACGCAGCGATTTTATTTCGATACTTCGGTATTTGGTGGTGTGTTTGATAAAGAGTTTGAAGAATTTAGTTTTCAACTTTTTGAAAGAGTAAAATTGGGGCAATTGATTTGTGTTTATTCCGATTTAACTGAATCTGAATTATTAGATGCGCCAAAGAAAGTGGTAGCCTATTTTAAAAATTTACCACAACAATATATGGAACGGGTGGTGGTGAATGATGAAATTTTAGCTTTGGCTTCAAAATATATTAGTGAGAAAGTGGTAGGGCAAACCAGCTTTGATGATTGTGTACATATTGCCACAGCAACTATTCATAAAGCTGATATTTTAGTAAGTTGGAATTTTAAACACATTGTAAATGTGTATCGCATCAGAGGGTATAATGCCATAAATATTCGCTCCAATTATTCATTGTTAGAAATTCGTTCGCCAAAAGAAATCATACAATATGAAGATTAAAAAACAAGCCCCCGAAAAAGAGTTTGATACGGTTAAAACTTTTAGAGCTATCAAAGAAAAATTATCACTCGAAATGGCTGATATGAGTTTTGAACAAATCAAAGCGTTGTTAAAAAAACGAAGTAGGCAGTTGCAAGCGCAGTAGATAGAAGTTATAAGTATTCAGTTGCCAGTTTTCAGTAAAAGGCAAACGCACTTTACAAACTTTAACAACCGATTATTTATCTACCCACTTCACAATTTGAAATGCTTCGGCATATTCTACCCCAGCCGTTGCGCCACGATGAATGGCTGATGCTTCAACATTTTAATGTAGGTCGTGAAATGATTTCTTTAAGTTAATAGTAGGTATATTTTTCTTGAGCAACTCAATAATTTTGTTAGCTGAATTTCCTGAACCAAATGGATATGGGTCTTTTGCAGCATTTTTAACAAAAGCATTAGTTCTAGCCTTAATTATTGATTTTGAAATATCTAAGAATGATGCTCCGCAATCTATTACCGTCGCAGCTTTGTGCCGCCCTTTTTGTCTATCTCCGATGTTAATAGTTGGATGTTTAAAGTAAGGCATTTCAATTATACCTGCTGACGAATTCCCAATCATCATGTCAACATTTTTCAAAGTGGAAAGAAATTTTTTCATTCCTAATGAGTCAACCAATACGGCATTATCTCTTTTTGCAACAAATGCTTCCAACGCCTTATTTAAAACATCACCATCCGTATCAGCATTTGATTTGTTGAATACCAAATTCATTTCAGGAAAATGATTTAAGGCTTCTAATAAATTTTGCAAATGTTGTAAAGAAGTACTCTTTTCTAAAGTTACAGGATGATAGGTAATTAATGCAGATGGTGAAGCCAAAGAAATTCCGATAAACTTTTCTAATTCTTCTTTCGACAATAAGTTTTCTTGTTGAATATTATCAACTACTAAAGCACCAACATTGAAAACTGTTTTTGGATTTTCGCCCAATTGAATTACTCTGTTTTGATACTCCTCACAAATCACAAAATGTAATGCAGAAAGTTTTGTGATTGAATGGCGGAAACCTTCATCAAATGCACCTGCCGATACTTCGCCGCCGTGAATATGTGCAATTGGAATTTGCAATACATAAGCCGCAATGGCTGCTGCAAACACTTCATATCTATCGCCTAAAACCAAAACCAAATCGGGTTTGGCTGTGGAATAGTAATTCGAAAATTGAGCAATTAATTTTCCAATGGCTTCATTGATTGCGTTAGCCGAAGTGGTTGTTAAATGGGTCGGAATTTTTTCGACCGTAGCAAAATTATCTTTTTCAATTTCGGTAATCGTGTTACCAAATTTTTCATCCAAATGAGAGCCAGTGGCAACCACAACTAAATCAAATGCTTCATCTTTTTCTATTTTTTTTAGTAATGGTTTTAAAATACCATAGTCGGCTCGGCTGCTGGTTACTGCTATGATTTTATGTTTCAAATTGGTTTTAATTTTTTAATTTTATTTTATCAAAGTTACATTGCCCTTAATAAATTTTTGCTTTTGTTCGCAAACATCATAAAAGGTTACATAATAATCGAACACACTCAAAGGCTCGTTTTGTGAATTAAATACACCATTCCAACCTTGTTTAGTATCTGTTGTTTCAAAAACCATTTGTCCCCAACGATTATAAACCCTAAATAAATAGTTGGGTAATTCGCAACCTACAATAGGTTTAAAAACATCGTTGATACCATCGCCATTGGGTGTAAAAGCATTGGGAATGGCTATATTGCAATAAGTGTTGAGTATGGATATTTGAACTGCATCAGTATAGCTGCCGCATTGATTAGTAACGGTTAAAGTATAATTACCCGAAACATTAGCCGTGATATAATTGCTGGTAGAATTATCTTGCCAATGATAGGTAGCATTGGGGAATAGATTGGCGGCTACGCCCAATTTGAAGGTAGCTCCATTGCAAACAGCAGTATCATTGCCTAATGAAAATTTGGGAGCTGTAATTTCTGATAAACGAATAGTATCACTTACTGTTTTGCAGGCATTGCTAACCGAAGCCCAATAAGTGCCTACTGTATTTACTGTGATGGGATTGCCTACTACGCCGGTACTCCAATGCGTATTTACATTATTAGTAGAAAGTACCATTGAAAATGCGCCGCAAAAAGCAGTATCGTTACCAATAAAAATGGGTGCTGGTGGATTAACGGTAGTAATTAAAATAGTATCAGATGCACTACCACAAAGGTTTGTTACTGTAGCCCAATATTTTCCAGCGGCGTTGATAATGATTTGTTTTGACGTAGCACCTGTATTCCAATGGGCTGCTGGACTATTTGCTGTTAATTGCAAATTAGCATTAGTACAAATGGTGGTATCATTACCCAAGTAAAAAGGAGTAGGCAATGAATCAACTGTTAAATACATAGAATCACGGCTGCGGCAAGTGTTTTGAGTTACTTGCAACCAATACCAACCTTGAGCATTGACAGCAATAGTTGGTGTAATTGCACCAGTATTCCAAATGTAATTAGTGAAAGAAAGCGATGAAGCAAGTGTAACGAAATTTGGTTTGCAAATAGTGGTATCGTGCCCAATATTTACGTTAGGTAGTGTGAAAGCACTAATGATGATAGTATCCCTTTTTGTGCCACAAGAATTACTAACACTTGCCCAATAAGTACCTGCTGAATTTACCACAATTTGATTGCCCACTGCCCCTGTATTCCAAGTAGCTGTGTAATTTCCTGCCTGCAATGTTTTTGAAAATGCACCACAAAGGGTAGTATCATTACCCAAAGAAAAATTAGGGGCTGCACCTGCTGTGATATGAACGGTATCCCTTAAAGTATCGCAACCGTTGATTAAATAAGCTGAATAAGTACCGATGCTTGTTACTACAATTTGTGAATCTCTAACACCATTGCTCCACACAGTATTAGAATCTATTGATTTTAATTTGATAGAAAAACTACCACAAACACTTGTATCACGTCCGATGCTTAATGGCTTGTTTACAAAATATTTATCACCATCAACTGGGTCGGGCAAATCGCTACCTGCCCACTGATGAGTACCGAATAAATGAGCATTAATAGGGGTGATGGATGGCGTTGTATTGGGATTGCTAATCTGAATTAATGTTTTTGTTCCAAAGCCCGGGTTCCAATATATTTTACCATCATAAGCAGTATGCATGTGTGCTGCGCCATAATGAAGATAAGATGAAAGACTGAAAAATGGTGCTGCGGCTAAAGAAGTAGTTGCAGAAGGAACATTGATGTAATAGATTTTAGTGCCTGTATTTTCATAAATGTATAGTTTTTGGCTATTGGGCGAAAAATCAAAACTTATGGTTGAACCATAAGGGTCATCAATATATCGAAAGTTTGTTAATGCGCCTGTTGACATATTTAAGTCATAAACTAAAATATCTTGAGCCAAACTAATTCCATTATAAATATTCACCGCCAAATATTGTCCATTGGGTGAAACTGAAATCCAACATGGGTTTACATTCGGATAACTTCCATTGCCTAAAGTAGGCGAAGTAGCAGCAACTATTGGTACTGAAACACCAGTAGGCGTTACCAAACTTTCCATAATTTTTACTGTGAAATTTGACGTATCAAATTGAGTAAAAAAAAAGTAGCGGTTGTTGGTTGCAGTTATTTTTTTTGATAATCCCATGCCTTCGCCAGTAAGTACATTATGTGAAAGAAGTGTTGGTGTGCTAACTGTTTTTGTGGTGTGGTTATAAACTACATACTTGATGTCATCAACAAAATAAGTTGAGGCTCGTGTTTTATAAAAAATATAATATTCATCGCCATTTGCACCAGTAGGTAAGCAATTTTTTTTCACCACATCCATTTCCAAAACTGATGCACCAAATTCATCTGTTGTGAATTTTGCTGTTACCTCATCTTTGTTTGTAGTAGTATTATATTCAACCACATAAAACGTATCGCCTGGTGCAGTAAAAAAATTGCCATTAGCAGCTGTTCGTGCAGCACTAAAAACATAAAAAACTAAATTCCCATTATTGTCATAATACTGTCCGCTTGGGTCTGATGTACCATAAGATTGAATTGAATTAATTGAATTGCCAATTGGTCGGGCGTTGCCTACTGGCGTTGAACCGCTAAAATCTACTTCGTAAAATCTTAAATTGTTGGTGGTAAAACTTGTCCAATTGCCTAAAGTATCTTGTTGTCCGCTTCCAATAATCCATTTTGGTTGTTGCCCAAAAGCATGGCTGCCAGCAACAAAAACTAGTAAGAGAAAAAAGAAAACAGTTTTCAACCGAAAAAGAGTTTTGGTGCTGTAAATATAAATATTTTTACACACCGCCATTTCATTTTTTATTTCAAAAAAAATAACGTTGACTGTAGATAATTGAATACTATTCGTTAATATGCTATCACGACCTTTAGATAATTGGCAATGATGCTTGAATAATTGCTAATGATAGATGTGTTTTTTATCGTGACCTGTCAATATTTCAGCATGATGCTTTAATCTTTTATACTTGAATGTAAATCTGTCAGCATCGTACATGTATATTTGATAATGACCTGCGTATATTTGATTACGACCTGTGTATATTTTACTGCGACTTGTTTGAATTTGATAATGACGTGTAATAACTACTTCGCTGGATTGCCTACCACTGTTTTTCCATCTTCTACATTTTTAATTACCACTGCGCCTGCACCAATCACACAGTTTTTACCAATGCTGATGCCTTGTTTCACCACTGCATTAGCACCCACAAAACTGCCTTCGCCTACTTTCACATTGCCACACAAAACCGCACCAGGAGCAATATGTACAAAGTCAGCAATTATACATTCATGCTCAATAATACTGCCTGTGTTTAAAATCACACCATTGCCAATATTAGTGCAAGGGTTAATCACCACATTAGCCCCAACCATAGTGCTGATGCCCATTTCAACATGCGAACCTATAATAGCTGATGGATGAATGGCATTGATAAATTCACATTCGGCATTCATTAATTCAAATACTTTTTTCCGCATTTTATTATCGCCATTGGCAATAAATGCTGGGTGCTTTTTTAATAATTTTTTCACCGCTTCATCGGTCTCAAAGCCTAAATGTTTTAGCTTGAAAGGGTTTTGGGTTTTAGGTTCTTTTTCTAAATAACCCAACATAGTTTCGCCTGATTTAATAAGTATATCAGCCACTACAAAAGCATGACCTGAATAACTGAAAAGAATGATAGCATTGTTGTTTGTCATAACTATTTAATAAAAAAATTGGAAGGATGTAAATGTAAATATTTTATGGAAGAACTATTGCTTAGCAAACGAGCTTATAATGTTTTAAAGCAGTGTGAAAGCAGCACTATTCAGCAATTGGTAGCTTGCGAAGAAATAGTTAAATTTTTTTGCCCTAGTAATTGTTGTAAAAAAACTATCAACTGCATTCAAGTTGCTTTGGTTATTTTAACGGTTTTAAAAAATGGTTATGCTGGCAAATTTTTTAAAAAACTGCGCCACAGGAAGTTACTAAAAACAACGAACAGCATAGCTATCTTACTCTACAAACATTAAATCTACTTCTTTCTTTTCGGGGTTGGCTGCGCTGATAATTACTCTCACTTGATTGCCCAAAGTGTATTGTTTGCCAGTGAACTTGGCTGTTACGCTCATTGTTTTTTCATCAAACTCATAAGGCTCGGTCATTTTGCGTAAGCTCACCATGCCTTCGCATTTGCTATCGAGCAATTCAACAAATACACCAAACGATGTAACGCCTGAAATGATGCCATCTTTCACCATGCCCACTTGCGTTTTTAAAAATTCGGCTTGCTTGTATTTAATACTATCGCGTTCGGCTTCGGTTGCTTTTTTCTCTTGTGAGCTGCAATGCTTGCACATCACTTCCATTTCGCCTTGATAAGAAAAATCTTTTTTGGTTAAATGTTCTTGCAATAACCGATGCACCAACACATCAGGATAGCGACGAATAGGGGAGGTGAAGTGGCAATAATCAACAAAGCCCAATCCATAATGACCGATATTTTTGGTGGAATAAATTGCTTTCGCCATGCAACGAATGGCTAATGAAGTCAGCATACTTTCTTCGGGTTTGCCTTTTAGTGCAGCCATCAATTCATTAAACGATTCAGCAATTTTTTTCGGCGCAGTAATATTAATTCGATAACCAAATTGCTTGGCAAAATTGTTGAAGTTTTTTAGTTTTTCTAAATCAGGCAAATCATGAATTCGATAAGGAAATTCAACGTGTTTGCCTTTGTACAATTCTTTGTTCATCAAGTGTGCCACCTGCTTATTTGCCAACAACATAAAATCTTCAATCAGCAAATGTGCATCTTTTCTTTCTTTCAAAGTGATGCCAGTTGGATGACCAGTTTCGTCTAAAATAAATTTAGTTTCAATAGTGTCGAAATTGATTGAACCTTCTTTGAATCGTTGTTTGCGGAGTTTATGCGCCAACGTATTTAGCGTTTTTAATTCTTCGGCAAATTCTCCTTCGCCGCTTTCAATCACAGTTTGAGCACCTTCATAGGTGAATCGTTTGTCGCTGTGAATCACTGTTTTGCCAAACCATTCTGAAATTATTTTTCCGTTGGTATCTAATTCAAACACAGCACTGAAGCAGAGTTTATCTTCATTGGGTTTTAGCGAACATAATTCATTCGATAGTTTTTCGGGCAACATGGGCAAGGTGCCATCTACCAGATAAACACTCGTAGCTTTTTCATAAGCGAAAGCATCTAAAGCTGTATTCGGAATTAAATAATGACTTACATCGGCAATGTGAATACCTACTTCCACATTGCCATTGTTTAAATATTCTATTGACAAAGCATCATCAAAATCTTTTGCCGTATCGGGGTCAATAGTAAATGTGGTGGTCTTTCTAAAGTCTTTTCTTTTTTTGATTTCTTCTTTTGAAATTTCGGTAGAAATCGCTTCGCTTTCATCCAACACTTGCTTAGGAAAATCAAGCGGAAAACCTTGGTCCATCAATATCGTTTTCCACATCAGTTCTTTTGTGCCAATGCCGCTCAACACTTCTTTCACTTTGCCTTGCGGATTTTTTCCTTTCTCATTCCAATCCACTATTTGCACTATGACACGTTCGCCATCTTTAGCACCATTAATGTGTTTTTGGGGCACAAAAATATCATTGCTCATGCCATATTTATTATCAGGCAATACAAAAGCGAAATCTTTTTTTACATGAATTAATCCATCGAAATATTCGTGTGAACGCTTAATTACTTTTACAATTCGTCCTTCGGTTTTCTTGCCCGATTTGTTGGTGATTTGCACCAAAACTCTGTCGCCTTTTATGGCTGAATTCAAATTGCTCTGGCGAACTAATATATCATCATCAGGTCTTTCTTCGCAGATAACAAAGCCGTAGCCTTGGCGGTTTACATCTAATTTCCCTTCTAATGCTATCAGCTTGGTGTTGGCATGTTTGGGTGCTGATTTTATTTTTGATTCCTTGCTTTTTGTAGCAATATTATTTTTTCGATTTCTACTGTTTTTCAAATTAAAACTTGTTTAAGCAAATGTAGTTTTTAATTTAGTAGCAAATAAAAAATAAAAAATGCCTCATCATCAGCATCTTTCAAAAGATAAAATTTTGAAAAAAATTGCGGCGCAACATCCACCTATTCAATTAAAAAAGGCAAAAAATATTTTCAATCATTTGTGTGCATCTATCATGAGTCAGCAATTATCAACCAAAGTGGCTGATGTAATTCACAAACGTTTTTTAGATTTATTCAAAGGCACAGAACCTACACCCGAAGCAGTGTTGAAGATTGATTTTGATGAACTGAAAGCAATAGGATTATCTAATTCAAAAACGCATTACATCAAAAATGTAGCACAATTTGCCATTGATATTGGCTTGGAAAATAAAAAACTAAACAAACTGACTGATGAAGAATTGATTGCTTATCTCACTCAAATAAAAGGTGTGGGCAGATGGACGGTGGAGATGTTGATGATGTTTGCCTTAGGTAGAGAAAATGTTTTTTCGCCCGATGATTTGGTCATTCAAATGGCGATGATAGAATTGTATAAATTAGATAACAGCAACAAGAAAAAATTAAGAACCGATATGTTGCAAATTGCTGAAAACTGGCATCCATACCGAACTTACGCTTGTTTGTTATTATGGAAACATAAAGATGTAGAAAAGAAAAAGAAGAAAAAATGAGGTTAGAAATTGTGCTCATGCAACTTTGAAATAATCTCACTCAATTCTTCACCCATTTCAAGGTTTGAGGGGCAGCATTTTCCTTTTTTAATTGGATAATATACATGCCATTAGTTAGGTTTTCAACGCCAATAGCACATTCCATCCGCACATTATTAAAGGTATTGCTATACACAACCCTACCCGGTAAATCAGTCAGCAAAATAGTTTGAAATCCATCAGCATATTTTAGTCGCAATTGCTCATGAATCAGTTGCGCTTCAATAGTAGGAATAGCAACATTCAAATTATAAATGCCGCTTGGCTGGCAAGCGGCAAAATTAGAAGTGGCATTAAAGGAAGAAGTAGCATTATTGGTTTTGACATTATTGATGATGACTTGCTGACCATAAATATCTGTAACTCTTACATTCATCATCGTATCATTATTCAATGATAATGTCCAATAATTATAATTAGTACGAGTCATAGCTTGCCAATTGGAATTGACAAAAGCATCAACAGTAGCAATTTCATTAGCAGCATGATGAATTAAAAAACTGGCATAAAAAGTATTCGATAACGCATTCGTTAGCCATAAAGGTTGAGCAGCAAATGGGCAACTGATTAATTTCCAAGTTATATTTCCTGTGCTTATTGATAAATTTCCAACCACCGCTTGAAAAGATGCAGGGCTTAAATCTAAATCGCCTGTTTGACAAGTCAGGCAATTATCATTCACTACCAAAATCTGTGTGCCGTTGCTTCCAGTGGCTGATAAACAAGCACCACAATAAGCTGATGTATCATATTGTGCTTGATTAATTGCACAATAATAAATGCCGGTTTCAGCAGTATCAATTGAACAAGCCGAAGCGCTACCACCTGTGTAATAAGTTGCATGACCACTATAAACAGTAGTTGAACAACTATTTTGTGCAAATGCTGCATGATAAACAAGCACAGAAATTAAGCACAAGCCGAAGTAAATAATTTTTTTCATGATGCTGCAAATATACCGATAGAAGTTACAAATGTTTTTGGGCAAATGGTATTTAATCAACAACTCAATAATTCAATCCATCAAAAAATGCAACTTGATGTAAGTGGCTTATCAAGCGGCATCTATTTCCCCAAAGCCATTGATGTCAATGGCAAAGTAAACAATGGGAAGTTTGTGAAGGAATAAGTTGCTTAAAGAATTTTTCATAAAAAAAGCAGTAAGAATTTTTACTGCTTTTTTATTTTAGTTGAAACTATTTCTTGTCAGGAAATTTAGTAACCTTAATTTCTTGTAAAAATTCTTTAGCTGGTTTGAAAGCAGGAATATGATGTTCAGGGATTTTCACTTCGATATTTTGTTTTACAATTCTACCAATTTTTGCGGCACGTTTTTTCAAAATAAAACTTCCAAAGCCACGAACATAAATGTTTTCGCCGCTTTTAAGGTTGTCTTTTATTTCTTTAAATAAGGCTTCAACAGTAACCAACACATCTATTTTAGGGATGCCTGTTTTTTGATGAATATTATTTACTAAATCAACTTTTCGCATAAAAACTATTTTAATGGTAAATGATAATAGGACGAAGATAATAAACTCAATCAGTTTAAATGAATACTGATTTTAAAATGTTATTTTTCAATGGCAGCCACACCAGGCAATTCTTTCCCTTCAAAAAACTCTAACAAAGCACCACCACCAGTGCTTACATAACTCACTTGTGATGCCATATTAAATTGATGAATAGCTGCTGCACTATCACCGCCACCAATTAAGCTGAATGCCCCATTCTTTGTAGCTTCAGCAATCGCAATAGCAGTTTGCTTAGTGCCATTTTCAAATGCTGGCATTTCAAAAACGCCCATTGGTCCGTTCCACAAAATTGTTTTTGAATTTTTGATTTGCGCTGCAAATAATTCAATTGTTTTTGCGCCAATATCTAATCCCATCCAATCGGCTGGAATGTTCTCGTTATCAACTGTTTGCGTATTTGCATCGGTTGCAAATTTATCAGCAACAATAGAATCAACAGGTAATAACAGTTTTACATTTTTCTGCAAAGCCATTGTTATCAATGCTTTTGCGGTATTTATTTTATCTTCTTCACACAATGATTTTCCAATTTGCTTGCCTTGCGCTTTTAAAAAAGTGTACGTCATTCCGCCGCCAATTATCAACGCATCAACTGTGTCCATCAATTTTTCAATAATCAAAATCTTATCTGAAACCTTTGCTCCGCCTATGATGGCAGTAAACGGACGTTCGGGATGAAGAATTACTTTTCTTGCATTTTCCACTTCAGCTGCCATCAAAAAACCAAACATTTTTTTCTCTTTCGAAAAATGATTAGCAATAATGGTTGTGCTGGCATGTGCTCTGTGCGCTGTGCCAAATGCGTCATTCACATACACATCAGCCATGCTTGCCAATGTTTGAGCAAATGCATCATCTCCTTTTTCTTCTTGTTTGTGAAAACGTAAATTTTCCAATAACAACACTTCACCGCTTTTTAAATTAGTGGCTTTATTTTTTGCTTCATCACTGATACAATCGTCAGCAAATTGCACAGGCAATTTTAATAAATCAGACAAATGAGCAATGATATGTTTCAATGAATATTTATCAGTGGGTCCATCTTTGGGTCTGCCCAAATGACTCATCAATATTACACTTCCACCATCTTTCAATATTTTATTGATTGTGGGTAAAGCCGCTTTGATACGACTGTCATCTGTAATTTTAAATTCAGCATTTAATGGTACATTAAAATCAACACGAACAATAGCTCGTTGATTTTGAAAATTATAATTGGCTACGGTTTTCATTTTTTTTAATTAAAATTTCGGCGAAGATAATTCTTTCAACTTTATTCATTGTATCAAGATGAAAGTGAAAATTGTTTTCAAAATAAATACTTGGATAAAAACAAGCTCAATAAATTATTTCGATAATTTCGGGGTTTAAATTTCTTATTGAGTTATGCAAAACACGATTGTTTGTCCAAATTGTCATCACGAATTCAGCGTTGAGAAAGCTGTTGAGGATAAAGTAAAATTAGAATTGAACCAAAAATTTGTTGAGTTTAAAAAGAATTATGAGCAACAAAATGCCATTCGTGAAAAAGAATTGGAAGAAGAAAAAAGAAAATTGGCCGAGCTAAAACAAAATGAATTTGCCATCATTCAAAAGAAATTGAACGAAGAAAAGGAAAAGCAAAAAATTGCGATTGAGAAAGAACTGAAATCGGAAAACGAAGAACAACTAAAAGCATTGCAAGAAGACAATGCAAAAAAAGATGAACGACTGAAAGCCGCTATGCAATTAGAATTGGAGATGCGCAAAAAAACGCAAGAGCTACAAGAAAAGCAAGAAATGATGGAATTGGAAGTGCAACGAAAAATGGATAGCGAACGAAAATTGATTGAAGAAAATGCACGAAAAAAAGAAGCCGAAAGTCAGTTTATGAAATTGAATGAAAAGGATTTATTGATTCAAACGCTGCAAAAGAATTTGGAAGAAATGAATCGCAAAGTGGAACAAGGAAGCATGCAATCGCAAGGCGAAGTGCAAGAGTTGGCGTTGGAAAAATTGTTGCAAACTTCTTTCCCAATTGATGTGATTGAAGAAGTGGGCAAAGGTGTTCGAGGAGCTGATTGTGTGCAAATTGTAAGAAACAATTTTGGCAAAGAATGTGGTAAAATAATTTACGAAAGCAAGCGCACAAAAATATTTCAGCAAGAATGGATAACGAAATTAAAAGCCGATATGCGAACCGCAAAGGCAGATGTGGCGGTAATTGTAACCGAAACGATGCCAAAAGATATGGAGCAGTTTGGTTTGAAAGATGAGGTATGGATTTGTTCTTTTAATGAAGCTAGGGCTTTAGCTACTGTGCTTCGCGATGGTATTTTGAAAATTGAAATGGCAAAATCATCGCAAGAAAACAAGGGTGATAAAATGCACATGCTGTATGATTATTTAACGGGCAACGAATTTGTAAATCATGTGTCAGCCATTGTGCAAGGCTTTACGGCGATGAAAACTAATTTGGAAAAAGAGAAAGTTTCATTTCAAAAAATTTGGAAAGAACGTGAAAAACAAATTGAGTTGGTGATGCAAAACACAGTGGGCATGTATAGCTCTATTAAGGGTTTGGCAGGTTCATCGGTAAAAGAAATTAAAGAATTGGAATTAGATAATGAAGGCGAACAATTAAGTTTGGGCGAATAAACAATTATTCTATCCGCTCAAATTTCGCCGTAAAATGTCTTAAAAACTTTGGTTCTTCAATAATGTAAAAGCCTTTCGATTTTTCTTTTTCGTTTAAAATTTTTTGAAAAACCTCAATCACATATTCAATGTGGCTTTGGGTGTAAACTCTTCGTGGAATAGCTAATCGCACCAAATCATTGGGTGCAGGAATCAATTTTTTATCGCCATCATATTTTCCAAACATCACCGAACCCACTTCCACAGCCCTGATGCCGCCATACTGATATAAATCACAAACTAAAGTTTGTCCAGGATATTCTTCCACAGGAATATGCGGATACATGGCTCGTGCATCTAAATACACTGCATGACCACCAATCGGCAACATCAATGGAACACCCAACTGATGCAACTTTTCGCCTAAATAAGTTACACTGCGAATTCTGTATTTTAAATAATCTGGTTCAAAAACTTCTTGCAAACCAATCGCAATGGCTTCCATATCTCTGCCCGATAATCCGCCATAAGTGGCAAAACCTTCGGTGATGATGAGCAAACTTTTGCAAGCATCAGCCAGCGTTTTATCTTTCAAAGCCAAGAAACCACCCATGTTTACCAGTGCATCTTTCTTTGCACTCATCACTGCACCATCGCATAATTTGAACATTTCTTGTGCAATTTCGTAGTACGATAATTTGTGAAATTCCTCTTCGCGATGCTTGATGAAATAAGCGTTTTCAGCCACTCGGCAACAATCTAAAATCAGCAACACACTATGTTTTTTACAAACAGCACTCACTGCTTTTGCATTTGCCAAACTCACAGGTTGCCCGCCACCACTATTGTTGGTAACAGTTAAAATAACAGCAGCAATATTTTCTGCGCCTTTTTCAACAATTAATTTTTCCAATTTTTCTACATCTAAATTTCCTTTAAAAGGATAATCGAAGCTTGGCACTTTACTTTCTTTTATTGGAATGTCAATGGCTTCAGCACCCGAAAACTCAATGTTGGCACGGGTTGTATCAAAATGCGTATTGCTGATAAAAGTTTTTCCTTTGCCGCCCAAATGCGAATACAAAATTCTTTCTGCAGCTCTGCCTTGATGTGTGGGCAAAATAAATTCGCAGTGCGTTAATGCTTTTACTACACGTTCCATGTGCAACCAACTTCGTGAACCAGCATACGCTTCATCGCCCATCATCACGCCTGCCCATTGTGCTGCGCTCATGGCTGATGTGCCGCTATCGGTTAAAAAATCAATCATCACATGGTCGGCTTGCAACAAAAATGGATTAAAAAAAGCGTTGGCTAAATAGCTCTTTCGTTCTGCTTCTGTGGTAACTTTTATTGGTTCAACACTTTTTATTTTAAACGGCTCGATGATGGTTTTAAAACTCATGATTTCATTTTTATTAAGCTACAAAAATAAAAGTGGGAAGGGCTGCGAAAGATGACATTGCTCATCTCGATGGTTGCTCGTGCATTTTGGTTAAATCTCAATCAAAAAATTTTGTTGTTATTTATTGGTGGTAACTGAATTAAGTTTAGAAAAAAAACGAAGACCTTTTCGTTTCAAACAGTAAAATAACAAAGGCGTATTTCAGAAGCGTTCATATTCTATTTATCTTCGCCAGCTACAAAAAAAATATTTGCTATGTACACTTTTGATGAAGGCGAAATCATTATCATCAACAAACCTACTCGTTGGTCATCATTTGATGTGGTGAGAAAAATTCGCAATACAATTCGCTTCAAAAAAATAGGACATGCTGGTACACTCGACCCCTTAGCTTCGGGCATTTTGATTTTAGCCACAGGAAAAAAAACAAAAACCATTTCATCGTTGCAAGCCACTACGAAAGAATATATTGGTACTATCACTTTGGGTGGCACTACGCCTTGCTTCGATTTAGAATTGCCTATTGATAAAACTTACCCTACCGAACACATCACCAATGAATTAATTCATGCTACTGCCCTCACCTTTGTAGGCGAACAAATGCAATACCCACCCATTTATTCGGCTGTGAAGCAAGATGGGAAGCGGCTTTACATTGCAGCTCGAAAAAATGAAGAAGTGGAATTGAAAAAGCGCAGCGTAACTATTTCAGCATTTGAAATCACTAAAATAGAAATGCCTATAGTTTATTTTCGGGTGGTTTGCAGCAGCGGCACTTATGTCCGTAGCTTAGCAAATGATTTTGGCAAAGCGATGAACAGCGGCTCACATCTATCTTCTTTATGCCGAACAAAATCAGGCGATATTACTATTTCGCAAGCTACTGATTTGGAAAAATGGGTAGATGATTTCAAGGCATGGAAAAGAAATCAAGAAACTTCTTAAAAAAACAAAAGCCGCTTTGAAATACTTATTCAAAGCGGCTTTTAAATTATTAAATTATATTTTCAGCTTACCAAACTCTGGCTCTGTCTTCGCTTTTGCGGAACATTTTATTTCCTTCTTTCACACCAAATGCTTTGTAAAATGGATCGAAATTCATTAATGGCACATTCACACGATACATAGCTGGTGAATGAGGGTCGGTTTTGATACTCATACGCATCAATTCATCGCGTTTAATTACTCTCCATACCTGTGCAAAGCCTAAGAAGAAACGTTGGTCGCCAGTGAAACCATCAATTTTTTCGTTGCCTTGACCTTGTTTAGTCATTTTATAAGCGTCGTAAGCAATAGCAATACCACCAAAATCGGCAATATTTTCGCCTAATGTTAATTCGCCATTTACATGCAAACCGTCTAAAATAGTACAAGCAGAATATTGGTCAACCAAGCCTTTTGTTTTGGCTGCAAATTTTTCAGCATCATCTTTCGTCCACCAATTTTTCATGTTGCCTTGTGCATCATATTGACAACCTTGGTCATCGAAACCATGTGTGATTTCATGACCGATAACCATTCCAATGCCACCATAATTGATAGCATCATCAGCATTTTCATCAAAGAATGGAAACTGCAAAATACCAGCAGGAAAAACAATTTCATTATAAGAAGGATTGTAATAAGCATTCACAGTTGGCGGCGTCATTCCCCATTCGGTTTTATCAACTGGCTTGCCTAATTTTTTTATCATTTCATTAAACTCGTGTTTGCTAATGCTTTCATGATTAGCGAAGTAATTGTTTCTATCAATTGTTACATCATCATAGTTTTTCCATTTAGATGGATAACCAACTTTACGCATAATAGCAGCTAATTTTTCTTCGGCTTTTGCTTTTGTTTCATTGCTCATCCAATCTAATTTTTGCAAACGAATTTTGTAAGCAGTAATAATATTACTAACCAATTCGTCCATACGTTTTTTAGCATTATCAGTGAAATATTTTTTCACATAAAGCTGACCAGCTAATTCACCCAAGTTGCCATCAACGCTGTTGGTCATTTGTTTCCAACGTGGTTGTTCAACTTTTTGTCCGTTTAAAGTTTTTGAATAAAAATTAAATTGTGCATCGCGGAAAGGCTTGTTCAATGTGCCTGCATGACCACTGATATAATTGAATTTTAATTTTGTTTTCCAATCGGCTAAAGGAATTGCTGTCAATAAATTTCCTAATGCTTTATAATAATCGGGCTGACCAATATTCACGGAATCAATCTTTACACCAATGTTATCAAACACTCGGTTCCACTCAATTTTGTCTGAAATCAAAACAGGCAAGTCTCTAACAAAAAATTTATTGTAGTTTTTTTGTGGGTCTCTCAATTCAACTTTGCTGCGGTGCGAAGCAGCAATTTTAGTTTCAACTTCCAAAATTGTTTGTGCATCTACTGAAGCTTTATCAGTGCTTTCGCCAGCCAACGAAAACAAAGTGGATGCATATTTCAAAAATTCTTCTCTAATTTTTTTTGCTCTTTCATCACTATCTGTATAATAACTTTTTTCAGGTAAACTGGTTTCAGCTTGCACTAAATTAGCAATGTTGCTATTGCTGTTTTTTTCATCAGCACCTACATAAAAGCCAAACAAAGCACCACCGCCATTTTTCATTTCCATGGTAGCATAGTTAAGCATTTCATCTACTGAATTGATTTTATCAATTTTTGCTAACCCAGGTTTGATAGGTGAAACGCCTGCATTTTCAATAGCTACAGTATCCATACCGCTGGCAAAATAATCACCCACTTTTTGTTCTAATGAACCTTTTGGTAAATTATTTTTTGCTGCTAATTCAGCCACTAAGCCGTGTAAATTATTCACGTTATTTTCTTTCACAATCATAAAACTTCCCCAACCTTTTTGGTCATCAGGAATTTTAACTGACTTTAACCATCCGCCATTGGCATAATTAAAGAAATCATCAGCAGGGCTAATGCTGTTATCCAAGCCCGATTTTTCAAAGAAAGAAGTTCTGCCTGCTTCTTTTTTAACTTCATTTGAGTTGTTGCCTGCAAATGATGATGTTGCAATAGTTGCCGACATAATTAAAGAAAAGATTTTTTTGTTCATTTTTAAAAAATTTGAGGAGGTGAAAATAAAACCATTTTGCTGAATTCTGATTTTAAAAACAAAATACCATGTTAATAGAACTGGCGTGCAATTATATTTTGATTCACTCGAACTTGAAATTAAACCTCAAAATCTTATTTTGATTTTTAAATTTGCAACAATTATGATGGAAGAAAAAACAAAAATTGATGTGGCTACTGTGATTAAAGACATGAATCGCCGAGCTACCGAAACACCAGCATTTGAAGCTGTTTTGGATGCTAATGTAAAATCGCATCATGCCAATATTTACCGTAATCATCAATCGTTATGGGCTATAAAAAAAAATATGCCCCTCACTAAAAATGATGTAGTGGTTGAATTTGGTTGTGGCACTGGTAGATTAATTTTTCAATTGAATAACTATTGCAAGCAAATTATCGGATTAGATATTTCTGATAAAATGATTGATGCTGCTAATAAATTAGCAAAAGAAAAAAAAACATCCAATGTTCAGTTTATTCATTCGGCTGAAAAAATTCCACTGGCTGATAATTCAGTAGATAAAATTTATGTCTGCTGGGTTTTTAGTTTAATGCCCGATATGGCTATTCATCAGGCTTTGAAGGAGTTTGAACGAATTTTAAAACCAAATGGAGGTGCTTATATTTTCGACCATACGAGCAATAGTGGAAAAGAAACTGGCAACTTGCAAGTACACCGCAAACCTGAACATTTGCAAGAAGTTTTGGCATCGAGCAATTTGAAAATTGCCAAAAACAAAAAGGTGATTCGCCACCCCAGCCGTGGAATGAGCATTTGGACAAAAATCAACAACAGCAATTTTACTTTTATTTTGCCCTTGTTGCAAATGTTAGATGACCAATTGGTATTGCGTAAGCCCGAATTTATCGATTATTACACTGAGTTTTTTGAATTGAAAAAACTAAGCTAATTCATAATTTTTAAATCGCCACAACTCTTTCCCAGTCATCTTTTCGAGCATTTCAACAATTTTGTGTTTCAATTTTCTCGGCTTTATTTTTTTAGGATTAAAATCAAAATGCCAATTCATTTTTTCAATTCTTTCCTTCATCACAGCAGGATGTGAGCCTGTGAATTTTGTTAAAGAATCAATGGTGGAATAATCAAATTCATCGGCTTGATGTTGCTCTTTTATGTATTTATCATCATGCCAAAGTTTGTCAAATTCTTTTCTTTTTTCTGATTGTTTTTTTGGGTGCTTCACCCAGCCATAGTGATAAATACTGGCATCCACAAAAGTGCATTTTAATTTTGCACCATTTTTTCTAAAACTCATGGCATCTTTCCAGCTACGAATTTGTTTATCATTTCTAATTACCCTCACTTCATTTTTCACCCAACCTCGGCTATCAGCTTCATAATCGTAAGTGGCAAAAAAATTGATGTGTTTAAATACTAAGCCCTGAACCTTACTGTTATCAAGGTGTTCGAGCATGGCTGCTTTTATTTTAGGCAAATCATTTTCATGAAAAACTTCATCGCCTTGTACATAAAAACACCAATCGGCATCGGCGCTCACTGCATCTAAAGCCTTGTTGGTTTCCACAGCCAACACATGCCCACCCTCACGAAGTGAATCATCCCAAATAGTATCAATGATTTTTATTTTTGGTGAATTGATAGCTTCAATTTTTTTTCGGGTATCATCTTCGCTATAACCTACTGCCACTATTAATTCATCGCATATTGGCAAAATAGATTGAATTGCTTCGATAAATGGATAATCAAATTTAACGCCATTACGAACAAATGTAAATCCGGCAACTTTCATTGAATGATGATATTTAACGGCAAAGTTCGCAAACATTTTTGCAAAGTGGTTAAAGATTTTATTGGTGAAATGGCATTGATAAATTAGTTAGATTTTTTCTGGCTTTACAATTCAATTAAATCCACCTACAAACTATTACATTTGCACTCCGAAAATTGGAGAGTTGTCCGAGTGGTTGAAGGAGCACGCCTGGAAAGTGTGTATACTCGAAAGAGTATCAAGAGTTCGAATCTCTTACTCTCCGCAGTTTTTCACGAGAGGTGTCTCGGAGTGGTCGAAATCCTTTATGGGAAAAATGTATTTAGCCCTTGTCAGGGTTTGTTTTTATCAATGTTTGTTGCTTACTGAATATTCATCCCAAAAGGCAATCGGGCTTGCACACCCTTCCAATTTTTAATGGCTTTCACCTGCTCAAACAAATCGTAGTATTCGCCCAATTCAGCCTTGATAGCACTTTGACGTTTGTTTTCGCTGAATTGATAAAACACTTCTTGCCAAGTAAAATCACGAGTAGGATAGCGATTAATGGTATAATCACTGATTTTCGCTAAGCGTTGAGCACAAGCAATGGCATCATCTAAATTACCTAATTTATCAACCAAACCTTTGCTGATAGCCATTTCACCACTCCACACCCTGCCTTGTGCAATGCTATCAATTTCTGCTTTTGAATGATGACGACCTTGTGCTACACGATTTAGAAAATCGCTGTAAATGCTATCTACACCTGCCTGAATAATCTCTTTTTCATCTGCAGTTAAATGACGAGTGAGGTTCGGTAAATCGCTGTATTTGCCTGTTTTTACACCATCATGCGTTACACCTAATTTCTCTTGCAAGAAATTTTCAAAGCAGGGTAAAATACCGAAAACACCGATAGAACCCGTGAGGGTATTGGGCTCAGCAAAAATAGAATCGGCAGCGCAACTGATGTAATAACCACCGCTGGCAGCATAATCGCCCATGCTCACTACCACATGCATTTTTTGTTTTGCCAACATGATTTCTCTCCACATCACTTCGCTGGCAAATGCACTGCCACCAGGCGAATTCACCCGAAGTACCAAGGCTTTAATATTATTATCCTGACGGATTTTGCGAATGATTTCGGCAAATTTTTCACCACCAATATTTTCATCATCACCTTGCCCATCCACAATTTCACCTTCGGCATACACCACTGCAATTTTGTTTTTTGAAATCACCGTTTTGATGCCCGATGGCGTATTGTCGTAATCTTCAATTTTTACCAGTTTTGGATTTTTATCGCTTCCACCAGCCAAAGTATTTAATTCATTTAAAACTTCATCGTAGTATTTCAAACCATCTACCACCTTGTATTTCAAAGCATCTGATGGATGACGAACTAATAAATTTTTGCTAATGCTGTCTAATTTTTCAAATTTCATTTCTCGGTTTGTAGCAATATTTTGCATAAAATGATTGTAGAATTCGGTGATGAATTCAGTAGTTTGCAAACGATTAGCATCGCTCATTTTTGTTAGTCGCAAAGGTTCAGTTGCGCTTTTGAATTTACCGCAATAAAATATTTGTGGTTCAATGCCCAATTTATCCAACGTGCCTTTAAAGAAAGTAATGTTCATACTCAAGCCTGCTAACTCCATCAATCCTTTTGGGTTCAAATAAACTTTATCAGCAACGCTGGCTAAGTAATAACTTTTTTGGGTCATCATTTCTCCATAAGCCACAATGAATTTTTTTGAAGTTTTGAAATCATTCAACTCTTTCCTCACCGCTTCAAGCGTTGCCCAGCCTGCTTGTACATATCGAGCATCGAGATAAATACCCACAATTTTTTTATCGCTTTTTGCTTTGCGAATGTTCTCGATAATTTCTTTCAAACCCAAATTTTTCGAACCACTCAAATTGCTGATGGATGACAAATTAATATCACTGTAACTCATGCGTTCGCCGATGGGCTTATCTAATGCGATTTCTAAAACAGAATGTTCTGTAACTGAAACTGGTTCAGACTTTTTTGTGGCTGCAATAATACCAGCAACTATGGCAAAGAAAATAATGAGCAAAATTACACCGCCAATCAAAAAGCCAAACATGCTGCCAAATACGATTTTGAAAAATTGTTTCATGAATAAAATTATTTTTAAGATTGCAAATGTAACAAGAATAAATGTTGAGATAACTTGTTTTCATTTCCAAAACAAAAAGTGGATAATTGTCCTAAAATGGTTGTAAAACAGCATTAAATTTGCGCTATGAAATATTTGGTGTACCTAATTTTTATTACTTCACTGATGGCTTGCAAAAGCGCAACCACCAAAGCAGATAGCGACAACAGCAATTCATCTGCACAATTAACAGATGCAAATTTCGAAAGGGGTAAATTGATTAATCTGATAAAATTGCCTTCCAATTCCGACCATTCATTCGCAATTTATTTACCTACCACTTATGTTTCAAAAGCAAAATTTCCTGTCATGTTTTTTTTCGACCCACATGGTAGTGGTGCTTTTGCGATTGAAAAATATATCAATTTGGCGGAAGAATATCATTGCATTTTAATTGGCAGCAACGATTCAAAAAACGGAATGGATTTGAATGAATCATATAATATTGCTTCTGAATTATTAAATGATGCCACAAAGATATTTTCAATTGATGAGCAGCAAATTGTTTTTTGTGGGTTTAGTGGCGGCTCTAAAGTAGCAATCAATGCGGCTTTACAGCTCCAGAATGTTTCAAAAGTTGTTTATTGTGGGGCAGCATTGCCTATTCAAAATTGTAACCATTCGCTGCAAATGCTTGGTTTTGCTGGCATTCGCGATATGAATTATAGTCAAATGGTTCAGTTTGCAATTTCTCCTTTACCAAGCACTATAAAAAACTATAGCGTTGAATGGTATGGTAAGCATGAATGGCCTGATGCTGCTACATTTGAAACGGCATTTTATTTTTTGAATAATGAAATTGACAAAATTCCAGTTGCAAAATTTGGTGATGATAAAGTAAAAATGATTCAAGATGAACAACGCATACAACAACAATACATAGAAGGCTTGCACAACTACGATGTGAATTATTGGGCTCGTGAAATTTTAAAACTCAATAACCAAAAGTTGGGTGATAAAACCGGAACTACAGACAGATTGTTGAGTTATATATCGTTAGCTTGTTATTCTTTATCTAATCAAATGCTGCAACAAAATTTGTTTGACCAAGCTGGAAAAATTTTAACCATTTACAAAATGGCTGACCCAACAAATTCAGATTGTGATTTCTTACAAGCTGAATTATATGCCAAAGAAAACAACCCATCAAAAGTTTACAATACCTTGAGAATGGCTGTGCAAAACGGTTTGAAAGATTTTAATAAAATTGAAAACGAACCTATATTCGTACCATATTTGAATACAGATGAGATGAAAGAGATTCGACAACTGTTATCAAAATAATTTTCATTGACTAATTTTTACCAGCAATTTATCGAAACTTTATCCTTGATTTATGATAAGGATGAAGCTATCGCAATTACAAATTTAGCTTTTGAAAAAACATTAAATTTGCCCAGCAAAAACGATTTCTATCAACCCCATTTACAGCAAAAATATTTTGCACAATTACAAAATTGTCTTTTTCGATTGCTTGCAAATGAGCCATTGCAGCACATTTTAGAAGAATCATTTTTTTTGAACTGCAAATTGAAAGTGAACAAAAATGTACTCATTCCTCGACCTGAAACTGAAGAGTTAGTGTTACTTTTCATCAAAGCTGCCAATGAAAAAAACATTTCATCCTTTCAAATCATTGATGTTTGCAGTGGCAGCGGTTGCATTGCAATTGCTGTGGCAAAAGCATTTCCAAAAGCAACAATTTTTGCTTTAGAAAAAAGCGAAAAAGCGTTAAGCGTTGCAAAAGAAAATGCGTTGACAAATCAAGTTGAAATTAATTTTTTACAGCAAGATTTTTTTGATTTTGCAAGCAACGAAAAATTTGATTTCATCATCAGCAATCCGCCATACATCAAAGAAGATGAAATGAAATCAATGGATAAAAATGTGTTGCTGTTTGAGCCGCAAGAAGCTTTGTTTGTTAGCAATCAAACACCTTTGATTTTCTATCACCA
The DNA here is from genome assembly GCA_903857255.1 of uncultured bacterium. Taxonomy (GTDB): domain Bacteria; phylum Bacteroidota; class Bacteroidia; order Chitinophagales; family CAIODY01; genus CAIODY01. The sequence continues at coordinate 34,371 of CAIODY010000047.1, forward strand.
ACTTAAAAAATTGGCGGATGAAAATTTGAAACAACAAGGCTTAATTTATTTAGAAGTAAATGCTGAATTGGCTAACGAAGTTAAAAATTTATTCGGCGAAAATTATTCAGCAATTATCCAACATGATATGTTTGGTAAATCACGATTCGTGATAGCGGTGAAGAATAATTAAGTTAAGTTGATTTTTCCTTGCAAGCCACCAGTATGGATGGCAAGAATTTTATCATCAGCATTGAAAAAGTTTTTTGTCGCCAAATCAAAAATTGAAAATATCATTTTTGAAGTATAAATTCGGTCAGTTTCCAAATCAAAATCAGTTTTTATTTTTGTCATAAAATCAATCAATTCTTGGTTCACTTTTCCAAATCCACCAAAATGATATTGCGTTAAAAGTTGCCAGTTTTTTGGGGTTGTAATTTTGCTGATTTCATCGTTTAATTCTTCACCATTTTTAATAGCTGTAATACCAAATATTTTTTGCGAATCAGATGCTGAATTGGCAATGCCAGCTAATGTAGTTCCATAACCAACTGGCACAAAAATATGAGTGAATTTATCTCTTATTTCTTTTAAAACATCTAATGCTAAAATTTCTTCACAACCTTGAATGCCAAGCTGTGTATGCCCTCCAGCTGGTATCCAATGAATTTTGTTGTGCCAATCAATAGGTTCATTGATTGTTTTTTGTTGAGCAATTTTAAAATCGTTGTTGTTTAAAAACTGCAATTGCATGCCATTTTTTTCGGCAGCAACTAAGGTTGGATATTTTTTGTAATCGCCTTGAAATCTAACACAGCCAATGGTTTTAAGCTGATGTGATTTTCCGTAAGCAGCTAATGCCGCAAGATGATTAGAGTAAGGTCCGCCAAAAGAAGCAACGGTTTTGCAATCATTTTGCAAAGCTTCTTCGATGTGATATTTTAATTTGAAAATTTTATTACCGCCATAATCCGCATGAATTTTATCTAATCGCAAAACCCAAACTTCTATTTTTTTTTGAGTAAAAAATTCGGTGTTTAGTAATTGCAACATTTGAAAAAATTAAACAGTTACAGTTTTTTCTTCTTCATTTTTCTTTGCTAAAGTGGTATTCAGCAAGTTGAAATAAAATCCTTTGTGCGCCAATAACTGTTGATGTGAGCCACTTTCAACCACTTGCCCTTTATCTAACACTAAAATTTTATCAGCCTTTTCAATGGTTGATAAACGATGTGCAATCACAATAGAAGTTCTGTTTTGTAATAATTTGGGGATGGCTTGTTGCACCAATTTTTCTGTTTCCGATTCGATAGAAGAAGTGGCTTCATCCAAAATCAAAATAGATGGATTGTAAACGATTGCACGTAAAAATGAAATCAATTGTCGTTGCCCTAAACTCAATGTAGTGCCACGTTCCATCACTTGTTGAGCGTAGCCATCGGGCAATTGCATAATGAAATCATCAATGCCAATTAATTGGGCTGCGGTTCTAACTTCTGCCAAGGAAATATCTTTGTTGTAAAGCGTAATGTTTTCAAAAATTGAACCGCTGAATAAAAAAACATCTTGCAAAACGATACCAATATTTCGGCGTAAGCAACTCAATTTATATTTTTCGATGGGCAAATTATCAATTAATATTTCACCGCTTTGATGTTCGTAAAATCTTGCCAAAAGCTGTGTGATAGTGGTTTTTCCGCTACCTGTTGCGCCTACGATGGCTAAACTTTTTCCTGATTCAATTTCAAACGAAACATTTTTTAAAACGGGATTATGCTCGATGTATTCAAACGAAACATTTTTAAATTCAACTTCCCCATTTGTTTTTTTATGGTCAATTTTTCCTTTGTTATCAATGGTTTGATTATCTTCTAATAAATTTTTTAGTCGTTCGCCTGCAATTACACCACGTTGCAAAGTATTGAATTTATCAGCAACAGCACGTAATGGGCGAAACAACAAATTAATGTACATGATGAATGCTACCATCAATCCAGGCGATGCAGTTTGATTATACAAATGCAAGCAAACCCAAAAAACAACCAATGCAGTTGCGATGGCTGAAATCAATTCAACTACTGGAAAAAACACACTGTAAGCCCAAATAGATGCAATGTTGGCTTTCTTTAAATCGTGATTGATGCGGCGAAATTTATAAAACTCACGTTGCTCTGATGCAAACATTTGAATAATGCTCATGCCGCTCAAATGCTCTTGGATAAAGGCATACAGGTTTCCTATTTGTGTTCGTTCGGCTTGATAACTTTTGTTTACTGCTTCTTTAAAAAAATAAGTGGCTATTAATAACAATGGAAAAACAGTGAGTGTAACCAAGGTGAGTTGCCAACTTTTATATAACATCACACTGATGACTGCGATGATGGAAATCAAATCGGCAAATACAGAAATGATGCCTTCTGAAAAAACATCGTTGATGGTTTCTACATCATTGATAGTTCTTGAAACTACTGTGCCTACTGGTGTTTTGTCGAAAAACTGTAAACGAAAATTTAGCACCGTATTGAAAATTACATTTCGCAATTCTAAAATTACTTGCTGCCCAAGTGCATTGGTTAAGTACATAAAAAAGTATCGACTGATGGTTTCAGATAGCAATAAAGTCAGCAACAAAAGGCACATCAAAGTGATGTGATGAAAATCGGCTTTCATCACATATTTATCAATGGCAATTTGCGCTACCATTGGTCTTACAGCCGATAAAGCAGCCAATAAAATGGCTAAGAAAATGGAAACAAAAAATGTTTTTTTATGCGGCGCAACAAATTGGTATAAGAACCTGATAACGCTTTTATTGCTGGGTTTTGATGACATGAATAGGGTAGTGCTAACTAAAATAATTTTGTTGAAAAACAATTAAATTTCTTCCTCATAAAAATCAATCAATGCACCAAAATAAAATTCGTTCCAACCTTCACAAATATCTTCAAAAGCCTCATCTGGAATATTGGTATGCACTAATTCAACTGATGTTCCTTTTTTATGCGGATGCAATTTGATAGTTACGATGGATGGTTCATTTTGTTCACCAAAATACCATTCCTGCACCATCTTTTTTCCTTTTTCAAATTCAATATTTCGCCCCACAATGTTTTCATCCCATAACGAAAATTCAGTGTCAGGCACATCACTCATCACAGCTTTGTCGCCGCTCCAAAGCATGATGGTAGCTTCAGTAGTAAGCGCTAAATAAACTTCTTCGGGTGGCGCATTGAGCAAATAATAATTTTTGAAATCTTTCATTTAGAGAATAATTATGGGTTGATTCATTTTTTCTTTCTAAAATTTTCGACCAATCTCAACACAGGTGCTTGTTGGTTGAAAGCCGCAATGCGTTTCCATTTCGAGTTGTACTGTCTAATCATGGGTATGTAATTGAAATCGAAAAATTGATGAAGCTGATTGCTGCCATCAAATAGCATGATGATTGGGTAATCGTAAATTCTTTTCGCCATGTAAAAAGTATAAACTTCTTTTTTGCTTTGCCTCGAAACCATTACAATTTGAACGCCTTTAAATTCATCAATGTTTTTTTTGAGACTTTCTATTTCGTGTTGACAGTGGTCGCAATCAGTATTAAATGAAATAAACAAAACTGGCAACCCTTTGCGAAGCATTTTTTTTGTAAACGGAATACTGTCTTTAACCGTGTAGAAAGTGAAGCTGGGCAAACTGTCGGCTTCTTTCAGCGAATCGGCTTCAAACACTGGGTTTTCATACTCTTGAGCTACAGCAAATTTTGTGGCAACAAAAAACAACAAGGAAAATAAAATGTATTTCATTCTATAAAGTTAGTTGATTTTAAAAATGAAATCCATTTCGTTTTTGATAATAAAATTCAAATGCTTAATCGCCTAATAACAAACCTTGGTCCGGAATTGTAATCACAATATTTTTATTGTCATGCAATAAAATACATTGACAAGCCAAGCGGCTATTGAGTTTTGGGCTTTTGGCTCTGTCGATAAAATTTTCTTCTTTATCGCTTAATTCTTCCAAAAAATCCATTCCGTTTTCCACATAAATATGGCATGTGCTGCAAGCACATACGCCGCCACAGTTGTGATGCAAGCCTAAATCATTCAGTAAAGCAATTTCTAAAATGCTTTCTCCTTTTGGGCAATCGAGCGTTACAGGCTGTTTTGCTTTTTCTTCAAAATTAAATGTTATCGTATTCATCGTTATTTTTCTAAACACAAAAGTGCAGCAAAATGTTTGTTGTTAAGCAATAATATTTCAATAAAAATTGAACAAGTTATCCAATCCTATTTTTTCGTAGTTGCAAAAAATAGTTGGCAGCCAATTTCATTCGTGAGCCATACCAACTGAACATTTCACCATCTACCAATACAATTTTTTTATTCGGAAATTTATTTTCAAATGCTGTTTTGTGTTTTTCCGTGAAAGGATAAGGTTCACTTGAAAGCAGGATGAGTGCAGCATCTGAAGCAATTATTTGCTCATCAGTTATTTCAGGATAACGATTTTGATGGCTGAAAACATTTACCAACCCTGCTTTTGAAAGCAACTGATGAATAAAAGTATCACCGCCAATGGTCATCATAGGTTCTTGCCAAATCAAATAAATCACTTTTTGTTTTTCAAATGATTGTAATTGAGCAAAATTATTTTCGATAGTTTCAATTAATTGAGCAATGTTTTTTTGCACTTCAAAAATTTCGCCAATGCTTCTCATCATCTGCAAAGCCTCATCAATAGTGGTAATATCGCTTATCCAAACTGGGCATATTTTTTCTAACGCTTCAATCTGTTCTTTCACATTTTCTTCCTTGTTGGCAATTATCAAATTAGGTTGTAATGATTGGATTAAATCAATGGTTAAATTTTTTGTTCCGCCCACCTTCTGCACTTTATCTATCAATGGTTTTGGGTGAATACAAAATTTTGTTCTGCCAATAATTTTATCACTCAATCCTACATCAAATAATAATTCTGTTTGTGATGGCACGATTGAAATCACTCGTTGAGGAATATTTTGCAAAACAATTTTTTTGCCTAATTGGTCTGTAAATTCTCTCATGGCAATTTTGTTTTGATAAACTCAATTATCTCATCAGCATTGGGTTGCAGCCAATGAATGGTTGCATCTTTCTTTAACCATGTGAGTTGTCGCTTAGCATAATTTCTGGTGTTTTGTTGAATTAATTCAATCGCTTTTTCTTTTGAAATTTTATTATCAAAATAATCGAACAACTCTTTGTAACCTACTGTTTGCAGGGCTTGTAGGTGCTTGAATGGATAAACATTTCGAGATTCTTCTTCCAACCCGAGTTGCATCATTTTTTCTACTCGTAGGTTTATTCGCTCGTATAATTTTTCACGATTAATAGCAATAGCAATTTTCAAAACAGTAAAAAGCAATTCTTTTTTTTGTTGATGAAGAAAAGATGAAAATGGTTTGCCTGCCGCCAAACACACTTCCAAAGCCCGTGTCAGGCGATGTGGATTATTTTTATCTACATGATTAAAATAGATTTCATCTTTCGATTTCAATTCATTTTGCAGCCATTCAATTCCTTTTTGCTGATAATTTTGTCGAACAAAATTTCTTGTAGCTGCATCAATTTCAGGAAATTCATCTAATCCTTCTGTAACTGATTTGATGTACAAGCCAGTGCCACCAACCATTACAGCCACTTTTTTTTGTTGAAATATTTTCCCTAAAACATTTAATGCTTCTTGCTGATAAATGCCAACATCATAATTTTGATGAATTGAAATGTGATTTATAAAATGATGCTTAGCTTGCGAAAGCTCATCAGCAGTAGGTTTGGCTGTGCCGATGGAAATTTCTTTATAAACTTGTCGGCTATCGGCTGATAAAATTTCTGTGTTGAAATGTTGAGCAATTGAAATGGCTAATTCGGTTTTACCACTGGCTGTAGGTCCTGTAATTACTATCAATAGTGGTTTTGAAGGCATGGGATATTATAATTCTTCTTCGCTGCCAAATTCTTCTGCACCAAATTCATCGCTTTCTTCTGATTCCTCATCACTTTCGGCAGTTTCATTTTCTTCACCCATTTCATCAGCATCGTGTTCATCGTATTTTTCTTCAACATCAAATCCGTCAACCTCTTTATCAGCAATAGGTTGAGCGCCATATTGCTTGGGTGAGACACCTTCGGTTTTCACAATTCGTGGGTAAACAGTTTTTTTCAGTTCATCTTCAAATGTCATCAATTCAATTAAAAAATTCCATTCAGCATCATAATCGTATTGATAAATAAATTTTTGATGAGGGTCGTCAATGAGGCTTGCCATCAATATTTTGCTCATTAATTGAGTATTTGCTTTTTTATTTAAGGCAATTTCATTCAGCATTACCCAATTATCATTGGTAGTGAAAAATGAAGCTTCTTGTTTGCCATCAAATGAAAAAGCTTTGATGATGATTTGATGAAAATCGGCAAAAGATTGAGTGGGTTTGATTTCTATGTCTCTGAAAATAGTATCGTCTTGTTCTAAAAAAACTCTGAATTTAAAAATTGGCATTGGTTTCAATTGATTTTTAACAATTGTCAAAGATAAAAAAAGAAAAAAACTTTTAAAATTTAGTATTGAAATTTGAAACACTTTTTTATTTTTAGTGTTCACAAAACACATCTAACAATATGAAAAAAATAATTCTCTTTACATTTTTGATATACACGAATTTTGCTTTTGCACAACTCAATCAAAGTGTTTCGCCAAGCAATTCGAGCCATGATAACGGCGATAAAAATTTGATTTTTAAAAATCAAGCATCGTATCCGCCGCAAAAAATTTATCTGGGGTTGAGTGCTGGTATTAATAATCCTAATGGTTTAATTGGATTGAATGCAGAATATGCTTTGCCGAAATTTTCTTTTAGTGTTGGCTTGGGCGAAGGCACATGGGGCAATAAATTTGGCTTTGAAGCAAAAACTTATTTTGATAATTATACAACAGGCTGGGCTTTGGGAGTTAATCTGACGCATTCAACAGGCATTAGTAATTTTAAAACACAGCAGCATGATGAGCAAGGAAAAGTGTTGCAAGATATTACTATGAATTTTTCATCGCAACAAACATTAGGATTGATGCTTTATCATTATTGGAAAATGGGTAAAAAACAAAACCGATTTCATTTGGCATTTGGTTATTGCGCTGGTTTACACGCCGAGCAATATTCGGTGGTAAGCCCTGCCAATGTTATACTTTCAAGCTTTGATAAAAATGTCTATCATTTTATTTCACCAGGTGGCATCACACTTTCTTTAGGAACTGATTTTGGGTTTTAATAAAAAATTTGCTTTGAAATTTTTTTAATCAAAAACATCGTTCTACATTTGCACTCCGTTAAAAAAAAAGAAGATGGTGCGGTAGCTCAGTTGGTAGAGCAATGGACTGAAAATCCATGTGTCGCCGGTTCAACCCCGGCCCACACCACAGTGAAAAGCGATACTGATTTTTCAGTGTCGCTTTTTTATTTTTTGCTGAATTGATTGGGATTCGATGCTCTATCAAAATTTGTAAAATGAGTTGATTTACCGATGCTTTTACAGCAAACAACTGATTCTACTCATCATACGAAATTTTCACATTTGCTTTCGATAATTAAGCCAAAATTGAAATCTTAATTATTGAATCAAAATGAAAAAGTTTATTAGCTTATTAATTCTATCCTTATTGTTGTTTTGGCATTATAGCCATGCACAAGTAGGAATTGGTACTACATCACCACTTTCAACGCTTGATGTAAGAGGTTCTGCATCATTCAATGTAGTTTCAAAAACAAGTGCTTATACTTTATCCATTTCTGATAACACAGTAGTGTTCAATGGTTCGGCGGCAACCACTTTTACTTTGCCATCGGCAACGGCTTGCACGGGCAGAGAATATTGGATTAAAAATTCAAGTACCTACACTTTGACAATTGCCACTTCATCATCACAAACTATTGATGGTAACTCAACTTGGGCAATGAGTAATCAATATGAGGCGGTGATGTTAATGAGCGATGGAACAAACTGGATTGTAAAACAACAAGCCGTTCCAACACAAGGTTCGGGTTGGATACCAGGTGGTAATTCAGTTTCAACTGCAAGAAATTTAGGTACAACTTCTAACATGGATTTGCCAATTATTACCAACAATACCGAACGAATGAGAGCTACAAGTGGCGGTAATATTGGTATCGGAACAACTACACCAAGTGAAAAATTAGAAGTAAATGGAAATATAAAAGCCGCCAACATTCGTACTTATGGTTTCACTCGAACTGTGCCAACCACCGTGAATGACGCTGTGGATATAGGTTCGTTTGCATTGACGAATGGCGGTGCATTTTTCGATATTTCGATTGTTGTGCCTGCATCAGGTTTTTCGGTTTCAAAATATTATTCGTTGCCCATTAAATATTCGCAAACGGGTGGGGCATGGAATATTGCAACGCCAACTACCACTTCGGGCAGTTATGGCGGCAATGATTTTGATATGGATGTGAATGTAAATGGCGGAACAGCGTCTTTGCGTATTCGCCGAAGTACAGGCTCAACAGTAGGTACGGCTTATGTTACTATCAAACATCAAGGTGTGGTGAGTGATGTTTTTACATCATCAACCACAGTAAATACGGTAACAGCACCGAGCACTTCTTATTCAGGTTTGGCAGCAGGTTCAACCACAGTTAGCAACAGTTTATCTGGAACAAATTTAACTACAACAGTCAACGGAACAGCTGCAACAGCATTAGATATTTCGCCAGCAATAAATTCAACAGCTTGGAGCAAAACTGGCAACAGCGGCTCAACAGCAGGAACAAATTTTATTGGAACAACTGACGCAGTTGATTTTGTTGCTAAAACCAATGCAACAGAAAGGATACGAATTACCAGCGCAGGTAATGTAGGCATCGGTACTTCAAGCCCTGCGGAAGCATTAGATGTAAATGGAAATATTCGTGCAACCAACATTCGTACTTATGGTGTAACTCGTGGGATGCCAACCACCATCAATGATGCGGTAGATATTGGTTCATTTAATTTTTCAAACGGTGGTGGATTTATTGATGTGTCCATCGTTGTGCCATCATCAGGTTTTTCTGTTTCGAAATATTATGCCTTGCCTATCAAATATTCACAAACTGGCGGCGCATGGGTGATTGTATCACCAACATCTAATTCAGGCAGTTATGGTGGAAATGATTTTGATATGGATTACAATGTGAATGGCGGTACTTGTTCATTACGCATTCGCAGAAGCGTAGGTAGCACACCTGGAACTGCTTATGTTACTATCAAACATCAGGGTGTAGTAACGGATGCTTTTACTGCATCTACTACAGTTAATTCAGTCTCAACACCATCTACCAGTTCAAACCCAGTAACGAATAATAATTGGAGTCAAATTGGAACAAGCGGTACTACGGCTTCTACCAATTTCATTGGAACAACTGATGCAGTTGATTTTGTTACTAAAACTAATAACACTGAAGTGATGAGAGCAACCAGCGGCGGCAAAGTGGGCATTGGCGTTACATCGCCAGCCGAAGTATTGGATGTGAATGGAAATATCAAGTTGAATAATTTGCGTACTAATGGCTTCACTAGAAATATTCCTACAACTGTTAATGATGCAGTGGATATTGGTTCGTTTGCATTTACTAATGGCGGTGGTTTTTTAGATATTTCAATTGTTGTACCCAGCGGCGGATTTTCTGTTTCAAAATATTATGCTTTGCCTGTTAAATATTCGCAAACCAGCAACACATGGGTAACAGTAACACCATCACAAAATACAGGAAGCTATTCAGGCAATGATTTTGATATGGATTATAATGTAAATGGCGGAACTTGCTCTTTGCGTATTCGCCGAACAGCAGGCAGCACAGCAGGTACAGCGTATGTAACCATCAAACAAGAAGGTGTGGTTACAGATTTATTTACAGCTTCTACAACTATTAATACTGTTACTGCACCAACTACAACTTCGAACCCAGCTGCTGCAATTACTTATTGGAGTCAAACTGGAAATACCGGATTAACAGCAGGGACAAATTTTATTGGAACAACTGATGCAGTAGATGTAGTTACGAAATCAAACAATACTGAAGTGATGAGGGCAACATCATCGGGTAAAGTGGGCATTGGAACATCTTCACCAACTGAAGTTTTAGAAGTAAATGGCAACATCAAAACAACCAATTTAAAAACTATTGGATTAATTAGAACAGTACCAACCACTGTGAATGATGCTGTTGATATTGGAAGTTTTGGATTGTCGAATGGTGGTGGAGTTTTAGACATTAGCGTTATAATACCAAGTGGAAGTTTTTCAGTTTCAAAAAAATATTTGTTAGCCATAAAATATTCGCAAACAGGCGGTGCTTGGGTAATTGCATCACCAACATCTAACTCGGATAGTTATGGCGGCAATGATGTTGATTTAGATGTAAATGTCAACGGAGGCACAGCCAGCTTACGTTTGCGCCGAAGTGCAGGAACAACAGCAGGCACAGCTTACATCACGATTATTCAAACAGGAATCAATACTGATGCTTTTACTGCATCAACAACAGTAAATTCAGTAACTGCACCCACCTCTTATTTTGGTTCATCAGTCATCAATCAAAGCAGTGGAAATGTAGGCGTAGCAACATCTTCACCACTTTCAACTTTAGATGTAACGGGTTCAACTGGTGCAAGTATCACAACCACTTCAACCAACATTTCATTAAACGCAACACATTCAACAGTCATTTTAACAAGCGGAACACCAGTAGTTACGCTACCTTCAGCCAGTTCTGCTACACGAAGAATTTATACAATAGTAAATAATACAGGAAGCAGTTGCACCATTAGCTCTTACGTTCCTTTTGGTGGCTCAACTTCTACAACACTTGCCAATGCTACATCTTACACTTTGCAAAGCGATGGAACGAACTGGTATAGAGTGAAATAATTACTCCTTCACCACTTTGCTGCGGTAAATGTTGGAGGAAGTTAAACCACTAACGCACCTGCAATATTCGGGTTGTTAGGGTTTACCGTAATTTTTAACTGAGCAGGATGAATGATTAAATCCATATCTTCAATTGGAATGGCTCCGAGTAAAACCATGTTGCCCAATACCAATGCACCTGTGAGGCACATTCTGTTTAAATAATTTACTTTTATCGGACCAACATAAGGCACTAATTTTTTGCTACCATCTGCAATAGTAACTTCCCGTTTTTCAAATTCAGTCAATTTTAATTGCAAAGCAATGTGCTCGGGGATGCACAAAAACAATGCGCCAGTATCTACCAAAGCATTGGCTTCAATGCTTTGTAAGGAAGCGTTTGCGGCATTGCTTAATTGTAATTCGGCATAAATTTGTCCCATGATTTTATTTATTTGACTTTTGCAAAGGTAGCCTAAAAAGCTTTATTCCTTCACCACTTTGCTGCGGTAAATGTTGGTGGAGGTTTGTACTTCAACAAAATAAATGCCTGCTGATTGATGAGATAAATCAATGGAGAATTGTTTTCCGTTTTGATTTTGTTTTTCAACAATCATTTGACCAGTTAGATTGAAAATCTTGATGGCAGCATTATTCCAATCATTTGAAAAATTGATAGTAAAAGATGAATGGGTTGGATTGGGAAAAATATTCAACTCATCATTTTCTGTGTTCACATTTTCAATTCCTATATTGCAATTTATTGCTCCGAGTTTGTAATTAGGTGTATTGGGCAAAGAACCATACGCTATATGCCCATTATTAATTGTTCCAACAAAAATTTGTTTCTGAACAAAATTGCAAGCCATCCCAAATGAATCGGGTTTGTTAATAACATGGATATAAGAATTCCCTCCATAGCAACTGACATAAGTTTTATTGTCAATTGCATTTTTCATTTGGTAAAAATAACTGGCGAAGGGTGTGTGTGAACCATCCCAATCGCCAACATTTACTCTCGAATTAATTATATTATTATTATTTAAATCCAATTGCCACATGTGATTCCCAGTAGTTGTATACAAAAACCTTCCATTAGGGGAAATACAGGAAGTCCACCAATAGAGAGTGTCTCCATTTGAAATAAAAGGAATTACTTCTGTTTTAGGGTTAGATAAAGTACCTGTACATCTGTCAAAATTCAAAACATCTAATTGCCCGTTTAAATAATTCAAGCTGATATTTAGATAAACCAACTTATCACCGTTCATAGAAATATCTCCGCTGGCTGGGTAGGTATACGGTACAGTATATGCGGTTCCAATATGTTGAACAAATGGGGAACCTACTCCATTTGAATCAATTGGAATTATAAAGTATTTATCGCTATGATATTTTTTTAATATTACCCACCAATCTTTACCATTAGCATTTCTTGTAGCAAAAATATTTCCATTAACTAAAGTGTCGCCAACTAATAATGTTGAATCCTTAAAGACAACATCCCCTAAACCACCATTTAATGATTTATCAATTACTAACAATCTCAGTTTACTTGGTAATAAATTATTACTTGGCTGTTCTTCATAGTCCAAATCATTGTAAAACATATAAAATCTGTTAGTATCTTTTACAAATGGGATAATAATTGCACCTTTGTTTACAGGATAAGACGAATTGCCATTGATGTATATATCGCCATAAGTGCTGTGATTAAAATGATTACCATTAGGCATGATATTATTATTTTTATCATAAATATTATAGCCATTGCTATAAAACAATAGATTCCCTCTTGTATCACAAACAGAAGTGTGGCAATTAGCTATGGTAACTGTAGTGCAATTATTGTTATTGGTGTCAATAACCCCAACACTGCTTTTGAAAACTAATGCAGTTTTTCTGAAATTCCAGTATTCATCAGTTTGCCCAAAGCAATTCAAGCCTACCAAACAAAATAGTAAGCAAAATATTTTTTTCATCTTCAAATTAAGTTACTTTTTACCAATCTTAAAACCAATCGGTTTAGGCTTAGTTGATTTTTGTTGTTTATCTTTTCTCAATTCATCAATCAATTCAAAAATGATTTTGATTTCATCATCGTGTTGTTTTAACCCATGGCTATGGCTGATGACATGCTTTTCAATTTTTTGCAGCTTGATTAATAATTCATGATTAGCAATAACCACTTCTCTTAATTTCACAAACACTTCAATTATTTTAATACTCACTTCAACAGCACTTTCGCTTTTCAGCACATTCGATAACATCAACACACCATGCTCTGTAAACGCTATTGGTAAATACTTTGAATGCTGACCTCTTTTTAAGGTCGCAATTTGCGACCTTAAAGATTCGTTTTCTGAAGCAGTGAGTTCAAACATAAAATGTTCAGGAAATCTTTCAATGTTTCGTTTTACTTGTTCTTTCAATCGCTTTGTTTCTACATTGAAAAGTGCAGCCAAATCTTTATCCAACATCACTTTCACACCACGAATGGTGAAGATTTTATTTTCAATTATTTTGTCAGAAACGTGTAATAGATTTTCGTTCATGATTTCAATTTGTAAAATTTAGTTCCTTCGACAAGCTCAGGATGACCGTCATGGTGAAATTGTCGAACCATGATTAGCAAATTGGCTAATTGTTCCCCATCAACTCATTAATATACTTCACAGGTGCACTGCCATAACTCAAAAATTGTTCGTGGAATTTTTTCAAATCAAATTTGTCGCCCAGCTTTTTCTTTTGTGCTTCACGGAATTCATAAATTTCGGTAAAGCCCGTAAAGTAGCAACACAACTGCACTTGCGTAACCGATACTCTGCGCCATTTACCTTCGGCTTCTGTTTTTTGCTGGAAAGCTTCATCCATTAATAAATGCATGGCTTGTTCTTTCGTCATGTTTCTGGTGTGAACAGAATTATCTAAAATGGTATTGCAAGTGCTGCGCAAATTCCATTTGTAATACATCAACCACATCTCTGGTGCATCGCCACCATAGCCACTTTCCAGCATCATGCGTTCGCCATACACTGCCCAACCTTCAATCATGGCATTGTTACCAAACAAAGCTTTTATAATACTTGGCGACTGATTGCTATACACCAATTGAGTATAATGCCCAGGGATGGCTTCGTGAATGTCCAAGATTTGCAAAATGTATTTATTGTATTCGCGTAAATAGCTTTCAGCTTTTGCTGCGTCCCAGTTTTTCATCGAACCCACATTATAATAAGTGTTGCCATTTTTATCATAAGGACCAGGCGCAGATATAGATGCACCAGCCACACCAGCCATGTATGCAGGTTCTTTACGCACCACCAAAGGTTTTTTCGGGTCGATGTAAATCAGGTTTTTATCGTTGATGAATTTCACCAACTCAGGCAATTGATGTTCGATAGTAGTTTGGAACGAATCAGGAGAAGTGTGTGTTAAAGAAATTTTATCAATCACTTGTCGAATCAATTTCAAAGTGTCAGTTGGTTTTGCAGCATTGCCCATGTATTTGCTCCATAATTGATTCGATAACTCAAACATTTTTTGATGCAATTCTTTTTTGTGGTCAATCGCTTTCTGATACATTTCATCAGCCGTATAGCTCGATTGAATATCGAAATCAAATTTCTTAGCATAGAGTTCTTTTCCTAAACGGAAACTTCTTGGTGTTTTGTTATCTAATTTCTTCAAAAATTCAGCATAGTCTTTTACGGCTTTGGCTGCGGCTTTGGCAGTTTCAACCATCAACTGCTTTTGTCCGTCACTCACATTTATTTTCTTCAATGAATCCATAAAATCAGTTTCAAAAACTGAAACACCGCCCAAGTTTTGGTCAATGGCTAATTGAGTATGTTCGATAGTTGGGTTTTTGATATTGGCTTTTGCTGCTTCATAATAAGCTGCAATGGTTCTCATTTTAATGCACATGTCATTCATGCGTTGCATCAAAGGCAAATAATTACCAGCCAGCAATTCGCTGAAACTACCGCAAACATTATATTCCGAAGGATTCCATTCCCATGATTTCATTTCATTGATACTCCAAATAGTGGAGTTCAATTGATTTTCAATCATGCGATAATCGGTTTTATTATTGCTAGATAAACTGTTTAAATCAAATTGCTTCAGCGAATCTAAATTTGCTTTTGCAAAATTTAATTCTACATTTCTTTCTGCATCATTCGGCACAATCAAAGTAGTATCGTATTTATGATAACCCTGACTGGAAGCCCAACCCGGATAAACTTTCCAAAGATTTTCTACAAACTGATTTTTGTAAGCGTCAAACTTTGCATCAGCGTTTGAAGTGTTGTTAGCTGCTTGTTTTGAGTTGCAAGAAAATGCAATGAAAGCAATGGCAAGAAGAGAAAATAGTTTCTTCATTTTGAAAATGATTTATTGTTGAGGGGCAAAAGTAATAGAATAGTTTGGTTTCGGATTTCAATTTTCCACACTGATTTTTGCTAAGAAATCTTTTTAAAAAAAGTTGCTTGTTTGTGTTTTCTTTGTTGTTCAAAATTTCAAAAATTGTCTGATTTATTTGCCTCACAAAAACCCGAAACGAAATTCATTTTAAATTTAGAAAAACCAATCGTTTTTTTTGATTTAGAAACCACAGGCATTGATACCCAAAATGATAAAATTGTAGAAATAGCATTGCTCAAAGTGCTTGCTGATGGCAGCACACAAGAATATTTGCAAGTTGTAAATCCGATGAAACCCATTCCGAAAGAAGCCAGCGATGTGCATGGTTTTACAGATGAAATGGTGAAAGATAAACCGCCATTTTCTGCCATCGCAAAAGATGTTTTTGATTTCATTGGCGATGCCGATTTAGCAGGTTTCAACAGCAACCGATTTGATATTCCGATGTTGGTAGAAGAGTTGTTGCGCTGCGATATTAATTTAGAAATCGAAAAAAGAAAAAGTGTAGATGTGCAACGCATTTTTCACAAAATGGAACCACGAAATTTAGAAGCTGCTGTGAAATTTTATTGTGAACAAGAACTTAAAAATGCACACAGCGCAATGGCAGATGTAAAAGCCACGTATGCTGTGCTGCTTGGGCAATTGCAGCGATATGATGCGTTGAAAAATGATGTAGCTTCCTTAGAGAAAATTTCGGAAGACGGAAAATTTATTGACGTAGCAAGGCGTTTAGTTTTTAAAAATAACAAAGTCTGTTTTAACTTTGGCAAATATAAAGACCAAGCAGTGGTGGAAGTTTTGCGCCGCGAACCGCAATATTATGATTGGGTGATGAAGAGCGATTTTCCATTACACACAAAAATGAAATTGAAAGAAATAAAACAACAAATGAAATAATGCTCAATGCCTCAATTACTCAATGAATTTGGAAATTTGAGAATGAGGTAATTTGAAAATTAAAATACAAAAACTGAAATCCCAAAATCAAAAATATTTTACCAGTAACAAGAAACCAGTAACTTAAAACTATTCATTTTGTCTTCCAAAACACTCATCATCATTCCCACTTACAACGAAAAAGAAAACGTTGAAAGCATCATCAACACTACATTAGCGTTGGATTCGGATTTTCATGTGTTGATTGTAGATGATGGTTCGCCCGATGGCACAGCTGCCATTGTGAAGCAAATGCAACAACAAAATAATCGCCTTTTTTTATTGGAACGAAATGGTAAACAAGGCTTGGGAACGGCTTACATAGCAGGTTTCAAGTGGGGTTTGCAAAATGGATTTGATTTGTTGTGTGAAATGGATGCCGATTTTTCACATCCGCCACAAAAATTAGTAGAGCTGAAAAAATGTTGCTTAGATGGTGCTGATATTGCGGTTGGAAGCAGATATGTGAAAGGTGGAAAATTAGAAAACTGGAGTACCGATAGAGTGTTGTTGAGCAAAGGCGCATCTATTTATGTGCGCTTGATTACTGGCATTCCCATTCGTGATACCACTGCTGGATTTATTTGTTACAAACGAAAAGTTTTGGAAACCATTAATTTGGATGACATTCATTTCATTGGTTATGCTTTCCAAATCGAAATGAAATACAAAGCTTGGAAAGCAGGATTTAAGCTGGCTGAAGTGCCTATCACTTTTAAAGACCGAGAAAAAGGCAACTCGAAAATGAGCACTGCAATTTTTAATGAAGCATTTTCAGGCGTTTGGAAAATGCGATTTGGAAAATAAATTTCCTACCTTCATTTTTTGAAAATGAAAATTCTGATTCTTCGTTTTTCTTCCATCGGCGATATTGTTTTAACAACACCAGTGGTGCGCTGTTTGAAACAACAATTGAATGGTTGTGAAATTCATTATGCCACCAAAAGCCGCTTTGCAAGCCTGTTGCAAGACAATCCTTACATAGATAAAGTTCATTTGCTCGAAAATTCATTACCCGATTTAATCAAAGAATTGCGACAAGAAAATTTTGATTTCGTTATTGATTTGCATCACAATTTGCGCACATTTTTTATCAAAAAATTGGTGAACGGAAAATCATTTTCTTTCAACAAAATTAATTTCGAAAAATGGTTGATGGTCAATTTTAAAATCAATCATTTGCCCAGCGAACATATTGTTGACCGATATTTAAAAACGGTTGAAACACTTGGTGTAAAAGGCGATAGGAGAGAACTCGATTTTTTTTTGAATGAAGAAGAAGCTGCTTTTGGAAAAGTTTTTTCGACAAAAAATAATTACATCGCATTTGCCATTGGTGGGCAATTCAACACCAAAAAAATGCCGCCCGAAAGAATTGTAGAACTGATAAATTCGTTGCGAAAAAATGTGGTGTTGTTGGGTGGAAAAGAAGATGAAGCCGCAGCCAATTTTATTGCATCAAAAACAAAATTGGTGGGAAATTTTTGTGGTAAAATTTCTATTCATCAATCGGCAGCAATAATTAAATATGCTGATGCAGTTATCACCCACGATACAGGCATGATGCACATTGCAGCCGCTTTTCAAAAAAAGATTGTAACTATTTGGGGCAATACCATTCCGCAATTTGGTATGCAACCTTATTTGCAAAATGATTTGTTTTTTAATGCTGAAGTGGATGATTTAAAATGTCGCCCCTGTTCAAAAATTGGTTTTGATGCTTGCCCTAAAAAACATTTCAATTGCATGAATTTGCAAAACATTAATTCCATCAAATTAGCTATGGATAAGTTGTGAGAAAATAGCGTTGTAAAAATTTCTTCAACTACGAGTTTTTCCGTATCATTGCTTCAACTTTAAAGTAACTTATTTTCCATTGATGAAAACAACATTTTTTTTTCGGCTGATTTTGCGGAGCTTTTTTGTTTCGCTCTTTCTTTTTTTTCTTGTTGGGCTGGGTCAGTCTTTTGCTCAATGCCCACCAAATATTGATTTTGAAAATGGCGATTTAACTGGTTGGGAAACTTTGATAAGTGGTGATGCAGCATGTGTGTCTGGCAATCCTGGTACATCTATTTCAGGTTCATGTTCTTTACCACCAAGTTCAACCAATATTTTATCCTCTTTAACTGCTTGTCTTTCACTAGGAATGAATACACAAATTCAAACAAATACTCGAGTTGTTGTTGTCCCTAATCCGAATGTTCCAGCTATTGATCCTTATAGCGGTTTACCAGTTGTGTGTCCAACTATGTTGAATGCTAATAATTTTTCTTTAAAACTTGGGAATGAAGAGGTAAATGATAGTGCAGAAAGTGTTAGGATTCAGTTTGTAGTAACTAATAGAATTTCTTTAACTTATAGGTATGCAGCTGTAATGAGTAATCCTCAAACTGGACATGATTTTTGTACACAACCAAGATTAGAATTTAATATCTATGATTTGGGACCTGTTGGAAATCCTTATCCTAACAAAATCAAGGATACTTGTTCTTCTATTTTTATTCCAACACCTGACGCTAATAATCTTCCTGCTGGTTGGTTTGCAAGTCCAGTTCTTTTTGCTGGCGACCCAGTTAGTTGTTCTAATTGGATTCCACTTACTATCAATTTAGTGAGTCTTTTGAACCATAATATTGAAATAGAATTTACCACCGGCGACTGCTCTTTAGGAGGTCATTTTGGTTATGCTTACATTGATATCGAATGTAATAAGTTTGAAATTATTACCAAATATTGTCCAGGTGATACATCAGCAACTTTATATGCACCAAAGGGATTTGCAAATTATATTTGGGATACGCTAAACACAGGTGCACCTGCTATTGCTGTAGGGCAAGATTCTATTTATATTTCGCATCCACATGATAGCTTGATTTATCGAGTTACTATATTTCCAAGTACATCAAATTGTGCAGTTGATATTTATGATACTTTAAGACCAGTCCCCAAGCCAACTGCTGATTTTCTACTAAATCCAATTCCAGGTTGTGTCGGTTATCCAGTTAATTTTATTGACACTAGTAAATCAAATTATAAATGGTCAACTGTGAATCACTGGAATTGGGTATTTGGCGATAAAGGAACTGGTTTATTAGATTCGAGTCATTTAAGATTTCCATCGCATACTTATAACAAACCCGGTACTTATTATACTTTGCTTACTGTCAAAACAGATTTTCAATGTCTATCTGATTTGAAAATCAAACCTATTGTGGTAGAGCAGCCGAATATTATTTTGTTAGATTCGGTACATCCATGTTATAATAGTGCTTATCATTTAGGCTTCTTTTCTAACGATACTATTGTTGGTGCACATTGGTATTTGAAAAATAATATTGGAAATTTGTCATGCAATGATTGTTTCGACCCATTATACACCACTGGGCAAAACAATATGGTGTATGTGTTTTACACCGATAAGCATGGTTGTACCAATACCGATTCGATAAAAATAGATTTGGTTGATTGCCCCGAATTAGTTGTTCCTTCTGCCTTTAGTCCAAATGCTGATGGAGCAAATGATTACTTCTTTATTTTGAATCGAAAATTTGTTACGCTAAATAAATTTGAAGTGTATAATCGTTGGGGCGAAATGTTGTATTCCACCACTGATTTGTTGGCAAAAGGTTGGGATGGAACTTATAAAGGAAAGCCGCAACCTCAAGATGTGTATGTGTTTCAAGTGGTGGCAACTGATGTGAATGGAAATGTGAAAACATTGAAAGGAAATGTAACTTTGTTAAGATAAAAGTGGGTGCGTAGAATTTGCAAAAATTGTACTTTCTTTTTACTGAAATAGAGTTAATTTTGTGTTATCAAGTTTTAAAATCAATAATCAAAAAATAAATATTTTAATCATGAAAAAAATAATCGTTTTCGTTTTGTTATTAATGCCTTTGGCGTTTGTAGTTAATGCTCAAAAAAGTAGCACAAAAAAAATGCAGGTGATTGACCGTTCTTATAATCCGGTTCGCCATTGGCGTATTTATGTGTTTGAAACAGTTGACCAACAACCGATGGACATTACAAAACTGAAAGCAAGTTTGTTAGCTACAAAAGGTGTACAACGTGTTGACCCAAGTGCAGAAACTATGTCGAAAAGAATTTTGATTTATGCCGATGAAAAAATGATGTTGAGCAAAAGTGTTGAATTGAAAAACGCTTTTACTAATGCAGGTGTTGAATTGAGTAATATTCCAGTAGAAACTAAATAATTTAATTACCATGAAAAAAATATTAACATTAATTTTCACTTTGTTTTCATTGGGTGTTTTGGCACAGAATCAAAATTTAAAGAAAATAGAAGTTGTTGACCAAAATCATAATACAATTAGGCATACTAGGCTTTATTCGTTTATGACTGATGATAGGCAGCCAACCAATCTTTCAAAAGTATGGAATGGTTTACATTCTTTAAGTGGCGTTATTAAATTGACTCCAACAAGCTTAGAAAGCGGTTCATCCTATAGGTTAGCTATTGAGGTTGATGATAAAATTATTTTAAAAAATAGTAAGGAAATAAAGAAAATTTTTGAGGATAACGGGTTTCAATTGGTTAATATACCTACAGCCGACAATTAGTTTAATTAAGTAAATACAAACTTTAAATTTTAACAATGAAAAAAATAATTTACATAGTAGCATTATTTTTGTGTATAGGAAGTATTGATGTTTTTGCACAATGCCCAACAAATATTGGCTTTGAGACAGGCGACTTAACGGGCTGGGTTTCTGAAATTAGTGGTACTGGTTGTACAGCTGGTAATCCTGGGACTGGGGCTAATTGTGCCATTCCTCCTAGCCCTGCCAATATAATAACTCCGTTGAATACCTGCAATAGTTTAGGGCAAAATGCTCAAATATTAACCAACAGTAGAATTCAGGTTTGTTCAGCAACTTCAACTGAATATTCTAATTGGTTGACATTGCATTATTCTGGTACTGACCCTTGGAGTGGTTTGCCAGTTGTTTGTCCATCGGGTTGCCTTAATAATTATACTTTAAAACTTGGAGACGATGTAGCAAATGATAGTGCCGAAAGTGTTACTACCAACTTTTTGGTGAGTTCATCTAATTCTTCGTTGATTTATAATTATGCTTCTATTATTTATAATGGAGGTACTTCACATACTTATTGTACGAATTCAAGGCTTGAATTAGAGGTTTTTGATTTGGGTACGCCTTCTAATTTATATACCACCCCAATTATACAGAGTTGTGCATCTAACATTTTCCCTTTTCCGCCTAATACTAATTCTACTAACGTTGTTAATTTACCTGGTTGGCACATGAGTACACAATCTGCTTTATCTGGACAGGTGTTTTATTCTGATTGGTCATCAGTTGCTGTAAACTTATCAAGTTTGGTAGGTCATGTTATTAAATTGAAATTTTCAACGGGCGATTGTAATTTGAGTGGGCATTGGTCTTATGCTTATATTGATATACCCTGTGGTTGTACTCCATTTCATATTTTTACTGGCTATTGTCCTGGTCAGGATACAGCCATATTGCAAGCCCCACAAGGTTTTAATTCTTACCAATGGATTAACGGTGGTGTTACACCGCATAAAATTATTGGCTATGGTCAAATTTTACAAGCCCCAACGGATAGTCTTATAAATCCAAATTGTACGCCTTATCCTTGCCCGGTTCCAATTTATTTGGTTGTTACACCAGTTGGTGGTGTTGTTTGTAACGATACGTTGATTGATACTTTACGTGCAATCCCTCCTCCAACAGCAGCATTTACTCATCAGCAGAATATTTGTGCCCGAAGTGCAAGTCAGTTTTATGATTCCTCTTTCACACAAGGTTGGGGGCGAATAATACGGTGGGATTGGGATTTCGGTGATGGTTCTCCACACGACACATCACAAAATCCAACTCACACTTATGTACTAACAGGAACTTATACTGTAACACTCACGGTTTGGTCTTCCTTATCCTGTGTATCAAGTACTGTTTTGCATCCTATTGTCAATGTAAATATTCCAGCTGTAAATGTTAATGCAGGAGCAGATATTCACATTTGTCAAAATAATATTGCACAGTTGAATGGGTCCTATTTCCCCACTTCTCCCTACACCTATCATTGGTATTCGTTGAATGGGCTATCGTATCCCTATAACGGTCTTAATTTTGATTCTATTTATAACCCAACTGCAAATGTGTTAGTCAATACCTCTTATGTATATGCAATTACAGATACAGTTCATCATTGTGTATTTACAGATACAATGCAGGTTTTAATAAGCGGTGTTGCTCCAAACATTTTAGTAAATGCGGCAAAGGACACTATATGCCCTAATACGAGTGTGAGATTAAGTGTTGACCCAGCACCTGTTCAATGCGGTACTACTGTGTTGTATTGTAATGGAACACCAACAAACTCCCAAGTCGGCTCTGGAAATACTAATATTACCCATGACCCTACTCCATTTAATGGGACCTATTCTGCTGGCAGAATTCAAATGTTATTTTTAGCCAGTGAATTAAGTCCATATTTTAGTGCTGGTGAAATTGATGGGTTGGCATTTAAAATTACTTCTAAAAATAGCAATTATCCGTTTTATGACTTTTCTGTTAAAATGGGTTGTTCACAACTTAGTCAGTTTAACTCATCTTCCACATTTGTTACTGGTTTATCAATGGTTTATAGTACAATGAATTTTGTAACTGTTATTGGAAATAATCCAATCAATTTTCAAAACCATTTTATGTGGGATGGCGTTAGCAATATCATTGTAGAAGTTTGTTTTTCGGGGTCGGCATTAAATTCTGATTATGTTTCTCAAACCACTTCTGCGTTTAATTCTGTTATTTATGATTATGCAAATGGGTCTGGTGTTAATGGTTGTTCAATGACCTCTGGATATTTAGGGATAGGACTTTCGACTACTCGTCCTTCGTTGATATTTAATACTTGTACACCATCTACTAATGGGTTTACTTATGCTTGGACACATAATAATACACTTGCTCCACCTACATCTGGTAGCCCAATTGCTTCACCAACAGTTACAACAACCTATATTTGTACTGTTACCGACCCAATTGGTTGCTTTAATAAAGATTCTATTACAATAGTGGTTGATAATTCTGCTTCTGTTAATTTAGGAAATGATACCACTTTATGCAATGGAAGTATTTATCAAACTCATCCGATAGTGAGTGGTTATGTACCATATAATTATTCTTGGAGTTCATCACCTGTTGGTTTTAGTTCATCTATACCGAGCCCTATTTTATCACCAACGGTTACAACTACTTATACACTTAATTTTACGGATAGATTGGGGTGTGTAAAAACTGATAATGTGGTGGTGAATATTAATCAAATGCCAACATCAACATTTTCGGTTTCGCCAAATCCAGTATGTACTGGTGTTCCAGTTACAATTGTTGATACTGGTGTTTCACCACCAGGCTCTGTTCCTGTTTGGAATTGGAGTGGAGGGATTTTGCAAACTGGTGGTGGTACAGGCACTTCAACTGTTATTTGGAATACACCAGGTGTGAAAAATATTACGTTAACTGTTTCCGCCAATGGCTGTACATCGACCACAACAAGTTATCAATTGACTGTTAATTTATCACCAACATCAACATTTACCGTTTCACCAAATCCAATATGCTCTGGTTCAAATAATTTGACAACCATCACTTATACTGGAACAACAACTGCCTCTGCTGTATTCCAATGGAATTTTGTTGGTGGAAATACTGCAAGCGGTTTTGGGCAAGGACCGTTCCAAGAATATTGGAATACTGCTGGATTGAAGAATGTTGGTTTAACTATTACAGATGCAAATTGCAGTTCAACCACTACTGTTCCTGTTACAGTTAATCAAACACCTTTGGCAACTTTTGCTGTTGCACCAATTAATACTTGTGCATTGCAAAATGTGCAGGTTACACAAAACTATCCTGCCGGTTCTATTTTGAATTGGAGTTGGGATGGCGGAACGGCTACACCTGGCAATACCAACCCTGTAAATGAAACCGTTGTGTTTCCGAATCCGGGTGGAACTAAATTTATTAAATTAACAGTAACTGAAAATGGTTGTACTTCATTGCCCGATTCGGTGGCTGTATTTGTTTCACCTTCGCCAACATCAACCTTTACATTTAATCCAACATCAGCTTGTTCAGGTTCAAATGTGTTAATAACATACACAGGCAATGGTTCATCAAGCACAGGATATAGTTGGACTGTTTCTGGAAGCACCAATCCTGTTAACTTAGTTGGTTCGGGTCCGAATAGTATTTTGTGGCTAACTCAAGGAAATGCAGTATCCACTGAAAATGTAACATTGGTTGCTTCTGATGGGGTTTGTTCAACAACTACAACACAATCCATTCAAGTTACACCAATTCCTACTGCTGATTTTACCATCACATCACCAGTTTGTGCTGGCGAAAATGCAACAGTAAATTATATCGGAAATAATGCTGTAAGCGGTGCTGTACCAACTTTTAATTGGTCTGGGGGGATTGTAACGAGTGGCAGCGGTTTAGCCCCTTATAAGGTAAAGTGGAATACATCAGGAAGCTATAATGTATCCTTAGTTGTCAATCAAAATGGTTGTTCTTCAACACCATTTACGGCTAATGTAAATGTATTACCTAATCCTCTTGTAACAGCTCATCCTGATACGGCAATTTGCCCTGGTAGCGGAGTTGGTATTTGGGCTCAAGGGGCAAATAGTTACGTATGGCAAGCAAATAATTCAACTATGCCAGCTACTTATGTTTATCCACAACATAACACGGTTTATAGTGTAATAGGCACAGATAATAATGGCTGTCAAGGAGTAGGAACTGTTACTGTCAATATTTTGAATCCTCCGTTTGTTGATGCTGGAAGGGATACTTGTATTTTACGTGGTGATACTGTAAACATTGGGGTTTCAGGATACATTGCTCCTAATTTCCACTATTATTGGACACCTAATTTCAATTTAAGAAATGATTCTGTGCCATTAACTAGTGCAACACCACCTAATACAACACTTTATACTTTACATATAACTGATAATAGGGGATGCAACAATTTGGATTCGATAGTTGTCTGTATTAATGCTTGTTCCGAAGTTATCATGCCGACAGCCTTTTCGCCGAATGGTGATGGTAAAAATGAAAGATTGTTCCCAGCCAACAGAAAAGAATTAATTGGCTTGGCTCGATTTGATATTTATAATCGTTGGGGTGTGAAAGTGTTTGGTACTGCTGATTTGAATGACAAAGGTTGGGATGGAACTTACAATGGTACGCCTCAAGAATTAGGGGTTTACACTTACTTTATTGAAGCCATTTGTCAGCAAGGCAGTATCGTAAGAAAACAAGGAAACGTTACATTACTTAGATAGTTTTAAATTTATTTTATCATGAAAAAAATATTTTTACTCTTTTTCCTTATTTCGATAGTGATAATTGTTAAGGCGCAATCTTCTTTTTGCCCACCCAATATTGATTTTGAACAGGGAAACCTAAATCATTGGATTTGCAATGTAGGCAGTTGTGCCACAAATACTGTAAATACATCAATGCCGCCAATTCTTACCTATCCTGGTACTCCGACAGGACCTAACAGTGTGCAGCATGTGATTAGAACGAGTGGAACTGATTATTATGGAGGCTTTCCAGTTGTTAATCCAATTACTGGAAATACCTACTCTTTGCAATTAGGGGATACATTGGAAACTGCTCTTAACGTATGTGCTCGGGCTGTTTATGCTGTGCATGTTCCTGCTAATGCTAATAATTTTTCTTTACAATATTATTATGCTATTGTTTTGGAAAATTCTACTTATCACACCGCAAACGAACAACCATATTTTCATGCACAAGTATTTGATTCTGCAAATAATAGTGTAATTATTCAATGCGCTAGCTATACTTTCGTTCAACCTCAAAGTGGCGCATTACCAGGATTTACTGCTTCAATTCATTTAGATAAGAATAATGGAGATACGATTTATTATAAATCATGGACTCCTTCTACAATAAGTCTGAATGGATTGGCTGGGCATACTGTTTATATACAATTTGATGCAAGTGATTGTACTGGTGGGGCGCATTCTGGTTATGCCTATATTGACTTTGCAACAGCTTGTCAGTTGCCGGTTATCGTTCAAGGCTATTGTCCAGGTTCGCCAACTGCTGGTTTGTATGGTCCCAATGGGTTTCAAACTTACAAATGGTATGATTCAACAAGAACAACCTTGTTAAGTACAACACAAACATATACCATAAACCCAGCACCAACAGATACGACCAAATATATTTTGGTGGTTTTGCCTTATCAGGGCTTTGGCTGTCCTGATACGATGACAACTTATTTAACGGCACAACCTAAACCAATTTCTAATTTTGGTTATCCTGACCATTATTGTGCTGGAAGTATTATTCATTTTAGAGACAGCTCCATTTCGCTTACACCTGGCACTTACATTAATCACTGGAAATGGGATTTTGGCGACCCAAGTGCAGGGGTCGGGAATCCGAATACCGATACTACCCAAAATCCGTCGCATGTGTATAATAATCTGGGGACTTATACCGCTTGTTTGGTGGTAGAATCGAGTATTAGTTGTGAATCGGATACACAATGCTATCAAATTCATATTGATAGATTACAGCCACCATTGCCAATTTTATTCACTAAAAATAATATATGTGGTACTACAGATACTACTACTATATGGACATCTGTGGCTTCTATACCTAATGCAACTTACACTTGGACTATTAGTGGTGGAACATTGGTAAGCGGTAGTTTGAGTTCTATATCTACGCCTTTGGTTGTAAAATGGAACTCATCAGGTTCTAAATTAATTAGTTTGACGGCGGCACCGCCAATTGGTGATGATACAGATTGTTGGGTGCATAATCAAATTACAATCAATGTAAAAGGTATTTATCCTTCCGTATTTTTAACTGGGAATGATTCAATTTGTTTAAATCAAAACACAACAGTTACAACATCTGGCAGACCAAGTACTTGTGGTGCTTCTTCTATTGTTTGCTCAAATCCTCTTACTTATTCGGTTGGTTCAAATAATGCTGGTAGTACATCTATTCCTACACCGTTTTATGGGCTTTGGACACAAAGTAAATTTCAAATGATTGTCTTAGCAAGTGAATTAACGAGTTTGGGTTTTCAAGGTGGTCCAATATCAGAAATTGCATGGAATGTAATTTCTAAGAATAGTTCTCAAGGAACTCAAACTGGTTGCAATGGAAATGGTCAATACGCTGGCTTCACTATAAACATGGCTTGTGTGCCTTACAATTCTATTTTCCATGGAACTGGAAGCGACTCATTAGATGTAACAACACCACTAACTACAGTTTATACCACTACTGCATATAACACTACATCTGGGATAAATAATTTTGTTTTACAAACTCCTTATAATTGGGATGGCGTTAGTAACTTGTTAATTCAAACTTGTTATAACGCAGGGTCTGTGTGTTACACATCTAACGATTATGTTGCTTCTTCTACTGTTGCCTCAATTGCTGCTGCAAATGGAGTTCCAGCAAGTGTTAATTTAGCAGCATACGCATATTCTGACCAATCAATAGGCTGTGACCCAAATTATCCTTACAGTTCAAGCAATGGTACTTCAGGTTTTCTAGGATATTATACTGCAAATAGACCAGATGTTATTTTAAAAGCTTGCAGTGGCAATATTCCAAACACAACAACTTTCTCTTGGACATCAACACCTGCAGGATATAATTCGGCTCAAACCAATATTACAGTTTCTCCAACGGTAACTACAACCTATCATTTGGTAGCAAATGATAATGGCTGTATTACACCTGATTCGTTTAAAGTAACTGTATTAACTGTCAACACAGTTAATGCTGGGTTAGACACTACCATTTGCCCAGGCAAGCATATTGTGTTACATGCTTCAGCTACTGGACCTCCGCCGACTACGCCTGTTCCTTGCTCTACAAATACAACTGGTGGTTGCAGTGGAGCTACTTTGACTGCTCAAGTTGGAACAGGTACGAATACATCAAATGCTTATTCACCGTTCAATTATAATTACGGCAATTCGAGGGTGGCTATGAGATATTCTGCTGCAAGCTTGCAAGCTGCTTTGGGCGCAGGACCTAAGATAATTAATCAATTGCAATTCAACGTAACTAACCATCAAAATACATATCCTTACCCAGGTTTTACAGTTAAAATCAGTTGTGTTAATCCTAATGCAGTTTATTGGGGTGCATCTTCAAATACTTTCCCAACAAATGGTTATGTAGTTTATACTACACCAAATTATACAATGTCGGCAGGTAATGGCTGGAAAACAATTCCATTTACTTCGTCCTATAATTGGGATGGACAAAGTGATTTAATTGTTGAGGTTTGTTATTCAAGTACTTTATTTTCAAGCATTGATGTTGTTCAACAGACTACTACCGCAAATAATTGTGTATTATATGCTGGTAATGGAACTACACCAGCAGGTTGTAATATTACAACAGGAACTACGAGTACCTTATTGCCGAATATTAAATTAGGTTATTGTAATTATCCGATTATAGTAGGTGGTTATAATTTTCACTGGACTGCTATTCCAAGTTCACCAAATCCTTTTATTTCAACTGCTGATACAGCAACACCAATAGTTGCACCATTTGTTACTACTAAGTTTTATGTTACATTATTAGGAACAACTTCTTGCCCTGTATCTGATACTGTAATTGTTAATGCTGGAGCATCTTACTCATCAGTTCATTCAAAGAATGATACAGTATGCGTAGGTACGAAAGTAAAATTAACTTCTAATTCATCATCTGCCTTACACCAAATTGTTGCTTGGCAATGGACAAGTTTACATGGTAATCCAATTGCTTGTTCAACTTGTGATACAGCAACAGTAACGGTGAATGGAAAAGATACCATTTTGGTCATCATATCTGATGCTTTAGGTTGTTCAAAATTAGATACGATTGCTTTGGATACTTTCCGAACTCCAATTGCTTCTTTTATTTTAGATAAATATACCGAATGTAGTGGTTTGAAAGTAATTGCTACCTCTACATCAACTACAAATTCTTTTGGCGGCGCAGTTACTTATACTTGGAATTTTAATAATCCTAATTATTTTGGAGCTAATTCAACCAATAGTATTGATACGGCTTCATGGATAAATACAAGTACAACGCCATTAGTGAAAACTATAACGTTAAAAGTAACGCAAGATGGTTGTACATCACCTACATTTGGTTCGCAAGATACCATTCACATGATTCCAATTGCACTTATCACAGCAAGCCTTAACGAGGTTTGTTCTGGAATTACTTTGAGTGAAAGTTCTGTAGGAAGTTCGGCTGAAAACCTTGCAACTGCCAGTTATGCTTGGTCAAGCAACCCTGTGGCTACTACACCACCTGTATTAACAGGAGCAGGACCCAATTCATTTGCTATTAATCTACCGACTGATTCTACAACATTGGTTTGGGTGTATTTACAAATTACTCAAAATGGTTGCGTTTCAAATTTAGATTCAACGGCATTAACTGTTCATGGTATTCCGAATGCACGATTCAGAGCTACGCCAAATCCATCATGTTCTGGTGATACAGTAACATTTATATTTACAGGAAAATTAGATAGTTTATCAAACTTATCTCATAAGTTAGATTGGACATTTAACAACGGAACGCCGGCTAACTATTCATCAACCACTACTGATAAAGCAATTTCAATATTTAGCAATAATGGAACGGCAATTTCAACCAGTGGTGTTTCGTTGAGTGTAACACAAAATGGTATTTGCAAAAGTGCGCCATATAATGCCGATGTATTGGTGAATCCTAATCCTGTGCCTGTAATTGTTGGACCAAGAGATATTTGTGCTAATCAAGTAGCGCAATTATCAACGCAAGTTCCTTACAAAAACTATGTTTGGAAAAATAATTATGGTGAAACAGCCATCACAAGTACTTTTTCCGCAGGCAAAGATGAATCAATCACATTGAATGTAATTGATTATAACAATTGCGCTGGTTCGGGTTCGTTACAAGTTACTGTGCATCCTATTCCAACTGCTAATGCAGGCGAAGACCAAACCATTTTCTTAGGCAATTCGGCGCATTTAGATGGTAGCAGCAGCTTTGGTGGTGAAACATTCCTATGGACACCTGGTGGTACATTAAACGATGCAAGCTCAATGTTACCAATTGCTACACCACCTACCACCACATCGTATGTATTGGTTTATACCAATTCATTGGGTTGTGCTGATTACGACACGGTAGTAGTGCATGTGAAAGATTGCAAACCATTATTAGTGCCTAATGCCTTTACACCATTCAATAATGATGGCATTGATGACTACTTTATGATTTTGAATCCAGATGATTTTTATAGATTAGTTCGCATGGAAATTTATAACCGTTGGGGGCAATTAATTTTCTCAACTAATGATAAAAACAGCAAAGGTTGGGACGGTAAATATCAAGGCACTGAACAGCAAATTGATACTTATATTTATAACATCATAGCCGAATGTGGTGGCGGAAAAATAATACAACTCAAAGGCGATGTAACATTGCTAAGATAAACAAACAAAAAAGGCAACTTAAATTTTTTAGGTTGCCTTTTTTGTTTTTCACTTATATCCCAATCTTCTTTTTGGTTAATTATGTTTACCACAACCATCATCATGTTTAGAATAAACATGATGATAAAAAGTAGGAAAACATATACAAGTTGGATTAAAAGCTAGAACTATTTTTTATATTTGTCCGAGAAAGTTATCGCTTGAAAAAAATATTATTCATATTGCTTTTTGCCAACTTCTTTTTTGCGGCTGATGCACAAAAATGCAAAGGATGGGTAAGCCGCGGTGGTATATTTGGCACACATTATTTTATTGAAAACAAAGGACAGTATAAACAACTGCAACATCAAGTGAAAGATGTGTTATATGCTGTGCAAGACCATGATGAAATTTATTTTACCAAAACAGGTTTCACTTTTCATTTGGTGAAAATGACAAAAATTAAAAAAGAAAAAGAAGGCAAAAAAGAAGATGAGGAAGCCGAAGAAATAGAACGAGCAAAGGCTTTTAAAAACCGAAAAGAAGAATGGGTAGAAATGAAATGGCTCAATGCCAACCCTAATGTGGAAGTGATAGCCGAAGAAAAAAGCCATCACTATTTTACCTATGGCACAGCCGATTTAAACAGCTATGGCTACAAAAAACTAACCTATAAGAATCTTTATAATGGCATTGATATAGTGATAGAACTACACCCCAAAGGCGGCATAAAATATACAGTGATAGCTGCTTCGGCAGCCGCTTTGAAACAATATCAATTTGAATATACAGCAGCCAACAAAGCTTTAAAAACCAAGTTAATAAACAACCAACTCTATCTCATCAACCAATGCGATACCTTGATTGAAACAGGTTTAACAGCAAAAGATGAAACTGGTAATGCCATTGCTATGCAATATAAAATGGCTAACCACCTTATTACTTTTGATGCACCAAATGTAAAAGGAAAAATAATTATTGACCCGTGGGTAAACACTATCAATTCATTTAACTTGAATGAAATTGGCTATGATGTAGATTTTGATAAGTTTAGTAATTTATTTGTGTATGGCGATGACGGTTGTGTGAGCAAATACAATTCTTCAGGCACTTTGCTATGGACTTTTTTAGGAGCTGTACCTTCTATTATTTGGTCGTGGGGTGGCTATGCTGGTAATTTTGTAGTAGATAAATTGACAAGTAAAACTTATTGTAGTCAAGGCACAAATTTTGGGGGAACACAAGTGATTCGGTTAGATGCAAATGGTAATTATGATAATTTTGTTTCAGTAGCTAACACTTCATTTCAAGAAATTTGGGAAATGAAATTTAATTGCAGCACAGGTCAATTGATTGGAATGGGAGGTGGCATCAATTCGAATTTGAATTTTGGAATTATTGATACTACTAGCGGTTTTGTAACTACTCTAAATGTAACTACATTAGGATTGTCAAATCAAGATATTGCTAATGCTGTTATTGATAATAATGGGTATCCGTACTTAGTTTTTGCCGATATAATTGGTCCACCAAATAACTATATTTATAAAGTAACGAACAATTATACAAGTGTTATTTGGGATACTCTAACGGGATTTAATAATTTAAATGAAAGCAATAACAAACCTTTTGTAGGTTTTGGAGTAAGTAATGGAATTAATGTATTAGCTGCAAACAGCCAATATCTTTTTTATTACGATGGATATAATTTAAAAGCATTTAATGCCACCAATGGTGCACCAGTGGGTGCGCCATTGATAGTAGATGTAAATTACTTGCCAAAACATCAAGCTGGCATTGTAACCAACAATTGCAACGAGGTTTATATTGGTGGTGATAATGGTAATATTTTAAAGTGCCATTTTAACGGAAGTACTTTTTCGATTTTGGATACTTTAATCATTTCAGGTCAGTCAGGTAATAAAGTACATGATATGATGTATAATAGTTCCAATCGAATGCTTTATGTTTGTGGTGATAATTTTGTATCAGTTATTAATCCACTAAGCATTTGTGCTGATTCAACTTTGCACCTCACTATTTCTACCCGATGTCCTGATACTACTATTGTTTCTATTGTTTCATCTGGGGCAGCGGCTTATTCTTATACCTTTACTTGGAAAGATTCTATTAGTGGTAGCGTCATCAAAACTATTACAAAACCTACTGGAGTTCTTCATGATACTTTATTGGGTTCACATTCCGATTCTATTATTCTTGTTAAAGTGGTTAGAAATTCTCCTTGTCAAATTGTTGCCAATGAAGTGCAATCTAGTTTGCATTGTGCTAAACAAAAAGTATCTATTTGTCAGGGACAATCATATACCTTTTCAAATGGGCATGGATATGGTGCAAGTGGTTCTTACTTAGATACTTTAAATACTTATGTAGGTATTCACGACAGTATCGTTTTTTTACAATTAATTGTCTATCCCGTCTTTCACGACACTGTTGGTGCAAGTATTTGTCAATATCAATATTACATTTTGCCAAAAGGAACTATAGTTAATGCCTCTGGCGTTTACAACGACACTTTGATGAATCATTTTGGCTGCGATAGTATTATTACTACTATTTTAAAAGTACGACCTATTAGTCAAACCACTGTACAGGCTTCAATTTGCAGCAATCAAACTTATATACTACCTAAAGGAACGATTGTAAATACAGCTAATATATACAAAGATACTTTAATTAATTTTTTAGGTTGCGATAGTATCATCACCACCTTTTTGCAAATAAAGCCCATCAGCCAAGCTACGGTAAATGCTGCTATTTGCAGTAATCAAACTTATACTTTACCCAAAGGAGCATTGGTGAATACAGCCAATACTTACATTGATACTCTGCAAAACTTTGTTGGTTGTGATAGCATTATCACCACCTTTTTACAAGTAAAGTCTATTAGTCAAACTACAGTTCATCTTACTATTTGTAGTAACCAAACTTATACATTACCTAATGGAACAATAGTTGATTTAGCAGGAATATATGTAGTTACTTTTCAAAATCGTTTCGGTTGTGATAGTATTATTACTACTATTCTAACTGTAATAACCACTCATCAACCTCCTATTCATGCTTCAATCTGCAATAATCAAAATTATATTTTGCCTAATGGAGTAATTGCAAATCATGCAGGTACTTATGTTGATACACTGACAAATCATTTAGGTTGTGATAGTATTATTACCACAACCTTGTTTTTGAAACCTGTTAGTTATGCGACCATTCATGCTACGTTTTGCCTAAACCATACTTATACTTTACCTAACGGTAATATAGTTACACAGCCAGGTATTTATATTGATACTACATTTAACCATGTAGGCTGTGATAGCATTGTAACTACCTATCTCACTCAAGTTGGAGCAACTTATGCAGTTATCAACGATTCATTTTGTGTCAACAAGTCGTATCTTTTACCCAATGGGCAAAGCACAAACATTGCTGGCAATTACACCGTTACTATTACTAATTATTTAGGCTGCGACTCTATCATCACTGTTCATTTAAAAGAGAAATTATTGAGTTTTTCGGTGCAGCAAGTAAGTATTTGCTCTAATAATTCTTTCACACTGCCTAATGGTCAAACCACTAATATTGCTGGCACCTATACGGATACTGTAACCGCTGCAAATGGTTGTGATAGTATTGTATTTACCGATTTAGCCGTTCATCCATTTAGTTCCGTTTCATTCAACCCAAGCATTTGCGATAATCAGCAATACACTTTGCCTAATGGCATTAAAACCAATCAATCAGGCACTTATGTTGATTCCTTCAAAACTGCTTACCACTGCGATAGCGTTATCATTGTTCATTTAACTGTTGCTGCTATGCCAAAAGTTAAATTGGGAAATGATACTACTTTATGTTCGGATAAGCTGATTGTATTAAACGCAACAAACCCACAAGCCACTTATCAATGGAATGATTGGAGTAATCAACCCATTAAAACGGCTACCGTATCAGGTTTGTACAGTGTTCAAATTCAAAATCCACCTTGCCCCACTGTTGAGGATTCCATTCGTATTGCTTATGTTGATTGTGAAAATTGCGGCATTGCAATTCCTTCGGCTTTTACACCAAACGGTGATGGCATCAATGATAAATTCAGAGTTCAAAGCAATTGTTTATTATCGGCATTTCATCTATTCATTTATAATCGATGGGGACAAAAAGTGTTTGAATCAACTGACATCAATGCAGCATGGGATGGTACTTTGAATGGTGTATTGCAGCCTGTTTCTGTTTTTGTTTACCAGGTAGCTATTACAAAATCAAATGGCGAAACAAAATCGTTTCAGGGTAATTTGAGTTTGTTGAAATAATTGTAATAGCACTTTTTCTGTTTTTCATTTTCAACTCTGCCACAAAATTTTACCTTTGCAGCCTAATTTAAAAAATTTACACAAATTTTATATGGAGCAAAATTTTGAAAAAAACCTAAGCATTTATATCGAAGATGAAAAAGCAGCAGTAGAGCTAATTGGTATCATTGGCAATTTGTGGTATGATAAACAAGTGGAACTAATTTTGTTTCGCAATCAATTGATAGACCGCAGCACCAGTGAGTTATTGAACTTGATGCATTACAGCCGAACTGTGGTTCAGCAGCCAATTCACATCCACCATATTTTAGCAATTGCTAGAGAAATGGCGAAGTTGGATTTAGCACCATCGCGAATTGATTTAGGAAGATTGGCAAGTGAATGGTTAGCGGAAGCTGCAAATTTCAAGAATGATGTTTCAAGTTTTGTTGCTTCAAAAATGAAAGATTTTGTAGGTGCTGATAAAATTGATTTACATCCAAAAGATGTGATTCTGTATGGCTTTGGTCGTATTGGACGAATTGCTGCTCGTGAATTAATTACACAAGCAGGTAAGGGACAGCAATTGCGTTTACGAGCCATTGTAACTCGTGATAAAAGCGATGAAGATATTGAAAAACGAGCAGATTTATTGCGAAGCGATTCGGTTCACGGACCATTCCCAGGCACTGTGATTGCTGATATTCCAAACAAATGTTTGATTGTAAATGGGCATCGCATTCACATGATAAATGCCAGCGACCCAACATCAATTGATTATACAGCCTATGGCATCAACGATGCGTTATTGATTGATAACACTGGTGTTTTGAGAGATAGAGAAGCATTGAGCAAACATTTAAAATCGAAAGGTGTAGGCAAAGTTTTATTAACTGCGCCAGCAAAAGGCGATATTCCAAACATAGTGCATGGTGTTAATCACGAAAGTTTTGATGCCAATGAAACTATTTTTAGTGCTGCATCTTGCACCACTAATGCTATTGTGCCTGTGTTGGCGGTGATTGAAAAAGAATTTGGTGTCATTCGTGGACATATCGAAACCGTTCATTCTTATACCAACGACCAAAATTTGTTGGATAATTATCACAGCAAATATCGCCGAGGCAGAAGTGCTGCCATGAATTTAGTGATTACCGAAACCGGTGCTGATAAGGCTGTCGCTAAAGTTTTACCGCAATTAGCTGGTAAACTCACTGGCAATGCGGTTCGTGTGCCAACGCCAAATGTTTCGTTAGCCATTTTAAATTTGCAATTGAATAAAGATGTAACCAAAGCAAGTGTAAACGAAGTGATGCGTAAAGCCGCATTGCAAGGCGATTTGGTAGAACAAATTCAATACATGGATAGCAACGAATTAGTGAGCAGCGATATGGTTGGTAATCCTTGTGCTTCTATTTTCGATTCGCAAGCCACCATCACCGCCAAAGATGGCAAGAGTGCTGTGTTGTACGTTTGGTATGATAATGAATATGGCTACACTCGACAAGTAATCCGCTTTAGCAAATGGTTGGCTGGTGTTATCAGATTACGTTATTACTAATTTGCAATAAATTCTAACAATTATTTTGAAATTTTGAATTAAACAGTATCTTTGCACCCCAATAAAAAACAATAGTAATGAAACGGACTTTTCAACCTCATAGTAAAAAACGTAAAAAGAAACATGGTTTCCGTGAAAGAATGTCAACTTCTGATGGTCAACGTGTGTTATCTGCTCGTAGAAGAAAAGGCAGAAAAAAATTAACAGTATCTGACGAAAAGAGCCTCAAATAAGGAGCTTTAGTTAATAAAACTTTATAAAAACATAAACCGAGGTTGAGTATTTCTTACATTCATCCTCGGTTTTTTTATGTCCGAAAATTCAAACATAGCACATCTATTTGCGTTTAAAAAAAGCGAAAAACTTTGTAGTAAAAAGTTGATGGACGAAGTATTTGAAAATGGGAAATCAATCAACAAAGGTTGCTTGCGAATAATTTATTTATGCAAAAATGAATTGCCAAATACAACAAATCAAGTGTTGATTTCAGTAGCAAAAAAAAGATTTAAAAAAGCTGTGGATAGAAATAAAATCAAGCGAAAAATAAGAGAGGCTTATCGTTTGAACAGAGCTGAATTGCAAGATTTATCGAAACAACAGCAACAACAAATCAATCTGGCAATTATTTATCAAACCAATGAAATACTGACTTATCAAGCTATTGAGGCTGATTTAAAAAATGCTTTAGTAAAATTAATTTCAAAAATAAAACTTTGAAAATACTTTTAAAACCTTTAGAGTGGTTATTTATTTTACTGATAAAAATCTATCAGTTAATCATTTCACCATGGCTTGCACCTTCCTGTCGATTTACACCAACCTGCTCTGAATATAGCTTGCAAGCAATTAAAAAATATGGTGCATTGAAAGGTTTTTGGTTAGCAAGTAAAAGGATTGCACGTTGCCATCCATGGGGTGGGGCACATGGTTATGACCCAGTGCCGTAAAAAAAACGTAAAGAATGTTTTTTTATTTTTAAAAATGACTAATTTTGTCATGAAATTAAAAGTCATAAAATGGAAATTTTACACACATTTATCAAAGAGGCACGAATCAAAAAAGGATTGATGGTTCGTGAAGTGGCGCATGCTTTGCAAATTGACCAAGCATTGGTTAGTAAATTTGAAAGTGGCGGCAGAAAGCCTACTCGTAGCCAATTACATCAATTAGCTGAAATTTTATCGGTGGATGAAAGTAAATTGACCATGCTTTATTTGAGTGCAAAAATTTTGTATGAATTGGCGCACGAAGATGATGCAATGGGAATTTTAAAAATGGCAGAAGAGCAAATTCAATATCAAGCTGCGCCAAAAATCAAAGCTGAAAAACAAGATGATGAGTTGAAACTATTTTTGAAAGGAATTGATGCAGCAAAAAAGAAACTCAACAAGTTTAGAAAGTTTGATAGCTATAGAATTGCTCAGGCACTTGAATTAGAATATACTTTTGAAAGCAACAGAATTGAAGGCAATACTTTAACACTTCGTGAAACTGATTTAGTGATAAATGAAGGCTTAACCATTTCCGGTAAAAGTATGAGAGAACACTTGGAAGCCATTAACCATGCCGAAGCGGTGGAGTTGGTAAAAGATTTAGTGCAAAAAAAAATTGCTTTTACTGAAAGAATTTTATTGCAATTACACCATTTGGTTTTGAAAAGTATTGATGTTGCCAACGCTGGTAAATATCGCAGTGTGCAAGTGATGATAAAGGGTAGCAAGCATTTGCCGCCGCAACCATTTTTAGTACCAAAGCAAATGGAAGATTATTTTATTTGGTACAATAAAAATAAAAAGGTGTTGCACCCGGTTTTGTTAGCTGCCGAAATGCATGAAAGATTAGTTACCATTCATCCATTTATTGATGGCAATGGTCGCACTTCAAGATTGGTAATGAATTTAATTTTGCTACAACATGGTTATGTGATTGCCAATATTAAAGGCGATAAAGCTAATCGTATGACTTATTACGAAGCTTTAGAAACTGCACAAACTGAAAATAGCAAAAGCAAGTTTTTAAAATTTATTGCTGATGGTGAATTAAACTCACTCAACAATTATTTTAAAGTAGTAGGCGGAAAATAAAAAAACGGCGGATGGATTTATTCGCCGTTTTTGTTTCTCCTGTCTTGCCAAATTCGTACAAATAAAATCCAAATTGACAAAGCTGCAAAGAGAGTACAAATTAATGCCCAATTATATTGTTGATTAGCAGATTGAATTTGTTCAGCCGAAATAGAAAAACCAGGTTTTTCAAAACGAACTCGATAACGGTCATAAGCCAAATAGCCATTCATTATTAAATTGAGAATTGCACTAATACCTAACCAATATTTTATCCACTTGCCTTGTACAAGAAAAAGAAGAATAAGCAACCAAAAATTTGCCCCAACTGCAAGCATATAAACAATCAATAAGAATAACCACAAAACAACATCACCCATGGTTATATGTGGGGCACCTTCTGCTAAAACATTACTTGCTATAAAAAGTAAAAATGTTAAAACAAATATTGACTTACATTTTTTCATAAAAACAATTTCTTCAAAGATAAAAATAAAAGAACCGCCTCAAACTTAACGTCTGAAGCGGTTCTGTATTTTAAAGATTGGCGAACTTTTAAAGTTCGCCAATCTTCATTTATGCCATCGCTAACTCCTCAACTGAAGGGCAAGTACAAATTAAGTTTCTATCACCATGTGTATCATTCACACGGGCAACGGAAGCCCAGAATTTATTATGACGTACAAATGGTTGTGGGTATGCCGCTTCTTCACGGCTGTAGCTATGCGCCCAAGCACTTGACGTAACAGCAGCTAAAGTATGGGGTGCATTTTTCAATGGATTATCTACACGGCTCCATGTTGCATTTTCTACTTTTTTAATTTCTTCACGGATAGAAATTAATGCATCGCAAAAGCGGTCTAATTCAGCTTTGTCTTCGCTTTCGGTGGGTTCAATCATCAATGTGCCAGCCACAGGAAATGAAACGGTTGGTGCATGGAAACCATAGTCCATCAAGCGTTTTGCAATATCAGTTACTTCAACACCAATGGCTTTAAACGGACGACAATCTAAAATGAATTCGTGTGCTACTCTGCCTTTGTTGCCTGCATACAATACATCATAATGCTTTGCCAATCGGGTTTTCATGTAGTTGGCATTGAGTATTGCATATTTTGTAGCGTTGGTAATTCCTTCGCTACCCAACATTTTTATGTAAGCATAGCTAATCAACAAAATACTTGCAGAGCCCCAAGGTGCAGCACTTACAGCCGTTGTGCCTTTTTCGCCGCCTGTGTTTTGGTAAATATGTTTTGGTAAATACGGTGCTAATTTTTCGTTGCAACAAATTGGTCCCATACCTGGACCGCCGCCACCATGCGGTATGGCAAAGGTTTTATGTAAATTGATATGGTTCACATCAGCACCAATTGTGGCTGGCGATGTTAAACCCACTTGAGCATTCATGTTTGCGCCATCCATATAAACCAAGCCGCCATTATCATGAATAATTTGACAAATTTCAATGATGCTTTCTTCAAACACACCATGTGTTGAAGGATAGGTAACCATCAAACAAGCCAGATTGGCTGCATGTTGTGTAGCTTTTTCACGTAAATCTGCTACGTCAATATTCCCCATTTCATCGCATTTTACTGCAACGATTTGCATACCACACATAGCTGCTGATGCAGGATTGGTGCCATGTGCCGATGTTGGAATCAAAGCAATATTTCTGTGCTTATCGTTGTGGTCATCATGGTAAGCTTTGATAACTAATAAGCCAGCATATTCTCCCTGAGCACCACTATTAGGTTGTAAACTGCAAGCTGCAAAACCTGTGATATCACACAAATATTTTTCTAAGGTTTTAATCATTTCGATATAGCCACCCATTTGTTCGGCAGGTGCGAAAGGATGAATTTTGCTGAATTCAGGCCAGCTTACAGGAATCATTTCTGAAGCTGCATTTAACTTCATCGTACAACTTCCTAATGAAATCATGGATGTTGTTAAACTCAAATCTTTATTCTCCAACGATTTGATGTAACGCATCATCTGGCTTTCGCTGCGATGTGTGTTGAATATTTTGTGAGTTAAGAAAGAAGAAGTTCTTCTCAAATTTTCCTGAATTGAAAATGCGTTGTTATCGTGCAACCATTTTTTCCAATTCAGTTTGCTCACTTTTTGATTTTTTGCTTTTGCAAATACTTTGCAGATATCTTCCAAATCACTTTCCGAAGTGCATTCATCTAAAGCAATAAAAATCATTTCACCTTCATAACGGAAATTCATTTTTGCTTTTTCAGCTAAAGTTTTCACTTCGGCAAAAGCAGCACCAGCATTCACTTTCAAAGTATCGAAATAGAATTCGTTATCGGTTTCATAACCCAACGATTTCAAAGTTTCATTTAAAATATTGGTGTAAGTATGCACTCGGTAAGCAATACCTTTCAAACCTTCAGCACCATGATACACAGCATACATGCCAGCCATGATAGCTAATAAAGCTTGCGCTGTGCAAATATTTGATGTGGCTTTTTCACGGCGAATATGTTGCTCACGAGTTTGCAAAGCCATACGCAATGCAGGATTGTTGGCAGCATCAATCGATAAACCAATGATACGCCCCGGAATGCTACGCTTGTATTCATCTTTAGTAGCAAAGAAAGCTGCATGAGGACCACCATTACCCATTGGCACACCAAATCTTTGTGATGAACCAATCGCAATTTCAGCACCTAATTCGGCAGGTGGCGTTAATAATGTCAATGCTAATAAATCAGTTGCCATCACCACCAAAACACCATTGCTGTGTGCCTTTTCGATGAAAGCTTTATAATCATTTACTTTTCCATCGTGTGCAGGATATTGTACCAATGCGCCAAAGAAAGAATTATTCAATTCAGCAGTTTTGAAATCGCCCATCACAATTTCAATATTGATAGGATGGCTACGGGTTTTCAAAACTTCAATAGTTTGTGGCAAACAACTTTCATCCACAAAAAATTTATTAGCAGAAGCATCACCACCTTTGTGGTTGGTGTTATACAACATCAACATGGCTTCGGCAGCGGCTGTGCCTTCATCTAACAACGAGGCATTGGCAACAGGAAAACCTGTTAAATCAGAAACCATCGTTTGATAATTCAACAAAGCTTCTAATCTGCCTTGCGCAATTTCGGCTTGATAAGGTGTGTATTGAGTGTACCAACCTGGGTTTTCAAAAATATTTCTCAAAATAACACTCGGTGTAAAAGTGTCGTAATAACCCAAACCGATGTAAGATTTGTATACTTTATTTTTCTCTGCCACCGATTTTATGTCGGCTAAATATTCCATTTCGGTTTGTGCCGTGCCACCCACTTTTGGTATTTTTTTCAAACGAATAGATGCTGGAACAGTTTCATCAATTAGTTTGTCAACGGTTTTGATACCAATGGTTTGCAGCATTTGAAACTCATCATCATGGTTAATACCGATATGACGATTTTGAAATTGGTCAGGGAATAAATGATTCATTAATGATGTAAGATTTTGTGATTTAGAAACGAATTTAAGCAGGAATTGTTTAGAACAATATCTGTTTTGAGGGCGCAAATGTAATTCATACAAATGGCTTTGAGAAATGAGATTAAGCAGGAAATGTGGAGAAGTGGAAAATAAATTTTTCTAGAAATCATTTTTCTAGATGATTTTATTCTCGAAGCATAAAAAAAGGCGATGAACTTCATCGCCTTTTTGTTTTGTTTATTTTTTTGAACCAAGCAATGCAATGCTAGCGCAAGTTTGCAGCTTAGCTTTTGTGCGGTGGCGAACTTGTGCTTGTGTTTGGCACAAGTCGGCTATACGCTTGGCATACGCTTCAGACTTGCGCCAGCAGGTGCGTTGGCTTTGAGTTGAGCCAACGAGGATAAGTAGGTTTTATCGTTTAAAACGATTTGCCGCTTACATCCTCGTTTCCTGCGCTCTTGGCTCGGCTACAAACGAGGACGAGCAGGTTAGTTGTGCAACAGCCACC
>CAIODY010000048.1 GCA_903857255.1 uncultured bacterium
ATTACTTTGGAAGGAAACGTTGCGGTTGAAAAAAATGTGGAGCAAATAAATTTTCATTACACACTTTCATCGCCCGATGAAAAAATAAAAAACGATTTCTTTTCTGCTCGATTTGAAGGACAAATAAAATCACCTAAAACAGGCAGTTATAAAATTGGATTAGACGGCAATGATGGATTCCGCTTGTATTTGGATGGAAAACTATTGATTGATAATTGGACAAAACAAACTTATTCAACAAGGCTTACTGATTTTTATTTTGAAGCGAATAAAACTTACCACATCAAAGTTGAATTTTATGAACCAACCGGAAATGCACAATTAAGGCTGATTTGGAATGTTGATGTGGAGAATAACTGGCAACAAAAAATTAAGGAAGCAGTTGATTTGGTGAAACAAAGTGATGTGGCAATTGTAGATGTAGGCATCACCGAAGGTGAATTTCAAGACAGGGCTTTATTGTCGTTGCCAGGTCATCAGGAAGAAATGCTAGAACAAATTGCTGCCACTGGAAAACCAGTGGTGGTGATACTTTCAGGTGGCAGTGCGATTACGATGAACAGTTGGTTGAGCAAAGTTTCGGCGGTGATAGACGCTTGGTATCCAGGCGAAGAAGGCGGCAATGCTGTGGCTGCTGTATTATTTGGTGATTATAATCCTTCGGGAAAATTGCCGATTACTTTTCCATTAAATGAAGGGCAGTTGCCTTTAGTTTATAATCATCAACCAACCGGAAGAGGCGATGATTACAATAACTCCAGCGGTTTTCCTTTGTTTCCTTTTGGCTTCGGGTTGAGTTATACCACTTTCGATTTCAGTGATTTGAAAATGGATAAAACTACTTTTGAAAAAACCGATTCCACTACCCTACATTTCAACATCAAAAACACAGGAACAAAAGATGGCGATGAAGTAATTCAGTTGTATATTAAAGATATGCTGGCTTCTGTTGCCCGACCTGTGATGGAGTTGAAAGCCTTTAACCGTGTACATTTGAAAGCTGGCGAAACAAAAAATATTTCCTTTAAAATCACTCCGCAAATGTTGAGTATGTGGAATGCGGATGGAAAAGAAGTTATAGAATCGGGCGATTTTCAGGTGATGATTGGTACATCATCACGAGAAATAAAATTAAAAGAAATGATTAGGGTGAAATAAATTTGTGTCTTTCTAACGGGAGTTCTATTTTGGTTATTAGTAAAAATGAAAAGCCGCTGATGAAACAGATTTCAGTTAGTTGATTATTTCGGCACTAAAATATTTGTACAATACCTTTGGCAATTTTATGCCTTCGGGCGTTTGGTTATTTTCTAATAACGAAGCTACAATTCTTGGCAAAGCCAATGCACTACCATTCAGCGAATGCGCAAATTGCATTTTACCATTCGCATCTTTAAATCGGCATTTCATTCTGTTGGTTTGAAAACTCTCAAAGCAGCTGGTAGAGCTAACTTCCAACCAACGCTTTTGTGCTGCACTCCACACTTCAAAATCGAAAGTAAGTGCCGATGCAAAACTCATATCGCCGCCACACAAGCGCAAAATGCGATAAGGTAATTCTAATTCTTGCAACAAATTTTCTACGTGCTTTACCATCGTATCAAGCGTTTGATAGCTTTTTCCGGGATGCTCGATTTGTACAATTTCAACTTTATCAAATTGATGCAAACGATTCAATCCTCTCACGTCTTTGCCATAACTTCCTGCTTCTCTTCTAAAGCATGGTGTATAAGCCGTCATCTTAATTGGAAAATCTTCTTCTTTTAAAATTGTATCGCGATAAATATTTGTAACAGGCACTTCGGCAGTAGGAATCAAATAAAAATCATCAATAGTGGCGTGATACATTTGCCCTTCTTTATCGGGCAATTGCCCAGTGCCATAGCCACTTGCAGCGTTTACCATCAATGGCGGAATCACTTCATG
This sequence comes from uncultured bacterium, assembly GCA_903857255.1. Classification (GTDB taxonomy): domain Bacteria; phylum Bacteroidota; class Bacteroidia; order Chitinophagales; family CAIODY01; genus CAIODY01. The sequence continues at coordinate 1,927 of CAIODY010000048.1, forward strand.
ATAACCAGCTTCAATAGCTTTGTCTAAAAAATAAGCAATCAAAGCTCGTTGCAATTTTGCACCTTTTCCTTTATAAACAGGAAAGCCTGCACCAGTTAATTTTACGCCCAATTCAAAATCAATCAAATTGTATTTGGTGGTTAATTCCCAATGTGGCAAAGCATCTTCGGGTAAGGTAGGAATTGTTGCTACTTGAAAAACTACTTCATTTTCTTCAGGTGTTTTTCCTTTTGGCACTGATGAATGCGGCATATTCGGCAACCTCACCAACAAATCATGTTGTGCTTTTTCGGTATTTTCTAAATCAATTTTTAATTGCTCCGATTGTTTTTTCCAATCGGCTACTTGCAATTTTATTTGCTCGGCTTCCTCTTTTTTTCCAGTTTGCATTAAGCCTCCAATCTGCTTGGCAGCTGCATTTTGTTGTGCTAACAAGTTATCGTTTTGTAATTGAATTTGGCGGCGTTTTTCATCCATCGCCAATATTTCATCTACTAAATTAATATCGGCAAAATGTTTTTTACGCAAGCCTTCTTTCACTTTTTCGGTTTCGCTGCGCAATAAATTTAGTGTAAGCATTTTGTAATTTTTTTGAGGCGCAAAAGTAAATCTTTTGTTCATTAAATTTAAAAATTCCACACAACTAACTACTTTAAATAGGAATCAAAACACGATAAGTGAATAGAAAAAATAAAGGGAATGCTTTTTCTATTAAGGAAAACTTCTTGCAACAAATTTCTTGTGGTTTGCTTTTTTAAGATTAGATTTACAACAATCGTAAACAAAATTTATCATGCAAAACATTACAAAAGTATTTTCTTCTCTTTTTCTAACACTCTTATTGTCTTTTGCATTGACATTACAAACAAAGGCTGTAAATTGTAATGCCCATTTTATTCATTACCCCAACACACACAATTTGGATAGTGTTCATTTCTATCCAACAGTTACCACAGGTACATCGTACTATTGGAATTTTGGCGATGGAAGTCCGAGTGGCACATCAATGAGCCCTTGGCATTTGTATGCTTCGGCAGGCACTTACTATGTTTGTTTGTATATTAATGATTCGGGTACAGTTTGTACTTGGTGTGATAGTGTAAAGGTTACAGGTCATACACTTACACATCCATGCAATGCTGCCTTTTCTCATTATGCTTTGATAAATCCAGACAGTGTTCATTTCTATTCATCCAATTCAGCCATTACTTCACAATCATGGAATTTTGGCGATGGCTCGGCAGTCAGCACAGCTTCTTCACCTTGGCATTTATATGCTTCGTTAGGTAGTTATGTGGTTTGTCATACTGTAAATGATTCAGGCACTTACTGTACTTCATGCGACACTATAAAAACTGTTGTGGTAAATTGCAATTCGCATTTCACTCATTACGCTAACACACATAATGCTGATAGCATTCATTTTTCTCCAGCAGTAAACAATGCTATTTCTTACTATTGGAATTTTGGTGATGGTTCGCCTTCATCAATTGTTTCTTCACCTTGGCATCAGTATGCTCATAGTGGCACTTATCATGTATGCTTGTATGTAAACGATTCAGGAACGATGTGTACTTGGTGTGATAGTGTGAAAGTGCTGGGAAATGCAGTCCATTGCAATGCCCATTTTATTCATTATCCGAATACGCATAATGCAGATAGTATTCATTTTTATCCAAACATTACTACCGGAACATCTTACTATTGGAGTTTTGGTGACGGAACTACTTCTTCTACAGCAACAAGTCCTTGGCATCAATATGCATCAGCAGGCACTTATTATGCTTGCTTATACATTAATGATTCAGGAACTACTTGTTCATGGTGTGATAGTGTGAAAGTGTTGGGAAATAATGTGATTCATTGTAATGCCCATTTTTCTCATTATGCCAATTCACACAATGCAGATAGCATTCATTTTTATCCAAACATTACAACTGGAACATCTTACTATTGGAGTTTTGGTGATGGAACTACTTCTTCTACAGCAACAAGTCCTTGGCATCAATATGTATCAGCAGGCACTTACCATGTTTGTTTGTACATTAATGATTCAGGAACTACTTGTTCATGGTGTGATAGTGCGAAAGTGTTAGGAACAGTCAATTGCAATGCTCATTTTATTCATTACCCTAATACACATAATGCAGATAGTGTTCATTTTTATCCAACCACAACTTCAGGAAGTTATTATTATTGGAATTTCGGTGATGGAACAAGTTCTACAAATGCAGCACCATGGCATCTTTATGCGCCTGGCACTTATATCGCTTGCTTAACCATCAATACTTCGGGCGTTTATTGTACGCAATGCGACACCATAATTGTAACAGGTTCAGCACTTCCGTGTAATGCACATTTCACACATTATTCATTAAGCAGCAATGCTGATAGTATTCATTTTGTTCCATCAGTTACTGGCACTAATACTTATTATTGGTATTTTGGTGATGGTACACATTCTACAAACCATGCCCCATGGCATGTTTACAGCGCACCGGGTCATTATTATGTTTGCTTGTATGTGAATGGCACATCATGTCATTGGTGCGATAGTGTGATTATCAATGCCATTACACCGCCTTGTAATACCCACTTTTCGCATTATACTTTGAATAATCAAGATAGTGTACACTTCTATCCAACAGGCACTGTTGCAGCATCGTACTATTGGAGTTTTGGTGATGGTACTTATTCATCAACACAATATCCATGGCATCAATATGCAGCAGCAGGCAGATATTATGTTTGCATGAGAGCTACAACATCGACTAGTTCTTATTGTTATTGGTGCGATAGTGTTACTGTGGTTGGTAATCCGCCACCGCCATGCAATTCGAGCTATGCTTATTATTGTTTAGGTAATCCTGATAGTTTGCATTTCTATGCTTACAGTGGTTTGGGTACTAATTATTGGGATTTTGGTGATGGTACCACTTCCACATCGCAGTATCCTTGGCATTATTACAGTGCTTTAGGCACTTATAATGTTTGCCATACCACCAACAATAATGGCGTTTATTGTACTTCATGCGATAGCGTTACATTGGGCGGCACTTACTATGTTTTCTATCGAGTTAATGTAGGAACTGGAAGCGATACTTTCCAATTTGCACCTTCATCGGCAACAGGCATTAATACTATGATGCAGAATTATGGCATGGTAAAACTTTATCCGAATCCTTCCAACGAAAAGGTTACTATTGCAATCAGCAATTTATCAAACACAGCCAGCATGAGGCTATATGATAGTTATGGCAGAACTGTTTATAACATGGATGATTTAAAGGATGGTAATTTTACAATCAACACTAAAAATTTGTTGGCAGGAAATTATTTCTATCTCATTAATTCCAATAACCAAATTATTGCTAAAGGGCAATTGATGATAGTTCATTGATGAATTTTATCCAACGAAAAGAAATAGAAAGCGGCATGGTGAAAACTGTGTCGCTTTTTTATTTACCAAATTGTTTTTTACAAATCAAAACCCATATTCTTTAAAAGCACTTGTAAACTCATCGGGTTTGTATGCAGGATTTACAACCAATTGTGAAAATTCATATTGCTCGAACAAACCTTTATCATCATAAACCTGCTGAAAAATAGGATAGAAATTTTGTTGGTTGATATACAAAATAGTTGTTTTGGCATACGATGAAGGCACTTTCAAATTTCTGTTTCCTAAATCTTCATCAAAATACTTTATGCCAGTATTCATTTCCAAAATCGAATATTCAGGAATCAATAATTTTTTGCTGATAGATAAAATTGTTTCCCCAGCTTTAGATGTATAAGTGGATGAAGTGAAGTTTGGGTCAATCACTACCATTTTATAACATTTTACATTATTCCAAACCACTTCGCCATCGTATTTGAAAATGGTTTCAAACTTTTTCATCGCCATTGCTTTTTTATGAGCATCAATCAAGATGTTATAAATAGTGCCAAAGCCTGTGCACAATAAAGTGTGGTGTTGGTTTTTAGCCAATGTGCTACCAAAGGGCGAAAAATCCAGATTTGGAATAAATTTGCCAGCATTTACCAACACTTTGTTCTTTCTTTCGCCTTCGGCAAATAGCAATTCAGTGCCAGCATTATCGCCCGAAAGCACTTTTGAATAAATGCAATGTGGTTTCACCCTCAATTTCGAAAACATATCATTCGATTTCATGCCGCCATTATCTTTCAATCGTTCCATACTGTGCATTTTAAATTGCACACCCTTGTAGCTGCCCAATTCCGCAAGCATTTTTTCAATAATCGCCTGCGATGTTATTGCTTCTTTATCAATGCTAATGGATGAAAGGAATGTAAGAGAAAAAATTAGTGGAAAAATTATTCGCATCAGTAGTTTTTTTAAAAGAAAAGTACTTTTATCTGTTGGCAAATTAATCATCTTCATTTGTATTTTACAAATCAATTTTAAAATAATGGAAACCTGACTGATAACATCAATCATTATATTTGTCAAATGAAAACCACCACTATTTTTGGTATCAAAAATTGCGATACCATGCAAAAAGCCTTTAAATACTTAGATGAAAATGAAGTGAAATACCATTTTCACAATTACAAAGTAGAAGGCATTGATAAACTCACCATCGAAAAATGGCTGTACCATTTACCTTTAGAAAAATTGGTGAACACCAAAGGCACGACCTTTAGAAAATTATCCGAAAAAGAAAAAGAGGCTGCAAAAATTCCAGCTAAAGCCATCGAATTGATGATGAAAAATCCATCACTCATCAAGCGACCAGTGGTTCATTTGGGAAACGGAAAATATTTGTTAGGATTTAATGAATCAGAGTGGAACGATGTCAAATTTTAATGCAGTAAGGGTTTCTCAATCCAGCATTTTCGGCATCAAATGCTCCTCAATTAATTTGTGAAAAGTAAAAGGTTTTTGTTTGCGCCATTCAATTTCTTCATCAGGATGAGTGAACATTACAAAGTTAGGAATGCCAGCTTTTTTTATTTCTTTCATCACATGCTCACGAAAGTTGATGCCTGCAATCCAGCCACCATGCTCGTTTACGTCCTCATACCATTCTTCATAATAACAATCATCGCTGAAATGAAAATTCAAAACATTTTCGCCCAGCAACACAAATTTGTAAATTCCTTTTGCCATAAAAGCATCGGCAATATCACGTTTCAAATACATGATGTCGTTGGTAATCGCATCGTTCCATTCGCCCAAAAATTCCATCACTACAAAGTGCTTTTCATAATCGGCGTACAATACTTTCATGTATAAAGTTGGCGAACCAAATTGGTCCCACTGTGGATGCACGTAATAATTGTAAATGGTGTTGGTATATTCAAATTCGCTGTGTTCAGCCCCGAAAAAAGGACTGCGTTCGTCTTCTTCCGAAACGTAAACATCCAGCCAGTTGTAAAAAGGTTCTATAGAATGCATTTGTTTTTATTGCAGCTTAAATTGTTGAGAAGCAGGATTTTCTTTTAGCTGCACTTTCTCAATCGAAAATAAGTAAGTGATTATGATTAAGTAAACAGAAAGCAAAATTGGAATAATACAAAGCAGTTCCATAAAAAAAGCAAAGGGAATATTTTTGGCATCCATTTCAGAAAATGAAAAAACAAAAAGCAAAAAATCAAGTAACAGACCTATGAAATAAAAGCTGATTAAAATTATAACTTTTCTCCTATTTTTTAAACCTATAAAAAACATTCTAATTGAGTGAAGTATTTGAATTATCAAGCAAATTAACATTGCTTGAACATTCCCGAAATACGAATCATCTTTATAAAATAGCAACATCAATACTTGATTAATTGATAGTATTATGCCGATTAAAGTAGCAAAGTAAAAATGGTTTTTGTTCATGAATTTTCATTTTCAAATTTTCAAATCAACACATTTTCAAATTGACTTCAACTCATCCTTTCCGCAATCAGTTCCGCAATATCTTTCAACTCAATTTGCGCTTCTGCATTTTTTTGTTTTACGCCATCTTCCCACATAATCATACAAAACGGACAAGCAGCAGAAACTGTTGAAGCACCTGTTTCAATAGCTTCTTCAGCACGAGCCACATTTATTCGCTTATCACCAGGTTCATCTTCTTTAAACATTTGAGCACCACCAGCACCACAACACAAACCATTGCTGCGACAGCTTTTCATTTCTACTAAATCAGCATCTAATGCTTCCAAAACTTTTCGCGGTGCTTCGTAAATATTATTGGCTCTGCCCAAGTAGCACGAATCATGAAAAGTAATTTTCTTTCCTTTCATCGAACCACCTTCTTTAATTTTTATTTTTCCTGCATCAATTAATTCTTGTAGAAATGTGCTGTGGTGGCTGACTTCATAATTTCCACCCAAAGCCGAATATTCATTTTTCAACGTATTGAAACAATGCGGACAAGTAGTAACAATCTTTTTGATGTTGTAATTATTCAGCGTTTGAATATTCTGATAAGCCAACATTTGAAACACAAACTCGTTGCCAGCCCTACGTGCAGGGTCGCCAGTGCAGGCTTCTTCGCTGCCCAGAATGGCAAATGAAACACCTACTTTATTCAGAATTTCTGCAAACGATTTAGTGATGCGTTGCACTCGTTGGTCAAAACTTCCAGCACAACCAACCCAAAATAAAATTTCAGGAGATTCGCCAGCAGCAAACATTTCACTCATTATTTTTACCATAATTTATTTTTTATAGAACACGGATGACACAGATTTAAAAGATGAAAACGGATTTAATCTTGTTAATCCAGTTCTGTTTTTATTTTCAATTTTATAGAATACAGATGACGTTGATTTTTATGATAATCGTGATTTTGAAATCTGTGAAAATCAGTCGCAATCTGTGTCATCCGTGTTCTATTCTTTAATCCAATTAGCTCTGTCTTCATTTGAAAATTTCCAAGGGGCTTGATTGTTTTCCATATTGCCAAACATCATCGCCCATTCGTTAGGCACATTACTATCTTCCATCACCAAACTTCGGCGCAATTCCAAAATAATATTCAACGGACTAATTAATATCGGACACTGCTCTACGCAAGCGTTACAAGTGGTGCATGCTCTTAATTCTTCCACCGAAACATAATCGCCCAACAATGTTTTATTGTCGGTAAAATCCATTCCATGTTTATCAATATTGTTGCCCACTTCTTCCAATCTGTCACGAGTATCCATCATGATTTTTCGTGGTGATAATTTTTTGCCAGTTTGATTGGCAGGACAAGCAGCTGTGCATCGTCCGCATTCGCTGCAACTGTAAGCATCCATCAAACTTTTCCAGCTTAAGTCTTTCACATCTTTCGCTCCGAATTTCATGGGTGCATCATCGCCCGGAAATTCAGCAGCACGTTCAGGTTGAAATGATAAAACCACTTCTTTTTGAATCAAAGGCATATTTTCCATTTGACCGATTACATTTAATCGAGCAAAAAATGAATTTGGAAAAGCTAAAATGATATGCAAATGTTTGCTGTAAGGCAAATAATTTAAGAAAGCAAAAATGCCTGCAATGTGCAACCACCAACAAGTTCGCTCGATGATTTCAAGAGTAATATTATTTGTAGAATCAAGTTTAAATAAAATTGAAATTGGAGAAGAAAAAATCCCAAAGAAGATTTTATGAGAAGAATGAAAATGTTCATAAATAGTATCGTTAGTGAAATTGCTTGAATCACAGATATTCATTATCAAAAACAAAGTCATGAGAACAATTTCAGTAATCAAAATATAATTGGCATCACGGAATGGAAAACCTTTCAATTCAGGCTTTGTGAAGCGATTTACTTTTGTAATATTTCTTCTGATTAAAAAAATAACACAGCCTATAATTACCAAAACAGCTAAAATTTCAAAACATGAAATGAGAATTGAGTAAAGTGTAAAACCTAAAATTGGTGCGAACAAACGATGTGTTCCTAAAATTCCATCTAAGAAAATTTCTAAAATTTCGATGTTGATAATCACAAAACCAACATACACAAATAAGTGCAAAACAGCCACCAATGGGTTGTTGAACATCTTTTTTTGTCCCAATGCAAAAATGAACATATTGCGCCAACGCAATTTTGGTTGGTCATTTAGTGGTTCATCTTTGCCCAATAAAATATTGCGGCAAATGCTCATCACTTTTTTTGTAAAAAAATAAATTGCCACCCCAGCCAATAAAACAAAAAGTATTTGTTGAATCATTTTTTGAAATTTTCAGATGGCTAAAATAGAAAGAAATATCTTTTCATATTGTTTCGCAATGATGAATTTCTTTGTTGTTTTGCGTTCAATTAAATGAAACAACACGAAAAATATATTGTTCGATGTATTGAATTAGCCGAAAGAGGTAAAGGTTTTGTGGCACCGAATCCATTGGTAGGAGCGGTTTTGGTGCATGATGATAAAATAATTGGTGAAGGGTGGCATCAGCAATTTGGTGAAGCGCATGCCGAAGTAAATTGTATCAATTCAGTTTCGGAAATTAATCGAAAATTTATTGTTGATAGTACGTTGTATGTGAGTTTAGAACCTTGCAATCACTTCGGAAAAACGCCACCATGCACTGATTTGATTTTGAAAAGTGGAATAAAAAAAGTGGTGATTGGTTGCCGTGATGAAAATGAATTGGTAAATGGAGTAGGAGTGAAGCGGCTTTCAGCGCATGGAGTGGGAGTGATTGAAAAAGTTTTGGAAGAAGAATGCAAAGACTTAAACAAGCGTTTTTTTGCTTTTCACAAAAAACATCGCCCATATATTTTTTTGAAATGGGCTGAAACGACAGAGGGATTTATTGCTGCTGAAAATTTCAAAGCGATAAAAATTTCAAACTCTGAAGTTGATTATTTAATGCACCAAATGAGAACCGAAGAAGCCGCTATCATGGTGGGTTTCAACACCGCTTTGCATGATAATCCGAAATTGACTGCAAGGAATTTTCCAATTTCAAAACAACCTTTAAGAATTGTGATTGATAAACGAAATGAATTACTCAAATCTCATTTTTTGTTAGCAGATGAATTTCCAACTTTAATTTTGAATGAAATTAAAAATGAAAAAAATGATGAGAAAGAATTTTTGAAAATTGATTTCCATGAAAATTGGTTGCACGATTTTATGCAAATTTTATTTAAAAGAAAAATTCTTTCGTTAATAGTTGAAGGCGGCACTCGATTATTGGAAAGCTTTATTCAATCAAATCTTTGGGATGAAGCAATTAAAATAACAAATCGGGATTTGAATATTGAAAGTGGAGTGAAAGCTCCGCAAATTCAAAATGAGGTTTCATTTAAAAAAGAAATTGGAAACAATTTGGTTGAAATTATTTCCAATCGCTAAAAGTTTTTACTTCATCACATCTACTACAATTAGCATAGCAAATGTGTAAACCATAAAAGCCGAATAAACTGTGAGGAATAGTTTTTGTTTCATACGCTGTTGTTTTTGTTGTAACTCAAAGGTATAGCAATGGCAAGCCTTTTCAGTAACAAGTACAAAGCGTAATTCATTCAGTAATTCTGCTTAATCTTCGGTAATCTCAACCTTGGTCATCACGTCGCCTTCACGAATAGCATCAATTACTTCTAAGCCATTTATCACTTTGCCAAAGCAAGTATGTTTTCTATCTAAATGTGATGTGTTGTTGCGACTGTGGCAAATGAAAAACTGCGAACCGCCTGTGTTTGGTCCACGATGTGCCATACTCAAAACACCTCTATCGTGGTATTGATTATTGCCAGTTAATTCGCATGGAATGGAATAGCCAGGTCCGCCAGCACCAGTTCCATCAGGGCATCCGCCTTGAATTACAAAATCAGCAATTACACGATGAAATTTCAAACCATCGTAATAGCCCGATTTAGCTAGCTTGACAAAGTTGGCAACAGTTAATGGTGCATCTTTTTCATAAAACTCAATTGTCATGTCTCCCTTTGCAGTGTGAATAATGCCTTTCATTTTAAAATATTTTTTGCGAAGATAATTTTCAAATGCTCAACTCAAAAGCAATTTCAAAAACATTGTTTTACTTTGTTGCATTCATGAATTTCATCGAACAAATAAAATTAGCTTTCCGAACCATCATTTCTACTAAGCTCCGAACAGCTTTAACCGTGGTGATTATTGCGTTGGGCATCACTGCTTTGGTGGGTATTCTTACTGCCGTTGAGGGCATGAAACGCAGTATTAGCGATAGTTTTACGAGTATGGGTGCGAATAGCTTTAGCATACGTAATAGAGAAATGGTTGTACGTATGGGCGAAGGTGGTAAGAAGCCAAAAGTGTTCCGAGCTATCACTTTTGATGAAGCACAACAATTCAAATCTGAATTTCAATTTCCTGCCACCGTTGCTTTATCAGTTAGAGTGAACAGCATTGCTACAGTTGAATATGGCGATAAAAAAACAAACCCAAATATTGGTTTGATATCAGTTGATGAAAATTATTTAAAAGTTTCAGGCTATGAAATTCAGTACGGACGAGGCTTTAGCATTCATGAAGTAAATGATGGTGCTTCAGTGGTAGTGTTAGGAAGCGATGTAGCAACACGATTATTTAAGAAAGTAAATCAGTGTATTAATGAGATGGTAAC
>CAIODY010000049.1 GCA_903857255.1 uncultured bacterium
TACCAGCAATTATTTGGGCAACCATAGTTTTTGTGCTGTCAACTTTGCCTGGAATGGTTTTTCCAAAAGTAGGTGTAAGTAATGCTGATAAAGAGGTTCACTTCACGATGTATTTTATTTTCGTGGTTTGTTTGTTGTGGAGTATGTATTTTAATGAATGGAAAAATGCAGCAATAAAGGCATTTTTAATCGCAGCAAGTTTTGGCTTTTCGATGGAAATAATTCAACTGCTTACCAACTCCTATTTGCATCGTTATTTTGAATGGTGGGATGTGGCAGCCAACAGTTTTGGTGCGTTGATGGCGGCTATTATTGTTGAACTTTTTTTGAAAGGAAAATTTATTTTCAAAGTAAAAAAGTAAATGAAAGTTTTACAAAAAATATCGCTTCTTATTTTTTTGATGATGGCTATAATCAGCCAGCAGAGCCATGCACAAAGCCAAGATGATTTAGATTTGGCTGAAGCGTACTACAATAACAATGAGTTTGAAAAAGCAGTTTTGTTGTACGATAAAATGTTTCAAAAAAATCCAAACGCATCTGCCATTTACGAAAAATATTTAAAGGTGTTGGAGAGTTTGAAGCAATATGACAAAGCCGAAAAGCTGATAAAAAAACAACTCAAAAATCATCCCACCGATTTCACTTTTACCATTGATTTAGCAAAGCTTTACGAGTTGCAAGGCGACACCAAAAAAGCCAACGAACAATACGACAACACGATTAAGCAATTAGCTGCCGACCCTGATGCCATCAGGCGTTTGGCTCGTTTGTTTGCCGATATGAATCAAATTGATAAATCGGAAATGGTGTATGAAAAAGGAAATAAAATTTTGAATTCGCCACATTATTTTGATTTAGAATTGGCAATGATTTACGGCAAAAAAGGAAAAGTGAAAATGATGATGGAATTGCTGTTGAATGCACTCGACCAATCGCCAACAAGAGTGCAAGAAGTGAAAAATATTTTGCAGCCTTATCTCACCAATGATGATGCTGCGCTTGATTTGCAAACATTTTTATTCAAGCGAATTCAAAAAGAATCGAACAATTTAATGCTGATTGATTTGTTGGTGTGGAGCTACATTCAACGCAAAGATTTTGACCAAGCCATCACTCAAATTATCGCTATTGATAAGCGTTTGAAGGAAGGTGGCGAAAGAGTTTTGCCAATTGCTGAATCTGCATTTGATGAAGAATTTTATGATGCCGCTATCGCAGGATATAAGTATGTGGCTGATTTGGGCGAGAATTATCCGTTTTATTTTCAGGCAAAAAGCTGGTTGTTAAAATCGCGAAAAGCAAAAATCATCAACACCGATAATTACACTTTGCATGATTTGAATGAATTGAAAAAGGAGTATTTGAATTATATCAAGCAATTTAATGCAGGCGGCAATAGGCAACTGTTTTACGCTAACACAGTTTGCGATTTGGCAAATTTAGAAGCCTTGCATTATCACGATTTAGATACTGCCATTTTGATTGTAAAAGATTTGTTGCAATCGCAAAGTTTAAATCCGATTTCGATGAACAAAGCAAAATTAGATTTGGGTGATTACGATTTGATGAAAGGCGATAAATGGGAAAGCACATTATTATATTCGCAAGTTGACAAAGCCATGCCGGGCGATGCTTTGGGCGAATTGGCAAAATTTAAAAACGCCAAATGGAGTTATTATTTTGGTGATTTTGAATGGGCGCAATCGCAAATGGATGTGCTGAAAAGCAGCACCAGCGATGTGATTGCGAATGATGCCTTGGATTTATCCATTTTCATTACTGAAAATTTAGGAAGTGGTGATGATAGTTTGTTAAATATCAACGCCATGAAAATGTTTGCCAAGGCTGATTTGTTGACTTTCCAAAATAAATTGGATGATGCTTGGCAAGTTTACGACAGTTGTAGATTGGTTTTCAAAAACAGCAATTTGGATGACAACATTGATTTTGCTCAAGCAAAAATTTGTGTAAAACGAAAGCAATTTGCCGAAGCGATAAAATTTTACGACAACATTTTGTTGAAATTTGGCGATGATATTTTAGCCGATGATGCACTTTTTGCCAAAGCCGATTTGATGGAAAATAGATTGAACAAAAAAGACGAAGCCAAAAAATTGTATGAAGATTTGATGGTAAAATATCCCGGCAGCACCTTTGTGAATGAGGCTCGTAAGCGATTTAGAAAATTACGAGGTGATAAATTGGAAGAATGATTCTTTCAATAAAGAATTACAAATACTTAAACGGATTGCGTTTGGCTTGCAAAAAATATTTTTTCAGATTCAACCAAAACCCAATTATTAAATAGAAAATTACTGGCGAACCCAACGTTAGAAAAGTAGTGTAAATGAAAAACAATCGTGTTCTGCTTACAGCAATACCAAGCTTTTCAGCCAGCCAAGTGCAAACACCAAAAGCTTGAAATTCAACAAAACTTTTTAAGCGATTCATAAAATATTTCGATTCAAAAATCTTTTCAATCTACTAAAACAAACTATTATTCAAAGTAAATTTTGCAACGCCAATACTTGTTCCAGCGTTGTAAAATTCAATTTGATAATCACCTTTTTCCAATTTTGTATCGGGCATCCATTTGGTTGAAATTGGTGTGCGCTGATTATTGTAATCAATGTCTAATTTCCCAGTGTAGCGTATTTCAGAGCCATCTTCTTTTGATGTCATTGCACCACCACCTTTGTTAGGATTGTACAATAATTTATTTTGCGGCGAAGAAATGCGATAATAAATGGTATTTGCGCCACTGCTTACTACGGTATTTTTTTCAACCAAAAATGCAATACGCAAGTAGTCTAAATGACGAACGCTGTTAGTTTCTTTTTCTTGTCCTTTGCCTTTATCTTTTTCGCCTTTCACACTCACTCCACTGATGTGTAACACTTTTGCAACCGATGCCAAATTTTGATTTTCTGTTTCTAAATTTTCAACTTTTTTTTGCGTTTTAGAAAGGTGATTAGAAACTGTATCGTACTTCACACTTAGTATGCTATATGCTTGTTTCAATGAATCAAATTGCATCACCATTCTATCTTTATCGTGTTTCAATTCTTCAATTAATTGACGAGCTCGAGCTAAATCATTTTTATCTAAATTGGTCTTCATCAAAATTTGCTGAATCTCTTTTTTACGCTCATCTAATGCAAATGATTTTACACGAACCAAACTATCCAATTGTGCATTCTCACCTTTGAATTGTTCAATTTCAGCCAATGCTTTTTGATAATCATGATTCAATTGTTTGTAAGTAGAATCTAATTTTTCTTTTTCGCCCGAAACCGTTTCTAAATTATTATTAGTAGAACGATTATTCAAGTACAGATAGATATTTGCACCAATCAATAAAACGATGAAAACTATGTAAATAGCTTTGTTTGAACGTTTTGGCGTTGGTAATTCTGAATTTGGAATACTCATTTTGGTTTGGTTTTGGTTATTTTGAGTGATGACAAAAATATAAAAAAATGATGGTAATATTTACTTGCAGTTGTTGCAAAATTCTTTTTTTATCAACGGGTTTTCTAACACTTGTATAGAAAGATATGGGTCAGCGAATAAAGAACAATAACGTTTGCTATTCAATTCACGGGCTTTTGATAATGCCAATCTGAAATCGGGCGAATACCAATTCTCTTGATTTCGGGCAGCGCATGAAATGTAAGTAAATATCAATTTTTCATCTACATCACTTTCTCTGATGAATGGCGTAAGCAGCTGTGTGGCGTATTTGTAATCATTATGACGAATGAAAACGTCTGCCAATTTCAAACCATTTTCCCATTTTTTTCCGTTGGTATTTATCGAAAATAAATTCTTGATTTTATCCATTGCAGTAGCCGAAAACTTTTTAGCAGCAGGTGTTTCGAGCGTATCGTACACATCAATGATTTTGAATTGAAATTCTAAATTGATGGCATCAATCATTTCTTTTGGCAACTTTGTTTTTCTTAAACTTTCAATCCTATTTTGAATTTCCTCGATTTTTTTATCGTCTTTAAAAACACCAGCGTTGACAAATGCAATCAATTTATTGTAACGAATAAATAAATTATCGGGGTCTAATTTTTCCAAATCATTCAACTTTTGTGTCATCGCATAAGTGATGGAATCATCTAAGTTAAATCGACTTTCAACAAATAAATTATTCAGATGCAAACTCAAATATTCTTTCTTCATCGGAATATCTAAACTCAATAATTTTGCTGGCAAATATTTCCCTTTCATAGCTTCGCCAATGGCATAAACCTGCAATCGGCGGGCTTTTTCAGGCTGATTAGTTTCAATTGCTTTTTTAATGGAGTGAACCACGAATGCCAATTCATCATCGCCTTGAGTGGCATAAGTTACTTTCATTTTCACCACTGTTACTCTTTCGGCTTGCAGCAAATCTTCAAAATCTTCTCTCATTTTTTTGCTGCTATTTAATGAGTCAATCAGTTTTTGTTTGGGCATTAAAGCCATTAAATATCTTTCGGTTTGCCCCACTTGTTGTTTGAATAAATCGTAAGCATCAAAGGTTTCGATATTGCCAATAATGCTGCCTTTATTTATTTTTTCTAAAGCTTGTAAAATTGTTTTTGCACGTTTGATTTGCAACAAAGCATTTTTTACCGAATCGCCTTCTAAGCTGGTGTAGGCAACAATTCCAATTTCATTGATAGAATATTTTGGTTCGTTTAATGCTTGTAAAATCGGTTCTAAATCTTTGGGTTTATACTCCGATTTATTTTTATCAAATGGAATATTAAAACTCAACCATTTGGTGGTAGAATCCAAAACAAAATCATCGTTGATGTCGCAATCCAAACATTTTTTCAATGTATCGGGATATAACGCAATTGGTTTTATTTTATCCGTACGATTCGCTTCAGTAAATGTTCTGGTGAGTCTTCTGCAAAATTTCCCTTTCTGAATAATGATTAAATTCACTTCATATTGGTCGCCCAAATTTTTCAAAACTTTTTTTGGAAGCGTTGCGATGTAGCCACTGTAACGATTGTAGCGTTCGGGTTCTTCATTGTGCTTTAAAATATCTGGCTGATAAATGGGCTTCAATAAAATTCCTCTGTTTTGTTTATCCGCATCATAAATATTAAAAGTGTCACAAGGGTATTGCGATTTCTGAATGATGTCAATCGCAAAACCGTCCTCTTTTGTCATCAACAATTTTTTCAATTTTCGCAAGTTGGAATACTCCAACAACACTTTTCCATTTTGAATGGAAACGCCCGAATGCAGCGCTGTGTAATCATCAAAGCGTTCGCAATTGCGGCAATCTTTGGGTGAGCCACGTTCAACACCGTAAGTTTTGGTGGTGTATCGAAGCGTTAATAATCGGCGCAATTTTTTTCCTTCGTTCAATGATTCTAATCCGCCAATTACTACTGAAATAAAAATTTTTTTCCCCGAAGCATCTAATGTTGCACCAATGCCAGCATAAAAAGCTCGTGGATTGGTAATGATTTCAGTATATTTTTTCGACTTGGTAATTTTTGCCATCAAGTCATCCACCACAAAATTATACGTGTAAAAAGTTTTCACATCCTTACCAATAGTGGTGGTTTGCACCACTTCTTGCCCTTGTGTTGAACCGCCATAAAACTTAATCCTGTCGCCAGTTGTGCGCTTTTTTCTGCTGCTGCCTTTTAAGTTTGTTTTCTTAGTTTTCATCATAAACTCACTTTGGTCAACGGCAGCTTTTTCCAAAATTTCATTTCTAAAAATCAAATCTCGATTTTGTTTTTCACGGAGGTCGTTTATTTTTTTTATAAAAATGTTATAAAACAAGTCGTAATTAAAATCATCAGGTTTTATTAAAGCATCTTCTTGCTGCGCCGAAACCAATGATGGCTCAAGCAGCAAAAACAAAATCAATAAGCGGAAAATGTGTTTCAAAATGATTTTTAAAAATGTGCGCAAAGGTATTAAAAACAACTGATGCTTACTTATAGAATTCTAATTACCAGTTGCGACTTATCAAATTATTAATGTGGCTGGTATTTTAGTTGTGTCAGTCAACTTGAATATGAACAAAAATACTATTGACGTGACCCAATATAGAATTAGAAAATGGTGTTTATTCACAGTTCAATCAAAAATTTGTGCAGCAATAATTGATAAATTTGATGGCAAAAAAAATCCCGAAGCATAAATTATGTTTCGGGATTTTTTTTAATCAACAATTACTACAACACTGCATTGATAGCTTCAAAGTTAGGCAAATCACCTGCCGATGCTAATACTTCGGCATACTTCACTACACCATTTTCATCAATCACAAATGCACTGCGGCGGCTATGACCAAACATGCCAAATGGAAAAACTCCTTTTTCATAAGCAACGCCGTAAGTAGCTGTAACTTCTTTATTGAAATCACTTAACAAAGTAAAGTTCAACCCTTCTTGTTCTTTCCATTTTGCCAACGTGAAAACTGCATCGCAGCTTATTCCTAACACAACTGCATTAGCGTTGTTGTATTGGCTAATGCCATCGCGAATACTGCAAAATTCTTTGGTACAAGTACCCGAAAATGCTACTGGCACAAAAAGTAGCAATACTTTTTTGCCTTTGTAATCGCTCAATTTTACCTCTTTTTTGTCTGAATCAAATAAACTGAAATCAGGTGCTTGTTGCCCTACTTGAATTTGCATAAAATATGTTTTGGTTTAATTTTTAAATGAAACAAATTGAATGTCATCTTGTTCGGCAGAACAAAATTTATTTTCCTTTTAGGTTGTGGTCTTGGTTTGATTTTTCAACTTTGTTTAATTGCCCAATCACTTCTTCCACTTGTTCAACACCAATCATTTTGGCTACAATTTTATGTGTTTTGCTATCTATAATAAATAGTTTTGGTGTAGCATATACATCAAACATATCTTTGAAATCGTAGTAATTATTAGCATCTCTCAAGTTGTACCAATCCATCGGGTGGTCAATCAAATATTTTTTCCAACGCTTCATTTCGGGTTCTTCTTTGCCGCCCAATCGTTCTTCGGTAATAGTGATTAATCCTACTTTTTCTGTTTCATGAATCTTTTGATACACTTTGTATAATTCTGGTGTTTCCTTTTGGCAATGTCCGCAACCGCTATTCCAAAACCATAAAATAGTGTATTTGTCTTTCGCCATTAAATCGTAAGTGTAATAACTACGCAAGCTGCTATCTTCTAAAATCATGTTGGGGATTGTTGCGCCAATCAAAATCTTTTCTAAGTGTGTAGCACGTTCGCAAATCTTTTTCAACTTGGCTGAATCAATCCAAAACGCTTCACCTTTGCAATAATATTCTTTAGCTACATGCACAAACACGGCTTCCATGCCCATAATTTTTGATTGCTCATAAGTGTTTGCCAAATACCAAACCATCCATTTAAACACTTCTTTATTGGCTCGTGATTTACCTACTAAAAAGTCAGCTGAAATATTGATAGAATCAGGATGTTGGGGCGTTAATTGATTTAAATACTTATCAATTTTTGCATGAAAAATTGGAGTGTATAATAATCGTTCATCACTGAAATCGAAATTATCGAAGTAATGATTTTTGAAGTAATAATAACTTTGTGGTTGCACCAAACCTCGTGGTACTGTGGGTTCGGGCATGGCTTTGAAAACATTTGCCAACAAACTTTTAGGATATTTTTGGCTGAATGTTTTTCGATAAGCTGATACCAAGCTATCATCTTTTTGCATTTCAGCAGCCACTTTCATTGAATCAGCTTTTGTTTTTTGAATTCTGTATTTGGCATTCAACTGTTCCATCTCAACACCTTTTTTTGAGGTGTATTTTAAATATTCTAAAAACAAAGTATTGTCATCTGAATTTTTCACTTTCATGTGATTCACAAAATCAATGGTATCAGTTTCAATTTCAAATTTTTGATTATCGCCAATGATAATTTCAAAATATTTCATCGAAGGCAACACCACTAAATAAATACCTTGTTTTAATTTCTCCTTGCCTTTAAATACAATGGGTTCGCCAGGGGTAGTGATTTTAACCGTATCGTGAATATACTTTTTGTCGCCGTAATAATTAGCCAAATAGCAAGATTTCTCTTTATAATCTTTAATTCTTACCGTAATGTTGTAAGCATCTTGCGCCAATAAATTTTTTGAGAATAGGAAAAATGAGAAAAGAAAAAATGAGGTGATAATTCTTTTATACTGCATAGTTTTTGGAATGTTTTGTTTTACGCAAAATTAGAGCAATGCAAATTATAAACAAATGCTTAACATGCGATTAACAAGCGAAAAAATTTACATCAACTTCATCTACATTTCATTTTCATTTTGCTGAAAATAAATTACGTTTGTGGCTGATGAAGAAAACCTATACCCTTCTGTTTTTATTGTTTACTTTTTTTGTAGCAAATGCTCAAACCAAGACGGCATCGGTGTTTGGAACAATATTAGATGCCAAAAACAATCAACCTTTATTTCCTGCAAAAGTTTATTTAAGCGGTACTATGTATGGCGCACAAACCGATTTGAATGGAAAATATAAAATCGAAAATGTGCCTGCTGGCGAATACACTATTGAATGTAGCAGCGTTGGTTATGAGCGACAAATTTTTACGGGCATCAAATTATTGGCTGGTGATAACAAACAAATGGATGCCACTTTAAGCAGTTTGGCAATCACGGGCAAAGAGATAAAAATCATTGGTGATAAGCCTTTGCAGGAATATGACAATGGCAAAACACAGAAAAATATTGGTAAAGATGTCATCGAATCTTCGCCCGTAAAAAACATTCAAAACATTTTAAACAGTCAAACTGGCATTATTCAAAACAGCGAAGGGATTCACATTCGTGGTGGACGAACTTACGAAACTGGTTTTTATATTGATGGTGTTTCAGCCACCGACCCATTGGCTGGAACTGGCTTTGGTATTGACTTGGGAACGAATGCAATGGAAAATGTAGAAATTACCACAGGTGGAATTGGTGTAGAATATGGCGATGCCACAGCAGGCATTGTGAATGCTGAAACAAGAACTGGTAAAGATAAATTGGAAGTGAATTTTACACACAAACAAGATGATATGGGGCTGAACCACAAGTGGAATGGCTATTTGAACCAAAGTATCAACGAATTAAATTTGGGTGGTGCAATAAAAATATTGCCGAAGGTGAAAAATAAATTACGGGTGTTTACCACTTTCAAAAGTATTTTAACCGATGATTATTATCACACACCAGCCGACCAAGTTACCAGTTCATTGTATCCGCAAAATTATATTTCGCCAAGGCAAAACAACAACTGGGCAGCCAGTTTGAAGCTTAATTACGATTTTTCGCCGAAGAAAAAATTGTCGTTTAGTTATGTAAAATCACTCACCGTAAATCAGGATGTAAACATGTTGCGGATTACTGGAAATGATGTGCAATTTGCGCCAGGTTATCAATACGCATTCGCTCAAGAGCCCGATAATGCTAATACTTATACCCATGATACCAATTTAGAAACCCTTAGTTGGTTTCAATTGTTGAGCAAACAATTTAGTTACAAATTGTCGTTTTCAAGATTATTCGTTCATTTGCGAACCGATGCAAACGGGCGACCATGGCGACCTGACGAGGTGAATCAAGAATTATCGCCTAGCAGTATTAATACTTTTCCAACCAAAACATTTAACCCGAATGACTCGATAGTGTTTACCAATGCGGCTTCGGGGTTTTATAATAATGGTGGCATTGCTACTTTGTGGCACGACCATTATGATGAAGAATATACTTTGAAAGGTACAGCCAATTGGTTTTCGCGAAATGATTTGCACAAAATCACTTTTGGTTTTGAACACAAACAACAAAACATGCAATGGATTGATATCACCAGCCCTTGGATTGGTGCGCCTTTGGTGTTGGGCAATGGACAAGTTTCGCAATCGTATCGCTTGGGCGACATCAGCGATGTGTGGCATGTGTATCCTGCAAAAGGTGCGCTGTTTGCCAACGAGCATTTTAAATATTTAGGTTTGATTGCCGATGCCGGAATGCGTTATGAATACTGGTTGCCAGGCAAATTTGTGGATGATGCGATTAAGAATCCTGAAGCTCCAATTCCTGATGAAATCAGAGCCAGTTATCTGCAACATTCTGTTGATTTTTTTGGCAGAAGAATGAAGATGCGATTGTTGCCAAAAATTGCAGCATCATTCCCTATCAAAGAAAACCAAGTGATGTATTTTAATTATGGACACACCATGGTGATGCCGCATCCCAGCTATATGTATCAAGGCTTAGACCCTTATTATGCAGATAAAAGTACGTTGGCAAATTTGGGAAATCCCGACATTAATCCTGAAGTGGACATCAGTTATGAACTCGGTTTGAAATCGCAAATCACCAGCAATGATGCGCTAAACGTGGCTGCGTTTTGGAAAGATAAATACGATTTCATCACTACATTGTCTATTCCTGTGCCTGATGTAACGGGCAGAGATGTGTATCGCACCATTCACGTAAACAGCGATTATGCAAGGATTCGCGGCGCAGAGGTGGCTTACATTAAGCGCATCAAAAAATGGTTTGAAGGGCAGGTGAGTGTGAGCTATACTGTGGCTACTGGGCAATCCAGTTCTTCGAGCGATGCGGTACAAGACATCATCAACAATGGTAACCGACAAGCAGTAAAAGAAACACCATTGGCTTGGGATGCGCCTTGGGATATTAAATGGTATGCGCTGTTTAAAAAAGATAGTAAGCAAGGATTTTTTCACAAAAAATATTTGAACAAAATGTCGGCTTATGTGCAAATGATTTATCGCAGCGGATTGCGCTACACCCCTTATATTTACAGTGGTTTAGAGCCTATCACGGGCAGACCAATTTGGACGGTGAACAGCGACCCCAATGCAAAATTTAGCGGTGAAGGTCCAGCATCATTTACCACCAATATCACTTTCAAAAAATGGTGGACGGTGAAAAAATATCAGTTTGCTTTTACTGTTGAAATCACCAATTTATTCAACAACAAAAATGTGTTGATTGTCAACCCTGTTACTGGAAGAGCTTATCAATACGGCGATGCCGTGCCTACCGAATGGAAAGACCCTGTTTATAACGACCCACGAGATTATCGTTCATCATTATTATCACAAGGGCAAAACCCTTCGCGATATGGTGAGCCGAGGCATTTATTGGTAGGGTTTAGTGTGAAGTTTTAAAATTCCCCTTACCTACAAAAGTGATACTTACCAAATTGCTTTGCAGCATCTAAATCCCATTTACACAATTTAGTTTACACTCTCTTATACTACCCGTAGGAGCTTTGCAATATTACATTCGCCTGTTGCAATATTGCAAGCATCCATTGCAATATAGCATTCATCCGTTGCAATATTACAAGCATCCGTTGCAATATTATATTCACTGGTTGCTATATTCCAAGCAACGGCCGGAATAAAGAATTCAGTGGCCGGAATATTCCGGGCAACGGTTGGGATATAGAATTTAGGCTGTGTAACATCTCCTGTTTTAAAATTTAGGAGGTTTAGTAATTTGAATATCTCATTTCAAAAAAAGTATTTAAGTTTGTGTAGGCAATGATGGAAAATAGCAAAATTTTGTTGATTCGTTTCTATGAAAAAAACACCGTTGTGTCGAAGCTCCGCTTCGGCACTGCCTGCTTCAACAAGCACCGAAACAGCTTAGCGTTTACAGGCGAACCCATTCCAAAAAAGAAAACAACCTCCACTAAAAGTAGGGTTGTAAAAAATAATAGCGATAAAAAAATAGTAGGAAAATTGGTAGAGGTGTTATTATATTTGGTTAAAAAATAAGAAACCATGAAACACCTTATTTCATTTATTTTGTTTTTTATACTGATTGGACTACTACCTTTTAGCAGCCGCTCTCAATCCACCAACCCCTGCTTCCCCAATATTGATTTTGAACAAGGCAATTTTAATCATTGGCAAACTTTCTGGGGGTATGGGACAACTGCCATGAGTCCACCAACTTGTTTGCCGCCACCTGATACTATTCGTTGGCATTTTCATGATACCACCGCTTTACCATCGCAGCAAATCATCAGTGCTGCTACTTATCCGCCTACTGATATACGATTTGGCAATATGCCTAAGTTATGCCCTAATGGGGGTAATTACTCGATTTTGTTGGGCGATTCTATGACTATTCTTGGAGGGTGTCCTATTTGCCCATATCCTTCGCAGGCACGGCAAGATGGAGTTTATTACAAAGCGCATATCCCTGCTAATACGCAGCGGCTATGGTTAAAATATTGGTTTGCTAATATTTTACATGAAGTTGGTTTAGGCTTTTGCAGTCAAGCCAGTTTTTGGGTGATGGTATTAGATTCAGCCCAACCTAATCGGCAATGCTTTGATTTTGTATATACTGACCATCCGACAAATGGTAACCTATCAATTGCAGCAGCTAATAAGGATGGAATAGATTCTAGCTGGTTAGGTTATCATTTACCCAATATATACAAAAAATGGACAAGCCGCTATTTGAATCTATCCAGATATGCTGGCAGAACCGTGTATCTGTATTTTATGAATGTAGATGGGGCTTCCATTCGTAGTGGAGGTGGTGGACCATCCATGACTTATTTTGATGTAGAAGGCTGCACCAATACAACTCCCCTACCCACAGTGTATTGTGCTGGTAGTGGGCAAGCTACTATCACCGCACCCTTTGGTTATGACAGTTACACTTGGATGGATAGCAGCCTAACTATGGTATTAGATACTAACCAAAATTTTGTACTTAGCCCTGTGTCCGTTAGCGGTTCGCATACTTATGCGGTAATAGTTCAAAATCGTTATAGCTTTTGGGGCTGCCCTGATACCCTTTGGACAACGCTGCCTGCCCCAACGCCAATGCCTACTGCTACTTTCAGCATTGCTAACAGCACTTGCCCCAATCAAAAGCAAATGAGCTATACAGGCAGTGCTTCGGCTGCTGCTACTTATCATTGGAATTTTGGCGGCGGCATCATCAAAAGTGGCAGTGGGCAAGGGGCTTATGTGGTGCATTGGTTGAGCAGTGGTAAAAAATATATCAGCCTTACTGTAACTGATAACGGTTGTAGCAGCACATTTAAAGATTCTGTAGTAGTAAGTGCGCCTATCAGCATTACTAATCAAGTAGCTATTTGCCCTCATCAGTTTTACACCTTGCCTAATGGCTTGCAAACCGATACGGCTGGCGTTTATTACGATACCTTGCAAAGCCATGTAGGCTGTGATAGTTTAGTAATCACACAGGTAAGTTTAAAAACTATATCTACTGAAAGCATTGCGGTGGCTATTTGCCAAGGGCATAGTTATACCTTACCCAATGGGGGAGTAGTCAATCAAGCTGGCACCTATACCGATACCTTGCAAAATTATTTGGGCTGCGATAGCATTATTAGTGTTCAGTTATCGGTTATCAATAATCAGCAAAAAGCAATCAGTGCTTCTATTTGTAATAATCAAACTTACACCTTACCCAAAGGTGAAATAGTGAATATGGCTGGTGTTTATCAAGATACTTTAAAAACCTATTTAGGTTGTGATAGCTTTATCAACACCACTTTAACCATTGTCAATAGTCCAATGATTGATTTGGGGCAAGATACCAGCCTTTGCCGAGGCAATGGATTAGTGCTGAAAGCATCTTACCCTAATGCTACTTATATATGGAATGATGGTAGCACACAAGCTACCCAAATAGCTTTAAACAGTGGCACTTATGTGGTGCAGGTAACTGAATCGCCTTGTGCACCCATAACAGATTCTATCCGCATTCATTTTATTGATTGCAGTTGCGATATGCTGATGCCTAATGCTTTCACCCCCAACAACGATAATAAAGATGACGACATCAAACCCATCTACGCCTGCGATTTGCAACCATTAGATTACAGCTATAAAATCTTCAACCGCTGGGGGCAGTTAGTGTTTCAAACTACTGATTATACGATGGCCTGGGATGGTACTTTCAATGGCAAGCCGCAGCCCATAGCTACTTATGTTTATTTTATCAACTGGAAAAATGCCAGCGGCGATGCCCACCTCAAAAAAGGTGATGTGAGTTTGGTGCGGTA
>CAIODY010000050.1 GCA_903857255.1 uncultured bacterium
TCGTTCAGAAAGGCAGTAAAATTCCATTGAATGGTTGGCGGCTCGGAAAGACGAGCATTTTTATTCACAAATTTTTTTAACAATTTACTTGCAAATTGCAAATTAACAAGTATCTTTGCAGAAATTAAATCACAATCAAAAATAAATCAAAATGTTGAACCTAAAACAAAGCAATTACAGTAATCATCTTCGATTTGAAGATAGACCGAAAAGCAAAGAATTTCAGCTTGATAAATGTATCAAGGTTTTAGGAATGATTGCCAGACTAAAGGACAGAAACCAAACCATAGAAGATTGTTGCGAAAACTTTTACGGCAAATCGGAAAATGGAAGAATTAAAGCACCTGAAACCGAAGCAATAAAACATAGTACAAACATAGCAACAATTAAGCGGCTGAAATCTTATTATAACTACTGCTTATCTAATCTTAAACAATTTCAATCAACTTAAACAATGGAAAACAACACACAGGTTGCCAACGTGCAACAAAACAAAATTGTATCGGCGAAAGATTTTTTCAGCCAACAAAATGTAAAACAAAAATTTGAAGAAATGCTGGGCAAACGTGCGCCGCAATTCATTACATCAGTTTTGCAAATTGTAGCCAGTAATTCATTGCTTGTAAATGCTGACCCAACAAGCGTTTATCAATCAGCAGCAGTAGCAGCAACTTTAGATTTACCACTAAATAACAGCATTGGTTTTGCCTACATAGTGCCTTACAACCAATCGTATAAAGATGCAACAGGGGCATGGAAAAAGAAAGTAGTTGCTCAATTCCAAATGGGCTACAAAGGCTTCATTCAATTAGCGCAACGAAGCGGACAATTCAAAACCATTTCAGCATCAGCAATTCACGAGGGTGAATTGATTTCGCAAAATCCATTGATGGGCTTTGAATTTGATTTCACAAAACGTACATCGGATAGAGTGATAGGCTATGCGGCTTATTTTAAATTACTGAACGGGTTTGAAAAAACCTACTACATGACTGTTGAAGATTTGACAAAACACGGCAAAAAGTTTTCACAAACATTCAAAACCGATAAAGGATTGTGGGCTGATGACTTCGATAGTATGGCAACTAAATCAGTATTGAAACTATTGCTTTCAAAGTTTGCGCCGCTATCAATCGAAATGCAACGTGCCACCATTGCGGACCAAATGATTATTGAAGATGCCGATAATTTGAAAGGCAATTATACAGATAACGAGCCATTGGATATTGAAACAATCAACTTCCAAAAGGAACAAGCCCGTGTGATTGAACACATCAACAACATCAAAAGTGTTGAAGAATTAGAATCATTTGAAGCAACAGCAACCGCCAACGAATGCTACAATGAATTTGCTTTAAGAATGGAACAGTTGAAAAAGGAGGCAAAAAATGGATAAGCAAATATTGTTTCGCTGCTCGAAATTGGGCGCATTGATGACCGAACCAAAATTGGTAAAAGATAAAGAAGCTGGCAACTTATCACAAACCGCAAAATCATTTGTAGAAGAAGTTTGGGAGCAAACCGAATACAACTATTCAGAGCCAGTAGTTACCGATGAAATGATGAAAGGTAGTTTGTGCGAACAGGATGCAATGGCATTGGTTCAAGAAGTTTGCAACGATGGAATTTTTAGAGAAAAATTTAAAGGTGGAAGATTGCAAAATGATTTCATCATCGGTTCGCCTGACATTGTAATTGCTGAAAATAGAACTAAAATCGTTGAAGATACTAAATGCAGTTTCACACTTGGCACATTTCGCAACGCTGAATTAACAACACTTTATGAATGGCAATTACGTGGCTATATGTGGCTCACTGGTGCAACAAAAGCACGATTAAGATTCTGTTTAGTTGATACGCCTGATGAGATTCTAACATCGCTAAAGATGAAATTTTACTACAAATTTAGCTGCAACGAAGAAAACAAAGATTACATCAAAATTTCAGAGCAATTAGAACATAATCACAAGTCCAGCCAATGGCTAACAGCGGAGCAACGATTGAAAACATTTGAAGTTGAGCATGACGAAAGCAAAATCGAATTACTGAAATCGAAAATATTAAAAGCTCGTGAGTATTATCAAACAATAAAACTTTAATAAATTCCAACAAAACAAATAAGTAATGCAAATCACACTCACACGAACATCGGTAAACCAAAAGCTAATAGGTAGCTATTTGCATCAGCTTTTAAACCATGCAGCAATTTTAAGGAATTACAGCGAATATTTCAGCCAAGCAACCAACGATAAAAATATTAAACACATCACAAATCAGATGGATAGCAATATAGTTGTAGGTATCGAAAAGCTATGTGTTGCAATTGGCAATAAAGA
>CAIODY010000051.1 GCA_903857255.1 uncultured bacterium
GATAAGTGTGCCCGGTTGGGCCAAAACAATATAAAAACACGAAAAATAAATGAATGCTTGAAAAATAAAAAATATATTACGACGGCAAACGCTCAATAAAAAAGAAACTCAGATAAACACACAGATAAAATAGAGAGTTTTTAGAGATACCCTTTATTTCACTGCGGCCTGAAAAAAGCACGCAAAGACACATCATATCCCTCGCGCCTTCTTTGCCCATTGCTTTGCAAACGTTGCGTTTAAATATTTTGCCAATTTGGGACCTTTTGTTGGCAATTTTTAAAGTAAGGGAAGGTGATCAAATAAAGTACACCATTAAGGATAAATTCTGTAATTGAGTTCAGGTATTTTGCAATGGTAAGATATTCGTTTGGGGTCCAGTTCTGATTTATCTATTTTGATCCCTGTTTGATATTCTTTAAGGTTTAATCGGACTACTACAGAGAGTCCCGTTTCGGTTGATGTTTGTTCAATTAAATGTTTAACGGTCTGATAATTTGAAAACACTACGCCTTCCATTGCTCTATGAATTTGACTAAACAAAAGATGTTCAATAGGATTCCATTTCGAGCAATACGGTGGATAATGGCAGACTATGACTTTTAATCCGGTTTCTTTGGCGAAGGTCATTAATCTATGTTTGAAAAGATGGTGCCTATAACTATTGGCTCCTCCGGCATCGCAAAAGAGCAAAATATTTTCTGCATCCGGATACTTATGTATGCCATAGTTGAGCCACCACCAAAGTAAATTATCTATAACAAAATCTGCTGTTTCGCTGCTATTACCTATCGTGACATATCCTTTGTTGGCCTGCATATCGTAAATGCCATGTGGGATAACCTTGCCTTCAGAAAGATGCTCATAATCATGGTCTAATACTTTGACTGCTTTTGTACAGTAGCATTTACCGTCGCGGTACAAGTTGCCTAAACGCTCTTTCTTCTTACAATCTATACTCAATACCGGGCTTTTGATATTCATTATCAAGATCATCGAGAAAATGATTTCAAACTGTTCATTTCGATTTGCGTATTTACCCGTTGCTAATTGCTTAGATTGTTTACGATACCCATAGCCTAACGTTTTCAGCAATCTCTTGATATTGCCATGGCTCACTTTTATTTTATGCTTCTCATAAAACAAACGGGCAATCGCAGCAGGTTTCAAACTTATCCAATAAACACTTGCATCGGTAGGACTACCTGCTTTATATCCTTCGATAAAGTCAATCAATAATTTCTCATGTTTCGTTTTTTTTTCTGCCACCACCTGGCCGGCGTTGCTTACCCACAGGGATTTGTTCTAACAAGGATGGTGACGTCAATTCCTCTTTAGCCTTGATGAGAATCTTTTTGTTAAGTCGAAATAACCAGCTTATGTAGTTTGTCCCTCCCCGACCAAGTTTCAGTGCTTCCAATGCAGCATAATGTCGCCTGTCTTTTTCTGATAAACTTTTGTAGTATGTCGTCATCAGTTCTTCTGCTTCTTGTGAATAGAAATCTCTCATTGCAAAACGCTATAGTTTTACAATATTACAAAATAATTTGGTGTACTTTATTTAGTCGGGATCACTTAACGAGCCAATCAATAGTATCGTAGGTATCGGTAGCTTCATCAGTGGTCACCCTGTCGTTATTGGGCACAAACGGGCGCACATCAACAAACTGCCCCTCACTCATGTAGCGCCCCCTCACATCCTGCAACACTATTATATATCCGCGCTTGAAGTATTGCAGATAATGCGTATTCCAATACCTTTTGAACGCATTTTCACCGTAAGGTGCTATTGAATAGGGCGTCCGATTCATTAAAATCGGATGTTTCTTACTCTTATCATTAGGTGCATAAATCGCGGTGAACAACCTCACGCCATCGCGCATTTTAATATATACCTCTTTCTTTGTATAATTTTGTGCCATCCATACCGAATCAGCCGTTGTAGCAACCGCAACACACGGCAATAGAAACAGAAAAAGCCCAAGTAAGAATTTATTCATTATTTGCAGGTTTGAAGGCTAA
>CAIODY010000052.1 GCA_903857255.1 uncultured bacterium
AGTGCTACAAAAAATAAACGTTTGCAAAAAGCAAAAGAACACTATGCCGAAACAAAAACTAAATGTGAGCAAATGCTAAATGAAAATGGCAACGACCACGAAAGAAAAGTATTTAATGATATTGTGGCTTCAGAATCTTCATTTATGACAACTAACAGCCCAATTAAAATACAAGAAAAGTCAGACGAGTTGCACAGCATAATTGGAAAAATAAATTGGCGAACTCCTGATTTCTTAATGGGTGTTTTTAATTGGCTTAAAAATGAACAGCCAAAAATGAACAATCAAACACAAGCTAAAAGCCAAATTGATGCTGGTAAGTTCGCAGTTGAAAGTCAAAATTGGGATAGACTGAAAGAAATAAATTATAGCCTACTTGATTTGTTGCCAAAACCTGCAAGAGAACAAATGAGTACCAAAATTGGGTTCGGTTTATAATCAAAGAAATCATTAAAATGGAAAACCAAAAATCGCAATTGGCTTTAAATGTACTAATCAAAATTAGTGTAGCAGTTCTGCTTGTAGTAGCCGCTTCAACAAGGCAGCAATATAGCTTTTATAGTTTTTTACGTTGGGCAGTAATGATTCCATGTGTTTATTTTGCCTACCAATACTATACACAAAAGCAAATTGGATTAGTGATATTATATGCTGCAATTGCTTTATTGTTTAACCCTTTTCAAAAGTTTTGGTTTCAAAAAGAAACTTGGCATTTGGTGGATTATTTGGTTGCTGCAATAATAGCAGGAACGATAGTTTATGATGTTGTAAAGATTAAAGAACCGAACAAATAACAGCACTTGAATTATGTTCGGAGTAAAACAAAAACTTACTGATTCAACTCTGTATTTATTACATGACATGATTGAATACAAGTTGCAAGAAACTGAAAATTTACTTTCTCAATATTCAAACAATGAACCCGAAATAATAAACAACTTAAATAAACAGATTGATTACTACAAAAACGAATTGTCAGAATTCGAGAAAGATTTAGAAATACAGCGTTCACAGATGTTCCAATTTTCAGTTGAAGAACTCTATTCAATGTATGGACAATTTGAAAATAGGTTTATTGAAGTTGAGTTTCATAAACTATCAGATTCTGCTAAAAAATTTGGAAGAACAATTAGTGGTACAATCATTTATTTCAAATCCGAACGTGAAAATTTAGAGCTAATTATTAAATCAGATTCAGTACCGAGAACCAACGGGCTTGTAAGGTTTGAACCAACTTCATTCAATCCAAACGTTGAAAATGACATTAAAAATGAACTTCAAAATAATGGTTTTATGAGCGGTGATATTTTTCAAGTTCATCCAGTTAATATGCCGCCACTAAAAGCATTTAATCAAGAAGGTAAAAAAGAAATCCCGAATACAATTGCAATTAATATTACTCCACCAAAAGACATTAATCCCAAAAGTATATGGATAGGGCTATTTAAACAAAGGCTTAGTAATGGGTATTTATTAATTGATGAAGAAATGAATAAACTTTGCGGCTATTCATTGTACTTTGAACCCAAATCTATCAATGCCGAGTTAATTAAACTGAATGCATTTAATGAAGATGGAAGTATAAAAAAGAATGTTCGGTTTTATGAATTGGATGCAAAATTAGATGAGTACAACCTTTCTCAAAACGAACTTTTAGAATATAGCAATTTACTAAATGAAAAAGTATTAGTTCGTAACGAATTAATAAAGATTGAACTAAAGAGTTCAACAAATAAAACGCTCGAAAAATTTGCAGAGGAATATCCTCAAATATTTAAAGAGCTACAAAAACTTGTAATTAATTTTGATGATGAAGCATTAGAGTTTTATAAGACTATCCGACCCATTTATTGGGATTTCAAAAGCTATTTACATATTTACCTTAGGCACTGTGAAGAGTTACAATTAGAGGGTAACAACAAAACGAAAACAACATTCCAATATTCACAAAAAGAAATAAAACGCATTCTTAAAATTGCAATTGAAAAAATACACGAAAAAATCAATGATAGATTGTCGCAAAGCAAAGAATGTAGAATCTATGGCGACCGCTCTCTTTATTTTAATGGCAACTATTACGCAATCAATATTGATAAAGATGGCAGAGTTGCTGCATTTCATCCCTACGAATAGGACCTCAATCATCCTAACAATTTTTCGTTGAAAAAATTTCAATCTTCCTGCCAAGCCCACTCAAAATAAATCTACCTTTGCATCATGTTTTACCGCAGAAAAGTAATATTAGCAATGCTTCAATTATTTGATGGAAAATTGGACAAAATTAGTTTGCAAAAATTGCTTTTTCTATTCACTCAAAAGCAACAAAAAACCGAGTACGACTTTATCCCTTATCGCTTTGGGTGCTACTCTTACTCTGCAAATGCAGATATGACAGCAATGGTAAAACGTGGTTTTTTGTTGGAAGATGAAAAACATTTTGAAAAAAAAGACACAGCCGATTATTTAAAATTACTAAAGCCCGATGACAAAAAATATTTGTTAGAGGTCAAAAATAATTACGGTAAAATGAGTGCAAACGCATTGATGAAACACACTTACATCAATTATCCATTTTATGCCACACATAGCACCGTAGCAGCAAATATCTTAAACAAAGCCGAACTACAAAAAGTAGAAGATGCAAAACCAAAAAGCAACAAAACAATCTTGTTCACTATTGGTTATGAAGGCATTTCTTTAGAGGAATATTTAGTTCGCTTGTTAAAAAACGATGTCAAAGTTTTGGTGGATGTGCGTAACAATCCATTCAGCATGAAATATGGCTTTAACAAAAACCAACTTAAAAAATACTGCGATAATTTAGGCATTCAATACTTGCATTTTCCCGAAGTAGGCATTCAATCCGAACAACGACAAGAATTAAATGCACAAACTGACTATGATAAATTGTTTGCCATATACCGCAAAACCAATTTAACAAAAACCACCAAAACACAAGTTGAAATTCTGAACTTATTAAAAGAACATAAACGCATTGCCCTTACTTGTTTCGAGGCAAATATTTGTCAATGCCATCGCAAACATTTAGCCGAAGCAATTACTTCTTTGCCAAACTTTTCCTATGAATTAAAACACATCTAAAATGGCTCGGAAGAAAGTATTAATCACAGTTACAACCTATCCTTTACCATCTCGAAGCTATGATGAATTAGTTTGCACCGCAGGTGTCTTAGAAAATGGCGAGTGGATTCGTATTTATCCAGTGCCGTTAAGTTTCTTACTCGACTTGAAAGGAACAGGCAAAGTGAATAACGTAAAATATACTTGGATTGAATTAGAGTTGAACCGAAGAACGGAGGATTTCAGACCTGAAAGTTTTTCTCCAAAGCATTATGATTTTAGAGATTTAGAAATTGGTAAACGATTAGACACTGAAAGTAATTGGGCAAGCAGAAAAGAAATTTGCCTCACCAATGTTTACACCAACAAAGCCAAACTGCTAAAAGATTCAGAAGCACCAACGAATGTTTCATTAGCCACATTCAAACCTTCAAAGATTGTTGGTTTTAAAATTGAGAACGATGCACGGGAATGGAAAAATGAATGGTTAGAATTGCGTAAGCAAGGCGATTTGTTTAGTGGTGATAAATCACCCGAAATGTTAATTCCGAAATTGCCGTTCAAATTTTCTTATACTTTTTTAGATGATGAAGGAGTGTCAAGCACACTTATGATTGAAGATTGGGAAATAGGAGCTTTGTATTGGAATTGCTTGAGAGGTGCAGATGGAAACGAAGATATAGCTCTGGAAAAAGTAAGAGAGCAATACGAACATAACTTCACGAAGGAAAAAGATATTTACCTGTTTCTTGGCACAACAAAAGAGTGGCATATGCGTCGAGCAACCAATCCTTTTGTAATCATTGGGGTTTTCTATCCCAAAAAAGAAGTACAAGCCAAACTATTCTAACACCTAATTACTTCCAGTAATATCCCCATTTTCTTTGCCTCTTTGCATGCCACCACCACCAAACAAGCCACCAGCCTAACTCATAAGCTGATTGTCTTTAATAATCACCTCAATAACTCGGCTGCAAACCTCACTGAACAGGTTACAATCGTCACTGACGAGGTTACAATGAACGCTGTCGAGGCTGCAATCGTCGCTGAATAGGTTGCGGACACCGCTGTCATGGATACAATGGCAGTTGTCATGGACACAGTGGCAGATGACGAGGCTGCGGACAACACTGTCGAGGCTGCGGACATCGCTGTCACGACCGAAGTCGTCGCTGTCATCACCGAAATGAACGCTGTCATGGCTACGGAAATCAACAACATAAAAATGAAGTTCGGTGGTAATTCAGCACAGCACATTAGCACACACATTTAGCAGGCGCAAAGCCCACCGCCAAAACCAAGCCTGCTAAAAGAGTGTGCTAATCTTTGCCAACGCTTCTGCGACCTTTTCGGGCTTCGTTTCATCACAGGTTATCACTTGACGGGACACACCCATAAGACTTTCACAGCCGATAACACGGGGCTTTTGCAAAGGCGGCAGACGGGTTTCATTTAAGTTTTGTAGTTTCTATTAAATGTTATCTTTGCGACAAGTGACGGACTTCTAATCCGCCTCTGCAAAAAGCCCCGAGAACGTTGGCGGCAACCCATGACAACCAGCAGACGACCTCAAACAAACAGACAATGAAAACAAGACAATCTCACTTCTTTGCTCTACTTTTTTTCATAAGTACAACTTCGTTTTTAAATCTGAATTGTAATGCACAAACGACACCAAAACCTATTCCTTCATTTACACCAGAGTATTACAGACTATTAAAATTAGAAAATCAACCACAACCCCAAAAAAAAGATGGTAAATATGGTTATGTTATTTACCCGTCAAAAAAAGTTGTTATCCCTTACATTTATAAAGATGCAAGCAAATTTAACAACGGTTTTGCAATCGTAAAAAATGACACAGGCGCAGGAGTTATCAATATCAAAGGTGAAATTGTTATCCCTTTTAATTATACTCAAGTTGGATATTTCAACCAAGGCTTGTTTATTGCTCAGAAAGGATTAAAACATTGGGGTATAATTGATAGTAGCAATAAAACTGTTATTCCCTTTGAGTATGAGGAAATTCAATCCCTGCCCAATCGAATGATTGCTGCAAAAAAGAATGGTAATTTAGGACTGATTTCAATTTCCAACAATGTCATTCTTCCCTTTGATTATTTTGGCATTCGTGAAATTGCTGATTCAATTTATGAATTGACATGCAATGGAAACTACGGCAAACATGGTTTCTTCTTTTTCAATTCCAAAATAAAATTGGATTGCATTTATACATCCCATCCTGATTTTAATTTTAAACCGACAGGTATTGAATCAGAAAATAAAAGAGGAATTATTGATAAACGTGGTAATTTTTTATTTCCACTCACTAAAAATGTAACATTCTTGGTTGATGATGATTTTAGAATTATGATTACTGACAAACACAAGTTTATCCGATTAAGCAGTAAATGGCAATTAGGTGATACACTTGATATTGACAGTATCCGAAGTGTTTCTTATGGGCAAATAAAAGTTCGAAAAAATAATAAATGGGGGATTATTAATACCACAGGCAAGTGGTTGATTCCCATAAAATTTGATGGTATAGAACGTATAATTAACGGAAGAGTTGCTGTGAAAATAAATGACAAATGGGGATTTGCCGATACAATTGGTAATATAATCATTCCAGCCAACTATCAAAAAGTTGAAGATTTTTATGAAATGAGAAGTGGCTTTACTGGGTTGGCAGTTGTACAACAAAACAATAAATGGGGTATAATTGATAAACAAAATAAAGTAATTACTCCAATAATTTATGACCATTTGAGTACAATACATAACACAGGTATTTTCACATTGGTAATGCAAAATGGTCTTTATGGATTTCTTGGCACACAGGGTAAAGAAGTTTTTCCTTGTATTGAAAAAGAGTTGTTTTTTCCAATGACTAAATTAACTCCCATTCAACAAAGTGGGAAATGGGGATACACTAATTCAAATAAAGACATCGTTATTCCATGTATCTATGACGAAGTAAGCGATTACAATACCTCTGGCACACGAGTAAAATGCAAAGGGAAGTGGGGATTTGTTGATGGCTTTTTAAAAACGCAAATTGACTTTACTTTTGATGAAGCTGAAGATTTCAAGAAAATAGGCGAAGGCATTTTTGCAAAAGTAAAAAAAGGTAATGAAACTTATTTTGTTGACCCACAAGGGAACAAATACAAGTAAAACATTCATCAAGCCGACTATGCAGACAAGTTAGACCGCTTAAACCTTTGACGAGCAAACTCTCTTGACAACGGAGCTAACTCAAACAAAGGACGAGATAGCTAAAACAACAATCGAGATAGCTGTTCAGTCATTGAAGATAACAAAACCAAAGGTCAAGACAATAAAACCAAGACCAAAGTATGCAGTGTTGTCATACGAGCAAGCACAATTGTCAGCCAAGACAACGCCGCAGACGTTGAAGACAACAGAAATAAAGGACGAGATAACAAAAACATGGGACAAGACAACAAAACCAAAAACTGGGCAGCCGCCAACACGGGGCTACTGTTACAGCGGCTTGACGAGCAATTTGAAAGTTCGGTTGTTTCGGTTACGCTTCGATTGTTTTGACGAGCAATCAAAACAACTGATTTTAATCTATTGTTGTTAAATAAAATTAAAAAGTATAGTTAAAGCCTAAAGCTGGCAAAATTGGCAACTGATTAATTCGTTGGGATGTAACTCTATCGAAGTAAAAAATATTTTCACGGTTCAATACATTGGTTATACTAAAGTTAGCTTCCAATAAGCCACGTTTGCCCACATAAAATTTTCGTTTGATAGAAAAATCAACACGATGATAATTGGGTAATCTACCTTGATTTAAAAGTGCATCGTATTTAATGCCTAAATCACCTGACTGGTTGATATAATTGGCAGTTACACCATCAGCAAAATTAAATTTTTCGTAGTATCCTTGAGTTTGTGTAAATGGAAATCCTGTTCCGAAATTGTAGCGAATGCTGGTTTCCCAATTCAAATTTTTGCCAAAAGTATAAGCAGATAATAAGTTCAAATTGTGTCGTCTATCAAACGATGGTTGGTAGTAATATTTGCTACCATCAGCATTTAAAGTACCATCAAATCTGTTGGTGTAAGCCAATGAATAACCAGCCCAAAAATAAAATCTTTTATAATCGTATTTCGCTAAAAAATCAATACCATAAGCATTACCAGTTTCAACAATAAAATTGGGGTCAGAGTTATAAATTTTATCTCTGTTCAAATTAATCAGTTGCGTAAAATCTTTATAATAAGTTTCAGCAGTTAACTCAATATTTTTAATCACGTCATATTCTACACCAGCCACAGCATGCCAAGCTTTTTGCAACTTTGAATCGGCAATTTGCCCATTGGTATTTCTGATGTCTTCTTCGGGTCCTGATAAAAAACCTGTAAATAAATTCACTACATCTCTATCGCTTTTGGTGCTGATTAAATTTTGAGAATATCTACCAGCAGCAAATTTGAATCGAACATTCGAGGTAGCGTTGTACTTCATATCAAATCGAGGTTCAACTGATGCTGCATTGAGTGTGGCATAATATGGCAATCTTAAACCTGGTTCAATAATGAATTTGCCAATCACTTTTTTGTATTTAGCGTAGCCTGCTAATTCAGTAGTGCTTTGGTCGAAACCATCACCATATTCAGTGCCCAAAGCATTATAAAATGTGTAGGTAGTTTTGTAATTATTTAGTTCAATACCATAATTAAAATTGCTATAATTTTCGAGCATGTAACCAAAATCAATTTTCATAGTGAAGCCGCCAATGGTGCTTGTACGTGGCAATCCATCACTTTCAGTTAAAGTTAAGCCATATTGCGAACCGCTTACTTGCCCACTAATTAATGTGGTTGCGCCAGCAGGAGAAATTACGAAATTAGCACCCATGCCATACGAAGTCCAACCGTATTTTAATTTGCCTTGATAGTTGGCATTATCTGAAAAGTCGAACCCAAATAAATTTAGTTTACTACCACTGTTTGAATTGAAAGAAAGTTTGGCATAAATATCTGTAAAGTTATATTGCAAACCATGTCCGGCAGTATCAGCATACTTATAAAATATGGGTGCTGATTTATCTAAGTAACTTGATTTGGCTGTGATGAGAAATGATGAGCTGCCACTATTATTATCTGTCATTTTTTTTAATGGACCTTCCAATAAAACTTTACCTGCAAAAGTATTGGCAGAAATTTTTCCACTCAATCTTTTTCTGTTACCGTCACGAGTTGTTACATCAATCACGGCTGATGTTGCGCCGCCATCTTCGGCGTTGAAACCAGCAGTTTTAACATCGGCATTCTTCATGATGTCGGTTTCAAAAACTGAAAACAAACCAATTGAATGAAACGGATTGTAGATGGTCATTCCATCTAACGTGATTTTGTTTTGAATGGGCGAACCACCACGAATATAAAGCTGACCGCCTTGGTCGCCACTACTAACCACACCTGGAACAATTTGTAAGTATTGCGCTAAATCAGGCTCACCACCCACTGATGGCAACTGCTTAATTTGAGTAGGCGAAACCTGAAACGTACTTACTTGTGTATTGGTCATTCGTTCCATTTTTCTGCCTGTAACTTTTACACCACGAAGCTGACGCGATTTTTTGGCGATGGAAAGTTTTACATTTAAAATATCATCAGCTTTCAATTGTATTTTTTGCGAACTACTATCATAGCCTAATGCAAAAGCAGTGATAGTATATTCGCCAATAGGCACTTTTTTGATAGAGAAAAATCCATTCACATCAGTTTGGTTGCCATAAGTAGTGCCTGCTAACACAACATTTACAAAGATAGCAGGTTCGCCAGTTTCATGGTCGTAAACAAATCCTTTAATATCAGTGGTGGTAGTTTGCCCAAAAGCAAAAGATGAAATCAATAATAAAAATGGTAGAAATTTTTTCATTTAAATTTATAAAATTGGCAACGAATGTAATAGATTTTTTTGAAGACGAATACAATGATTGATAGCAACTATTGTATGACGAAAAATGATGCAAAAAGGTTGCAATCAACAATCATTTTTTTTCAACCAACCAAGAAATTAATTTTGATTGAAGTAATATTTATTTTCATGGAGCGAATCGGTGATAATATTTTCTTGCAAGCCCAATTCTTTTTCGGTGAGTTTCAAAATGATATAATCATGACGAATGCCGCTTAATACTGGTTGAGGCAAATCGTTGTCATTCACATATTCTTCATTGAAAATTACATCCGTTTTTTTATCGTTTAATTGCCATTTACCATTTACCTGAACAATATGAGTAGAGCCATTTTGAGGCATATAACTTTCGGTATGAATATTCATCGTACCATCTTTATTAATATTGAATTGATAAGTAGAATAAGGTTGCATAAAGGCAGTAGTCCTATCTATTCCATCGCGGAAATATTGCACCAATTTCCAGTTCTGATGCAAACGTGCTGCTTTTGAACGCAAACTAAAATAAGGACCCTCGGGATATTTTTTGCAAGAAAAAAAAGGTGCCGAACAACCTATAACTATCAGCAATAAAATGATTTTTATTTTCACGTTGATAAAGGTAAGAAAAAAAATTATTTTTTCAATTTTACGCTATTAAATTAGTTGGTAAATTGACACCAGAAAAGACAACCGCAAAACGCACGATACAAATACTTTTAAACCCAACTAAAGTTAAGTTGATGGTTATGGAAAGTTGTTTAATAAAACTTCTTCCGATTATTTTTTTGCCAAAAATAAAGCAGAATAAAACCAAACAACATGCCGCCTAAATGCGCTAAGTGAGCAATATTATCGCCTGGTGTGCTGCGCCAAGCCGAGTAAAATTCGTAAGCCCCCATCAACGCAACAATATATTTTGCACGTAAAGGAATCAAGAAATAAACATAGATTAATGTGTTGGGAAACAGATAGCCATAAGCGAATAAAATTCCGAAAACAGCTCCCGAAGCACCAATCATCACATCCGAAAAACGTTCATCTAAATTAGCTAAGTTGCTGCTATATTCCGCTACTAAACTTTTGATATTATTGCCTAACTGCACATTATCAGGATGCAATAGCCATTGCTGAATATAATCTTTGTTCAATGAAATTAGGTTTCTGAAATCCATTAAATGTTGCGATGCAATAAAAGTATTCAAGCTGGTTGGTGTTGGCGAATTTAAAAACACTTGCGCTGCTTGTTGCACATGATAAAATGTCCAGTAATTAGCCGCCAGATTGCATATTGCAGCCCCAATGCCCGTGAAAAAATAAAATACCAAAAAGCGTTTTAAGCCCCAATAATTTTCGAGCACACTGCCAAACATCCAAAAGCTAATCATGTTGAACAACACATGGTCAAATGAAGCATGCATGAACATATAAGTTACAAATTGCCAAATTTTGAAATGGTGATTCAACGGAAAGTATAAACCCAAAATATTCGCCAACTCAATATTATAAACTGATTGAAAAGTGTAGGTGGCTAAATATAAAATGCCATTGATGATTAAAATATTTTTAACTGCTAATGGCAGCATACTAAATTGCTGCGGACGATATTCGTTCATTTTTTTTCGGGAACTATTTTTATAGTGATTCTAAATATTGAGTTTTTAACAACGGACAAATTTTATAACGCTCTTCCAAAGTATCATGGTACAAGGCGTTGAGCGTTTCATAAACATTTGTAATGCCAATTTGTTCCATCCATTCAAACGGACCAAAAGGATAATTGGTGCCTAATCGCATGGCTAAATTAATATCGGTTTTGTTGGCTGTGCCTTCTTGCAAAGTGTAAAATGCTTCATTAATTATCATACAAATCACTCGTGGAGTAACCAACCCTACTCGGTCTTTTACAAATTCAGTTTGCCAATTTAGTTTTTCAAAACACTTTAAAACTATTGATTTATCAGCCTCTTTCAGCAATGCTAATTCAGCAATCGGTTTATTGATAAACGTTGGCAATGCATTGATGCCAATAAAAAATGAGTTGGAATTTTTAAGCATGGCATAAAATTGATGCAAGGCAACAGTTACTGAATTCAACACCACAATTCGGTTTTGCAATTGCGAATAAGTTTGAATGCTCGATTCATCGCCATTAAAATTCAAATCAAAAATCATTTCAAACCTGTTCAAAAATTCAACACTCAAACCTTCATCGGGTTGAACAAATTCGAGCGTCAAATCAGCTACAGCAGCTGTTTTATCTTTTAATTCTTTACCTCGTTGACTATCAGCAACAACTAAAATTTTCATTTGCAAATTTAATTCTTCAAAAAAATTATTTACTCAATTCAATAAAACCAGTTAATGGTTTTGGCGTTTTTGTAACACCGCTCACTCTTAATTCGTACAAGTAACAAACATAGTAAAATGTACCTGTTGAAAGCTCTTTGTGGCTGTTGCCATCTTTGCCATCCCAATTAATCATAGGGTCAGTAGTTTCAAAAACTTTATCGCCCCAACGATTAAAAATTTTCATATCCACATGGTCGATAAAACGAAAAGGTAAAAACGGGTGATACACATCATTATGCCCGTCAGCATTGGGTGTGAAAGCATTTGGCAACACATACACCGGGCAATTATCCATGCAAACTACATTACTTGGTTTGCTTTCGTTGCCGGCTGAATCAATAGAAGTGATGTAATAACAACCTGCCACCGAACCATGATAATTATGTTGATAGGTAATCATTGTAGCTGGTGCAACACTATCAATTTTGTGCAACACTAATGAATCGGTTGGGGCATAATAAATGTAGTATTTATTTACATCGGTGATGCCGCATTGTACATCAGGATTGAGCCAGGATAAGTGATTAACAATATTGTCTGTTGATGAGGGTGAAGTTGAATTTTCACAATCGTTGTGAATAGTTAATTGTGTAGCGCAAGGAGGCGTTGTATCAATGGTTGTGGCACAAACTTGTTGCGATAAATTGTAAGTGAAAGCAGTGATATGTGGCGATGTAAAATGCCCTGTGCTTTTCACATAATAACAATAATTCGAGTCGTTGATTAAATGCCAATCCGTAAAAAAATGATTAGTGGTAATAGCGATAGAATCATAATGCCCAGTTGATTTATTCAATTTGAAAATAGCAAATGAATCATTTAACCAAGGCACAGTTTCATTCCAATGT
Source organism: uncultured bacterium (assembly GCA_903857255.1). GTDB lineage: Bacteria > Bacteroidota > Bacteroidia > Chitinophagales > CAIODY01 > CAIODY01. The sequence goes on from CAIODY010000052.1 coordinate 12,223, forward strand.
AAAGTAACTTTTTTATTTCCACCATAAGCATTCAAAAAGATGGTGGAAGCTGGGTCACTTGTTCCTAAAGTATCTGTAAAGCTATTTGTGTAGAATTTTACTTTGTAAAAATGTTGCAGATTTTTGGTGTCGATATTGGTTTGAATAAAAGACGAATCAGCCAAATTTCTGATTAAATAAAAAGCATTAAAAGTTTTAGTGTTAATCAAATTGTTGATGCTGGCTACATTGCTGCCTTCATACAATTCAAATTTGTAAGTAGGTGGATGCAATGTTGTATCTAAATCAACAAAATATGGTTTTACCCAACGAATGAAATTAGCACCAGTAGCGGCATTGGTGGTGTTCACACTGGCATTAAATAGCACAGGCAAATCTTCTTTCATTAAAATACAAGCCTGATTTGATGGTGCACCGCTAAAAGGATTATAAGGTTGATGACTCGGTGAATATTCGCTGAATTCAGCCACCACTCTATAGCTATAAACTTGTCCTTGCCCAACATTGTAATCATCATAAAAATAATTTAACACATTGCTGGCAATTCGAGTGTAAGCAGTGCCATCTAATCCTTGCTGACAACTATCAATAATTAAACTATCGCAACCGATTTTTCGCCATACGGAATATGAATTGAAGGTAGGTGCACTAGCGCATGAATAAGGATTTTGCCATGTAATATGCACGTGTTTTTGCACTTGTACTGCAGCAACATTTTTGGGTGGTGGTGGAATCAAATAGATTCGCCAAGTTAAATTATCATTCAATGAATTGTAGCTGCAGCTACCATCGCCAGGCAGTGAATCAACTGCTTTGAAAATTACTTCGTAAAACTGCGGACGTAAATCATTACAATCAGTTTGCCACACAAAATTTCCAGATACATTTAATGAAGGCAAAGTAGTAACAAAACTTGCAGGATTCACCACCGCATTGCTGAAAGGCGCACCATTAGCCGTTAAATTCAGCAACTGCCCAGCATCTTGGTCTTGCGCCACAACTGTTTGAGTGATGACATCACCAGCCCAAACACATTTATCAGGTATGTTAGAGATTGCAGGCGGATGATTAGGGTTGCAGGTTACAATGATTTGCATATCTCTCATTGTTTTGCCTAATTTAACTACATGCCCATTTATTAATCTTCTGTATTCGTACACATAAAAAGCAATGTTATAAGTACAACAATTAGCTGTCGGTGTCCATCTAATTTCTCCAGTAATTTTATCCATAGTTAATCCAGATGGAAAACCATACAAAGCAGCTGCCAATTGCGAATCACAACCTGTATGCGGTGTTTCTAATTCAAAATCTAAACTATCGCCATCTACATCAAAAGCATTTGGATTGTAACGAAACACATAACCCGGATGAGCAAACGTGATGGGTGAATTTAAAAACACCACACTGTTGTTGTAAGGCAAAAATTGTGGGTCAGGTACATCAATTTCTGTTTCGATAGAGAATTCAACATTCACTGAATTGTAGATGTTGCAAATGTAAGCAGTTCTATTTTTGTCGCTCATGCACAATAAAAAATTACCCGGCCCTGGGTAAGTATGTTGAGCAATGTATTTATTTTCAATTATCGAATCGCAAATATTTATCGAGTCGTGTTTTAAAATAGTTGATGAAGTGCCATCACCCCAATTCAAATCTAAAGCATGACGGATGGCAATCGTACCTGGCGGATAGTTGTTCGGATTTTTATTATAAACAGTAATGGTTACTTCGTAAGTGTTGTTAATGACATGCGTATAAGTGATTTCACCAGCCCGATTATGCGTAGCATAAAGCAGTTGCGAACAACACAATAAAAAAACAAAAGGAAGAATTATGAAACGGCGCATAGCAAATAAATCGAGGAGCAAATTACATCATTTTAATGAATGCAATAAACGATGGATTGGATTATTTGTTGTAAAATTTTTCAATCAAATAAAACGCGAAAAATTGAATGATAAAAACCATTGATTTTGAAATTCAAAAAATCAATTCACTTCGTTTTCAACCACATCGGTTTTGTTTTCAAAATTGTTTTATGCACCGAACATCTGGCTGCATGTGCGCCCGGCAAATAGCCAATGCTCATCAAAAATTCGTTCACAATTTCGCCACCAGTAAATTTGAAAGTTTTTTTAAACACTTTTACCCACTCTTCTTTTGTTTTGGGATGATGATGCTCGAGCCATTTTTCAAACGAACCAAATTCTTTTTGCAACAACAAAATTGTTTTCGCATTTTCAATCGCAGCATTCACTTTTAACCGATTGCGAATAATGCCAGCATCGGCTAAAAGCCGCTCTCTGTCTGCTTCGGTATAAGCCGCTACTTTTTTTATATTGAAATTGTGATACGCTTTTCTGAATGTTTTTTCTTTTTTCAAAATCGTTTCCCAGCTCAATCCTGCTTGATTTATTTCCAACACTAATCGGCAAAATAACTCGTTGTCATCATGAATCGGAAAGCCGTAAAGCTTGTCGTGATAAGCTTTGTGCAGTTCTTTTCTATCGCCCGTCATATTTTCAATTGAAATGCAGTAACTCATTTTTTTAAAATTTTGAAGTACGAAATTACGAAACAAAAAATTGTAAATAATTTTTCAAATCTTTGCCAACTCATTTTTTATGTCATTGCAAAAACCAAAAACAAATGCAAAAACAAGAACCCTTAAAAAATTTCACACCGTATCAAAAATTAGTAATTGCCATTTTAGCTTTATTGCAATTTACCATCGTTTTAGACTTTATGATTATTGCGCCATTGGGCGATATTTTGATGAAAAAATTGAGCATTTCACCTTCGCAATTTGGTTTAATAGTTTCATCGTATGCCTTTAGTGCTGGGGCTTCGGGCATTTTAGCCGCAGGCTTTGCCGATAAATTCGACCGCAAAAAAATCCTCTTATTTTTTTATGCAGGATTTATTTTAGGCACATTGCTTTGTGGCATTGCCGATAATTATTGGATGCTTTTATTTGCTCGAATCATCACTGGATTATTTGGTGGTGTAATTGGTTCAATCGCATTAGCAATCGTTGCCGATTTGTTTGCGGTGCATCAACGTGGCAGAGTAATGGGCATGGTGCAAATGGCTTTTGCAGGCAGTCAAATTTTAGGCATTCCAGCAGGAATTTTTATGGCAAATCATTTTGGATGGCACTCTACATTCTTGATGATAGTGGCTTTGGCGGCTATAATTTATAGCGTTGTGTTTTTAAAAATGCAACCTGTGATGGAGCATTTGAAAATAAAATCTGATAAAAATCCATTCTTGCATTTGTGGCATACCATCAACAAAAAAGATTATCAAACAGGATTTTTAGCCACTGCTTTTTTAGCCATCGGCGGTTTTATGTTGATGCCTTTTAGTAGCGCATTTTTAATAAACAATGTGCAAATTTCGCAGCATCAATTGCCGCTGGTTTTCATGTTTGGCGGCTTTTCATCTATCATCATTATGCCGTTAATTGGCAGATTGAGCGACAAAATTGACAAGTTTAAATTGTTCGCCGCAGGTTCGTTGATGGCAATTTTGATGGTTATCATTTATACGCATCTTGGCGTTGTGCCGCTGTGGCAAGTGGTTGTCATCAATATGCTGTTGTTCATGGGCATCATGAGCCGCATCATTCCTGCCACTACTTTAAATACGAGCATTGCTGATATGCAAGACCGTGGCGCATTTATGAGCATCACTTCATCGTTGCAACAAATGGCTGGCGGCATTGCAGCCATTGCTGCTGGATTTATAATTCAGCAAGACACCAAAACCAGTCCTATTCAGCATTTCGACATTTTAGGCTATGTAGTATCGGCTGTTATTTTGTTGTGTATTTTCTTCGTTTATAGAGTAAGTGAAATGGTGAAAAAGAAAGGGAGAGACTAAATAATTCATCTCTTTCATTTTGATTTCAAATGCTGTTTTGCTAAATGTTTTTTCATTTCATCTAACACAGGTTTTCCGCCTTTCATAATTTTTTTTGCATGGCTCGGAATGCTGGTATCGTAAGGTTCATGCTTCATTCCCCATGTGCCAATGGCAGCCAAGATGGGCAATAACTCAATTCCTTTTTTGGTGAGTGAATAAATATATTTCAGTTTGTGGTTGGGGTCAGCAGCCTTGCTGATAATGCCTTTCAGCTCCAACATCGCTAATCTATCTGTTAAAATATTGGTAGCGATTTTTTCATCCGATTGTAGCAATTCTCTAAAATATCGTTTGCCTGCAAACATCATATCTCTGATGATTAACAAGCTCCATTTATCGCCAAATATCTCGAGCGAAAGATTGATGGGACAATGCGATTTTTGATTTTCCATTTTGATATTTTTTTAAAACACATAGGCACAATAGAATTAAATGCGAAGCATTTACTCTGTGGTACTAAATTAATCTTTGATAATTGCAAGAGTAACTTAGAAAATAAATTTTTACACAAAGGAATACAGGTTTTACAAAATGATTACAACCTATGTGCCTATGTGTTTTATTTTTTTAGTTGTGTTTACGAACAATAATTTATTTTCAGAAACACTTGCATTTTGCAACTATTCAATTACTTTTGCCGAATGCTTGCATTTTGCAACCATGCAAAAATAGCAGAAACAATTAAAAAAATAATTTTCAAACGAATAAAAACACAAAAAAAATGAGCAATCAATTAACTGTTAAAATGACGCTTGACGCATGGAATGCACAAGTGAACAACACCAACAAATTATTAAATGAATTGACTGACGAACAGTTGCAAAACGAAGTAGCACCAAACAGAAATAGAGGTGTTTATTTGCTGGGGCATTTGGCAGCTGTGAATGACAAAATGTTGCCATTGTTGGGCTTGGGCGAACAATCGTTTGCACATTTAAACGAAACTTTTTTATCAAAACCTGATAAATCGGTGGCAGAAATTCCAACTGCAAGTGAATTGAGAAAATGCTGGAATGAATCGAGTGCTTCATTAACAAAGCATTTCAATGCTTTATCAACCGATGATTTTTTTGCTAAACACACTTCGGTTTCTGCCGAAGATTTTGCTAAAGAACCCCATCGCAATCGATTGAATGTAATCATTAGCCGCACGAATCATTTAGCGTATCATTTAGGGCAATTGAGTTTTTTGAAAAAATAATTTTGTAACAATTTCTACAAAAAAATAGCTCCAAAATTGGGGCTATTTTTTTATTCCACTTCTATTTTTGGAAGGAGTGAAAGCGTTTCACGAATTCGGTTTGCTAATTTTTCATTGTATGCCATCGGTGAAATTAATTGTTTTAAAATTGGTTAATTCCATTCACATCAGTGGTCAATACTTCACTCATGTAATCAAAAAACGGACGCATGTTTTTAAAAATTTGATTCGCTTCGTTCAAAAAATTTTTGCTCAAAACTTCTTTGTCGGTAATTTTTTTAATCAACAAAAATTGTTTGAAGCGCAATAAATCAATGGCATCATTTTCAGCATCAAAACCTTTTGGTGTTGTTTTCAATCGTTCGCCTTGCAATGCGCCAAATGTGGTTACAAATGTTTTGCTTTTCAAAATTTTTCTTACTGGTTTTGCATCAAATGCAAATTCATCTCTGATGCGTTTTAAATCTTCATTATTAGGCATCCAAAAACCACCAGACAAAAAACTATTATTGGGTTCGATATGAAAATAATATCCGCCGCGGCGCAGTTTGGTAGCCCGTTTGAAGCCGCCACTCCAATTTGTTTTGTAAGGCGTTTTATCTTTTGAAAATCGAGTATCGCGATAAATGCGATGCAAACTTTTTTTGCCCGATGCAGTTTCAAGTACATCATATACATTCATTTTTTGCAACAAAGCATCCGCAAAATTTTCTACAAAATTTTGTTCGGTGATGAATTCGTTTTTGTGCAGATTGAACCAATCTCGGTTGTTGTTTTTACGCAACAATTTTAAAAATTCTAAACTTGATGAAAGAATAATTGCGTTTTGCATTTTCTCATTTTAATGAGCGAAGCTATGATGATTTCAATTTTGATTACACAGTTTAATTTTGAAAAAAAAATGCTTCATCAAAAAAAAAGGACTTCTCAAAATTTATTTGAAAAGTCCCCTTCCGTCTGGGTGAGAAGACTCGAACTTCCGACCTCTTGCACCCCATACAAGTACGCTACCAACTGCGCCACACCCAGAAAACTATTTTTTCGAGCGGCAAAAATAAAATTACTTTTTCAAAAAATCAGCAATTTGCTGATACAATTCTTCCGATGCAGGAATCAATGGCAATCGCAATTCGTTTTCGCAAATACCTAAAATATGCAGCGCAGCCTTTACTCCTGCTGGGTTTCCTTCTTTAAACAATAAATTTACGCCGTCAATTAATTGATAGTGCAAATTTTTTGCAGTGCCGAAATCGTTACTCAATGCGGCTTTCACCATGCCACAAAAATCTTTTGTAAAACATTGTGCAGCTACCGAAATTACTCCATCCATGCCGCTGACAATTTGTGGCAAAACCAAATCATCATCACCACTCAACACTAAAAAGTTGGCTGGTTTATTTTTCACCAATTCAAAGCAAGCAGCCATGCTTCTACTGGCTTCTTTTATGCCAATAATATTTTTAAATGATGCCGACAAACGCAATGTGGTGGCAGGTTGCATCGAAATGCCAGTTCTGCCTGGCACATTGTATAAAATGATGGGAAGCGGCGAAAGGCTTGCCACTGCTGCATAGTGCTGAAACAGGGCTTCCTGATTGGGCTTGTTGTAATAAGGTGTAACTGATAAAAATGCCTGATAATCATTTTTGAATGGAAATGATTGCATCTCTTTTATCAATTCTGCCGTGTTGTTGCTGCCCATACCAGCCACTAATGGCAATCTTTTGTTGTTGATTTTTACCACAAATTCCAACACCGCATTTTTTTCATCTTTGCTCAAAGTTGGCGTTTCGCCGGTTGTTCCTAACACTACGAAATAGTTCACTCCATTTTTTATGCAATGTTCTATCAAGCGTTCTAACGCAGAAAAATCAATGCTTTTGTCGTTTTTAAATGGTGTAATTAATGCTACACCAGTGCCTTTAAATTGGTTCATTGTTTTTATTTTTGAAAAAATAATTTGAGAAAAAATTACGCTACTTTATTTTGCTTTTCGTTGAACATGGGTAAGTAAATTTCTACTTGTTTTATCAAGTCAGGCAGTTTATCACCAGCTTTTAAATTGAGCATAAAGTCGTAACAGAAATTTTTGTTTTCGTGAAATTCACCTACTCTGAAACAAGCTCGACTACCAGCCATAATGTACTCCAGCACTGGGTTTTCGCCAACAGTTAAATTCAGTAACAAATCAAAATGGCGATTCATGAATTTATCAACTGTATCAGTTTGAGGAATGCTGTTCCAGGTAACATCACTATTTGTAAAATGATTGAACGGAATATTTTTCATTCCTAATTTTTTCTTCGAAACATTAATGTAACCTAAAAATTCAATGTCTTTTATTTTCAGCCTATCTGCAAAATGCTCAACCGATGTGTAAGAATATTCTTCTGTTGCATCAAACAAAATGCCTACACTTTTACAATCAGCCAGATTAATTTTGGAGTGATTGATTTTTTTTGCATCGAGCAAAAGCTGCTGCAATGCTTTATTGTAACTATATTTTTTTAAGAATGTCAACATGATTGTTTTACAAAAATGCGAAATTTAAAACAAATCAAAACGGAATGTTGTTAAAAGATTTGCAAATGACTGTATGAAAAGTTGTATTGTATAAGTTTTCTTAGTGGTTCATTTTTTTGTCTGCAAATTACAATTACAATTCTTTCAATGCATTTTTTTCAATCGCCTGTTTATTTCCTCTGTTAATGCGCTTAGTGTTTCCATGTATATTTCCTGTATTTGCACTTTTTGTTCATTGTGAAGCAAACTATTATCAACAAATGTTTTGAACTCATGAATATGCTCTTCTTCGTAATATTTGCCTAATCCTATTCCACCATTCAGTGTACAGAAAAGCTGCTGTGTGCCATCATTCATTGGGAAATATGTTGGAATCATACCCAAGTTATGACGGAAAAAATATTTCACAAGGTCTTCAGGTTTGTCAATATTTATTTTCGCTCGTTCTTTATAACGTTTGAAAAAATGAGTATTGAAATGCATAAAATGTTCAGTGTCCATTCCAAAAAGAAAATGCGAAGCAGTAATACCAATATTATTATAGGAAATGACGTAAGCGTTAGTAGATATAAGCCCTTTATCACAAATGACAATGATGCGCCATTTGTTTTTGGTGTTGGTGATGAATGAATTGGTTTCAATGAAATCTTTTCTGCCGCCACGAATCCATTTTCCTCTTGCTATAATTTCATCGGCTTTCATTCGTGCATGAACTTCATGTTCATAATCGTAAACCAGCGCTTTCCTGATTTCGTGTAAAGTCATAGAAGGAACTATCATAACCCAAATTTTCTATTTATACGAAGGTTTGTCTATTTCGTTTCAATAAAATAACGAGTGGATTGGTAAGATATTTTAACCAAGCAAACGCTTGAAAAAAGCTGACAACAACAGGATAAAAAAGATGCAGATTGACTTATATTTCTAATTTAATTCAAATAATAAATGCCAACCCAATTTAGCTTTTTAATTATTTCTGCATTACTACCAATAAAATCTTTCAATAAGTAACAAAGCTCCACCGAATCATCAGCTGACAATCCTTGTGAAATTACATTGAAATTTTTTTTGCTAGCATTCAATTTGACTGAATACCCTGATAAAGACATTCGTGTTTGAATACTGAATACCATGATTTGAATTTTTCCTTGTAAGATTTTTTTACTGGAGAGAATTTTATTAAATCTTTTTCTTTGAATGATAATACAATCGGCTTCTTTGGTAAGAGTTACAACGCCTTCAAGGAAAAATGGAATCATCTTCGATATAACAAACAAAACAAGAGAAACTAATCCTAAAATTACTACCAGTTGATTTAATCCTTGAAATTCATTTGTTGTATGAACAGCGAACCAAATTATTAAACTAATTGAAAAGAAAATTCCCAAGTGGATTAATACAATATTACGTATCATTTGAAATAAGAAATTCCAATTAAAACTTATCGTCAAAGTTTTGGAATCTTGTATTGTTGTTAAGTTTTTCATTTTCAAAATTCATTCGTGCATTAGTGACTAATTTACAACTCCTTCAACTTATTCTGCAACACAAACATTTCATCTCTCAATCGAGCAGCTTCCATAAAGTCGGTGTCTTTGGCGGCTTTGTTCATTTTGGCTTTGGTGCTTTCAATTAGTTTTTCTAATTGTGGTTTGCTTAAATATTCAGTAACAGGGTCAGCAGCCATTTGCTGTTCAATTCCTTCGGGTTCAACATAATACGAAGTGCCTTTGTAGCTGCTGTTTTCGTGAGTGTCTTGTTTGAAAATAGAATCGGTGCTGCGAATAATTGTAGTTGGTGTAATGCCATGTAAAGTATTGTAAGCAATTTGTTTTTCTCTTCTTCGTTGCGTTTCATCCATCGTCATTTGCATGCTCTTAGTTATTTTATCTGCATAAAAAATTACCAAGCCATTGCTGTTACGAGCCGCTCTACCAGCGGTTTGTGTCAACGAACGCACATTACGCAAAAAGCCTTCTTTGTCCGCATCTAAAATTGCCACCAATGAAACTTCGGGTAAATCCAACCCTTCTCTTAATAAATTCACACCAATCAACACATCAAACACACCCATTCGCAATTCACGAAGAATTTCAACACGTTCAAGCGTATCAATTTCGCTGTGAATATATTTGCATTTCACATCCAATCGAGCAAAATATCTGGCTAATTCTTCCGCCATTCTTTTGGTTAAAGTAGTTACCAAAACACGTTCGTTTTTATGAACTCTGATTTCAATTTCGTTGAGCAAATCATCAATCTGATTCAACACTGGTCTTACTTCAATTGGTGGGTCGAGCAATCCTGTTGGGCGAACCACTTGCTCAACAATCACACCGCCAGTTTGCTCCAATTCAAAATCACCAGGTGTTGCACTTACGTACACCACCTGATTCAGCAAATTCATAAACTCATTTTTATTCAATGGTCGATTATCTAAAGCCGATGGCAATCGAAAACCATAATCAACCAGATTTACTTTTCTGCTTCTGTCACCACCATACATCGCACCAATTTGCGGCATCGTTACATGGCTTTCATCTACAATCATTAAATAATCATCAGGGAAATAATCCAACAAACAGAAAGGTCTGTCTCCGGGTTTTCTTCTATCTAAAAATCGTGAGTAATTCTCAATGCCGCTACAGTAGCCCAATTCACGAATCATTTCTAAATCATAATTCACACGTTCACTCAATCTTTTTGCTTCCTGATATTTGCCAATGCTTTCGTAATAATCAAAAGTGAGTTTTAATTCATCTTGAATTTCATGAATAATTTCGGTGAAATGCTCTTTCGGAGCGATGTACATGTTGGCAGGAAAAATCGCCATCGAATCTACTTTCATAATTCGCTTACCACTTTCAGGTTCGATAGATTCTATTTCTTCAACTTCATCACCAAAAAAAGTGATGCGATAAGCCACATCAGCATAAGCCGGATAAATATCAACCGTATCGCCTTTTACTCTAAAAGTTCCTCTCTTAAAATCAATTTCAGTCCTTGAATACAAAGCATCTACAAATGAGTATAATAAACGGTTTCGGGCAATTTTTTGTCCTTGAACTAATCGAATAATATTGTTCTTCGTTTCCGCAGGATTTCCCAATCCATAAATACAACTTACGGATGCCACTACAATCACATCTCTTCTACCACTCAACAAAGTTGAGGTAGTACTCAATCGTAATTTTTCTAACTCTTCATTAATGGCTAAATCTTTTTCAATGTACGTATTTGTTGTAGGAATAAAGGCTTCGGGCTGATAGTAATCGTAATAACTTACAAAATATTCCACTGCATTTTCAGGAAAAAATTGTTTGAACTCACCATACAATTGCGCCACCAATGTTTTGTTGTGTGTTAAAATCAGCGTTGGGCGTTGTGTTTGTTGAATCACATTTGCCATTGTAAATGTTTTACCCGAACCTGTAACACCTAATAATAGTTGTGCTTTCTCTTGTGCATTTACACCATGCACCAATTGACGAATGGCTTCGGGTTGGTCGCCAGCAGGCGTATAATGTGTAGTTAAATTAAATGGCATGGGGCGAAATTAGCGAATTTGAAAATGAGAAAAACAGAATTATTAAAGCACTTCAATTTCTGCTAATGGCGTTCCTCATCTATATTCATAAACTCATTGCAACAATAATACGTTAATACTTCAATTGAAATAGATTGCTGTGCTAAAAGCATTTACCTTTCCGAATATCATTTCTTTTAAATTAACACCATGCCCACTTTAGTTGCTATTTCAACCATTAATTTTCCATTTAAAGTCAATCAATCGGCAGTGAAAGATTATGCTAAACAATTATTTGCACCTTCATTTCCGCAGGTAGAACGCATGATTGGCGCATTTGACAATACGGAAATTAAAACCCGAAACTTCTGTAAGCCGCTTGATTACTATGCTTCGGTGCATGCTTTTCAAGAACAAAATGCCGAGTACATCCACATCACTTTAGAATATGCTGTGAAAGCTATTGAACAAAGCATTGCCGATGCTAACATCAAAAAAGAAAGCATCACCGATATTATTTTTGTTTCTACCACAGGTCTTTCAACGCCCAGCCTAGATGCTTTAATCATCAACCAAATGCAATTAAACAGAAACATTAGTCGCACACCCATCTTCGGATTAGGTTGCGCTGGCGGTGTAGCAGGTTTTGCAAAAGCAAATGTGTTAGCCAATGCTAATCCTGATGCTGTGGTTTTATTAGTTGCTGCTGAATTATGTTCGCTTACTTTTTTAAGAAATGATTACAGCAAAAGCAATTTTATTGGTGCCAGTTTATTTGCCGATGGTGTGGCAGCTTGTATCATTACTGGCGATAATCATCACAACAAAACACCAAACAAATTTTCGTTCATAGCTACACAAAGCAATTTGTATTACAACACACTGGATGTGATGGGTTGGGAATTTTTAGACAAAGGATTTAAGGTGTTGTTTTCACAAGATATTCCAACCATCATTGCTGAAAATGTAGGTGATGATGTGAATGCTTTTTTGAAAAAAAATAAGGTTGAATTATCGGAAATAAAGAACTTCATTTTTCATCCAGGCGGCAAAAAAGTATTGACTGCTTATGCCGAAGCCCTAAAAGTTGAAGGCGATTTTTTGAAAAATACTCGTGAAGTGATGAATGACAATGGCAACATGAGCAGCCCCACTGTGTTGTATGTGTTAGAACGATTTTTTAAACAAGGCTTTGAAAACGGTTATGGCTTAATGGTTGCCATGGGACCAGGTTTTTCGAGCGAAATGATTTTATTAAACCTTCACAAACAATAACATGATTTTCCTTTTATTTTTTTTGTCGTTGGTGGCTTTGCGAATTGGCGAATTGATTTTATCAAAAAGAAATGAAAATTGGTTGCTGGCAAACGGTGCTATTGAATATGGCAAATCGCATTATCCTTGGATGATTGCTTTGCACGTACTTTTTTTTATTTCATTGTTGATGGAATATTATTTTCAAACTTCAGTTTCGTGCAACTATTCTTTGCTGTTTTTATTCGTTGGTTTAACTGCGCTGAAAGTTTTGATAATAAAGAGTTTGGGTAAATTTTGGACAACAAAAATTTATCGCATTCCCAATGTAGCCTTAATAAAACGAGGTGCTTACAAATATTTCAAGCATCCTAATTATACCATTGTGATTTTTGAAATTGCTATCATTCCACTTACGTTTCATTTGTATTTCACTACCATCGTTTTTTCAATTCTAAATGCTGCGATGTTGTATGTTAGAATTTCGGAAGAGAATAAAATTCTTTAACTACAAATTTGTTTTTGATGAAAAAAATTGATTATGGTTCTGTCATTTCAAATTCAATACCTTCGCCCAATGATTCCATCTGAATTTAGTAGTATTAAAATTGGTGAGATAAATAAATTGCAAGTGCTTCGTTTATCGCCACAAGGGCTATATTTAGGTTTTGAAGAAGGCGTTAATTTGTTGTTGCCCAATAAATATGTTCCTGAAAACACAGCAATTGGCAATATGCTTGATGTGTTTGTTTATACCGATTCAGATGATAGATTGATTGCTACAACGCTTGAACCACAAATAAAACTGAATGAAATTGGTGTGCTGAAAGTGAGAGAGGTGAATGATATTGGCGCATTTATGCAATGGAATATTGAGAAAGATATACTGGTACCATACAGAAATCAGAAACATAAATTGATGGCTGGCAAATCGTATCCAGTGTATTTATACTTAGATAACAACACAAATCGTTTGGTAGCTACTGCCATGTTGGATAAATTTTTGAACAATGAAATTTTATCCATCAAACAAGGCGATGAAGTAGATTTGATTATTTACGAACATACCGATTTGGGGTATAAAACAATCATCAACAAACAACACTTGGGCTTGTTATATCACAATGAAATTTTTCAATCAATTGCCGAAGGACAATGTTTGAAAGGTTATATCAAAACCATTCGTGAAGATGGGAAAATTGATGTAAGCCTTCAACCACAGGGCTTTCAGCATATTGATACCTTTACCGAAAAAGTTTTAATTTTTTTGCAAAAGAATAATGGTAAAATGATTTTAACCGATAATAGTTCGCCCGATGAAATAAAAGAGCAATTAGGAATGAGTAAAAAACAATTTAAAAAAGCAGTGGGTATTTTATACAAATCTCATAAAATAAAACTAGAACCAGACTGTATAACATTAGTAGTTAAACAGTAAAAAAAAAGGCAACCCTAATGTTTAATTAAAGTTGCCTTTTTCCAAAAATGGGTTTGAAAATTAACTCACCATTTTTTCTTTCTTCTTAATTAATTGTTTTTTCATTTGGTCAATTGCTAAATCTAAAGCAGCCTCAAACATATTACTGGTTTGGCTTGTAAACAAATCGGCACCAGGAATGTGTAATCTAATTTCTAATACTTTTTCTTTTACAGGAGCATCATTATTATCTAATTTTAAATAAACATCTGCTCTTTCAATTTTCTGATGAAAATGTTCCAGTTTACCAACTTTTTCTTCAATGGTTTCTTTCAATTTTGAATCAGGAGAGAAATGAATGGAATGAATTTGAATGTTCATACTTCGCTTTGTTTTGTGGTTATAAAATAATTATTAAAAAATTGATTTCACGAAATTACATTTTAAGGGATTAAAGTCAATACGTAGAATCATTTATTTTTTACGCTCGTGGATGTGCTTGTTGAAATGCTTTTTTTAATTTCTCAATCGTGTTATGTGTGTAAACCTGTGTTGCTGCTAAACTGGAATGCCCTAACAATTCTTTGATAGCATTCAAATCAGCACCTTCATTGCTTAAATGCGTTGCAAATGAATGACGCAACACGTGTGGACTTTTCTTTTCAATTGTAGTAACCAAGTTGAGATATTTTTTTACCAAGTTGTAAACAAATTTTTCGTACATTTTTTTACCATTATTCATCACCAATAAAAAATCGTGTACTGCTGCTGCTTCCAATTGATTGCGCTGTTGTAAATATTCTTTTATCATTGGTAAAAGTTGATTATTAAACGGTACAATTCGTTCTTTATTTCCTTTACCCAAAACTTTTATTTGCAGCTGATGTAAATTGATATTTGAAATAGTGAGGTTAATTATTTCGCTTCGTCGAAAGCCACAATTGTAAAGCAATTCAATGGTTAGCTTATCTCTCAAGCCTGAAAAATCATTTGTGAATTGAACATGCTCTAACAAGTTATTCATGCTTTTTTCTTCTACAAAAACAGGTAATCGTTTGGCGATTTTTGGTGCCACTACTTTTTGCATCGGGTTGCGTTCAACCACATTTTGTTTTAATAAAAATTTGAAGTACGATTTTAATGTAGAAAGCTTTCTGTTGATGGTTTTGGCGTTGTTTTTTTCATTCACCAAATTCACCAACCACGAGCGAATATGCTGATGATTAATTTGCTTATCATCCATTTCACCATAAGATGAATTGATAAAAATAAAAAACTGCTTAAGGTCTTCACCATAAGCAGTTAATGTATGCTTCGAATATCTTTTTTCGAATTGTAAATATTGCAAAAACTCGGCTGTCATCATCTATTACAAAGCTATGAATAGATTTTGATGAAAACAAATTTTATGCGTTTTGAGTGCCGTAAGTTTCTCTAACGTAAATAGCTTTCATAACTTCTTTACGGCGGCGAACTGAAGGTTTTACGAAGGCTTGACGACCACGTAATTCTTTTACAGTTTGTGATTTATCAAATTTCTTTTTGTACTTACGCAACAATTTATCTACTGTGTCGCAATCTTTAGTTGTGATGATTAACATATTATTTTATGAATATTTGGAGCGCAAAGATAATTATTGTTTTCAGAAATGCAACTTTTAATGCTTAGAAATTTCACGAGCAATCACCAACTTTTGAATTTCGCTTGTCCCCTCTCCTATTGTACAAAGCTTAGAATCTCTCCAATATTTTTCAACTGGAAAGTCTTTGGTGTAGCCATATCCGCCAAAAATTTGTACAGCATTTTCAGCGCATTGCACCGAAATTTCAGAAGCATAGTATTTTGCAAAAGCCGATTCTTTAGTAACTTTTTCGTGGCGATTTTTCATGTCAGCAGCTTGCAAAGTCAATAGTTCAGCCGCTTCAATTTTCATTTTCATATCTGCTAATTTAAAAGCAATGGCTTGAAAATTTGAAATAGGTTGGTTGAATTGATGACGTTCTTTTGAATATTGAATACTGGCTTCGTAAGCACCTTTGGCAATTCCGCAAGAAAGAGCAGCAATCGAAATTCTACCACCATCTAACACTTTCATGGATTGAATAAATCCATCGCCCACATTTCCTAAAACGTTGGATGCTGGTATTCTGCAATTATCAAAAATCATTTCAGTGGTTTCACTGGCTCTCATGCCTAATTTATTTTCTTTTTTTCCTGCCGAAAATCCTGCTGTGCCTCGTTCTACAACCATTGCTGTCATGCCATGACTATCGCCCACTTCGCCAGTGCGAACAATCACCACAGCTACATTGCTCGATTTGCCGTGTGTTATCCAACATTTTGTACCATTAATAATCCAATCGTTGCCATCTTTTACAGCCACACATTTCATGTTGCCAGCATCACTGCCGGTGTTGGGTTCGGTTAATCCCCATGCGCCCAACCATTCGCCAGTGGCTAATTTGGGTAACCATTTCTTTTTTTGTTCTTCATTACCAAATTGCAAAATATGACCTGTGCAAAGTGAATTATGCGCTGCCACTGATAAACCAATGGAGCCGCAAATTTTTGCAATTTCAGAAACAACAGTATAATATTCTTGATAGCCTAAGCCGCTTCCACCATACTCTTCAGGCACTAACACACCTAGGAATCCCATTTCACCTAATTTTTTAATAAGGTCGATGGGGAAATGTTGCGCTTCATCCCATTCCATCACAAAAGGCTTGATATGTTTTGCACCGAAATCTTTTATAGTTTCGGCAATCATTTTTTGATTTTCAGTTAATTCAAAGTGCATAATTTTTTTTTGAGGTTGCAAATATACAAGGCTAAAGAAATTTTAAAAGATTACTTTTGCAATCGTTTTTTTGGCGCCGTAGTACAATGGATAGTATAAGAGTTTCCGAAGCTCCAGATTCAGGTTCGATTCCTGACGGTGCCACCATCCGAGAATCCTTCAATTTTTTTGAAGGATTTTTTGTTTGAGCATGTTCTAAAGCCCTTGCTACACGGGCATTTTCAGCTATTATAGAATTTGCAGTTGTGGTTCGATAATTGCTTTTTTGGGTATTGTAGTATATTTTCTCTGGAAACACTATTTTTTGTAATCGTTGCTTTTCCCATAAATCCCCAGAAGCCCATATTTTACTGATATTTTCAGATAATTTAACGCACTTATCAAGCAAAATTTCATGGTTCGATAAATTTGTTTTGGACTCATCAATTTCGTTCAAAATTTCTGACATCTCCTTAGCATATTTCACTTTGAATTTTTCAAATAATTCCTTGTCAATTTCTCCCGAAACAAATCGTTCTTCCAGTTTATCAATTTTAGCAGCCAAATCTTTTTTTCTTTTGAGAGAAACTGTTTTTGTTTGCTCTTTTGTGTCAGCTACTGTTTTTAACGAAAGTCTGATTTGTGCTTTTAATGGTTCTATAAATTTCGGATTGATTTCATAACGTTTTAAAAAGTTGGTAAATTCTTCGTGCATCTCTACTGCACTTCTGTTGCTGCAACAACTTTTCGTGTTGCATTTGTAATAATAAATCTGTTTGCTCTTAACAATATAACCTGTCATTATTTTACCGCACTTATCACACAAAACAGTTCGTTTCAATGGGATGCTATCATCTTCTTTATGACTTTCAAACTTGCTTCGGTTTGCACTCAAAATCTGGATATTTAATGAAGGTTTCCTTGGTGATAATGGCTTCCCAATTTTTCCCTTCGACAATATTTTCACCCAACATTTATTGGTAAGCAATCCACAATAAAACATATTTCTGAAGGTAGCACTTAATCGTTTTTCAGAAAGTTGAACCCCTAACTTTTCCAACCATTTAGAAATTTCAGTAGTCGGCATCAGCATTTCTGCTTTCCACTTAAATGCTTTCTTAATAAGCCGAATAAGCCTGTAAAAACGTAATGCACAACGGGTTAAATTCAATCAAATTGATAAAGAAAAATCCTTTTCAATTTTGAAAGGGATTTTTTTGTTAAAAAGAAAGAATGCTTATTTTCGCATTCCTAAATTATTCACTAAAAATCTGTTTGTCATAAAAAAAATGATTCTTGGTTTTCTGTTCATCAGCGTTTTCACTTTTAGTATTCACGAAAAATTATTGGCAAGAGGATGCCGTTATGCTACTGTTTATAATAACTTATCATTGACCATGTGTAAAAGCCAACTTCCTTACACATGCTAAATCTTCTTGACTTTTATTTTTCTAATTTCTCAAAATTTAATGTTGCTGCCTAAAAATATTCTTGTTTGTTTCATTTTTTTTGATACTTTACGTAACTATAATTTGATACTAAATGTAGCAATAAAATTCAAACAGCAAAATGCTCGAAAGAACAGTTACTCACATGGACTTGGATACATTCTTTGTATCTGTGGAGCGGAAGCTACATCCTGAATTGAACGGCAAACCTGTGTTGGTCGGTGGCATAGGCGACAGAGGTGTGGTGGCTTCATGCAGCTACGAAGCAAGAACGTATGGTGTGCATTCAGGTATGAGTATGAAAATGGCTCGGCAACTTTGTTCTGAAGCATTGGTGATTCGGGGCGACCATGAACAGTATAGCAAATATTCCAACATCATAACCGACATTATTAAAGACACTGTACCTGTTTATGAAAAAACTTCGATTGATGAATTCTATATTGACTTAACGGGAATGGATAAGTTTTTCGGTTGCTTCAAGTTTGCGACCGAACTACGTCAGCGAATTATTAAAGAAACCGCTTTACCAATTTCTTTAGCGATGTCATCAAACAAAACAGTAGCGAAAATTGGTACAGGTCAAGCAAAACCAAATGGTCAATTAGAAATTATTCATGGCACTGAAAAAGATTTTTTAGCCCCGCTTTCTATAAAAAAAATTCCGATGGTAGGTGATAAAACTTATCAGCTGCTGCGCAACATGGGCGTTGAAAAAATAAAAACGATTCAGGAAATGCCGATGGAACTGATGCAACAAGTGTTGGGCGAAAACGGTATTTCGATTTGGAAAAAAGCCAATGGCATTGATACTTCGCCGATTGAACCCTATGATGAACGCAAATCTATTTCTACTGAAAGCACCTTTGAAAAAGATACCATTGATGTGGCATTCTTAAAACAAATGATTATCAGTATGACAGAAAAATTAGCGTATCAATTACGCACAGAAAATAAATTAACTGCTTGTATAACCATTAAAATCCGTTATGCTGACTTCAATACCTATACTATGCAAAGACGCATTCCATATACAGCTTTAGACCATGTACTCATTGAAAAAGCGAAAGAATTATTTGATAAGTTATTTCAGAAAAGATTACTGGTGCGATTGATTGGTATTCGATTTAGTCATTTGATACAAGGCAATTATCAATTCAATCTGTTTGATGATATGAGAGAAAAAGTATTGCTCTACGATGCGATGGATAAACTCCGAGACCGCTATGGAATGGATGCTATACAACGAGCATCAGCCATGCAAATCAAAAAAAATTCCTTCAGGAATCCGTTTAACGGTACAAAAACTATTGGTGATTTGGTTTAAAAAACGAGATGAAAAAATCGGACAAGTCTGCAAATCAATTGCGGATTTGTCCAACATCTTGTTGCAAAAAAAGGAAATCATGTTGTTGAATTGTCATACCCATTTTAGTTTGTGTTACGGAATTTTAAGTCCGCAGGAATTGTTGTTAGCTGCGAAACAAAACGGTTTTACTTCTTACGCTCTAACAGATATTAATAACACATCAGCAATTTTAGATTCATTGCGCTTGAGTAGCGAATATGACATGAAAATCAATGTAGGTATTGATTTCAGGAATGGTGTGCAACAGCAATATATAGGAATTGCTAAAAACAATGCAGGTTTTAAGGAACTGAATGAACACCTCACTTATCATTTACACCACAATAAAAAATTTGAACAACAAGCACCAAAATTTGAAAATGCTTTTGTGATTTATCCTTTTAAAAAGCAGGAAGAATTTGAATTACGACCTAATGAATTTATCGGCGTTAGTGAAAAAGATTTATTTCACTTACAATTTTTACCGCTTGAAAAATGGAAAGAAAAATTAGTGGTGTTGTATTCTGTAACCTTCATCAACAAACAACATTTTAACGCACATCGTTTGCTTCGAGCCATTGATAAAAATGTGTTGTTGAGTAGATTACCAAAAGAAGAACAAACTTCACCTGATGAAGTGATGCTCCCCAAACATAAGCTGCAAGAGCTTTTCAGCGAATATCCATTCTTAATGGCTAACACAGAGCGACTGATGAGTGAATGCTCGGTGAATTTTGAAATGGGAAAATTGAGTAACAAAAACAAAAAGTATTACACGGAAAGTTTTGAGGAAGACAAAAAATTATTGAGGGCAGAATGCGAAAAAGGATTGTCGTATCGTTACAAAAATCCATCGCAAGAAGTGTTGGCAAGAATGGAAAAAGAGTTGAGTGTGATTGAGCAAATGAATTTCATTTCTTACTTCCTGATTAACTGGGACATTGTAAAATACGCCCAAAGCAAAAATTATTTTTACGTAGGAAGAGGCAGCGGCGCAAACAGCATGGTAGCTTACTTGTTACGCATCACAGATGTTGACCCGATTGATTTGGATTTATATTTTGAACGATTCATCAATATTCACAGAAATAATCCACCCGACTTTGACATGGATTTTAACTGGACGGATAGAGAGGATATGACCCGATACATTTTTGAACTATTCCCAAATACGGCTCTGTTAGCCGCTTATAGCACCTTTCAGAAAGATGCAGTCATTCGTGAATTGGGAAAAGTATTTGGTTTACCATCCCATGAAATTGATAAACTGCAACAAACTGAAAATTGGGCTACTGCTGATTCAATGGGAAAATTAGTGTTGCAATACAGTCAGTTGATTGCTGAAAAACCCAGTCATTTAAGCATTCATGCCAGCGGAATTATTATTTCAGAAAAACCAATAACTACTTACACGGCTACATTCATGCCACCCAAAGGTTATCCAACAACACAATTCAGTATGCAGGAAGCAGAAGATATTGGCTTGGCGAAATTTGATATTTTAAGTCAACGTGGTTTGGGAAAGATAAAAGATGCTTTGGAAATTATCCAACAAAATAAAGGCGTTGAAGTGGATATTCATGACATTGATAAATTCAAAACAGATGAACGGGTAAAGAAATTATTGAGTGAAGGTAGATGTATTGGTTGCTTCTACATTGAATCCCCAGCAATGAGAATGTTGCTTTCCAAATTACAAGCTGATGATTATTTACGATTGGTAGCTGCAAGTTCTATCATTCGTCCGGGCGTTAGCAAAAGCGGAATGATGAATGAATACATTTTACGTTACCGAAATGAAAATCGTAGAAGGCAGGCGCAGCAAGCCATTCCTGAATTATATGAATTGCTTCACGAAACCTATGGTGTCATGGTGTATCAAGAAGATGTAATTAAAGTGGCACATTATTTTGCCGGACTGACTTTGGCTGAAGCAGATTATTTGAGACGTGGTATGAGTTGGAAATTCAAACAGCGCAATGAATTTCATTTGGTGAGAGAAAAATTTTTTGAGAATTGCAGAAAGAAAAATCATTCCGAAAAAAGCATTCTTGAAATTTGGAATCAGATTGAAAGTTTTGCCAATTATGCGTTTTCAAAGGCACACTCAGCCAGTTATGCGGTAGAGAGTTTTCAGGCATTATATCTCAAAGCCTATTTTCCGTTAGAGTATATGACGGCTGTATTGAACAATGGTGGCGGCTTTTATCGCAATGAATTATACATTCATGAAGCACGAATGCACGGCGCAAAAATAATTGCGCCTTGTGTGAATGAGAGTGATGTAGTTTGTTCAATAAAACAAAAAACAATTTTTCTGGGCTTACAAATGATTAATGAAATTGAAGCAAAAACCATTCAAACAATTTTAAGTAAACGTGCTGAAAATGGCTTGTATCTTGACTTATATGAGTTCATTCAAAGAACTGCTATTTCTTTACAACAAATTATTTTACTGATTCGGGTTGGTGGGTTTGCTTTTACAGGCAAGAATAAAAAAGAATTATTGTGGCAAGCACACATGCTGGTTAATCCTCAAAAAAAATCATCTCACAATGAATTGTTTGACATCAAACCGAAGCAATATCAATTACCAAAGCTGCATCATACATGGCTTGACGATGCTTTTGATGAAATTGAATTATTGGGATTTCCCTTGTGTTCACCATTTTCATTGTTGAGAGATGAATTACCAACTCAAATGAAAGCGGTAGAATTAAAAAAGTACATTGGTAAAGAAATCAGCATTGTCGGATATTTGGTAACCATCAAACGAACCTCTACTTCGAAAGGTGATAAAATGTTTTTTGGAACTTTTACTGATTTGGAGGGCAATTGGATTGACACCGTTCATTTTCCACCATCAGCAAAAGCATTTCCTTTTAGTGGCAATGGTTGTTATTTGCTGCATGGAAAAGTTACGGAGGAATTTAATTTTAGGTATATTGATGTCAATAGAATGAAAAGATTAGCAGTAAGAAATCGAAATGTCTGATTGACTATGTTATAAGTATGTTTTAAGAGCCAACCCAGGGCTACTGTTACAGCGCTTGACGAGCAATTTGAAGGTTCGGTTGTTTCTTTTACTTTTGTTTTCGTGGGACAGCGGACGGCACACTAAACCGCTGCAACTGTAGCCCCGAGAACGTTGGCGGCAAGTTTAACGCTTCGATTTAATATTACTAACACATCAGACATCAATCAGCCAAGCAAGCAGTATTGTCAGTTAAGCAACCATTATTTTCACGCTACCATATACTATTTTCCACCAAGACAATTCTATTTTAATCCCAGCCGACATTATCCCAATTGCACCGCAGCCCAGTTTCCTACACACCTAAAAAGCGTAACAGATAGTTTATATGGCTGACAAGACAAATAGTTTCCACAATCTTATCAATTTCAACATCCTTTCCAGCTTAAAACAGAACAAAAAAAAAATCCCGAACCACATAAATAGTTCAGGATTTTTTTTGCTCATACACATAATCATGCGTATCTACTAATTTTCAAATTTCACATCCAAGGCTAAGCCACGTAATTCATGCACTAATACATTGAATGATTCAGGAATACCTGGTCTTGGTATGTTTTCACCCTTCACAATGGCTTCATAAGTTTTAGCTCTACCGATAATATCATCTGATTTTACAGTTAATAATTCTTGTAAAATATGAGCCGCACCATAAGCTTCCAATGCCCAAACCTCCATTTCACCAAATCTTTGACCACCAAATTGTGCCTTACCACCCAATGGTTGTTGCGTAATTAATGAATAAGGTCCAATGCTACGAGCATGCATTTTATCATCTACCAAGTGATTCAGTTTAAGCATATAAATTACACCCACTGTTGCTTTTTGATGAAAGCGTTCGCCTGTTTCGCCATCATACAACCATGTTTGACCATAGCTTGGTAATTTAGCTTCTTCAATTTCATCAGCAATTTCTTGCAAAGTAGCACCATCAAAAATTGGTGTACCGAATTTTTTGCCTAATTCCAATCCTGCCAAACCCAATACTGATTCATAAATCTGTCCTAAGTTCATACGGCTTGGTACCCCCAATGGATTCAAAACAATATCAACCGGGCGACCATCATCTGTATATGGCATATCTTCATCGCGTACAATTCGACTTACAATACCTTTGTTACCATGGCGACCAGCCAATTTATCACCCACTTTCAACTTACGTTTCTTAGCAATGTAAACTTTAGCCAATTTCACCACACCTGCCGGCAATTCATCACCAATAGTAATGTTGAATTTTTCACGTTTGTTTTGCCCTGCCAATTCGTTGTGTTTAATGCCGTAGTTGTGCAACAATTTTTTCACCAATAAATTGGTTTCATCATCGCCTGTCCAACCATTCATATCAATTTGAGCGTAATCAATATCCAAATTTTTAACACCGAATTTGCTACCTTTCGGTATCAATTCTTCACCATATAAATTCTTAACACCTTTCGATGTTTTGTCTTTCAATAAAGAAGATAATTTACCAATCAAAATATCTTTCAAATCCTTTTGATTTTTTTGGTAGATGGTATCTAATTTATCTAAAGCCGATTTTTCTTTCGCTTTTGAATTTTTATCTTTTTTTACACGAGTGAATAATTTGGTATCAATCACCACACCATCAGTTGATGGCGCAACTTTCATTGAGGCGTCCTTCACATCGCCTGCTTTATCCCCAAAGATGGCACGTAATAATTTTTCTTCCGGAGTTGGGTCAGTTTCACCTTTTGGTGTAATTTTTCCAACCAAAATATCCCCTTCTTTAATTTCAGCACCAATGCGAATAATACCTCTGTCATCCAAATCTTTAGTCGCTTCTTCCGATACGTTTGGAATATCATTAGTCAATTCTTCTTCGCCCAATTTAGTATCCCGAACTTCCAATTCATATTCTTCAATGTGCAACGAAGTAAATAAATCTTCTCTAACAACTCTTTCACTCAATACAATCGCATCCTCGAAGTTATAACCTTTCCAAGGCATGAACGCTACTTTCAAATTAGTTCCCAAAGCCAATTCACCATTATCTGTAGCATAGCCTTCACACAATACCTGACCAGCAACAACTTTTTCGCCTTTTTTCACAATCGGGCGCAAGTTGATACAAGTGCTTTGGTTGGTTTTGCGGAATTTTAATAAGTTGTACACCTTAACATCATCTTCAAAAGAAACTACTTTTTGTTCATCGTTTCTTTCATAACGAACGTGAATATTTTTTGCATCCACATATTCAACCACACCTTTCCCTTCGGCGTTAATTAACATTCTACTGTCTTGCGCTACTTTAGCTTCCAAACCAGTTCCAACAATTGGTGATTGCGGACGCAATAAAGGCACTGCCTGACGTTGCATGTTTGAACCCATCAACGCACGATTCGCATCATCATGTTCTAAGAACGGAATTAATGATGCTGATACGCCCACAATTTGATTAGGCGCAACATCCATAAATTCAATTTCAGCTGGTTCTAAAACAGGGAATTCACCATGTTGACGGCATTTAATTCTGGTATCTTTAATATTGCCTTTATCATCTACATCAACATTGGCTTGTGCGATGATTTTATTATCTTCATCATCAGCCGTTAAGAATTCAACTTTCGTATCATTCATATTCACTTTGCTGTTATCTACTCTTCTGTATGGTGTTTCAATGAAACCCATAGGATTAATTTTAGCATGTACACAAAGTGTTGAAATCAAACCAATGTTTGGTCCTTCGGGTGTTTCGATAGTACACAAACGACCATAGTGAGAATAGTGTACGTCACGAACCTCAAAACCTGCACGTTCTCTACTCAAACCGCCTGGTCCTAATGCTGAAATACGGCGTTTATGCGTAATTTCAGATAATGGATTAGTTTGGTCTAAGAACTGCGATAATTGTGATGTTCCGAAGAATGAATTAATTACAGAAGAAAGTGTTCTTGCATTAATCAAATCAACTGGCGTAAATACCTCGTTATCACGAACGTTCATACGTTCTCTGATTGTACGAGCCATACGAGCCAAGCCCACACCAAATTGTGAATACAATTGTTCTCCTACTGTACGAACACGACGATTGCTCAAATGGTCAATATCATCAATTTCAGCTTTGGCATTGGTTAATTGAACCAAGTATTTTACAATCAAAATAATATCCGATTTGCTCAATACACGACTTGCATTTTTAGGGTCTAAACCTAATTTTTGATTTACTTTATAACGACCAACTTCTCCTAAGTCATAACGTTTATCGCTAAAGAATAATTTTTCGATGATGCCACGAGCTGTTTCATCATCTGGCGCATCAGCACCACGAAGTTGACGGTAAATGTGTTGTACCGCCTCTAATTCAGTATTAGAAGTATCTTTTTGTAAAGTATTATAGATAATGTTGTAATCACCAGCCATTTCTTCTTTTTGAAGAATAACTGTTTTTACGCCCGTTTCTAAAATCTCTTCGATATTTTTTTCATCTAAAATAGTATCGCGTTCTAATACTACTTCATTACGCTCAATTGAAACCACTTCACCAGTATCTTCATCCACGAAATCTTCAAACCATGATTTCAATACACGAGCTGCTAATTTTTTACCTAAAGCATCTTTTAATGTAGGTTTTGTCGCTTTAATTTCTTCAGCCAAACCAAACAATTCCAAAATTTGCTTATCAGTTTCATAACCCATTGAACGCAACAAAGTGGTAACTGGAAATTTCTTTTTTCTATCAATGTAAGCATACATTACATTGTTGATGTCAGTTGCAAATTCCATCCAAGCTCCTTTAAAAGGAATGATTCGAGCCGAATAAATTTTAGTGCCATTTGGATGTACACTTTGACCAAAGAAAACACCCGGTGAACGATGTAATTGCGATACAACCACACGTTCAGCACCATTAATGATGAACGTTCCTTTGGGAGTCAAATAAGGGATATTCCCTAAAAACACATCTTGTACGATGGTTTGGAAATCAATATGTTCTGGGTCGTTGCAACTTAAACGCAATTTTGCTTTTAAAGGCACACTATACGTTAAGCCACGTTCAACGCATTCTTCCATCGAATAACGAGGAGGGTCAACAAAGTAATCTAAAAACTCTAAGTTGAAAATGCTACGAGCATCGCTGATAGGAAAATTTTCCTGAAATACTTTATACAAGCCCTCGTTGCTACGATTTTCAGAAGTGGTATCTAACTGAAAGAAATCGCGAAATGATTGCAACTGAATAGCTAATAAATCCGGATATGGCAAAGCTTTTATTTTACCGAAATGGATTCTTTCTTTTGATTTTTTGGTTGACATATTTAATTAAGAATTCTAAATTTAATACACTGATTTATCTAAAATACAAAACCCAATCATTCTGCTAAAACCATTGCTACATAAGCATTTTAGATGGATTTAAGCAAAAAATTGTTCATCATTTAAAGCTAAAAAAGTAAAGTTTTGTAAATCAAAAAGTTATTGGCGCCCTTTTTAAGGAGTGCAAAAGTACGAAAATGGTTGATTTAACCAAATTTTTATGGAGGTAATTTTTTATTGTTCAATTCAGAATCAACACAATAGTTTTTTTTGGAATTAATTTGTGTTATCCCAATTAGTAGGATGTTGTTTTTGCTAAGAGTTGCCATTGAATTATTCTAATAATAATAAGACAGTTGCATTCACAAAATCTTTTTCATTATTCGATGCAATAATTATTAATCGGTCATTAGCATATTTTTGCAGCAATTCTTGATACCAATTGATACCCCATTCATCTAAATTGCTGGTGGGTTCATCTAACAAAACCATTGATACATCAGCCAATACAGCCAAAGCAACTTTTACTCGTTGCTTCATACCAGTGCTAAAATTTTTCAGATATTGATGCGCTTCTTTTTCTAAATTCAATACAGAAAGAATTTCTTTTTTAGTTAAATTTGGCAACCAATTTTTAAATGTAGATTGAAATTGAATAAGCTCTGAAAGTGTGAATTCATCAGGTAATTCAATAGATGGTGAACACCAAGTAAGGTGTTGAAATATTTTTTCCGAATCAATTTTATGGTCATCCATCCACCATTCAATTATTCCTTCGTTGGGCGAAGCTAAACCGCTTAAAATGCTTATTAGTGTTGATTTTCCTGCACCATTATTTCCTTTAATGGCAATGGTATTTGATGAGTTCCAAGTGGAATTGATACCACGAAAAATCCAATGGTAGTTAAAACGTTTGCCTACATTATTCAATACCACCTTCATTGCGCTTGCTGTATCCTTTGATGATGCCACGAACTGAATTACGAATAAAATCAACTATTTCATCACGTTCGGCAGAAATAGGTAATTCTCTTTCTACCAATGCAACAGCTTTTGAAGTACCTAATCCTTTCACAAAAATATAGCGATAAATATCCTGAATACGATTGATTTGGTCTTCAGTAAATCCTCTTCGGCGAATGCCAACTGAATTGATACCAACATATGAAAGCGGCTCACGAGCTGCTTTTACATATGGCGGCACATCTTTTCTAATCAACGAACCACCTGACACGAAAGCATGTTTACCAATTTTTACAAACTGATGAACGGCTGTCATGCCGCCAATAATTACCCAATCTTCTACATCAATATGACCTGCTAAATTTACATTGTTTGCCAAAATACAATTGTTGCCTACTACACAATCATGCGCTACATGTACATAAGCCATCAATAAGCAATTGCTGCCCACCACAGTTTTTCCTGCGGCAACTGTACCACGGTTAATAGTTACGCATTCTCTGATAGTTGTATTATCGCCAATCACAGTGATAGTTTCTTCGCCATCATATTTCAAATCTTGCGGAATGGCAGAGATTACTGCGCCTGGAAAGATGCGACAATTTTTACCAATTCGAGCACCTTCCATAATCGTAACATTCGATTCTATTACTGTCCCCTCTCCTATTTCAACATTTTTACCAATGGTTACAAATGGCTCTATTACTACACTTTTAGCAATTTTTGCTTGTGGATGTATGTATGAAAATGGTTGATTCATTTTTAAATAATTATGCTAATTGGATAATTTGCTAATCTGCTAATTTTTGAAAATTCTTTTTATTTTTTAGTGATGCCTTTCATTAGCACATTAGCTAATCATCACCTTATCACATTATACAGCGTCTTCTTTGCGAACAATTTTTGCAATTAATTCAGCTTCTGTTACAATTTTGTTCCCCACATAAGCAGTGCCTTTCATTTCGCAAATACCTCGGCGAATTGGACTTAACAATTCTAATTTTAAAATTAAAGTATCACCCGGCACTACACGATTTTTAAATCTACATTTATCAATTTTCACAAAATAAGTATCATAATTGTGTGGGTCAGGCACAGTTCCTAATGCTAATATTCCGCCCGTTTGAGCCATAGCTTCAATTTGCAAAACACCAGGCATTACTGGGTTTCCTGGGAAATGTCCTTGAAAAAAATGTTCATTGAAAGTTACATTTTTAATACCCACTACTTGTGTTTCGGTCATTTCAATAATCTTATCTACTAACAAGAATGGATATTTGTGTGGTAATGCTTTTTCAATTTGGCGAATATCAAAAACTGGTTTTGCATTCGGGTCATATTCAGGCACTACATTTCTATTTTTTGTTGCTTTGATGTAGGCTTTTATTCTTTTCGCAAACTCAACATTGCTAGCATGTCCGGGGCGACTGGCAAATACTTTGCCTTTTATCGGCGTACCAATTAAAGCCAAATCACCAACCACATCTAATAATTTATGACGTGCTGGTTCGTTTTGATAACGCAAATCAACATTATTCAAAATGCCTTCTTTCATCACACTCACTTTATCCCGATTGAATAATTTTGCTAATCGAGCTAATTCTTCATCACTTACTAATTTATCAACTACAACAATGGCGTTGCTTAAATCGCCACCTTTAATTAAATTATTATCGAGCAACAATTCTAATTCGTGCAAAAAACAAAATGTACGTGATGCTGCAAATTCACCTCTGAATTCAGAAATATTGTGCAACGTGGCATGTTGTGTTCCTAAAACTGGTGAATTATAATCAACCATTACCGAAATTTGATAATCTTCGGCAGGCACAGCAGTCATTTCAACCTTTTTAATAGGGTCGAAATATTGAACTGTTGAATTCAAAACAAAATATTCCCTAACTGCATTTTGTTCTTCTACTCCAACGCTTTCAATAGCTTCAATAAATGGTTGCGAACTACCATCAATAATTGGCACTTCCATACCGTCCATTTCAATCAACACATTATCTAATCCCATTCCTACTAAAGCAGCTAATGAATGCTCAACAGTTGAAACTCTTGCGCCATTTTGTTCTAAAGTAGTTCCTCTCGACACATCTACCACCAAATCAGCATCAGCATTAATGATGGGTTGGTCAGGCAAATCAATTCGCTTGAATTTGAAACCATGATTTATGGGAGCAGGTTTGAAAGTGAGGGTAACATTTTTACCAGTATGAAGACCATAACCAGAAATTGAAACAGCTGATTTTAAAGTACATTGCATGTCGCTCATAGTGCGATTGTATTTGTTTGTTTTTTTGAAAAATGGAAACAAAAGTAAAGCATTTATACGCTACTTTTTAACAAAAATGTAATTGAGTTGCAAATATGTTTAAATGCCTTGCTGAATAAGCATTTCAAAAATCACACCAACCCAAAATAGAAATATTTCAGAAGAGTTAATTGTCGAAAAATAAATTTTTAATGATTGTTGTTAATCAAATCCTCCCATGTGAGCTGAAGCCCAACCCATTTTCACTGCAACAAATGCAAGAATTGCAATCAAAACAATTGCGCCAATTAAAATGCGAAAACCAAGTTTATAAATTTTCAACTGGTGCATGGTTTTCATGTGTTCGCCAATATTGTTGAAAATATTTTCGAGGCGCATAAATGCACTTTCGCTTTTTACCACATAATCATAAGCCCCGTTTTTCATGCATTCTACGGCTACTGAAATTTTATCTTGCCCCGAAAGCATGATGACTGCTGCTGTTGGGCAAGCATTTTTCATTTTTTTTAAAATTTCTACACCATTTTCGGCAGTTTTATTCACACTCATTAAATGGTAATCTAAAATTACAA
This sequence comes from uncultured bacterium, assembly GCA_903857255.1. Lineage (GTDB taxonomy): Bacteria > Bacteroidota > Bacteroidia > Chitinophagales > CAIODY01 > CAIODY01. Next base: position 42,772 of record CAIODY010000052.1, read on the forward strand.
TTTCAGGATTCAAGTGCATATTTGCCAACGCTTCTTCGCCCGTAGCATATTGATACAGCTTCATTTCAAAGCGTTCATCCAAATAATCTTTCATCATTTGCAATTGCATATTGTCATCGTCAACCAAAAAAATTATTCGCTCTTGTTTTGCCATAAAATTAAATTGTGTAATAAAATTAAGTAGTTAAGAATAAAAGTCAAAAGTAGAATTTTGTTTTTAAAGTGTGTTCACTTTTTCCAAAAGTTCAGTGATGGATTGCGACAAAATATTGTTTACTTTTTCAACCAAAGTAGGCAATTGTTCCAAATTTTTTTGTTCGGTGCAAGTGTGTTCCAAACTCACAATATCGGCTTCCACTGTGCTGATGCCCATGTATCGGGCTTGCGATTTCATAGTGTGTGCAGCTACTTTTAGCGTTTCATATTCTTTAGCTTGCAACGCATTCTTCATCACTTCCATTTTTTGTTTTGCGGTGTCTAAATACATCTCAATATACTTTTTCATTTTGGCTTTATCGCCTTTTGTAAATTGAGTTAAAAAATCTAAATTGGTTACCATTCCGTTGTTGTGAGTTTTTTATTTTTTCAAAAAGAGTTTGCAAATCTAAAATTATTTTTTCGGCAAACAATTCAATTTTACAACTCCTCCACTTTCTTCACATTATCATCCGGAATTCTGTCAATCAAATAATTATAAGGGTCGATGCCTAGTTGAAAAGGTTTTTCTTTTGTTCTGAAAGTAAAAGTGTTTTCTTTTTTAGTGAGCTTCAAACGTTGATACAGTAATGGTTTGCCCAAATTCTTTTTATTGCTTGGCTCTGCAAAAATGCCTACATCAATAAAATCATTTAGTGCTAAAGTTTTTTCTTTACCTAAAGAATCTGCTCTGAATTTTTCAGACGAAGTCGTCATCGTAATTTCAAATTCATTGCCCACTTTTTTATATTTCGCAGTCAAAGTTCTGTTTGAAAACAGCGTGATGTTTTCAAACAAATCGTCAATCAAATATTGCAAACTATCAGGCGTAACTTTTCTAAATGCTCTTACTGCCGAAAGTGATGTAGCATAAGGTGGTGGCTGATAAGCAAACGAATCTAACAAGGTTCGCAATGCTTCATTCACTTTGTTTTCACCAATCATTTCTTTCAAACAATACATCACCACACTTGCTTTTTGATAATGAATATATTGTTGCGATTCTGTTTTCATCAAAGGTCGTTCAGCTTCAAATTCACGGCTTCTTCCACGTAAATAACCATCCATTTCATACTTCAAAAACTTCTTCATTTTGTCTTTGCCATATTCTTTTTCCATCACCATCAATGCCGAATATTGCGCAAAACCTTCGCTCATCATTTCGCTGCCTTGCATGTTTGCACCGCAAATTTGATGAGCCCAATATTGATGTCCCATTTCATGTGCGACTACATAAAATACTTGGTCAATATCATCTTTCGTAACATTCCGTTCATCGATGATAAAACCAATTCCTTCACTATAAGGCATGGTGCCAGGGAATGATTGGGCAAAACTTGCATAACGTGGAAATTCAATAATTCTACACTGTTTGTGATAATATTTTCCAAAATTATGTGTGTAATAATCTAATGATTTTTGCAGGCTATTCAACATATTCGGCACATTATATTCGTGCTCTTTGATGTAATAAACTTCCAAATCAATATCGTTCCAATGCTTTCTTTTCACTTCATATTTTGCTGAAATGAAAGAATAAAAATCCAACGATTTTTGGTCGAGATGATAGTTGAAATACCTTTTGCCATTGGCTTCCCACGATTTTACTAAACTGCCAGGCGCAATCGCAATTTGGTCAATTGCCGTGCTGATAGTGGTATTCACTTCCACCCAATCAGCATCATGACTGATGTAAGTATTTGCTCTTGCTATCAAATCTTTTTCATTCAATTTAGGCATTCGCAAACGCTTTGGCAGCTTAAGTTTGATGCGTTTGTTTTTATCACTTATTTCATAACGATTGTCATAACCAAATGTGGGCATGATGTCGCCATTGTTAAAAAATGTTCCATTTTGAGTGAGTTGTGTAAATGAGACTTCGTTTTCAAATCCTTTGGTAATGCGGCTTACATCGAATTTAATCAAGATGGAATCGTTGGGTTGCAAAGGTTTTGCTAAAGTGTAAATGCGATAATTTAATCTGGTATCGTTCAATTTTAATTTGCTTCCATCAATCGAAATCCTTACTGAATCAGGGATTTGCGGCAATGTGAAATGCAATTCGGTAATTGGTTGATTAGAAATATTTCGTGCCCAAGCCTCAACATTGGCTTTCATGCTGCGTTCGTAAGGCATCAAATCAATGTTGTAGTTGTATTTATAAAATCGTGGCTGAATTAATTGCTCATATTTTTTGTAAGTTTTTTCATACTCAACTTGTTTGTTTTCTTGCTCTTTATCCGAATCGTATTTGTTCAAAATTTTAGTGTCGTAATAAACAAAACTGCAACACAGCACAAACACAAAAGCACATAAGCCGATGGTGATTTTATTTTTGTTCAGCAAATATTTTGCGTTCGCAAATCGATGCCCAAAGCCAGTTTCTTTGCCTCGGATGTAAAATGAAAAAATGACAAAGCCAATCAACACACAAAAAATAATCCAATAAATATTGAACCAAATTGTGGATGGAACAAACGGTCCAAAACCATTCATGTCGGAATAAGTAACACTTGGAGTGCCTCCAAATTTTACAAGGTTAGAATTGATTTTTAAAACGCCCCAAATAAATTGATTCAAAATCACAAAAGCCACAAAAGCAAAGTAAGCGATGTAGCGATTATTGATGAGGTAATGAAAAAACAAAGCGATTACCACCAGGAATGAAAACGACAGCAAATCCATTACCAACAAGGATTTGAAGTACACAGCTAATTCATAACGATGATAACCAAAAGCAGTTTGTGCAATCATGCCAATCAAAATAGTGCAAGTCATAATCAATGCGATTGAAAAAATCATCGCCACTAATTTTGAAACAAAAAGCAATGATGTTTGGATTGGAGTTGCGTCTTGAATTTCATTGATTTTAGCATCGCGTTCTTTCCATACCAAAACACCCGAATAGAAAGTGATGATGGCAATTAAGAATAAATAAAATGCACCTCTGATGCTATCAACAATATTGTAGGTTACAGGATATTGTTGTTCACCATATCCGCCTGTAAAGCTTGTCATTGCTGCAATTAAGTTCATCAGACCAATCACCACAATGATGATAAAAGTTGGATTTTTGATGATGGCTTTTGTTTCAAATTTTATCAAAAACCACAATGCAGAAAATGAAAATTTGTTGGCAGTGTTAGCGGTAAAATTATTAGTTGAAATATTTATTGTTTTAATTTCCGTCTTCGCAGTTTTTTCTTTTTTAGCTGTTTCATTTTTTGCGCTGAAGGAAAATTTGAAATAAGCGGCAATTAAAATCAATAAACTTGTTGCTAACCAAATCAACCGATTAATCAGCAAAGCCCCAACCAGCGGAACTCCGTGAGCATTTTTTTCATCCACGGTCATGTATTTTGAAATGATAGCTTCGGGGCGAAAACCAAATGGGTCGAGAATATTTGCTAACCATTCTTTTTCAATATCTCTTGTAAAGCCTGCCGATACTGCATACAACACCAAAATCAACATCGCTCCAACAAACGAAACAATGTTGCTACGAAAAATAATTGCTAAGGCATACAACAACACTGCTGCAATAATTGTGTTTGGAATTCCGAAAGTGATGATGCCTTGCAAATGCCCACTCCAAATAATATTTCCATAACGATTCGGTTCAGCCCACGGCATCAAAGGACCAATCAATGCACCAATCGAAACGCCTAAAAGCGGCAATATTGCTATGCTTGCAGCACCAATAAATTTACCGAAATAATAATCTCGTTTTTTGATGGGCGATGAAAAAACAAATTGATACATGCCGCTTGAAAAATCTCTGTTGGCTGACGCATTCATAAATGCAGTGGTCATCAACAAACAAATTAATGACATAACGCCGTAATAAGTTTGAATAACGTAAGGCGCATTTTTATGAACGCTGCCCACACCGCCGCCAATGCTGATGCTATCAGATGATACAGCACCCATCACCAACATGGTGTTGATGAACAAAAATATCCAAGTCATTGGCGAAGTGAGCCAATGTTTCCATTCGTGTTTTATAAATTTCCACATAAAATTTTGGGATTGGTGATTAAACTAATTCATTCAGTTTTGCAAAAAATACATCTTCCAAATTTTCTTCGGCTTTTGAAAAACCATTGCCTAAATCATTTTCTGAAAACGCATGAATCAATGGTTTGCCACCTACTAATTTGCTGGAAATAATTTTGTAATTATTTTGAAATTCAGGCAATTGAATTTTATCCACTTTTCGTTCCCAAACTTTCCCTTTAATTTGCTGCAAAGCATCATCCGTATTGCCACTGAACAACACCTTGCCTTTATCCATGATTGCCATTTGTGTGCACAATTCTCTTACATCTTGTACAATATGCGTAGATAAAATCACAATTATATTTTCACCAATTTCACTTAAAATATTGTAGAACCGATTGCGTTCACCGGGGTCTAATCCAGCAGTTGGTTCATCGACAATTACTAATTTTGGATTGCCAATTAAACATTGTGCAATACCAAATCGTTGACGCATTCCACCGCTATAACTACTCACTGCTTTTTTGCGATGTTCGTATAAATTTACTTTGTCGAGTAATTGATTGACCATCTCTTTTCTTTCGCCGCTATTGCCAAAACCCTTTAACAGAGCCAGATGGTCAAGTAAATCAACAGCAGAGGTTCTTGGATAAACTCCAAACTCTTGAGGCAAATAACCCAACACTTTTCGCACCGATTCTTTATCATTCAATACATCAATTTCACCTAAATGAACCGAGCCACTATCGGCATCTTGCAGCGTAGCAAGTGTTCGCATTAAAGATGATTTACCTGCGCCATTCGGACCAAGTAAACCAAACATACCTTTGTTGATATTGAGCGATACATCGTTCATGGCATGCACCCCATTGCTGTATTGCTTGTTGAGATTTTTGATAATTAAATCCATTGCTAAATTTTGTAGTGGTTAAATGTTTGAAGATTTCAAAACTAAATAATTAATCGTTTGCCGGTGGAGAAAAGTTACAAGTAAAATGTTTTTGAATTTCTCAACAAAATAAAAAACCCTGTAACTTTGTGCTGCAATAACAATGATGAACCCTAACACAATAGAACAAGAAGATGCCGATGTAGCCACGATAGAGGCTTTGCCTTATGTGCTTACCTTGCACAATGATGATTTCAACACTTTTGATTGGGTGATAAAATGTTTGGTAAATGTGTGTAATCACAAATTTTTACAAGCTACACAATGTGCTCACATTGTACACAACAATGGCAAATGCGATGTAAAAAAAGGCGATTACGATGAGATTAAAACCATGTACGAAAAATTGCAATCGGCTAATTTAACCGTAAGCATGCAAGAATCCGAAACATGATTGACAATGCCATATATCAAACAATGGAACAGAGTTGATTAAAATAAATTAGACAATAAACATTCAAAAGGCACAACTTGTTTTGTAGCTAATAATAGAAAGTGAGATTCGATATTTACATTTGGCTAAATTTTTTTTCAATTCAACAATAAGTTATGAGCAAATTAAAAGGCGGCGAATTCGTCATCAAAGAATCAATAGCTGAAAATATTTTCACACCCGAAAATTTTACCGAAGAGCAAAAATTAGTAGCACAAACGTGTCATCAATTTTTAGAAGCAGAAGTGTTCCCTAATTTAGATAAAATTGATAAGCAGGAAAACAATATCATGGTTGATTTGCTGAATAAATGTGGTGAATTAGGATTGCTCGGAGCAAGCATTCCTGCTGAATATGGCGGCTTAGGCGAAGATTTTATCACAGGCACATTAATTAATGAAACATTAGGTGCCGGTAATTCATTTGCTGTAGCAAGTGCCTGTCATACAGGCATTGGCTCATTACCAATTTTATATTTTGGCAACGAAGCAACCAAACAAAAATATTTACCAAAATTAGCAACAGGCGAATGGAAAGGTGCTTATTGCTTAACCGAACCAGGCAGCGGCAGCGATGCTTTAGCTGCAAAAACAAAAGCTGAATTATCGGCTGATGGCAAACATTATATTTTGAACGGACAAAAAATGTGGATTACCAATGCAGGCTTTGCTGATGTATTTAGTGTATTTGCAAAAATTGATGGTGATAAATTCACAGGGTTCGTGGTTGAACGTGGCTTTGAAGGCATTTCATTTGGTGAAGAAGAACATAAAATGGGCATCAAAGGAAGCAGCACAAGGCAAGTGTTTTTTAACAATTGCAAAGTGCCCGTTGAAAATGTATTAGGTGAAATTGGCAAAGGACATAAAATTGCTTTCGATATTTTAAATATTGGCAGATTGAAATTGTGTGCTGCAAC
>CAIODY010000053.1 GCA_903857255.1 uncultured bacterium
TGCATATGCTCAAAAAGCTGGTAATAATTGGTGTTTCGGTGATAGTTGTGGTTTAGATTTTAGTACAAGACCTCCAACAAAATTTAAAAGTAGTATTAATACATTGGAGGGGTGCGCCACCATTTCTGATAATAGAACTGGGCATTTATTGTTTTATAGTGATGGGCATAGTGTTTGGGATAGGAATCACCACTTAATGCCATCATTCTTGAATGGGCATTTAAATGGTGGAGGAGGATCTTCAACACAAGCTGCATTAATCGTTCCTGACCCTAGTTCTTTGTCAAAATATTATTTGTTTACTTGCGATCAGGCTGTTGGAATTAGTGGGTTGCAATATGTTGAAATAGATATGACTTTGAATAATGGACTTGGAAACATATCTAGTTCTTCAATTAATCAATTAGTAACACCAGTATCAGAAAAACTTACTGCTACGAGAAATAGTAATGGAAATGATTTTTGGATAACAGTTCATAAATGGAACTCTGATTCATTTTTTGTGTACCCTTTAACTATTAACGGAGTAGGCTTACCAGTGATTTCAAAAATTGGAATTATAGATCCATCCGAAATAGGGTATATGAAAGTATCACCTAATTCACGGAAAATTGCTGCTCTTTTCTATGGGAAAAATAAACTTGAAATTTTTGACTTTAATCCATCAAATGGGATTATTAGCAATCCTATAATTGATAGTAGTTTTGGTGTTGATATTAGCAATAGTACGGGATTATATGGACTTGCGTTTTCCCCAGATTCTAAAAAACTTTATGTTAGCTATATTGATACGGGTATTTACCAATATGATATTTCACCGAATAATACATCAGTTCTTTTTTCAAAAACAATTGTTGGAAAATTTTTAGGACGCAACTCTGCACTTCAATTAGCATCAGATGGAAAAGTTTATGGTTCGATATTTTTTTCTCAACATCTTATAAGTATTGATTCTCCTAATGTTGCTGGCATTGGATGCCATGTTGATACGAATGCAATCCAATACTCAGGAAATCAATTTTGTATGTTGGGCTTACCTAATTTTATTGAAAATTATTTTATTGAATCCAATAAAGTAACTATTTGCAATCAATCAACTTATCACATTGGCAATCATACTTATTCGCAAAATGGAATTTATTACGATACTTTTATCAATCATTTAGGTGCTGATTCTTTAGTAGTAACTTATTTAACTATTTTACCTAGTTCTAATTTTAGTATTCATAAAACTACCTGTAACAATCAACCTATTTTATTCAATAATCATTCATTAAGCACAAGTGGAACATTTTACGATACCTTACAAAACTATCTCGGCTGCGATTCATTAATAGTCTTGTTTTTAACTGTTAAACCAACAAGCCATACTTCAATCACACAAACCATTTGCAGCGGAAATACTTACAACTTTAATAATCAAACTTTAACCACAAGCGGCATCTACTTCGACACCCTACAAAACTATCTCGGCTGCGATTCATTCATTACTTTGCATCTAATTGTAAACAACACAGCAACCAATTCCGTTTCAGCTTCCATTTGCACCCACGAGCAATATATTTTCCATAATCATTCGCTAATCGTTGCAGGAATTTATACAGATACATTTCAAACCTATTTAGGCTGCGATTCCATCGTAACACTTCATTTAAGCGTTATAAATTTAGATACCAGCCTTACACAAATCCACGATACATTAATATCCAACGCCATCGCTTACACCTATCAATGGTTCAATTGCGATAGCAACAAAATAATCATTAGTGCTGATAGCTTTAGTTTCAAACCATTAATAACAGGGCATTACGCAGTTATACTCACTTCAACCATCAATCAAAATTGTATAGATACTTCGGGTTGCAGATTAATACAAATCAATACAGGCATTGCATCATTCAGCATTAATAATTCATCACTCACAATTTACCCCAACCCAACTAACAACAGCACAACAATAACCTTTACCAAACTCATTAACAACGCAACCATCAAACTAACCAACATTACAGGACAAACAATTTTATTAAAGCAAAACCAAACGAGCAACCAATTCACTCTCGATTTAACTAACCAAGCACAAGGCATTTATTTTATCGAAGTGCAGCAGCAGGATAAAATTTGGCGAAGCAAAATTGTAAAACAATAAACACAAAAATGAACAAAACAAAAATAGTTGCAACAGTAGGACCAGCTTGCAGTTCGTACGAAATGTTGTATGAATTAATGAAAGCTGGCGTAAATGTTTTTCGATTAAATTTTTCGCATGGCACTCACGAAAGTCATGGCGAAGTGATAAAACACATTCGCCGATTGAATGCTGAATATGGCTATAACACTGCTATTTTGGGCGATTTGCAAGGGCCAAAATTGCGTATTGGTGAAATCGAAAACAACGAGTTGCATTTAATTCCGGGTCAGCAAATTTTATTTACCAACGAAAAATGTGTGGGCAATGCACAGCGCATTTATGTGTCGTATCCCAACTTGCATGATGATGTAGAAGTGGGTCAAACTATTTTGGTGGATGATGGAAAAATAGAATTGAGAGTTATTGGTATCGACCATGCGAATAAACAAGTGCGGCTGGAATGCCCACAGGGCGGCGTTTTGCGAAGCAAGAAAGGAATTAATTTGCCCAACACAAAAATTTCGTTGCCTTGTTTAACAGAAAAAGATTTAGCCGATTTAGATTTCATCATTGCTCAAGAGCTGGATTGGGTGGCGCTTTCATTCGTTCGCAAACCTCAGGATATTGTTGACATCAAAACAATTATTCACGGCAGAAAAAGTTTTATCAAAGTAATTGCGAAAATTGAAAAGCCCGAAGCATTGGAATATTTACGTGAAATTATTTTAGAAGCCGATGGTGTAATGGTTGCCCGTGGCGACTTAGGCGTTGAATTGCCGATTGAACAAATTCCGTTGATTCAAAAAACAATCATCCGTAAATGCTTACACAGAGCCAAGCCTGTGATTATGGCAACGCAAATGATGGAGAGCATGATGGAAAACACGAAGCCTTCACGAGCTGATATTACGGATGTTGCCAGTGCAGTTTTGGAAGGTGCTGATGCAGTGATGTTGAGCGGTGAAACCGCCAGTGGCTTGCATCCTGTGTTGGTGGTGGAAACCATGAAACGCATCATTGTAGAAGTGGAAAAAGAAGAAGGTGTTTATAATCGTAATCTTGTTCCGCAAAAACATTCGCCCAGTTTTTTGAGTGATGCGTTGTGTTATAATGCCGCTGAAATAGCCGCCGATATTGAAGCTGACGCTTTGATTGCGACAACAAGAAGTGGTTACACAGCATTTATGGTGAGCAGTTTTCGTCCACATTGTCCGTTGTATATTTTCACCGATAGAAAATCTTTAGTGAATCAAATTAGCCTCAGTTGGGGCGTTCGAGGTGCATTTTATTTTCCCGACATGAAAACGATTGATGAAATGGTGGAAGGCACACAAAAAGTTTTGCTACAAAAAAAATTGATTAAAAGTGGCGATGTGGTTGTAAACACAGGCTCCATGCCTGTTGTGAAAGAATTGCCAACCAACATGGTGAAGATTACCAAGGTGGAATAATTTATTTTTACTAAACTTGTAAACTCATTTCACCCACATGAATTCATCGCGAAGAAATTTTTTAAAAACATCCACGTTAGCTTCTGGATTGCTTTTCCTTAATCAATTTCCTTTTGAAGCATTGGCAAAAGAGGAAGAAGAGAACTTGGTAAAGATTACCATTTTGCATACGAATGATTGGCATAGCCGCATCGAACCATTTCCGATGGATGGCAGCAAATGGCAAGGTGCTGGCGGCGCTGCACGAAGAGCATCATTAATTGCTGACATCAGAAGAACGGAAAAAAATGTATTGTTGTTGGATGCTGGCGATGTGTTTCAAGGCACACCTTATTTCAATTTTTATCACGGCGAATTAGAATTCAAATTGATGAGCTACATGGGTTACGATGCTTGCACTTTGGGCAATCATGATTTTGATGCTGGTTTAGAAGGATTGGCGAAACAGTTGCCCAAAGCCAATTTCCCGTTTTTGATTGCGAACTACGATTTTGAAAATACCATTTTAAAAAATGCATTTCAACCGTATAAAATTTTTGAAAAAGAAAAAATAAAAATTGGCGTATTCGGCATTGGCATTGAATTGCAAGGCTTGGTACCTGATGCGATGTATGGCAATACCAGATATTTAGAGCCGTTACAAATAGCTAACGACACTGCCAAACATTTACGCAAAAATGAAAAATGCGATTTGGTAATTTGCTTATCACATTTGGGTTACAAGTATGCTGATAACAAAGTGAGCGATATTGTTTTTGCAAATAACTCAAGAAATATTGACTTGATAATTGGTGGACATACGCATACTTTTTTAGATTTGCCCGATGTTCAAAAAAACTTGGATGGAAAAGATGTGATGATAAATCAGGTAGGTTGGGCAGGATTGAATTTGGGTAAAATTGATTTTTATTTTAGCAAAAAAAGCCTCAAAACAGGCGTCAATGCTCAAACTGTAATCATTAACGAAAAATCAAGCCGCTAAAAAAAATATTTCTCACATAAAATTTGTGAATTAAAAAATGCTTTACATACTTTTACCGCACAGATGAAAATTTAACATCAAGATAATTTTTGAAAGTTAAAAACAGATTTTAAAAACCCATGAGCACAGCAGCAAATATTAAAAACCAAAACACAACCGCATCAACACTCAATCATCAAACAGTTTGGAACAACATTCTTAAAATAATAAAAGACAACATTAGCTTACAAGCCTACAAAACATGGTTTGAACCTATTGAGCCAGCTAAGTTGGAAAAAAATATTTTAACGATTCAAGTGCCTTCGCAATTTTTTTATGAATGGATTGAAGAGCATTATATCAGTTTGTTGAGAAAAACAATTGTGAGAGAATTGGGGAAAGATGCAAAATTAGAATACAGAATAGTAATGGAAAAAAATAACGGAAAAAAACCAGCCACCACTATTGATGTGCCTAATCAAAATACAGGCAACAATAAAAACCCCGATGTGAATGCACCAGCCATTATTGGCGGTTCGGTAAAAAATCCGTTTATCATTCCGGGTTTGAAAAAAATTAGCATTGAGCCGCAATTAATTTCGGCTTATAGCTTCGATACTTTTGTGGAAGGTGATTGCAATAGATTGGCTCGTAGCGCAGGTTTTGCGGTGGCGCAAAAACCAGGTGGCACTTCATTTAATCCATTGGTTTTGTATTCTGCCATCGGTTTGGGGAAAACACATTTGGCGCATGCCATTGGCAACCACATCAAAAATTTACACTCCAACAAAACTGTGTTGTATGTGCAAATCGAAAAATTTGCCAACCAGTTTATTGATGCCATGAAAAACGGGCACATCAACGATTTCATTCACTTCTATCAATTGATTGATGTTTTAATAGTTGATGATATTCAGTTTTTAGCAGGCAAACCAAAAATTCAAGAAATATTTTTTACCATTTTTAATCATTTACACCAAAGTCAAAAGCAATTAATTTTAACGAGCGACAGACCCGTGAAAGATTTGCAAGATATGGACGAACGCTTGTTAAGCCGCTTCAAATGGGGCTTGAGTGCTGATTTGCAAGTGCCAGATTTTGAAACTCGAATTGCAATTTTAGAAAAGAAAATGTATGCTGATGGAATTGAATTGACAAGAGATGTGGTAGAATTTGTGGCGTATAATATCAACACCAATGTTCGTGAATTGGAAGGTGCATTGACTTCTTTATTGGCTCAAAGTGTTTTGAACAAAAAAGAAATTGATGTTGAGTTGGCGAAAAAGATTGTGAAAAATTTTGTGAAAAGCGTAAGCAGAGAAGTAAGTGTTGAGTTCATTCAAAAAACAGTTTGCGAATTTTATCAAATTCCTTATGATAAATTAAAAGAAAAAACTCGTAAACGTCATGTAGTGCAAGCTCGACAATTGAGTATGTATTTAGCAAAAAATTTCACCAAAAATTCTTTAAAATCAATTGGCAAATATTTTGGTGGAAGAGACCACAGCACTGTAATTCATAGCTGTCAAGCCGTTCAGAATTTAGTAGATACCGACCAAGCTTTTAAAGATGAAGTAACTGAATTAGAAAAGAAAATATCAATGAGTTTATAAATGAAAATATTTCAAAAATCCCCGAACAAAATTTCGGGGATTTTTTATTTTTAAAAACTTCTAAAATTAAGCGAATGAACTATAAAATATTCAGCGAAAAATGTACATTTGCGTCCCTTGTTAAAAAACAAATCAAACAATTTAATTAAAATAAAATTTAACTTTTCAGAATCATGGCAGTAATCGGAAAAATTAGAGACCGTTTTGGTGTGGTAGTTTCAATCATTATCGGGCTTTCGTTGTTGGGTTTTTTATTGATGAGTGCTTTAGATAGCCAAACATCATTGTTTCGCAGCCGCAACACCACAATTGCAAAAGTAAATGGCAGCAGCATTGATTTTAATGATTTTGCAACCATCGAAAATCATAATACTGAACAGTATGAATTGTTTAATCAAAATGGTGGCGCATTGAATGAACAAATGCGTCAGAGCATTCGTGAGCAATCGTGGAATGAAGCTTTGCAAAACACCATCATGCAAAAAAAATATGACCAATTGGGCATCAACGTAACTACGGATGAAATGCAACAACAATTGGCTGGCAACAATCCGCATGCTGTGATTCGCCAACAATTTACTGACCCTAAAACACAAGTGTATTCGCCATCAAATGTTACACGATTTTTAAACAGTGATGTTTATAAAAACAATCAGGATAATTGGCAAAAACGTTGGGCTTATATTGAAGATTATGTTCGCAAAGACCGTTACAGCAACAAGTACAACAAAATGATTGCGAAAGGAATTTATGTTCCGAAATGGATGACTGAAATGGATTATAGAGACAAAAATGATAAAGCTACTTTCTCATTTGCTTATGTGCCATTTTCGAAAATTGCTGATGACCAAGTGAAAGTAACTGATGATGAAGTGAAAGCTTATGCTAATCAACATTTGCGTAGATTTCAAAAAGATGAAGAAGAACGCAAAATTGATTTTGTAACTTTTGATTTGAACCCAAGTGCTGCTGATAGTGCAGCTTTCAGAAGCAGCATGATTGCTTTGATTGATTCATTCCATCACACCAAAAATGATTCGTTGATGGTATCGGCTAATTCAGAAATCGATGTAGATGGAAAATATTACAGCAAGGATAAATTGCAAAGCATAGCAAAAGATAGTTTGTTTAGCAAACCCGTGAAAGCGGTTGTTGGTCCTTATTTTGAAGGTGGGTTTATCAAAATTTCAAAAATTGTTAATCACAAATCAATGCCTGACTCAGTAAGAGCAAGTCATATTTTGATTAGTGTAAAACAAGGTGAAGATTCATCAATTGCAAATAGAAGAGTGGATAGCATTTGGAATGCCATTAAAAAAGGAGCTAAGTTTTCTGATATGGCTGCAAGATTTTCACAAGACCCAGGTTCGAAAGTTAAAAACGGTGATTTAGGATATTTCGCTCAAGGCATGATGGTGGCTGAATTCAACAATGCTTGTTTCAATGGAAAAAAAGGAGACATTGTGAAAGTGTTCACACAATTTGGTGTTCATTTAATTGAAATTACTGACCAAAAGAAATTTAACCCAGCAGTGCAAGTGTTTACTATTGCAAAAACTGTTGCACCAAGTAAAGCTACCGAACAATTTGTATCGAATAAAGCTAATGAATTTGCTTCAAAAAACAATACTGCTGCGGCTTTTGATAATGCAGTGAAAGGCATGAAACGTGAGGCTGGTTCAATTAAGAAAAACGACATCAACATCAATGGTGTGAATGGTGGTGCAAGAGATATGGTGAAGAATTTTATTTACAACAGCGATACAAAAGTTGGTACTGTTTCAACTCCATATTTAATTGATAACAAAACGTATGTGGTAGCAAAATTATCCAGCATTTTAGAAAAAGGTCAGCCTGATATTGACCAGTTCCGTGGCTACATCGAAAATGAAATCAAAAAACAAAAACGCACTGATTTAATAACAAAAGATATTGCTTCAAAAATTGCTGGCAAAACTGATATTGCTTCAGTTGCAGCAGCCATAGGCGATACAGTGCATCATGCAAAAAGTATAGCTTTCATTCAACCCATGTTGAATGTTGGTTACGAACCAAAAGTGATTGGCGCAGTATTCGGATTGAAACCAAATACTTTATCAAAACCAATTCAAGGCAATGGTGGTGTATTTATTGTGATGCCTGAAACATTAGAAGCAGCAACAGTTGCACCTGATTTGAGAATGGCTAAAATGCAATTGGAAAGTCAATATGGTAGCGGCTTAGAATATGGTTTGTTCAACAGCATTAAAAAGCATTTAGAAATTAAAGACAACCGAAGTGATTTCTTTTAACGAATAAATTTTCAACTTTTTTCAAACGGCTTTGTTAAGTAATTTTACAAAGCCGTTTTTATTTTCAGCAATATGCAAATCAATCAAGAGCCAATAAAAAATCGAGTGGATGAAAGTGGCATCATCACTTTTAATTTGGAAGAATATTTTCCGAATGATGAAATCATGAATTTCGATTTGCAACCTTTCTTATTTCAAGGATTAATTCTTCGTGAAAAAGATTATCGCAAAGCCTTATCAGAGTTCGATTTCGAGCCATTCAAAAATAAAACAGCTTGCATTTTTTGCAGTGCTGATGCCATTGTTCCTATTTGGGCTTTTATGTTGGCAGCTACTTATTTACAACCTGTTGCAGCAAAAGTATTTTATGGCACTGCCGAACAATTCATTCAACAAGCAATGACAGATGAATTGCAAAAAATTAATTTCAAATCTTTTCAAGCGCAGCGATTAGTGATTAAAGGATGTGGCGAAAAGCCCGTTCCTGCTGGTGTTTACGTGGCTATCACTAATTTTTTATTACCATTTGCAAAAACAATTATGTACGGCGAACCTTGTTCAACAGTGCCTTTATTTAAACGAAAAGACTAAGCATGTTTTTTCAGAATTGCTTGACATGCTAAATTGATTTCTTCAAACACATCTTCATAGTCGCTGTAATTGCCATACCACGGGTCTTTCACACTTTTATTTTGATTCGGATATAATTCATCCAACAACAATTTTACTTTTTTCATTTGCGCTTTATTCACTGAAATTGCTTCGATATTTTTGTAAACATCAGTTGCTAAAGCATAAATAATATCGAATTTATCAAAATCAATTTTTGTAAACTGACGAGCTTTTTGCTTTGAAATATCTATCCCATTTTTTTTACAAACCTTTTGCGAATCAGTATGCGGTGCTTCGCCAATATGATAATGATGTGTGCCTGCTGAATCAATTGCCCAATACAAGTTTTGAGCTTTGCATAAATCTTGCATCACGCCTTCGGCAATTGGTGAACGACAAATATTTCCAATGCAAACAAATAGAATTTTCATAGGTTGGCTTTTATTTTTCACTAAAAAAACCGCTTCAACATTTCTGCGAAGCGGTTTTCTTTATAAACTTTTTAACTTGATGAACTTTACAAACTGATTAAACACATCCTGTAGTTGTGCCACAATTCAAGCATTTGTAGCAAGTGCCACTGCGAACAGTAGTGTGTCCGCAAGTGCTGCATGCAGGCGCATCACCCGATGTGTGTTTCACCGCTTTTACTTGTTTCATGCCGTTGGTTGATTTCACCAATGAAATAGTTTCCATAGGCTCTGCTTTTACAACAGCAGCTTCAAATTCGCCTTCAGCCTGCATTTCACGAACATATTCATTTTCAACTTCGTTTGGCACATGCACCAAATCAGTACGTTGCAAATATTCATAGCCTAACAAACGGAAGATGAAATCTACCACTGATGTTCCGCTCTTAATATTCGGATGGTCAATTCTTCCTGCTGGTTCAAAACGTGTGAAAGTGAATTTATCTACAAATTCTTCCAATGGCACACCATATTGTAACCCTACAGAAACCGCTATGGCAAAGCAATTCAGCATACTTCGGAATGCTGCACCTTCTTTGTGCATATCAATAAATAATTCGCCCAAAGTACCATCACCATATTCGCCGGTACGCACAAACACTGCTTGTCCATCAATTTTAGCTTTGTGTGTATAGCCATGACGCTTTGCTGGCAACGATTTGCGTTCAACCACTCGAGCCAATGCACGTTTCAATTGCGTATCCGGACTTGCTTGCACACGTTTGGTAACTTCTTCCAACAATGCATCCACAGTCAATGAACTCATTTCCATTGGAGCAGAACTGTCGTCAGCTTTTTTATCATCTTTTTTATTGTTCAATGGCTGACTCATTTTGCTACCATCGCGATAAACCGCATTAGCTTTCAAACACAATTCCCAACTCAATTTGTAGCAGCTTTGAATATCTTCAACAGTTGCTTCATTTGGTAAATTGATGGTTTTAGAAATTGCTCCGCTGATGAAAGGTTGCGTTGCGCCCATCATACGGATATGTCCGTGTGCATGAATAAATCTTGTGCCTGTTGTTCCACATTTATTCGCTGTATCAAAAACTGGTAAGTGCTCTTCTTTCAGGAATGGCGCACCTTCTACAGTCATTGTGCCGCAAACATAAATGTTAGCTTCATCAATTTGAGTTTGTGTAAATCCTAATTTTTCAAGCAAATGAAAATTTGGATGACCATATATTTCGCTGCTGAAACCTAAGCGCTGCATGGTTTCTTCGCCCAATGTAAATGGATTGATAGCGAAGCCAATATCAAATGCACTTGGTAAAGCTGATTCGATTTTCTCCACATCTTTTTCGCTGAAACCTTTGCTGCGTAAAGCATCTAAAGAAATGGCTTTGCACCCATTTAATGTGCCGTGTCCTTTTGCATAATTCACAATTGCTTCCACTTGGCTATTGTTATAACCCAAAGTTCTCAAAGCCCATGGCACCGATTGATTGATGATTTTGAAATAACCACCACCACTTAATTTTTTAAATTTCACCAAAGCAAAATCTGGTTCAACACCTGTCGTATCGCAATCCATCACCAATCCAATAGTTCCTGTTGGTGCAATAACAGTAGCTTGTGCATTTCTAAAACCATATTTTTCTCCCATTTGCAAAGCATCATCCCACGATTTGCAAGCAGCTTTTAATAAATAATCTGGGCAATATTTGGCATCAATTCCTTGTGGTTTCAATTGCAAACCTTCATAGCTTTCTTTCGCGTCATACGCTGCATAACGGTGATTGCGTATCACTTTCAGCATATCTTCACGGTTCTCTTCGTATTGTGCAAATGCGCCTAAATGTTGTGCCATTTCAGCAGAAGTTTTATAAGAAGTTCCAGTCATGATAGCTGTTAAAGATGCCGCAATGCTACGAGCTTTATCACTATCGTAAGGAATACCCATCACCATCAAACATGCACCCAGATTGGCATAGCCTAATCCTAATGTACGATATTCATAAGATAATTGCGCTACTTCTTTTGATGGGAATTGTGCCATCAATACCGAAATTTCCAAAACTGTTGTCCACAAACGGCTGATATGTTCGTAGCCTTTGATGTCGAATGTTAAACTGATTGGGTCTAACAATTTCATCAAATTCATAGATGCCAAATTACATGCTGTGTTATCCAAGAACATGTATTCGCTGCATGGGTTCGATGCTCTGATTTCGCCACCTTGAGGGCAGGTGTGCCACTCATTAATAGTGGTGTTGTATTGAACGCCAGGGTCGGCGCAAGCCCAAGCTGCATAAGCAATTTTATCCCATAATTTTGATGCTTTGATGCTGTGCATCGTGCTGCCGTTGGTTCTGGCAGTAAAATTCCAATCTTCATCTTTTTCTAAAACATCAAAAAATGAATTTGGAATACGAACAGAATTGTTGGAGTTTTGACCCGAAACCGTTCTGTATGCTTCGCCTTCGTAATGATTATCATAGCCAGCAGCAATCAATGCGGCCACTTTCTTTTCTTCTTCTACTTTCCAATCAATAAATGTTAATGCTTCAGGATGGTCTAAATCTAAGCAAACCATTTTAGCAGCTCTACGAGTTGTACCGCCTGATTTTATTGCACCTGCGGCTCTATCACCAATTTTCAAGAAACTCATCAAACCACTGGAAGTACCGCCGCCACTCAATTTTTCGCCTTCGCCACGAATGTTAGAGAAGTTCGTTCCAACGCCCGAACCATATTTGAAAATACGAGCTTCGCGAATCCATAAATCCATAATGCCACCTTCATTTACCAAATCATCATCCACACTCAATATAAAGCAAGCATGCGGCTGAGGACGTTCGTAAGCAGAAGTTGATTTTTTTAATTTTCTATCAATTGGGTCAACATAATAATGTCCTTGTGGCTTTCCAGTAATACCATAACTTTCGTGCAAACCTGTGTTGAACCATTGTGGTGAATTTGGTGCAGCATATTGTCCAACGATGGAATACACTAATTCATCGTAAAACACTTGTGCATCTTGCTCCGAAGCAAAATAGCCATATTTTTCACCCCACACTTTCCAGCAGTTTGCCATGCGGTGCGCTACTTCTTTTATAGACTTTTCATGACCAGTAGTGCCATCGGGTTGCGGCACACCAGCTTTGCGGAAATATTTTTGCGCCAAAATATCGGTGGCAGTTTGGCTCCAAGTTTTTGGAACTTCCACACCATTCATTTCAAACACATTTTTGCCGTTGGTGTCTTTAATAACACTGGTTCGCAATTCGTATTCGAACATATCGAAAACGCTGATGCCTTCTACGGTGTAGTAGCGGTTGTATTTCATGCCGCTGGTGGTTTCTTTTGTTTTTGCCATGGTTAATTTCTCTTTTAATTCGGTTTATAATTTGTTCATGATAAAGTGTTTTAGGAAAGTATTTTGGATACAATTTCCTGTCGGACTTTACCAACTTTTTTTAGTTCCTTTGAAAATTTCCAGTACAAAAATTTTCTTCGATACAGTTTTGATTTCCCCTTTTTTAGTTTTTTTGCGAAGATGGTATTTGGTTTCTTCGGCTCTATTTCATGTGATGGTTAATCGCAAAAAACTTTTGTTGAGGGACAACAAATGTATGTCCAAACTTAGGCGCAAAAAAAGCCTAACCGCTTTTTAATTTTTACACATAGTGTGGATAAGAAATGTTGGTAGGTGCAAACGCTTTTTGCTGTTATGTTTCACGGCGAAAGGTGCATGAAACAAGGGCTTCGCAAACTGTGTGTGGATAATATGTGAGTAAATATTTAGCACCGTATTGGATAAAAAAAAAGACGAGTATTTTTTAAATCAGCAGATTATTACTAATGCGTCTTGATTTATTTTTTCAGTTTGTCCCTGAATACCTTATCAAACTTATCTTTTTTGGGTTTTATCACATAAGCACAATACGCTTGTTCGGGGTTAGCGTTGTAATAATTTTGATGATAATCTTCAGCGGGATAAAATTTTGAAAATGCTGTAACCTCTGTAACAATAGGGCTTTCATAAGCTTTTGCTGCATTTAATTCGGCAATAATTTTTGTAGCTTCTTGTTTCTGATTTTCATCATGATAAAAAATGGCAGAACGATATTGTGTGCCTTCGTCATTGCCCTGACGATTTAATTGTGTAGGGTCGTGTGTAACAAAAAAAGCTTTCAATAATTCAGCAAAATTAATTTTAGTAGAATCAAAATAAACCTGGCAAACTTCGGCATGACCAGTAGTGCCCGTGCATACTTCTTTGTAAGTTGGGTTGATTACCGAGCCACCGCTAAATCCTGAAATGACTGTATCAACGCCTTGCAATTGCATTAATTGTGTTTCTACACACCAAAAACATCCTGCGCCAAAAGTGGCTACCAATAAGTGTTTGGTGGCTGCGTATTGTTCCATTTTATCCATTTTGGTTGAAATTTTTGTTGATTGATGATTGTTTTGAGCACAGGCGTTGAACAAAAATGTGCTGCACAAAAATAAGGTTTGACTGATTGCTTTGAAGGAATATTTCATTTTATTATTTTCAAAACATAAACGAAATAAAGCGGCGAATGGTTTTCATAAGCCCATCAATATTTTAGATGAAACTGTTATCAATTTGGCAATTCACCTACTGTATTGCCAAGCAGTCCATAATCTTATAGTTGTGTAGAAAAGTATTGAAAGGGTTGTGTAATTCACTTTTTTATTGTGTAAAAATTGTACTTTCGTCATCTAATTTTCAAATCAATTTATATCAATGAAAAGTTCGTTAAAATTTTTATTCGCCGTTGTTCTATTCATAACTATTTATTCCTCATTCACTTCTTCTGCGCAAGATGTGATGTCGGCTGACAGATTATGGACACTCGGCAGAGTAGGAGCAGAGTGTATTTCGGCGGATGGAAAAAGTTTAGTGTTTGGTGTTTCTATTCCTGATGTGAGCGAAAATAAAAGTAAACGATTCGTTTCGTCATTGAATTTGGAAACACAAAAAGCAATGGTCATTTCAAAAAGTGAGGATAAAAAATCTGATTTCAAAGTAGTGAATGCAACTACTACTTTATTCAAACAAAAGGGTAGTTGGTATTTGGCTGATGCTAATTTTATGAATGAAAAGAAAATCATGGGCTTGCCCGAAGAGGCTGATAATGTGAAGGTTTCAGCCGATTTGAAAAATATTTTATTTACCAAAGAAGTAAAAGTTGAGAAAATCACGGGTGCAGATAATTACAAAGATTTGCAAAAATCAAACGTGAAGATTTACAACAGCCTCAACTATCGTCATTGGGATGAATACGAAGATGGCAGTTACAGTCATGTGTTTGTAGCGCCATTAAATGGCGATGTGGTTGAAACTAATGCAAAGGATATTATGCTTGGGCAAAAATTCGATTGCCCACAAAAACCACACGGCGGAAGTGAGGATGTAATTTTTTCCCCTGATGGAAAAGCAGTGATTTATGTAACCAAAGCAAAAAGCGGAACAGCTTATGCCATCAGCACTAACACCGATATTTTTTGGTATGATTTGGCAACTGCTACTTTGAAAAATGTGTCAGAAGGTATGATGGGTTATGATGTGGCACCGCAATTTTCAAACGATGGAAAATACTTGGCTTGGCTAAGCATGAAACGTGATGGCTTTGAAGCTGATAAAAACAATATTCATGTGTGGGAAGTGGGAACCACTAACAGCACTGACGTTACAGCCAATTTTGATGAAAGTACCAACGGATTTTTGTTCTCAAAAAATTCTGCTAACAAAATTTATTTCACTGCTTATACTGATGGCACAGAACAGATTTATTCGGTTGATTTTGGAATGCCTGCACCCAATATTCGATTAAAACAACCTACTATTCAACAAATCACCAAAGGCGATTTTGATGTGAATGGAATGGTTGGCGAGATAGTTTCAGTTGATGCTAAAAAAGTGAGTTCATCAATAATGATAGTTTCAAGAACTGATATGAATCATGCAGTGGAATTATATTCCGTAAATTTGAGTGACGGCTCAATGCAACAACTAACGCATGTGAATGATGCCATTTATGCTTCCTTAAAATTGAGTAAAGTGGAGCGCAAATGGTTTACCGCAACCGATGGAAAAAAATTAATGACGTGGGTAATTTATCCGCCCGATTTTGATGCGAAGAAAAAATATCCAACACTTTTATATTGCCAAGGCGGACCGCAAAGTGCTTTATCGCAATTTTATTCATTCCGTTGGAATTTTCAGTTGATGGCTGCCGAAGGTTATATTGTTGTAGCACCAAACAGACGCGGCATGCCAGGGCATGGCACAGCTTGGAACGAACAAATCAGTGGCGATTGGGGCGGTCAATCCATCCAAGATTATTTAACCGCAATTGATTCTGTTTCAAAAGAAAGTTATGTGGATGTAAATCGCAGAGCGGCGGTGGGTGCAAGTTATGGCGGTTACAGTGTATTCATGTTAGCTGGTGTGCACAATAATCGTTTCAAATCATTTATTGCGCATGATGGGGTATTTGATACCAAAAGTTGGTATGGCACAACCGAAGAAATGTGGTTTGCCAATTATGATATGAAAGGCGATTATTGGAGCGTACCTAATTTGAGTTATACCAAATTTAACCCCAGTGAATATGTAACTAAATGGAACACTCCGATTTTAATTTATCAAGGTGGAAAAGATTATCGTACGCCCGAAGGGCAAGCGCAAGAAGCCTTTCAAGCGGCGCAACTTCGAAGCATCCAATCACGATTGGTTTATTTGCCCGAAGAAAATCATTGGGTGATGTCAGCGCAAAATGCGTTGGTATGGCAACGGGAGTTCTTTGGTTGGTTGAGCGAAACGTTGAAATAAAATCTTTAAAAATTGGTTGGTTCAAATTGAATCAGGCAATCACCAAGCCGCTGTAACAGTAGCCCCGAAATGATTGAGGTTCGTGGGGACACGAACCTCGTCGGAAAAACCTTCGTCGTATTTCGTGTCCCCACGAAACACATTTACCAAACCTGACAGGTGTTAAAGACCTGTCAGGTTTTTTTATTTGTTGAGTAAATTATCTACTAATGTTTTTTCTCACAACTAAACATACGCCAATAACCCAATTCGCCATTCGCATAAATTTTAAGGGCGTACAAGATAAAGCACCCATTTCCTCTTATTGGGCGCTTGCAAATATTTTTTATCGTTTTATCGCTATGGTTTGGGCTGCTGCTCAAGCGTTGTGGGCTGCCGCCCAACACAAATTTACTGCTGCCCAAAGGTTTGGGGTTGCCGCCCAACAGATTTGGGTTGCTGCCCAAATGGTTCACACTGCCGCCCAAAGTCTTCGGGTTGCTGCCCAAATGATTTTCACTGCCGCCCAAATGGTTTGGGCTGATGCCCAATGCACTTTTACACGTAATTTTTTAACCCTTAAACAATAATTTTATGCCACACAACGGACCATTTCCAAGTACCAAAGCCGAACGTAATGACTATTACAATTCAGCTTGCCCTTATCTTTTATTAGCAGCCAATATTACCCGATTTGGTATTTCAACTACTAATAAAAACAATTTAACCAGTGGTTATGCCGCTTGGCAAAGTGCTTATCCTATTACCCAAAATGCCGATACCCGAACCCCTACGGCGAGAGTTTTATAAATGGTTGAGCGAAACGTTGAAATAGAATTCACATTTGTTAAGAAAGAAAGCATTTGATTTTTGTCAGGAATAACAATTCATTTTCTTAGAATAAAAATATACTTTTGGGGAAATTTTAAAAACAACAAAAATATTTTACTTATGTCAATGATGAAAGAATTTAAAGAGTTTGCCATGAAAGGCAATGTAGTTGATTTGGCAATAGGTGTTATCATCGGCGGAGCCTTTGGTGCTATTGTAAAATCATTAATTGATGATGTAATTACACCATTGTTGTTAAAGCCAATGTTAGATGAAGCACACTTAAATAACATTGCTGATTTGAAATATGGAGCGGTAAAATATGGTAGCTTTCTTTCTTCGGTCATCACTTTTATTTTGGTTGCTTTTGTGTTGTTTTTAATCATCAAAGGAATGAATTCAATGAAGAAAAATGACGAAGCAGCACCAACAGAGCCATCTTCAACGGATAAATTATTAATGGAAATCAGAGATAGTTTGAAAAAATAATCTTCAACTAGTAATTAAAAAGAGTTTATCAATTGCATGATTGGTAAACTCTTTTTTTTAAAACAAAATTTCAAATTCAACATTTACAAACTAAATATTTCAACATGAAAAAAATTACACTTTTTTTAATCGCAACAATTTTCTTCGCCGAATTTACTTATGCAGGCATGCCAACCGATACTGGCAAATGGGTTAGGGGCGGCACTTTCAACCTTAACTTTTCAGAAACTGGTTATCAAAACTGGGCAACGGTAACTGATAATGTAGTTACTGTAAATAGTTTATTGAGTGTGTTTGCAAAATATACCAAACACAAATGGGCTTGGGAAAATTATGGTGATTTTGCTTACGGTCAATCACGATTGAGCTCTATCGGAGCTTTCAGGAAAAGCGATGATAGAATGAACGTAACATCAAAATTGGGTTATGGAGCATCGAGCAAATTGTTTTACACTTTGTTGTTCAACTTTAGCAGCCAATTTACACCTGGCTATACTTATGCCAGTGCATCGGATAAAACTGGGATTTTAAACAGTAATTTTTTAGCTCCAGCCAAAATAGAATTGTCGTTGGGTATAGATTATAAGCCAAACAGTTATTTATCTGTTTTCTTTTCTCCATTTGCGAACCGAATAATTTTATGTACCGATACCAACCTTTCAAAAATTTATTTAGCACCACGAGCACAAGATGAAACTAAAATAAATGGTGTTGTACAAACAGTAGCAGCCAAAAATTATCGCTATGAATTTGGTTCGTCATTGAAATTTTTATTTCAAAAAGATGTGATGAAAAACGTAAACCTTAAATCGCGTTTAGAATTTTTCACCGATTATTTAGACCATGAACATAATGTGGATGTGTATTGGGATTTTATTTTTTCAATGAAAGTGAATAAATACATCAGTGCATCTGCTGGTGCAACGATGATTTACGATAATGATATTGCTGTGCCATTGCAAACTTCAGTTGGCGGTGTAGAAGGCTATTATGGCGCTTCTGGTCCAAGATTGCAAATACGTCACACCTTAGGAGTAGGCTTAGCGTATAAATTCTAAAACATCATGCACATATTTTTGTGCAAAAAAGAGTTGGTGATTTTTCACCAACTCTTTTTTTTTAGAAAATAATCATTTAGTTTTACGGCAGTGTTTTCATAAAAGGTAAAGTTCTGATTGGGTTTAAGGACTTTACAAGCCCCCTCCTTTCAAGGCGGGGGCTTTGTGTTTTTAATGGGTTCCACCTAATTAAGAAATTCTTTAAAAATGTTTTACACTTGTTTCACAAAAACAATCCATCTAAATTTTAAAGCACTTCACTCTCCGATTATTTTTGTTGCTCAAAATTATAAATACTTCATTGTATGGAAAGCGTTGCAAATACTGATATTCGAGCCATTAACGAGCGCATTGCACAAGAGAGTGCATTTGTTGATTTGATAATAATGGAAACCAGCAAAAACATCATCGGGCAAAAACACATGATTGAACGCTTGCTAATTGGCATGCTCACTCAAGGGCATATTTTGTTAGAAGGTGTACCGGGTTTGGCAAAAACTTTAGCCATCAAAACATTGTCGCAAAGTATTAATGGGAAATTTAGTCGCATTCAATTTACTCCCGATTTATTGCCTGCCGATTTGATTGGAACAATGATTTACAATCAGCAAGAAAATAAATTCACAATTAAGAAAGGACCTGTGTTTGCCAATTTTATTTTGGCAGATGAAATCAATCGTGCGCCTGCAAAAGTGCAATCAGCTTTGCTGGAAGCAATGCAAGAAAAGCAAGTAACGATTGGTGATACCACTTTTAAATTGGAAGAACCATTTTTAGTTTTGGCTACACAAAATCCAATTGAACAAGAAGGGACTTATCCTTTGCCCGAAGCACAAATGGACAGGTTCATGATGAAAGTAGTGATTACTTATCCAACAAAAGAAGAAGAGCAATTAATCATTCGTCAGAATTTGCAGGCGAAAGCTTCTACAATAAATACAGTAGTTGACCCAGCACAAATTGTAGCGGCTCGTGAAGTGGTGAAAATGGTTTACATGGATGAAAAAATTGAGCGTTATATTTTAGATATAGTTTTTGCAACTCGTAAGCCCGAAGATTATAAATTGCCAAGATTAAAGCCGTTAATCAGCTATGGTGGCTCACCACGTGCAAGTATTAATTTGGCAATGGCTGCAAAAGCTTATGCATTTATCAAGCGCAGAGGTTATGTGATTCCGGAAGATGTTCGTGCAATTTGTTATGATGTCATGCGTCACAGAATTGGTTTGACTTACGAAGCGGAGGCTGAAAATATCACTACAGAAAATATTGTGAACGAAATTCTGAATGCTGTTGAAGTGCCTTAGGCAATTTGAAAATGAGAAAATTTGAAAATTGAAATACAATAGCACACGGATTTAATGGATGAAAAAGATTTTCATTGATTTTTGAAAATCCGTTATAATCATAAACAATCAGTGTTTATCTGTGTGCTATCAAGAAAATATTAGTTGCAAAATAACACATGCTAACGACTTCTGAAATATTAAAACGTGTTCGACAAATCGAGATTAAGACTCGAGGCTTGAGCAATCACATCTTCGCAGGTGAGTACCATAGTGCGTTTAAAGGCAGAGGTATGAGTTTTAGCGAAGTTCGTGAATATCAATATGGCGATGATGTGAGAGCGATTGATTGGAATGTTACGGCTCGATTTAAACATCCTTACATAAAAGTTTATGAAGAGGAACGTGAGTTGACTTTGATGTTGGTGGTGGATGTGAGTGGTAGCAGTCAGTTTGGGACACAGCATAAAATGAAAAACGAGTTGATGGCTGAAATATGCGCTGTATTGGCATTTTCAGCGATCAAGAACAATGATAAAGTGGGCTTGATGCTATTTAGCAATGAAGTTGAAAAATTCATTTCACCTAAAAAAGGGAAGTCGCATATTCTTCGAATCATTCGTGAATTACTGACTTATCAGCCCGTTCACAAAGGCACTGATGTTGGCAAAGCAATGAAATCGTTTAATAACATGGTGAAGAAACGTTGCATCACATTTTTGTTGAGTGATTTCATGTGCAATGATTATGAAGAAAGTTTGAAAATTACTTCGAAAAAACATGACTTGATTGGGTTGAATATTTATGATGAAGCTGAACGTCAAATGCCGATTGGTGGCTTGATGAACGTGTATGACCCTGAAACTGGTCAAACTTTTTTAGCTGATTTTAATGATAGAAAAGTGAGAGACCAATATCGTCAGGCATATTTGAATAGTGTAGTGAATTTCAAAACGCAGTTTCAAAAAAATGGTGCTGGTGCTTTGCAGATTAGCACAAAAGATAATTATGTGCCGCTGTTGAGAAACTTTTTTAAACAACGATAATTTGAGAATTTGAAGATGTGGAAATTTGAAAATTAATGGTTCGACAAGCTCACCATGACAGTCGTCATACTGAGCTTGTCGAAGTATAAATATGAAATTGAAAATAAAAAATAGCATAATCATTTTAATAACGATTGGAATTTTCCTTTCGCAAAATCTCTTTGCTCAAAATGTAACAGTGTCAGCAAAGCTTGATTCAGCAAGGTTTTCAATCGGCGACCATATTGCTGTTCATTTTGAAGTGAATAATCCAAATCACTTTTCAACCTTATTTCCTGATGCAAATTTTGATACCACATCAAAGTTTGAAATTGTAAATGTTTCAAAAATCGATACTACTAAAGAAGGTTACAAACGCACCATTATTTACACCAATTTTGATAGTGGAAATTATGTGATTCCAGCTTTTCAGATTTTAGTTCAACACGATAAAAAAGTTGATACACTACTTACAACGCCTTTATCTGTTTATGTGAAAGGCATTGCTGTGGATACTTTGAAGGCAATTCGCCCCATCAAAAAAATGATGGAGATTGATTACACTTTCAAAGAAATGTTGCCTTACATCATTATTGGTGGAATTATTTTTTTACTGCTTTTAGCATTGGTTGTGTATTTGATTTTCTTCCGAAAGAAAAAACAAATTGTTGTGAAAGCCGCTCCTGATGTGCATTATACACCTTATCAAAAAGCTATGATGGCGTTTGATAATTTAGAAAAAGAAAACTTGATTGCTTCGGATGAAGTGAAAATGTACTACACAAAACTGACTGACATTCTTCGTGAATATTTAGAAGAACAATATAAAGTTGCGGCATTAGAATCTACCACAGATGAACTGATGGAACGAATTCGATTCAGCTCAATTGATGCAGCAAGCAAAATGCAATTGCACGAAATTTTATCATCGGCTGATATGGTGAAGTTTGCAAAAGCAAAACCTGGCTTGAATGAACATGCGGCTGCATTGGTTGCTGCACGTGGATTTGTGGAGCGAACAAAACCGATGGAAATTCAAAACGATGAACGATAAATTATGAATGATGAATTTTGTTCATCGTTTATAGTTCATAATTCATCATTATTAACAACATTGAAAAATAAAAATTGAACCTGCTACATAAATATCAATTCCTTCATCCGCAGTTTTTTTGGCTGCTGTTGCTGATTCCTGCAATCATGCTATGGAAATGGTTTGTAGCGAAAAATCCGAAAGCGACCATTCAATTATCGAACACACAAGGCATCAAAATATTTCAAAACAAAACATGGAGAACACAAACCATTTGGTTGCCCGAAGTATTGAGAATACTGGCTTTTGTGGCAATTGTGATTGGATTAGCTCGTCCGCAAAATACTTCTGAAACTCGTGAAGAAACAACCGAAGGCATTGACATTGTGATGAGTCTGGATATTTCGAGCAGTATGTTGGCTGAAGATTTTTCGCCTAACAGAATTGAAGCAGTGAAAAAATTAGCTGCCGAATTTATTGACCAACGCAAAGATGACAGAATTGGGTTGGTAATTTTTAGTGGCGAAAGCTTTACGCAATGCCCGATTACAAGCGACCATGCTGTTCTGAAAAATTTGTTGAAAGATATTCATAGTGGTTTGGTGGAAGATGGAACTGCCATTGGAATGGGCTTGGCTACTGCGGTTGACCGTTTGAAAGATTCAAAAGCAAAAAGCAAAGTAATTATTTTAATGACCGATGGTGAAAACAATGCTGGTTTGATTGACCCTGAAACTGGAATGGAATTGGCGAAAAGTTTTGGCGTTCGTGTGTACACGATTGGGGCTGGCTCTGTGGGTATGGTGCCTTATCCTGTGCAAACGCCTTTTGGCAGACAATACACCCAGATGGAATCGAAAATTGATGTGGCGTTATTGCAAAAAATTGCCAACGAAACTGGTGGCGAATATTTTAGAGCAACTGGAAACCGAAGCTTGAAGCAGGTTTACGACCAGATTGATAAATTAGAAAAGACAAGAATTGAGGTTTCAAGCTTTAAACATTATGCTGAAAAATTTGCGCCTTTTGCTTTAATTGCTTTGATATTGTTGTTGTTGGAAATGCTGTTGCAGATGACTGTTTATAAAAGAATTCCTTAAAAAGAATTTGAAAATTTGAAGATGAGAAAATTTGAAAATTGAA
>CAIODY010000054.1 GCA_903857255.1 uncultured bacterium
ACATCAATCCAATTGTTAGAGTTGATTAACATCAACGCTATGTCAACAGTAAAAGGCGGTACAACTACCACTTCTACTAAAGCTGGAGAATGGTGGGGCGCAGGTTCTTTATAAGAACTTCCGCTTCTCAAAACTCCTATACAACATTTAAGTCTCTTTTTCATTCAGTTGAAAAAGAGACTTTTTGTTTTGATGTAAAGCTATTTCAAGTTTATACACAAGGCAACTTTTAACATAAGTTCAGAACATCAGTTTTAAACAACCATTAGTTCTTAATTTACAAAAAGCTACACTGATTATTTTTTCTTCAATAATACTTCATCAATCATTCCGTAATTTTTTGCTTCATCAGCAGTCATCCAGTAATCACGGTCACTGTTTTTTTCAACATCTTCATACGTTTTACCTGAATGATGAGCAATGATGTCGTACAATTCTTTTTTCAATTTCAAAATTTCACGAGCTGTGATTTCGATATCACTGGCTTGCCCTTCTGCTCCGCCTAATGGTTGATGAATCATTACTCGGCTGTGTTTTAAAGCGGTACGTTTTTTATCAGCACCAGCACACAACAATACCGCAGCCATGGAAGCTGCTAAGCCTGTGCAAATAGTTGCCACATCTGGGTTGATATATTGCATCGTATCATAAATACCCAAACCTGCATATACTGAACCACCTGGGCTGTTGACATAAATTTGAATATCACGTTTTGCATCAGTTGATTCTAAAAATAACAATTGTGCTTGAATAATATTTGCCACATAATCGTTGATGCCTTCGCCCATAAAAATAATTCTGTCCATCATCAATCGGCTGAAAACGTCCATCGTTGCTACATTAAGCGGACGTTCTTCAATGATGTAGGGTGTTAAATTAGTTACAGATTTTTTCATGTAACTATCAATAGTGTTGCCGCTCATGCCTTGGTGATGAACTGCATACTTTCTGAATTCTGATTGAATCTTCATATTTTATTTGATTTATTGTTTCTGAAAAATATTTTCGTAAATAAAAATCATTTTGATGATGAATTGTTCATTTCGCATTTCAAGTCATCAACAACTACTATGTGCATTTTACAATTTAAGTTCCACAATTTTATTCAGTCATACTGACGCAAATTTTATCAAATCAGTCAAAAACGAATTACTTTTGGCGAAAGAAATTTGAAGGAATGGCAGCAATCAAGCAACAAGATTGGGTTTCGATAGGCAGATTAGGTGCAGCACATAAATTGAGCGGCGCAATAAAATTGCATGTAGATGAAAGTATTGGTTTGAAAAAACTCAATGCGGTTTTATGTGGCAAAACACAATCGCAGGCTTTGCCTTATTCGATTAAAAACATAAAGCCATTTACCAATCATGCTTTAATAATAGAATTGGAAGGCGTTTCAAGCAGGGAACAAGCACAACAATTGAGTGGTAACACCATTTGGTGCAACAAAAAATATGTGGAGCAGAGCGAACAAATTGTGAGTGAAAAAATAATTGGCTACACGATTATTGATGTGCAAAAAGGTGAATTGAGCACAGTGGATGATATTTATTTTTTACCAGCTCAAACCTTAATGCTGTTTCAATTTCAAAACAACGAAATCATGTTGCCTTGCCATGAAGAAACGATTATAAAAATAAATCACACCCAAAAAGAAGTGTTAGTGAATATCCCCGAAGGCTTACTGGAAGTGTATTTGAAGTAAATCATAAAAACAAAGCAATGTATCAATTGTTAGATGGAAAACTTTTATCAGCACAGATAAAAGAAGAAATAAAACTGGAAGTAGAAAGTTTGATGGCACAAGGAAAACGTGCGCCAAACTTAGTGGCAGTCATAGTCGGTAACGACCCTGCCAGCGAAACTTATGTGAATAGCAAAGCCAGAAATTGTGAAGCAGTAGGTATGCAATCATCCGTCATTCGATTAGATGAAAATATTTCGGAAGAAAAATTATTGCAACAAATTAATTTGTTGAACAACGACAAAAATGTAGATGGATTTATTGTGCAAATGCCTTTACCCAAACACATCAACGAACAAAAAATCATTGAAACTATTTCGCCTGAAAAAGATGTAGATGGTTTTCACCCTATCAATTTGGGTAAAATGATGCTGGGGCAAGAAGCTTTTGTTTCAGCTACGCCAATGGGCATCATGGAAATGCTGAAACGCTACAATATTGATACAAAAGGCAAACATGCCGTGGTGATTGGCAGAAGCAATATCGTTGGAACACCCATATCATTGCTACTTTCAAGAAATACTAATCCGGGTAATTGCACCGTTACCTTATGCCATTCGCAAACAAAAAATTTAAAAGAAATTTGTTTGCAGGCTGATATTATTGTAGCTGCCATTGGTAAAAAACATTTTGTAACAGCCGATATGGTGAAAGATGGTGCAGTGATAATTGATGTGGGTATTAACCGAATAGCTGGCGAAAAGAAAATTTATGGCGATGTTGATTTTGATAACGTAGCGCCTAAAAGCAGCTTCATTACACCTGTTCCGGGCGGTGTTGGTTTGATGACGATTGTAAGTTTGATGCTCAATACTTTAAAAAGTGCAAAAGCAAAACGATGAAAAAAAATAAAAATAACGAAGGCGGATTGGTGTATTCCACCAACAAAGAACTGATGAATAATCCTTTTGCAGCATTGGCAAATCTGGCTTCTGCTGACCATGAAAACGCAACACCTGCCAAACAAAATTTAATAGTTCGCTTAGAAACCAAACACCGTGCAGGCAAGGCTGTTACTGTTATTTTAGGATTTATAGGCACTGAAAATGAAATGGAAGATTTGTGTAAACATTTAAAAACAAAATGCGGCACTGGAGGCTCGGTAAAAGATGGTGAAATTTTAGTTCAGGGCGATTTCAGAGATAAAGTTTGTACACTTTTGCAAGAAAAAAATTACAAAGCAAAAAGAGGAAATTGATATTTGTTTCATCTATTATAAAACCAATCAGTTTCTAATAAGAAGGTTCGTGAGAACACGAACCACTACAAAGATAATGTGTGGTTGAGAAATTGAAAGTGTTCTGCCCAGTTTGTAACTCGGCATGGCTAATAGCCGATTTCTAATCGGCAATAAATAATGTCGATTACAAATCGACAAGTATTTTTGTCGAGTTGCAAACTCGACAGAACATTAAGGTTGACGGATGTTCGTGGGGACACGAACCTCGGCGAAGGAG
>CAIODY010000055.1 GCA_903857255.1 uncultured bacterium
CAGTTTTGAAAAATTAGTTGATTTTTATCGAGCCTTGAATTTTTTGGTTCTTTTTGTTTCAAGACAAAAAAGAACATAAAACAGTTTAAAATTATGGAGTTTCGTGTCCCCACGAAACACCACCATCATTTCGGTTAGTGATGACACTAACCGAGGCACAGATTTTTTTTGTTGGGTAAGTTTGGCGAACTTATACCCATTAGCAGCAAACCATTAGCCACCATTTAACAGCTTTACCAAACAAGTTCGCCAAACTTTGCAGTAGAAACAGCCCATTAGTAAGCCCCAGTCCCTAAAGTCACACAACCACTATTAACTAATGACTATTCGCTATTGGCTTCGCCGAGGTTCGTGTCCCCATGAAACACTTGTTAAAGCTAAAAGGTGAAAGCTGTGAAAAAATAAACCTTGCGCCCAGGTGCAAAAAATCACCTAACAGCATCTCTCACCATTTTTCTCGAAAGTTTATCCGCTTCGATATTATAGTTAATAGTAGCAGTCTTTTTTTGATGTGCTTTAATCTTTTCAAAATCACAATCAAAGTTTTTTAGTGTAGCAAATAATAGTTTCACCCAATCAGCATTAGTAATTGGTTCATTGGCTTTGGTCATAAAATTGGTTGCTTCCAATTTAGGTTGTCGAGCAATTAACCCAACAACGTATTGGCTATCAGAAACAATTTTTACCGATTTGAGGTGAGAGAAGTTTTGTTGAATATGTTGCAAACCTTTTATCACAGCCATTAATTCCATACGTTGGTGTGTGGTATTCAAAACTTTTTCTGATAAAATTATTTTATGTTCACCCATCAAAATAATGGCAACCCAAGCACCAATTCTTAATTGGGTATGACAACTTCCATCTGTAAAAATCATGGCAAAATTCGATTGCATAAAAGAAATTTAAAGCACCATTAAATTACAACCCCTCACATCGCTATTATCTTTTCTGCCAGCAATGGTAAACCTTTCGCTATCCATCATTGCGCCCATATCATCGGTTAAAATAAAACTACACGAATTAATATTGGCTAAATCAATTGCACCAATTTGCCCCATTTGGTTTTGTGATAAATTTTGAAATGGGTCATACATATCTTTCACCACAATTTTCATCCAAGGCTGACATTCAAATATGCCATCGCCCTTTGAATAGGCTTGGCTTAATAATTCCGTCATGCCATATTCTGAATGAATAGTTGGCACACCAAATGCAGCTTGCAAAATGGTATGCACTTCATGCCTTAATAATTCTTTTTTTCTGCCTTTCATTCCACCAGTTTCCATGATGATTGTGTTTTTCAAAAGGGTAGGGGCTTGCTCTGCAAAATCAAGCAAGGCAAAGGTTACACCAATCAGCAATGTTTTTTGATGAGATGATTGTAAAGCAATTAATCGTTGTTTTAACGATTCAAAATCGTACAAAAAAAAACCGTTGAGCGGATGTTTGCTTTGCGCCATCATTTGCTCAACCATATACACTAATGAACTTCCATAGCGTTCTAAATAATTAGGCAGCAAAGCTAAAATGCAGTATTCATCCATGTTGCCATAAAATTTTTCAAATCCTTTGGTAAAACTTTTATCATAAATGTTCAAATCAGTAACCAAATGTCGGCTCACTTGTGCGCCAGTAGTAGCACTGCTGGTAAATATTTTTTCAATAGGATGCTGATTAGCAACCACATCAAAAGTTTTGAAAAACTGAATAGGTAAAAACGGAATTTGGTCAATGCTGATAATGCTTTCAGTATTTATTTTTAACAATTTTAAATATTGTTTGTAAATAGGGCAATGGTAGGCTTGCCAACGAAACACTTGCATAGCCTTTTCTTCAAAAGGAATGCTGGTATCAAAAATTTGTTCAGTTACGATGGCTTGGTTCATTAATTGGGGCGAAAGATAATAATTCAACCATTACTGCTTTGGTTATTTTCTCCATCTTAATCGTAGCGAATTGCCAATCACAATCACATCGCTAAAAGCCATACTCAATGCACTTATCATTGGGTTTAAAAATCCGAAAGCAGCAATAGGGATGGCAACAATATTGTAAGCAAATGCCCAAAATAAATTCTGCTGAATGGTTTGATGAGTGGCTTTGCTGATTTGAAAAGCGGTCATTAATTTATTCAAATCATTAGTCAGTAAAATAATGCCAGCAGTTTCTTTTGCCACAGCAGTTGCATGGCTCAATGAAATACCAACATCGGCTGCCGCCAAAGCAGGTGCATCATTGATGCCATCGCCCAACATAGCAGTTTTTCCAAGTTGCCTAAAATGTTTGATGAGCTGCAATTTTTGTTCGGGCAATTGTTCGGCAAACACCTCTGTAATGCCCAATTCAGCAGCTATTTTATGGCATTTCTCTTTTTTATCACCGCTTATCATCACAGGTATAATATCGTGTTGTAAGCAAAAGTTTATCAAGTTTTTCGCACCACTTTTTATCTTTTCATCTAAATCGAATTGAGCAATAATGGTATCATTTTTTACAACAAAAATATTTTGCGCTGCATTCGAAACATTTACGAAATCAGCATTTCCAATTTTATAATGATTGTTTTGTAAATCAGTTGCTGCCATGCCTTTGCCTTTTTGCTCTTCAATTTTTGAAAACTTTATTTCATCAGCAACATTAAATTTTGCGGTCAAAAATTTAGCCAAAGGATGCG
>CAIODY010000056.1 GCA_903857255.1 uncultured bacterium
AATTTTTCTTGCTGCCATACAGTTTTCATTTGCACAAACAAAAAGCAATGAAAAACTATTATATTCCTTTGTAGCTACAGGTTGCAACCGAGTTGACAAGGATGATGTAAGTGATGCTAACCCCAGCACAGCTAATATAGCGCAGTTGAGCAAAACATTTGAAGATGTTGCTACATTAAATCCGCAACCCGATTTTTTCTTTTTCACAGGCGATTTAATAATGGGCTACCAAGCCGATACAGCTATTTTAGGCAAAGAATTAAGAGCTTGGAAAACTATTTACTACCAATCAACCTTAAGCAAAACTAAAGTGAAATTGATAGTATTGCCAGGCAATCACGAGTTGAAAGAAAGTAAAAAGAAACCAGCTTATGAAGCTGCTGAACAATGTTGGGTAAATAATATGAACGAATTTTTGCCATACAACAATGGACCTAAAAAAGGTGGCGATGATAATTTACAAACTGACCAAAGCCGATTGACCACCTCGTTTGATTTTAAAGGCTCTCATTTTATTTTATGTAACACAGATGGTGTCGGTATGGAAAGTAAAGTAGCATTGAATTGGATTGCAAAAGATTTAAAAACTGCAAAAAAAGATAACCCTATTTTTGTTTTCAGTCATCAACCTGCTGTGCCTTACAATGGCGAAAAAGGAATTGATACCGCTAATAATCTGAAACAAAAATTCTGGACATTATTAGAAGACAACCATGTAACGGCGATGGTTTCAGCACATAATCATGTTTATTTTAAACAACAACCGCATGCAGGCAAAACTTGGCAAATTGTTGCTGGCAATGGTGGTAGCCAATTGGAAAAAGAAGTAACTAAACCCGAAGACCAGTTTTATGGCTTTGTACAAATAAAAGTGTACGAAAATAAAAAAGTAGAGATGAATATGTATGGTCGTAATTTTGATACTAAAAATTATTTAGCACCACCCACTTCGCCAACAACTGTGAGAGATAATAAATGGTTGGTAGAATAATATCAGTTCAATAATATCGTTTACTTTAGCGAAGCAATGACAAAATTTTTCGCCATTATTTTATTGTCGTATCATCTGTTTGGCACTATGTGTTTGCCAATGGGTGATTTTTCGATGATGGCTGATTTACCGAAAATGTATCAACATTGCAAAGCCACTGAAGATGCTGATTTGGATATTTTCGATTTTGTAACTGACCATTTGATGGATTTTGATTCTGTTTTTGATATTCACGAACAAGGTGAAAAGCCTCATCAATCCAATGCTGTAAGCCATTCTATTCAACAAGTAAATTTTGTTTCGCCAATTTTTGATTTCATTTTTTCTGAAAAGAAAATCACTAAAATTGTTCAACCAATTTTGATTTCTAATTTTATTCCAACAGATTTTTTAACTTCTGTTTTTCGTCCTCCAATTTTATAATTTTATTTTTCTGTTGTTCTATTTTTATACACCAATTCATTATTGAAATGGCTGTACTTTAATTTATTTTATAAAAAACAAAAATCATCATGAAACATTTAATAATCGTGCTTTGTGTAGCACTTTCAATCAACACACTATTCGCTCAAAAAATTTCTATAGATAAAGTTCCGACATCAGTTTTAAAATCTTTTCAAACAAAATTTCCAACTATTAAAAAAGCAAAATGGGAAATTGAAAAAGGAAATTATGAAGCAGAATATGACGAAGACAAAATCGAACATTCAGCTTTATTTAAAGCAGATGGAACATTGATAGAAACAGAAATTGAAATTGCTGTAACTCAATTACCAAAGGCAATTGTTGATTATGTTACTAAAAATATGAACGGAAAAAAAATAAAAGAAGCATCTATCATTACTGAAACCAACGGCAAAAAAAAATATGAAGCCGAAGTTGGTGGAAAGGATTATTTGTTTGATGAAAATGGTAACCCTTTAAATTAATTTTCTCTTAACCAAGTGTTGAATAGTTTTGCTGTTCAACACTTTTTTACAATAAAAAAAATGAAGAAACTAATTTTCACGTTGCTGTTGTTAGCAACTATCAACTTTGTATTTGCACAAAATAAAATCACCATTAAAATTGCAGATGCCAACACAACATTGCCCCTACAAGGTGTTTCAGTAGGTGATATGAAAGCTGGCATTGGCGGCACAACTAATGAACGTGGTGAATTACAATTAGACCTACACAAAGACTCCACCTATCATTTCGGTGCACATATTTTCAATTATGACAACGCTGAACAAACGGTGATTGCAAATTGGAATAACAATGAAACTAAAACGATTAAAATTTTTCTGGAGCCTAAATCAAACAAACTGACTGAGGTTCGTATTTCGGCAAACAGAACTAATGATAGAATTGAAGATGTACCGCAAAAAATAGAAGTGATTGGCACGGAAGAAATGAATGAAGAAAGTACGCTGAAACCAGGCAATGTAGCCAGTTTGCTGGGCGATTTATCGGTCATTCACATTCAACAAACATCAGCTGTAAATGGAAACTCGGTCATTCGATTGCAAGGATTAGATGGGCAATATACACAACTGATGAGAGATGGATTGCCGATGTATGAAGGCTTTTCGGGTAGTTTTGGTTTGTTGTCTATTCCGCCATTAGATTTAAAACAAGCTGAAATAATAAAAGGCTCTGCCTCTACACTCTTTGGTGGTGGCGCAATTGCAGGTGTTATCAATTTAGTTTCAAAAGAACCAACGGATAGTTTAACAGGCACTTTGTTGGTCAATCAATCTACTTTGAAAGAAACCAATTTGAATTTCTTTGTTGCAAAACGAAACAAATACACAGGCTTCACTTTTTTTGGCGGACAAAATTTTCAGCAAGCTGTTGATGTAAATAAAGATGGTTTTTCGGATGTGCCTTATGTAAAGCAAACGGTGTTGCATCCAAAGTTTTTTATTTACCCGAATAAAAAAATTACCATCATTGCTGGATTAAACGCAATTACCGAAAGCCGCATTGGTGGCGATATGCAAGCCATCAATCAAACACCCGATTCGCTGCATCCATTTTATGAAAATAATCAAAGCACACGATTAGCTGCCGATTATAAAGTGATGGCAAATGAAGGCATGCACCATTTTATTTTGAAGGGAATTGTGAGTTGGTATGATAGAAGTGTAACGCAATCTGATACATCGGGCAGCCATATTTTTAAAGGGGAGCAAACACAAAATTTTGCTGAAGCCAGTGATATGTTGGCATTTAAAAATCAGAAATTGGTGTATGGAGTAGCTTACAACAGCGAACATTTTGTAAACAAATTTAGCAGCAACGATTCTATCCAAAGTTACCTCTACACAACGGTTTCAGCCTTTGTGCAACATACTTGGAACATCACACCAAAGTTTTTAACCGAAGCAGGTTTCAGGTTTGATAATCATAGTCGCTATGGCAATTTTTATTTGCCTCGATTAAGTTTGTTTTATCGCCCGAATAAAAAATTCTCTGTTAGAGTTGGTGGTGGAAGTGGTTATAAAAATCCAGCGATGTTTAGCAAACAAACTTTAGATTATCGTTTCAATCAAATCACTTTTCCTAACGCTAACGTTAAGCCAGAAAACAGTTTGGGCGTAAATGCGGATATTAATTTTCATAGCCACATCGGCAAAGTGTTGGTGAGTATTGACCAAGCATTTTATCATACACAAATTACTGATGCGGTGATGGTGAAAGAAAATCCTAACTATTTTATTTCTTTTTATAACTACAACGGACAAATAAAAACCGATGGCACGGATACTTATGTACGCTTGAAATTAGAAGAACTCGAATGGTATTTTGGTTTGAATCATACCATTGGTAAATATAGCAATGGCGGTACTTCCAGCTTCGTTCCTTATTTTCCGCAAGATAAAATATCATCCACCATGGCTTATGAAATTGAGGCTATTTGCCGAGTTGGATTAGAAGCCAGCTATCAAGCTAATCAATACATCAACCAAAATGCAAACGATATTTTTTCAGCCACTAAAACGCATAACTATTGGTTCTTCGCCATGATGATTGCTAAAGATTTTAAATGGGGAAGTTTGGTTTTAAATTGCGAAAACTTGGGTAATTATCGCCAATCGAAAATTGAGAATCTTTATACAGGCACTATTCAAAACCCTCAATTCAAAGGTATTTGGGCACCGATTGATGGACGAATTGTGAACTTAAGTTTGAAAGTAAATTTGTGATAAATGATTGGTGAACCAACTCAAACAAAAAAAATCGGAAAGGAATTTGAAAACAATTTCTTTCCGATTTTTTTATGCTAACATCATTTCTTTTTAAGGGTAGCATAACATAGTAAGGGCAATTTTACACCACTAAATTTTCTTGCCATGAAAGTGCATATTGTTTCTGAAACAGAGTTTGTAACGAAAGGTCAGGGCGTACATACAGCGCATGTTGATTTATTAGAATTGCTAAAAGAAAAAAATGATGTGGATGTGGTGGTGAATGACGAAGGCAGAGGTGATGTATTTCACAGTCATACTTACGGACCATATTATTTTTGGAAAGGAAGAAATTACAAAGGTAAACGAATTCATACTGTTCATGTCATTCCCGATTCATTAAAAGGTTCAGTGCCGATGTGGCAAATGTTGATGCCTTTTGCAAAATGGTATTTCAAACAAGTCTATTCGTATGCCGATGTATGCATTGCTATTTCACCGATGGTGGAACAATCTATAAAACAATTAGGTGTAAAATCAAAAATTGCAAGCATTAGCAATCCTGTACCATTGGAGCGTTGGCGCAGAACAGATGAAAAAAGAAAACGCGGCAGAAAGTTCTTGAACTTGAATGAAGATGATTTTGTGGTGTTAGGTGTTGGTCAATTACAAGAACGAAAAGGTGTAGATGATTTTATTGATATTGCTGAATGTATTCCCGAAGCAAAATTTGTATGGGCTGGTGGCAGACCATTTGGAAATTTTACCGAAGGCATCAAACGATTGGATGATAAAATATCAAAAGCATCTAAGCATATTCAATTTACAGGCTTGTTAGATTTAATGCAAATGCCCGATGTGTATGCCGCTGCTGATTTATTT
The DNA here is from genome assembly GCA_903857255.1 of uncultured bacterium. GTDB lineage: Bacteria > Bacteroidota > Bacteroidia > Chitinophagales > CAIODY01 > CAIODY01. Next base: position 5,047 of record CAIODY010000056.1, read on the forward strand.
ATATTTCCATCTTACCAAGAGAATTGCCCTTTAGCACCATTAGAAGCAGCATCATCAGGCATCCCCGTTGTTTTCAGAGATTTGAAAGAATACGAGATGCTGTATCAAAACCCTTATTTGAAAGCTAAGAACAATATTGAGTTTTTTTCAATTATTCAACGGATGATGTTTGACAAAGCATTTTATGCCAATGGTAAGTTTTTATCAGAAGTGTTGATTAAGCAGTTTGATAGAAATGAAGTAAGGCGGCAACTGATGGATGTTTACAAAAATTTAGCTTAATCCAAAATCTACATTATCGTTTAGTATTTTCATGAGGTAAAATTATTGTACGGTTAATTATTAGGTAATATCATTAAAGTTGCTTTGCATTTTAATTGATATAGAGTAATACAATTTTACAACACATGAAAAAACAAACTTTTAAAATACTGATTGCTGATGATGAACAAGATACTTTAGATTATTTAAGTACGCTTTTTATTGAAGAAAATTTTGAAGTCATCACTGCCAATGATGGTATACAAGCCATTAAAAAAGCCAATTTACATCATCCTGATATTATTTTGCTGGATATTAAAATGCCGAATTTAGAAGGTACTGAAGTGTGTTCGCAACTGCGTTCGAGCAATGATTTTAATAACATTCCGATAGTTTTTTTAACTGCTCAAAATACAGAAGCTCGTGAATTGGAAGCATTTAAATTGGGGGCTAATGATTTTATTGCGAAGCCCATTAAACCTACCATTTTATTAAGCCGCATTCAGCGATTGTTACCACAAGATAATAAAGAAAGTAAAACCGATTTAATTATTAAAATTGGGCAGTATCAAATCATTCAAGATGAATATAAAGTAATAAAAAATGGTAAGGCGGTCGGTTTTGCTAAAAAAGAATTTGAAATTATACAATTGCTAAGCAGCAAACCAGGCAAGGTATTTACCAGAGATGAATTGTTTAAAAAAATTTGGAGCAATAATTTAGGCATATCCGAACGTACAATTGATGTGCACATTCGCAAAATAAGAGTAAAAGCTGGTGATGATTTTATTAAAACCATTAAGGGTGTGGGCTTTAAGGTAGAAGAATGATTTAACCATTTTAAAACATCAATTAGTTAAAACAAGCCGTATTTTTACCCCTCAGAAACATTTTACGTCCTACAACACTATGCAAAAACATTTATTGGTTTTCATCTTCATTATTCTTTTTTATTCGGCTAATGCTCAAAACAATTTTACTCTGCTTAATCGCATTGCTTTGCCGGGTGATGGCGGATGGGATTATGTAGCAATTGACGATGCTAACCAACACTTGTTTGTATCGCATGGCAATGAAGTGAATGTGGTAGATATCACCACGGGCAAACCATTGGCTGTGATACCCAATACCAAAGGTGTACATGGTATTGCTATTGCCAACGATTTGAACGAAGCATTCATCAGCAATGGAAAAGACAGCTCCGTAACGGTGATTGATTTAAAAACCTTTTCCCTCATCACCAAAATATATGTAACTGGCAAAAACCCAGATGCTATTTTGTTTGACAATTTTTCGCAACGCATTTTTACTTTTAATGGCAAAGGAAAAAATGCCACAGTAATTGATGCCGCTACTAACAAAGTAATTGGTACGATTGATATGGGTGGTAAACCCGAATTTGCTGTGTCGAACCATTCGGGTAAGATTTTTGTGAATATTGAAAACATGAACGAAGTGGTGATGATAGATGCCCAATCATTCACCATTGAAAAAAGATTTTCAGTAAACCCGGGCAATGAACCCAGTGGCTTGGCGATGGATATAGCTAACAACCGTTTGTTTTCGGTATGTGGCAATAAAACATTAGTAATAACTGATGCTTTAACGGGTAAATTGATAGCTAATCTGCCCATAGGCGATGATGCTGATGCTGTGGTGTATGATGATGCTACACATAATATCTATTCATCCAATGGTGAAGGTACTTTAACGGTGATACATCAAAATAATGCCAACAGTTATAATGTAGTGGAAACTATACCTACTCAAAAAGGTGCTAAAACATTGGCTTTATGCAAAAGCAATCGGCATTTGTATTTACCTACTGCCGAGTATGACGAAGTGATGGAAAATGGCAAGAAGCATAAAAAAATGAAGCCTAATAGCTTTGTGATATTAGAAATGGGCGAATAACAGCAGTAAATGTATGAATATATAAGTGGTCGGCATTACCTAAGTTGAATTAGGATGGCTGACCACTTTTTTATAGAAATTCCATTACCATTTCTTCCTGAATTAATAGATGCATAAAATAACGACATCGGACAAACAAAATGTTTCAGTTGAGTTTTTAGCTAAAATGGTTTCTGCAATTCTTCCAATCGCATTTTTGCTTCGGCGTTGTTTTTATTTTTCTTCAAAATGCGTTGCAATAATTCGATAGCTTGTTTGGTATGATGTTGCAAATTTTGCAAAGCAGCAGCGTTCATCAAGGCTTGTTCATAATCAGGATTGGCTTGTAAGGCTTGTTGATAAAAGGTTTCAGCCTGTTGCAAATTTCCATTCATGGCATTGATAAATCCTAAATTGGTTAAAGCCGACACATGATTTTTGTTTTTCGACAAAACATTTTCAAAAGTTTTGTCGGCTTCGGCAGTTTGATTGTTTTGCAAAAATGCAATGCCTAATTTGTTGGCAAAATCAATTTCGTTTGGCTTTAAAACAACAGCTTTTTGTAAAAATAAAATAGCAGTTGCAAAATCTTTAGTGTGCAGCAAAGCCTCACCAATTCTATAATTGGTCCAAGCATCGGCAGTTGGTTTGTTGTCAAAATTTGTAGCCGTGTAATTTTTGATTCCATCAAAATCATTTTTTAAAAACAAAAACCGAATCATCGCAAAATGAAATTCATTGGATTTTTTTTCTGTTGAATTTTCTAAAAAATGTTTTGCCGAATCCAACAGCACATCAAATTTCCCTTCGTATTCTTCAAAATAATTTAAGTACGCTTTTGCTCGAATTAATGCAGATGGATTGCCATCACTCACACAAGCCAATCTCACAAACCTGCGAATGGATGCGGCTTGCGAAGTGTTTATTTTCTTCGGCACACGAATAAAATGGTCGTGAATTTGCACATGCGGAATATCAATTGAATTGCTTAAAGGCATGTGGCAAGCAAAACAATTATTGTTCGATTTTTTTCTTTCTGCTAAATTTAATTTGCAATCACTTTTGCTTTGATGACATTTTTCGCAAGCATCATTAAATGTTTTTTCGGGTGTGAATTTTACACTTACATGTGGGTTGTGGCAAGTGATACAGGTCATTTCGCTTTTTATAAAACATTGACTCAACTTCATCCTATCAGCATGCGATGCCATGATAAAATGCTCCACACTATCTGTAAATCGAGGAATAAAAGTGTGCATCACATCGCTCAAATTCATACCTGGTTTAAAATCGAAAAAAGTTTTTTGTTCGTTTAAAACAGTAATGCCTTGTAAGTG
>CAIODY010000057.1 GCA_903857255.1 uncultured bacterium
CCAAATGTTTTATTTCGTAAAATTAATTTTTCATTTTTTCTAAATTGTAAGACCGTGTACCTTCCCCGTAGAAGTTAAGTTGTTGTTTGTTGAATCGAAGCTGCGTAAAGCCTTTGCGTTGGTGGCTTCGGTTCTTCGTGGTTCAAAAATAAAAACAACAGCTAATAAAAAGGGAAATTATTTAGCAGTGTTGATGTAAAATTCCACTTCTTCTTTTAACCCTGGCAAGTATAAATTTACCACATCCCAAATAATGGCATCATCAATCACATCATATTCGTGTGCCACTTTGTTTCTTAATCCAATTATTTTTTCGGCAAAAGTCAATTCAACAGCACTGTTCGTTTTCTTAATTCTATTTACGGCTTCGCCAATTATTTCCAACTCACGTTCCACCGCCCGTTTCATCATTTTGTTTTTTTCGTAAACAGCAAAATCGGTTTTTGTTCCTACAAATTCATGCACTTCATTTATCGAAACCAAAATATCCATCAGCCATTTTTTAATTCGGCTATCCATAAATTTTTTGCTTGGTTTTATTTAAAGCTTCTAAAAACACAGGATTGTTGATGGCTTGCTCTGCAATTAAATCACTTTTTCTGCCCACTGCTTTTTCTAAATTTTCTTTCAGCGAAATAAAATTATTCAAGTAACCCGAAAAATACCTTTCGTTAAATGATACTACAAAATCAATATCGCTATCGGGTTTAAAATCATCGGTGCAAGCACTGCCAAATACATACAGGCTCTTTACCTTGTGGGTTTCGCAAACAGAAATTATTTGCGGTAGCGATGAATGAATAAGTTGGAAACCAAGCGTTGCCATTTTTTGTAGATGAAAATTATTTCAACAAAAATAAAAAGAGTAGCGAATAAATTGGAAAATTGTTTGAATGAGTAAATAATCCCTTTAAGGATTTAATATCGGTAGAAAAAGAAAAGAAGAAAATGGATTTAAAGCACCGTAGAAGTTAAGTTGTTGTTTGTTGAATCGAAGCTGCGTAAAGCCTTTGCGTTGGTGGCTTCGTGGTTCAAAAATATAAAACAACAGCGAATAAAAAGGGAAATTATTTTTTCTTTTTGGTTTTAGTTTCGTGTAATTGCAAAACCGATTTTGCATTTAAAGAGGTTACTACTTTTTTGCCTGTTCGGGCTTCTAATTCTTTTAGCGCAACCTTGGCAACATTGCCACCTTGCTTGGCTACAGCTTTACTTTCATCAAAATCTTTGGGGTTCACAGCCTCCGAAATATCTTTGGTAGAAGCTTCGGCAAGCATGTTTAAAATCAACTCGGTATTGGTCATATTATCACGGAGGTTTTCCTTTTTCAACCCTTTCAAAATTTTATATTCTTTGGTAGTTTTATCGCTCCAAGCTTTGGTAATAATATCAGTAAGCATAGCAAATTGTAAACCTTCTTTCAGTCCGCTTTTTTTCCATTCATCAGTTAATTCCTTTCTTATTTCAATACTTTTTAAGCGTTGGTTAATCCAATTTTCCGAATAACCCAATTGCAAATATTCTTTCAAAGCCCTATCAATAGTGAGTTCGGGGTCTTGCATTTCATCTAATCTTTCAGCAGCTATTTGCGCCAACCAAAGTTTAAATGGTTCTGCCTTTGGTGATGGAATAGATTGTATCAATCGAAAAAGTTGTTCAGTATCAGCAACATCAGTCATTCGCATTTTTCCATCAGGTGCTTGCATTTTCAAACCGTTACAATTTGTAACGGTTTCATTTCCTTCATCTTTAAGTCGCATTTTTAGCACACGCCAATACACTTGCGGATTAGGACTATCGGTAAGTACAGCAATCACATCCACAATGGATAAATACCATTTTTCATTTTCAGTATCCCAAAGTGTTCTTACTTTTTTTTCTTCAAATAATTTGATGTCGGCATTTTTTTTCATCGGATAAATTTATTTGTTGAAGCATTTTAGCAACTCATCAAAAATAAAAATAACAGCGAATAAAAAGGGAAATTATTTGGTGTGCCTTAGTTCGTTGAACTTGTTATAAAGGGAAACCGAACTATTTAAAGATAGGTGAAGTTTAGTGGAGTAAAGTTCAACGAACTTGTCAGGGATTTTAAACAGAGTGCTTTGTTTTATCGCTACCCATATTTTGTCCTTACAGGACTAAACTCAAAATAGCATTAGTAGCGAAACAAACTATTCCAAACTTCTAAAATCAACAGGCACCAATCTGCTCACACCAGGTTCAGCCATGGTAACACCATAAATCACATCCACCGAAGCCATTGTAGCTTTGTTGTGTGTTACAATAATGAATTGCGAATTGTTGCTAAATTCACGAATCATGTTGTTGAATTTGCCCACGTTGTTATCATCCAGCGGCGCATCTACTTCATCTAAAATACAGAATGGTGCAGGTTTCAAAAGGTATAAAGAGAACAGCAATGCAATGGCAGTTAAAGTTTTTTCACCACCACTCAACTGTGTAATCGTGCTTGGTTTTTTGCCTTTAGGTTTGGCAACTACTTCAATTTTACTTTCCAATACATCATCAGGATTTTCCAGATACAAATCGCATTGGTCGCCTTCGTTAAATAATTTTTGGAAAACCGTAATGAAGTTGGCTTTCACACGAGTAAAGGCATCTAAGAATTTTTCGCTGGCTGTGGTTTCAATTTCTTTCATCGTTTCTTCCAACGAAGTTTTTGCCGAAACCAAATCAGCTTTTTGCGCCACAATAAAATCATAACGGGTTTTCATTTCTTCAAATGCTTCCACCGCCATCGGGTTGATTTCACCAAATTTTTCTAATCGTTCTTTTGCTTTCTGAACATTAGAAGTTAAGGTTTCAAAATTCAAATCGGGGTTGGGTGCTTTATCTAAAATGTCATCAATGTTCACGTTAAACTCAATGCTCAAGCGTTCTTTCAGGCTACTCAACTGCAATCGCAAATCGTTGTTTTTATCTTTGATGGATTGAATGATGCCATCAATCATTTCTTTCGATTTGTGCAGCGAACGCAATTTATTTTCACGTTCATCTATTTCGGTGCGGCTTTCAAAATATTCTTTTTCTACTTCACGAAGCCCAATTTCCAATTCATCTTTTTGCCCAATCAGGCTGCTCAACTGAATTTGAATCACATCTAAATTCTTCGCCAGTTCATTGTATTCCAACTCTGCACTGCCTAATGCTTGCTGGTTTTGAGTGAATTGATTGTTGAGTTGAGTGATTTGATTTTGTTTAAAATTCAACTCTTGCTCAATGGTTTTCAATTGATTTTGTTGCTGAATGAAATGAATATTGATTTGATTAAAATCATTGGTTTGTTGCTGCAACTGATTGTTGGCTTCATTATAAGCCACCGAAAATTCATCAATCTTGGTTTGATAACCATCACGTTCAATTCTTAAAACCTCTAATTTTTCAGCAAAGCCTTTTTGTTTTTCTTCAATCAGTTTTATTTTTTCGGCAATCGCAGTTTGTCGTTCTTCATTTGTTTTCGATTGCAATTCCACATTTTCCAATTTCGTTTTCACCGCAATCATTTCATTCGTTTTCACGTTCAACTTATTGCGTTGTGCATTTAAGTTAATCGTTTGCAATTGCTGATTAGCCGCTACCAAAGCCGCTTGCGATTCTTTTATTTTTGCATCTACTGCATCAGCCGAAGTTTTTAAGGCAGCAATTTCTTTTTCTAATTTTTCTAAATTTTTTAATCGCCCTAATCTTTTTCCTTCAAACAAACCAACGCTTCCACCGCTTAATGAAAAATGTTTGCGGATATATTTTGCATTAGGTGTGATGAATAAAAACTCCGGACGGCTTGCTACTGGTGCATTTTCAAAGTCATCAGTGATATAAACTTTGCCCAATAAATAATTAATCAAGCCTTTATATTTTGCATCCACATCAATAATGCTCAACGCATGTGTGCAATGCGAAACTGTTTCTGCATCAATGGTTGCGTAAGATTGCAATTCTTCTAAAATGAAAAAATTTGCTTTTCCTTTTTTATTATCACTTAATAAATTCACCGCCGAAACCGCTTCAGCCAAGGTGTTCACTACATAATAATTCAAATAAGGTTCTAACAAATTTTCAATCGCTGCTTTAAATTCATCTTTGGCAGCAATGATGTCGCTCAATAACGGCGCATCTTTCGGGAAACTTTGTTGTTGTTTTAAAAACTTAATCGAGTCAGGAAAACCTTCCAATTTCTCAATCATGCTTTTCGTTAAATTGAATTCATTTTGCTTCGCATCCAATTGACGATTTTGCACCGCCAACTCTTGTCGCAATTGGTCAAGCGATTCTCTGGTTGTTCTAACCGTATTCTGTAAGCCTTGTTCCTGCTGCTCTGCGGCTTTAAATTGATTTTCTAATTCGGCATTTTCTTTCGCTAAATTTTCACTTTGTTTTTGCAGTTGTTCTTTTTGTTCTTTGCTGCCTGCAATCCACAAAGCACTTTGATTCGATTCGGCAATCATGCTGTTTTTTTGTGCATCGCCCACTGCTAATTCTTTTTCTACATCGTAGTATTGCTTATCAACTACTTGCTTTTTTTGTTGTTCATCCGCTAACGATTTTCTTTTTTCTTCAAAAACCATTTTCACTTTTTCCAACGAATCTTTGGCAGCATTCAATTTGCTTTCAGCGGTTTCCAAATCTTTCAAAATGGCTTCCTTTCTGCCGCCAGCCGATGTGATGTCGTTTTCTAATGAAGATAAAGTTGCTTTTGCGCTTTCAATTTGTTGCTTCAAATTGTTTTGTTTCTCCAACAAAAATTTAATTTTCTCTTGCGCTAAATTCTTTTCGTTTTCTTGTTTTGAAATGTTTGAAATGAATTCGTTGAAATTTTTTTGCTGGTCGTTTAGGCGTTTTTCTTTGTCAATCAACACCACTTTATCCTTTTCCAAAGCTGCTTCCATTTGATTGATTTCAGTTTCTAACTGCAATTTTTTATCGCTTTCTTCTTCCTGTTTTTTGTTGATGTTTTCAAATTCATCTTTGTAATTCACCAATGTGAATGAAGCCAGTTCAACCGAATCTTTTTTGTAATCTTCTTTTAACTCATAGTAACGCTTGGCTTTCTTTGCTTGCGCTTCCAAGGTTTTCAGATTGCCTTCAATTTCAAACAACAAATCTTCAACACGATTCAAATCTACCTGCGTTGATTCTAATTTGCTGATGGTTTCTTTTTTCCGTTCTTTATATTTTGAAATGCCTGCAGCTTGTTCAAATAAATGTCGGCGACTATTTTCTCTGTCCGAAATAATTTCTTCAATCATCTTCAACTCAATAATCGCATAGCTGTCGCTGCTTACGCCCGTATCCATGAACAAGTTGTTGATGTCTTTCAAACGGCAAGGCACATCATTAATTCGATATTCCGATTCACCATTTCTGAAATACATTCGGGTAATTCTTACCGTACTAAATTCTGTTCCAAGTTGATTTTTTGTGTTTTCAAATGTCAATGAAACTTCTGCCAACTGGCTTGCATTGCGCCCTTTGGAGCCATTGAAAATTAAATCTTCCATTTTTCCGCTGCGGAGCATTCGGGCTTTTTGTTCGCCAATTACCCAACGGATAGCATCCACTACATTCGATTTGCCGCAACCATTTGGTCCTACGACACCAGTCATATTATCGTTGAAATGAATCACCGTTTTATCGGCGAAACTTTTAAATCCTTTTACTTCTAAACTTGTTAAGCGCATAAGTGAATAGTTGATTCAATTAATAACCAATTCGGTTATTTCCTTAAAAAAGGGATGCAAATTTAGAAGAATTACTGACTTATAAAAGCTATGTGAGAAAGTTGTGGAAAGGTATTTTGGAACTGCATTTCATTGTTTTGAAGGAATGTTTACAAAAAACCAAAACCAAATTTTACTTTTGAAAAAAATATCAGATTGGAAACATTGACTAATTGCAGGGTTTGTCATCAGCCTTTAAAGTTTATAAAAAACTTAAAAGGAAATCGTATTGAAGTGGATATTCCATTGTATGCTTGCTACAATTGTAACACGATGTTTACGCATCCAAAAGAATTTATGGCGCAACGCCAGTTTGATGATTTTGATATGGATTGGTATTTGAAACGCAAGCCCAAAGCGCAAAATAAGATTACCAATGTGTTGCACAAAATGACAAAAATGGGCATCAAACACCAAGGAAAATTTTTAGACATTGGCTGCGGTTTGGGTTATAGTATGGAAGTGGCAAAGAATTATGGCTACGAAACTTTTGGCGTAGAACCCTTGGTGGCAGCGGCAAATCATGCGATTGATGAATTGCATTTGAATGTAAAAAAAGGATTTTTCGACCCGAAAGATTATCCTGAAAATTCGTTTGATTTAATTTGGCTCGACCAAGTTTTAGAACATGTTTACGAACCCGATAAATTATTTGCCGACATTGTTACCATTTTAAAACCTGGCGGAATATTTTTTCTTGGGCTTCCAAATGTTGATTGGATGTGGCTTTTGCTCACTCAAGCAAAACTAACTTCAAAAATAAATGTGTTCAACGACCCCGAAGAACACATCAATTATTACCAACGAAAAAGCATCGAATATTTGTGTAAACAAAATGGAGTGGTGATTGCCGATTTATTTTACCCCAGAAATTTTATCAAAATTCCTTTCAAGATTTTGAACATGACTACAGGTTATTATTTAATTCAGAAGCCGAAAAAATAATGATGAATTGAGTTTCAAAATGAAAATAATTTTATCGTTTTTATTGCTGTTTTCTTTTGCAGCTTTTGCTCAACAAGAAAAAATATTTCAAACAGGCATTGCCAGTTATTACAGCCGAAAAAGCAATGGTGCAAGGACTTCCAGCGGTGAAAGATTAAATTCAGATAGTTTAGTTTGTGCTCATCGCACTTTACCATTTGGCACAAAAATAAAAGTGCTGAATTTGAAAAATGGAAAATCAATTATCGTAAAAGTGATTGACCGTGGACCATTTGGTAAAGGCAGAGTAATTGATTTAAGTTACGCCGCTGCCGATAGTTTAGAAATGATTAGAAGTGGTGTGGCGAAAGTGCAATTAGAAATCATTCCGTAATTCATGAAAGTAGTTTTGAAAACTTATTGGATTCAATTCATCAGCATTGTTGCGGTGTTGATAGTTCTTATTGTTGAATCAAAAGGCAGAAATGATTTTGATATTTTCATATCAGCTTCAAAAGATTTGATGCTGGGTAAAAATATTTATGCTATTTCTTACAACGATTGGTACCACTATTACTACGATGTTTTATTTGCCTTATTGCTTTCGCCATTTAACAGTTTGCCCATATTTTTTGTGAAATTAATTTGGCTTTGCGGCAATGTTTTTTTTGTTTTTCGAATTTGGAAAATCATTTACAATTGGCTACCAATAAACCATTGGAGCAGTTCACAAAAACATATTTTCACTTTGCTTTCATTTGTTTTTGTGTTAAGTTTTTTACGAGATAATTTTCATTTAGCTCAACTCACCATTTTCATTCTGTATTTAATTTTAGAAGGACTAAATTTAATTAGCAATGATAAAATAATTGCTGGCAGCGCATTAATTGCATTGGGCATCAACATTAAATTATTGCCATTATTTATTTTGCCTTATTTGATTTACAGGAATCAATGGAAAGCATTTTTTTATATCGTTTTATTTTGTGCAATTGGTTTGCTTTTACCTGCTTTATTCATTGGCTATCACTACAATATTTTTTTGCTGATTGAACGATGGCATTTAATCAATCCAACCAATCAACAGCACATTTTAGATACTTCCGAGCGTAGTTTTCACTCCTTAACAACTTTGCTGACAACCTTACTCATAAAGGATTGTGGCGATACTTTTGCTTTGCCAATCAAAAGAAATATTGCTGATATTTCCATCGAAAATTTATCTATCGCAATCAATTGTTGCAGATGTTTTTTCATTTTTTTCACTTTGTATTTTTTGCAAAAACCTTTTACCACATCGGTTACTAAAATTCAACGACTATACGAAGTAAGTTACATTTGTATCATCATTCCATTACTGTTTCCGCATCAACAATTTTATGCGTTTTTGTTCATTTTTCCTGCCACCACTTATTTGTTGTTTTTTCTTTTCAATAATTATTTTCTTCAAAAAAATAAATCAAAAAACAAAAAAGCCTTGCTGATTGCGGCTTTGGCAATCATTTATTTTTTGACTAACAGTCATTTTATATTGGGCGTTTTCAATGATTATTATCAACATTTCAAAACACTTACTTATGGTGTGCTTATGCTGATAATAGTTTTAGCATTTTGTCATCCCAACAAATTAATGAAGCAAAGTGAAGGATAACCTGAGCTAAAACGATGGCACAAAAATTCAAGTTCTATTGCCTACATTTGCGGCGCAAAAAATTCAATCAATCAAAATTTATTTATAAAAAATGGCAAACAAAATTAAAGTAGCCAACCCAGTAGTAGAGCTGGATGGCGATGAAATGACCAGAATTATTTGGAAGTTTATCAAAGAAAAATTGATTCTTCCTTATTTAGAATTAGATATTAAATATTACGATTTGGGCATTGAATATCGTGACGAAACCAACGACCAAGTAACAATTGATTCTGCCAATGCCATTTTGAAATATGGTGTGGGTATCAAATGCGCTACTATCACACCTGATGAAGCTCGTGTGGAAGAATTCAAATTGAAACAAATGTGGAAATCACCAAACGGCACTATCCGTAATATTCTGGATGGTACAGTATTCCGTGAGCCAATTGTATGCAGCAATGTGCCTAGATTAGTTCCGAACTGGACTGCTCCTATTTGCATTGGTCGTCATGCGTTCGGCGACCAATATCGTGCAACTGATTTTGTTACAAAAGGCAAAGGCAAATTGACGATTAAGTTTGAAGGCGAAGATGGAACTAAACAAGAATTTGAAGTTTACAATTTCAAAGGTGATGGCGTTGCGTTGGCGATGTATAACACCGATGAATCTATCAAAGGCTTTGCTCATGCCTGTTTCAACCAAGCGTTGATGAAAAAATGGCCTTTGTATTTGTCAACAAAAAACACCATTTTGAAAAAATACGATGGTCGTTTTAAAGATATTTTTGAAGAAATTTATCAAGCAGATTACAAAACAAAATACGAAGCAGCAGGCATCACTTACGAACACAGATTGATTGACGACATGGTTGCTTCTGCATTAAAATGGAATGGAAATTTTGTGTGGGCTTGTAAAAATTATGATGGTGATGTGCAAAGTGATACAGTTGCACAAGGCTTTGGCAGCTTAGGTTTAATGACTTCAACATTAGTTACTCCTAATGGAAAAGTGATGGAAGCCGAAGCAGCACATGGCACAGTAACTCGTCATTACCGTGACCATCAAAAAGGAAAACCAACTTCTACAAATCCTATTGCATCTATCTTTGCATGGACTCGTGGTTTGGAATTCCGTGGCAAGTTGGATGGCAATCAAGAGTTGATTAACTTCTGTCATGCTTTAGAAACTGTTTGTGTTGAAACGGTTGAAAGCGGCAAAATGACTAAAGATTTAGCGGTTTGTATTCATGGAAACAAAGTAAATCATGGCGAACATTATTTGTACACCGAAGAATTTTTGGATGCTTTGGACGTGAATCTGAAAGCGAAATTGGCGAAGTGATTTTATCAGACAAATAATACAAAAAGGAGCAACAAATAGTTGCTCCTTTTTTATTTCTCTTGGCTGTGTTCTAATTATTGGAACATTTAAAATGCTCCATGAAATTCTTTTTTAACCACATAGACACATAGATATATTGAATGTTGCAGCTCAATTTAGCAATCATTCTATGTTTATAATTCATGCCTATTGCTATCTTTTTTCATCCATTCAGCAAGCATAATAAAACATAGAAAAGCTTCGCTTTTTTTTCTTAAAAACTATTGTGCCTATGTGTTTAATGTATTGAATTTTAAAATTTAGCCTTTCTCTTTTAATTCATTTGCCAAATCCACCCACTCTCCCACTGTGAGCTGTTCAGCTCTTTTATTCAAAATAGTTTCTGAAATATTTTTTGAGGCTGGAAATATTTTCAAAGCATTACGCAATGTTTTTCGACGTTGATTGAAACCAGCTTTCACCGCTTGAAAAAAGAATTTCACATCATTGATTTCAAAAGGCTTTTCTAATGGCGAAAATCTTACCACACCACTTTGCACTTTAGGTGGTGGGTCGAAAAAATGTGGTGGCACATCCAACAAATAATCTACTTTAAAAAATGCTTGTGAAAGAATAGAGGTAACGCCATACACTTTGCTGCCTTCTTTGGCTGCCAATCTTTTTGCTACTTCTTTTTGAAACATGCCAACCATCTGTTGCACAATCGCTTTGTTCTCAATTATTTTAAAAACAATTTCAGTAGAAATATTGTAGGGGAAATTACCAATCACATGAATAGTTTGATTAGGAAATGCTTTTTCAAAATCTACTTTTAATACATCCTGATGGATAAAACCAATGCCTGGAAATTGTTGCGGAATAATTTCAGCTAATCGGTTATCAATGTCAACTGCTGTTAAATTAGTGGGGTATTTTTTGATGAGATATTTTGTTAAAACGCCCAAGCCTGGACCAACTTCTACCACTGCACCATCCACATTTTGCAAGGCATCTACAATATCCATTGCCACGCCTTCATCTTTTAAAAAGTGCTGCCCTAATGATTTTTTATGTTGAAAATTTTGTTTCAATTAAGCTGAATGTTTGGGCGAAGGTATTTAAAATAAGTTCGCAAAACACAGCCATCGTTGGTGTTTGTTCACCAACGATTCAATTAAGTTGTCGGTGGACAAACACCGACAACGGCTCTGCACATTTCAACCCAATAAAACCGAACACCAACAACGGCGAAACCATTAGAAAAAAATATTTTTTCCACCTCATGCAAGTTTGAAATAAGTTCATGTAAATAGGCTTTTCGAGCCATGCAAACTTACATTCGTGCCATGTAAACTTACATGCGGTCAATGTTAATTTGCATGCGTGCCATGTTAACTTACATGCGGTCAATGTTAACTTGCATTCGTGCCATGTTAACTTACATGCGTTCAATGTTAATTTACATTCGTGTCATGTAAACTTACATGCGTTCAATGTAAACTTACATTCGTGCCATGTTAATTTGCATGAGTTTAAAACCCGTGCATTAATAAAATTTGCATCAGCTTTTGAATTTTTTTTCAAGTTGCGAAGTGTCAGTAAGTGTTAAACCACTTTAATAATTCACCAACCCTCTCTGTTGGAGAAGGAAAGGGTGAGGTGATAATAAAAAAATTATTAAAAAGGTTTCATCACAAAATTTTCCAGCAACAATACAATTAAGTAGCAAACTCCAACAACGGCTGAAAGCCCAATAAAATGTTTAAGTTTGTAAAAGAAATCAAATGCGAAATGAAAAAAAACTTATTGTATCAAGCAGGCATCAAACCCCAACGCTCAATGGCTATGCTTCAACTTGACAACAAGGATTATAGTTCAGCGCAATCACTCAACAACAGCATTGCAACCTGAAATCAATCAAAAACAATTTTATAACATTCAGCTAAGCCATTATTTAAGAATGTTAAGTATTCCTAACCATTAATCTATCTTTATAAATGAAGAAAATTAAATTATTTATTGCACTTTGCTTTCTGTCACTCAATGTTTTTAGCCAATTTACTAACTTAAACTGGAAATTGGGCGCAAATCTATCCCTTGATTTTATTACGGGGCAAGGGGTTGTGAATTTAAATGATAGCAATCAAAGTACAATGAATTTTACAAACACTTCTATTACGGATAGAAATGGTAAAATAATTTTTTACAGCAATGCTTGTAAGGTTTATAATCGAAATGGAGATACTATGTCTAATGGAAGCGGATTTAATCATGGTTTTTATTCTGACCAATATGTCAATACTGATTATTATCCACTTGTCAAAGCTGCTACCATAATTCCTTTCCCTAATGATACTAACAAGTTTTACTTGTTATATTTGAATATGGATTGGAATGTGGACGGGGCTTATATGCCTGGGAAATTATACTACTTGGTAGTGGATAAAACACTAAATGGTGGGCTGGGAGATGTAGTTATTAAAGACCAAGTTGTAATCAACAATGATACTTTGGGTAACAATATAAGTAGTGTTAAGCATGGAAACGGAAAAGATTGGTGGATTATTGTAAGAAAGCACAAAGGAAATACTTATTATAAAGTGCTTATAGATAGTAATGGAGTTCATAGTCCGACAAAACAAATAGTAGGTAATAATTTTAGTTATTCTTTCGCTTCGGAGGGGGGGGGGGATTTCAATGCAAGGGGATAAACTTTGTTATTTATATGAATCTTTAAACTATCAACCATTTCAACTTGATTTATTAAATTTTGATAGATGCTCGGGGCAATTATCTAATTATCAAACCATATTTCATCCCAATACAACCGATACTATTAACTGGTGGGCGGCTTGTTTTTCAGCAAGTGGCAGGTATTTATACCTAAACGACAAATACAAAGTTTACCAAATGGATTTACAAGCAAGTAATTTATTAAACAGTATTCAAGTTGTAGGGAATAACACAGCTATGGGGGCTTTATTTTTTAAAATGGAATTAGCACCTGATGGTAAAATTTATGTTGCTCCTTATGGCAGCTACGAATTTATGAGTGTCATTCATGCACCTGATAGTGCAGGCATAGCTTGTAGGTTTGTTGAAAATGCTGTTCATTTAGGAAGTGCTATTGCAGGACCTTGGGCTAATGGCGGTTTACCGAATACCCCCAATTTTGCACTTGGTGCAATTAATTGTAATGTGGGAATAGAAAATGTTGGTAATGAAAATAATGGTTTGAATATTTATCCGAATCCTACCAATTCAACATTAAAAATTTCAAGTCGGCAAAACATCAAATTAATCACTGTTTTTGATATGGTGGGCAAAGAAATTTTTAGTGAATTTATAAACAAAAAAACAGAAAATATTGATTTGGAAGGATTTTCCAACGGACTGTATTTTATCAAGGCAGTTAATGAAAATGGTGAAGTAAAGACAAAAAAAATAGTGAAAGAATGAACTAAAAACATTCAACAGTATAAAAAAAATAATTCAGTCATTGTTGGTGTTTGTTCACCAACGATTCAAATGAATGAATAGGATTTAAGTCCAATCAGTGCATTTATTTCAACAAAATGTTTATAAAATACCCTTTTTATTTTAAAAAATGGTCTATTTTTGCAACATCAAACCAACAAAATACCTTTTTTATGTCAAATCTTCGTTTTCATGCTATCAAAAACATCAATCAGCATGTTGATGTGAATCCTGATTTAGGAAACAAAGTTTCCGATTATTATGGTCAGAATGTTTTTACTGAAGATGCTATGCGCCAACATTTGCCAGGCGATGTTTTTAAAAGTGTAAAAAATGCTATCAACAGCGGCTCTAAATTAGACCGTGGCATTGCAGATGCAGTTTCAAACGGCATGAAAGCATGGGCAATGAGCAAAGGTGTAACACACTATACACACTGGTTTCAACCTTTAACAGGTACAACGGCTGAAAAACATGATGCCTTTTTCAAACCCACATCTACAGGAAAAGGTATCGAAGCATTTGATGGCGATGCATTAATTCAACAAGAACCTGATGCTTCATCATTCCCGAATGGTGGCATCCGCAGCACATTTGAAGCTCGTGGTTATACCGCTTGGGACCCATCATCGCCAGCATTTATTATGGAAGTGAACAATGGTAAAACATTGTGCATCCCAACCATTTTCGTTTCTTATAGCGGCGAAGCCTTGGATTATAAAGCACCGCTTTTAAAATCATTACATTTATTAGAAACAGCGGCATTGCCTGTTGTGAATTATTTTGATAAAGCTTGTACAAAAGTGCATGCTACATTGGGTTGGGAACAAGAATATTTTTTGATTGATGAAGAATTATTTTTAGCTCGACCAGATTTGATGATGACTGGCAGAACTGTGTTTGGTCATGCGCCAGCGAAAGGACAACAATTAGAAGACCATTATTTCGGAACAATTCCTGAACGTGCATTTGGCTACATGATGGACTTTGAAAAAGAATGTTTCAAATTGGGTATTCCTTTAAAAACTCGTCATAATGAAGTTGCGCCTGCACAGTTTGAAGTTGCTCCTGTTTTTGAAGAAGTGAATATTGCAGTTGACCACAATCAATTGTTGATGGATATTATGGAACGTGTTGCTCGTCGTCATCGCTTGAAAGTTTTGTTACACGAAAAACCTTTTGCAGGTGTGAATGGTAGCGGTAAACACAACAACTGGAGCATGGGAACCGACACGGGTTCTAATTTATTAAGCCCAGGCAAAACACCAAAAACTAATTTACAGTTTCTTACTTTTTTTGTGAACACAATTAAAGCCGTTCACGACCATGCAGATTTAGTTCGTGCATCTATTGCATCGGCAAGCAACGACCATCGCTTGGGTGCAAACGAAGCGCCACCAGCTATTATCAGTGTGTTTGCAGGCACTTATTTAAGTGAAGTATTGAAAGAAATTGAAACAAGAGTAAGCGATAAAAACAAACCTAACGATGCCGATAAAGTATTGTTGAAGATGGATATTCACAACAAAATTCCTGATTTGTTGATGGATAACACGGATAGAAATCGTACATCACCATTTGCATTTACGGGTAACAAATTTGAATTCCGTGCTGTAGGTTCTTCGGCAAATTGTTCTAACGCAATGACGGTGTTGAACACGATTGTTGCCAATCAATTAATGCAATTCCATAAAGATGTAGAAGCGATTGCTGAAAAGGGCGAACGCAAGGATGGTGCTATCTTAACGGTGTTACGTAAATACATTTCTGCTTCAAAAAACATTTTGTTTGAAGGCGATAACTACAGCGATGAATGGAAAAAAGAAGCGAAGAAACGTGGCTTGAATAATATCACCACTACCCCATTAGCATTAGATGGTTATGTGAATAAATCAAGCATGAAATTGTTTGTTGAAAATGGCATTTTTAATGAAACAGAATTGCATGCCCGTCATGAAATTATGTTGGAAGATTATTTCAAGAAAGTACAGATTGAAGCCCGTGTGATGGAAGATTTAGCATTGAATCAAATTTTACCAACTGCATTTGAATACCAATCGAAATTGATTGCCAACGCAGCAGGATTAAAGGATTTGGGTTTAAGTAAATTTGCTGGTACACAAACTGAATTGATAAAAGAAATTTCAGAACGCATCACCAAAATAAAAACTGATTGCGCTAAAATGAATGACGAACGCAAAAAAGCAAATGCCTTGACTGATATGAAAAAACGTGCAGTTGCTTATTGCGATAAAGTGAAACCTTACTTCGATACGATTCGTTATGAAGTGGATAAATTAGAAGAAATAGTGGATGACCAATTGTGGCCATTGCCTAAATACCGTGAAATGTTGTTTGTGAGATAATTGATTGAAAAAGCAAAAAAGCCTCGAAGCAATTCGGGGCTTTTTTTATACTCTAAACCCACGAAAAAAGCATCATGTATTTTTCCCTCTACAAAAATTTTAAAAGTGGGTTAATTTGCACTTGTTAATTGCTGATAAAATAGTTGGAAGCAAATCAAAGTCCACAAC
Source organism: uncultured bacterium (assembly GCA_903857255.1). Taxonomy (GTDB): domain Bacteria; phylum Bacteroidota; class Bacteroidia; order Chitinophagales; family CAIODY01; genus CAIODY01. The sequence continues at coordinate 15,631 of CAIODY010000057.1, forward strand.
AATTTGCGATGATTGTTTTTCTTTTGTTCGTGTTCGGTTTTTAATTGTTGCACAAATTTTGGGTTGAACAAACCATGTTTATTCAATGCGCTTTCACATAATAATTCATCGCTCATTTGTTTCAAATCATTTCTAAGCCAATGCGAAAGTGGAATGCCAAATCCTTTCTTAGGACGAAAAATAATATTGTTGGGCAATTTATTGCGCATCACTTCTTTCAAGATATATTTACCTGTGTTGTTTTTGAATTTAAAATTAGCAGGCAAAGTGTTTAAAAATTCCACCACACGTTTATCTAAAAATGGCGAACGGCATTCTAAGCTATTATACATGCTAGCTCTATCTACTTTCACTAAAATATCATCCAGTAAATAAGTTTGATAATAAATATAGTTGACTTGCGATAAAAAATCTACTGTTTTTACATTTTGTAAATGTTGTGAAATAAGCTCTAATCCATTGCTACCACTTAATTTCCGCAAACTATCTCCACTCCACAATTTGTTTTTCTCTTTCGGAGAAAAACTGCCCAACCAAAGTGTGTGAGTGAAATTTTTATTGATTTCGAATCCTTTTAAAAATTGTTTGATTTTAAAATCGAGTGAAATATTTTTGTCGCTCGGCGGAAGATGATTAGCTAAGCTTCGCAACAAATTTTTCCCTGGCATAAATTGCATCAGATGGATAAGTTGATGCGAAATAAAAGTTGGATAACCAGCCATCAATTCATCGCTACCATCGCCACCCAAAGCTACTGTTACTTTTTCACGAGTGAATTGCGAAAGCAAATAAGTAGGTATCAATGAAGCATCAGCAAAGGGTTCATCGCATTTCCCATAAATGGTTGGGATTAAATCTAACGCATGTTTTGGGGTAAGAATTTTTTGATAATGTTCGGTGCCTAAATGTTTGGCAACTTGATTAGCATAATCTGATTCATCATAACTTTTATCATCAAAACCGATAGAAAAAGTTTTAATTTTTTGAGTTGAATTTTTCTGTGCATAATAAGCAATCGTTGAACTATCTAAACCACCACTTAAAAACACACCCAGCGGTACATCAGCCATCATTCGGCATTCTGTGGCATCGTTCAGTAAATCATCTAACTGATTTTTTGCATCATCGAATGAAATGTTTTGCGTTTGAAATTGATGATGCCAATATTTTTTTTGTTCAACAATTTTATCATTTTGCCAAATGAAATAAGTGGCTGCTTCTAATTTTTTTATGCCATTGAGAATACTCATCGGCGTTGGCACATATTCAAAAGTGAGATAAGCATTCACCGCATCCAAATTAATTTCTTTGGTTGCCAATGGATGTTGCAAAATAGCTTTCAACTCCGATGCAAATAAAAGCGTATTTCCTACAATGCTATAATACAAAGGCTTTTTGCCCATTCTATCACGAGCTACGAATAATTTTTTTTCACTGAAATCATACAAAGCAAAAGCAAACATGCCTTGCAATTTATCCAACATGTGCGCTTTGTATTCTTGGTATAAATAAATCAAAACTTCTGTATCGGAGTTTGTTCTAAAACTGTATTTGCCTGTTTTAAGTAGTTCGTTTTTTAGTGAAAGGAAATTATAAATTTCGCCATTAAAAACTATTGCTAAATTTTTATCTGCACTAAAAAATGGTTGATGTGCTGCTTCGCTCAAATCAATAATACTCAATCGAGCCTGTGCCAATCCTACGTTTTCAGCTACATGAACACCTTGAAAATCGGGTCCACGATACTGAATGGCGGTAATCATTTTTCGCAAAATACCCTCATCGCCTTTACCAATAAATCCAGCTATTCCACACATTTTTTATTTTTTTTGAACCACTAAGGCACTAAGAACACAAAGTTTCAATTAGCCAATTCTATATTTCCATGTGTTTAAAGTGTATTTCTGTATCTCACTTTTTCACTCCACCAAACTTCCACGAATTTCCATTTCTGAAAATCACATAAGTCGAATTTTGTTCAACATTATCATAGCTTTTCAGCCAATTTTCAATGGTCGCTTTATCAATGTAAACTGTTTGTGGTGTTACTAATTGGTCGAACGCAACATGACGAAAAAACAAGAAATTGCGTTTACAAATCCATTTGCTATAATCATACAAAGGCATAAATGATAAATACAACTTTGTGATGAAATGTGCGTACAGAAAATACAAAAATGAAAGTGGTGTTGCCACTAAATATTTGGTAACCCACCAATTTAAATTTGAAACCACTTTCCTAATCGGGTCAACAGTGTAAATGATAACACCATTGCCTTCCTTGGCATACACCCAGCAATGAAATCTGCCACCACTTTTGGTGTTATTTATAACTGAATCTAATCCATCTTTTGGCTTTTTCAAATGATGTAACACCCCAATGGAATATACTATATCAAACTTTTCTATTGATTCAAATTGAGTTAAATCACCTTTAATAATTTCATAGTTATTATAATTGCTTTGCGCTAAATTTTTTTGAGCTGATAAAACCGAATCACCCAAATCTATGCCAGTAGCACGTTTCGGACGCCATTGTAATAAATGAACCAGTAAACTTGCATTGCCACATCCTAATTCCAACACATTTTTATCGACCATATCTTTTTCAGTTAGTGGATAAAACCAATCTTCAAATTCCTCAAAAGTGTATACGCTTCCCGATGGTAAATTATTCCACGATGTAGCAAAAGCCTCAGCTGTTTTTTTATCAACCTGCATTCCTCTGTAATTATAAGTTTATCTTTTCTTTGATTGAATATGGAAATTTATTTTGCGATTCATAATAAGTTCGCATTTGCATTTCGGCAATGATACCCATCAAAATCATTAATACACCAATAGTAAAAAACGTGGCAGCTATTGTTGGTAGCGGTGTTTGAATCAAAGTTTTCATACCAGCAAACTTGAAATAGAATGCTAACAACACCAATAAAAATGAAATCGCAAACGAATAAAATCCTGCCAATCCAAAAAAGTGAATTGGGCGTTGCATGTATTTATCTAAAAATTTTATGAGCAGCAAATCCAGCACCACACGAAATGTTCGGCTGATACCATAATTGCTTTTGCCATACTTTCTCGGCTGATAATTCACTGGCACTTCGGTTACTTTGCCGCCCTGCCATTTGCAATACACAGGAATGAAGCGGTGCATTTGACCATACAAATGAATGTCTTTAATCACATCGTGTCGGTATGCTTTCAAAGTACAACCATAATCATGCAAGTAAACACCTGATACTTTGCTAATTAAATTGTTGGCTAATAACGATGGAATTTTTCGGGTTAAAAATTCATTTTTCCAACGTGCTTGCCTCCAACCACTTACTACATCATAACCTTCATCGAGCTTCGCTAAAAGTTTTGGAATATCATTCGGGTCGTTTTCTAAATCACTATCAATCAAAATCAATACTTCGCCCGAAGCCGCTTGTATGCCTGCATTGATGGCTGCCGTTTGCCCATAATTTCTTCTGAAATTTATGGATTTTACTTTTTTATTTTTTTCAGAAATGCTTTTTAAAATTTCAAATGAATTGTCTTTCGAGCCATCATTCACCGCAATAATTTCATAATCATAAGCTGCGATTGCATTTTCTAATTGCACAAATAATTCAGGAATTCCTTGTGCTTCGTTGTAAATAGGAAGTATAACAGATAAGTAGGGCAATGGAATTTATTTTTGATTAAGATGCCAAGATAAAAAATTTTCCAAACCTTGCTTGAATGTAGTTTTTGGTTCGTAATTCAACAGCGTTTTTGCTTTCGAAATATCAGCAAAAGTAATGTTCACATCGCCGGGTTGCATTGGCTTGTAAATGAGATTGGGTGTACGATTGGTGATTTCATACAAGGTATTTACCAAGTTGATTAACTTCACAGGATTGTTGTTTCCCAAATTCATAATTTCATAAACGTTCGTTTTGTTTTCGATGTATTCATACGAACTAAAAATTCCGCCAACAATATCTTTGATGTAAGTGTAATCACGAGCCGTTGAACCATCGCCATAAATTTCAATCGGTTCGTTGTTTAATATTTTTTGAATAAATTTTCTGATTGCTAAATCAGGTCGTTGGCGTTCGCCAAACACTGTGAAGAAGCGCAGATTCATTACGTCCAACTGATACAAATGATGATAAGTGTAAGTGATTAATTCGCCAGCTTTTTTGGTAGAAGCATAAGGCGAAATGGGTTTATCAATGGTGTCGGTTTCAGAAAAAGGAATTTTTGTTTGATTGCCATAAACCGATGACGAAGAAGCAAAAATTAGCTTTTTCACTTCGTATAATTTCATCCAATCTAACAATAATTGTGTGCCTAAAATATTAGTGGTGATATATTCAGCAGGTTGCTGCAACGAAGGCAGAACTCCAGCTTTGGCAGCTAAATGAAAAATCACATCTACCTTTTCAGTCAAATTTTTCCAAGTATTTTCATTGCGAATATCAGCTTCGATAAAATGAAAATTTTTGTTCGTAATAAATTCAGAAAGATTTTTTTGCTTGATGATTTTGTCATAAAACACATCAAAATTATCCACACCAATCACCTCAAAACCTTTATCTAATAAAAGTTCGGTCAGATGACTGCCAATGAAACCTGCACAACCCGTAACTAAAGCTCGTTTGCTCAAACTGTTTTTTTTGAAGTGCGCTAAGATAAGCCAAGGCAATTATTCTTTTAACTGAATTCATTGAAAAAATAAACTTCCTAAATATCAATTTAGCAAGTAATAATTTCACCATTTTCCAGTGTGTCATTCAGCAATAATCCCTTGTAAAGTCGATGGTTCAACAAGTTCACTATGACCACTACAAAAAAACACCTTGCTTTGTTTAAACCTTAGTGAGAAAAAAAATCAACTCATTTTTACCAAAATAGTTTTCTCTTGCGCTGCAATCATTCGCCCAATGAGCATTGCAAAGGTTTCGCCTATTTTATTTTTTAAGAAAGTTTCAAAATTATTTTTTGCTGCATCGTTCACCGCAATCAACAATCCACCTGAAGTTTGTGGGTCGGGTAAAAAATTAAAAGCATCCATCATGGGCACATTTTCTAAGCATTGAATTTGTTCGCCAAAGCTATTCCAATTGCGGCTTGTAGCATCGGGTCTAATACCCTTGGCAGCCAAGTTTTTGGCTTCATTCAAAATAGGAATATTGTTCCAAAATAATTCAGCCGTCAATCTTTTTTTGTCGCACATTTCTACCAAATGCCCAGCCAGCCCAAATCCTGTAACATCGGTCAAAGCTGTGACACCATTCATGTTGTGCAGTTCTTCGCCCAATTTATTTAATTGCGTCATCCAATGCACAGCCACTTTATAATCAGTTTCACTCAACAAACCTTTTTTTTCAGCAGAGGTTAAAACGCCCAACCCAAGCGGCTTGGTGAGGTATAACCAATCACCAACTTGTGCAGTATTGTTGCGCAATAAATTTTTATTTTCAACCAAACCACTCACCGACAAACCAAAAATTGGTTCAGCAATATCAATACTATGTCCGCCAGCTAAAGGAATATTTGCTTCGACACAAATAGCTCTTGCACCTGCTAAAATTTGTTGCGCAATTTGTGGTGAAATTTTTTCTGTAGGAAATCCTAAAATAGCCAATGCCATCAATGGTTTGCCGCCCATCGCATACACATCGCTGATGGCATTAGTGGCTGCAATTCTGCCAAAATCAAACGCATCATTCACAACAGGCGTAAAAAAATCAGTGGTTGAAATTAACGAAGTGCCATTGCCCAAGTCGTACACTGCAGCATCATCGGCACTTTCATTGCCGACCAATAAATTTGGAAATGTAACAGTTGAATTATTTTGTAAAATTTCTTGCAGCATTTTTGGTGAAATTTTACAACTGCAACCGGCATTTTTACTAAAAGAAGTGAGTAGAGTTTCTGTCATAAAATTGATGCGCAAATGGCGTTGTTAATTTGTTCGATGTTCATTTTTTCAAAAGAAAATTTGGTGAGTTTTAAATTTTCTCGGCGTTGATAAGCTCGGTCATATTCTCGGTCATAATATTCCAATAGTAGCCTGAAAGCTGCTTTAATGCTGTTGTTGTCGAGTTGTTCTATAATTTGTTTGTAAATTAATCCACCCAATCTTTTTTGAATTCTTGTTGTTGCTGCTTTCAATTTTTCAATTTCAAATTCGCCATATTGTTGTACAATCCAGTTTAATCTTTCTTCAAAAGGAATATCAATAAAACAAACCATTGCCTGCCGCATCTGCGCCCACAATGGGTTTGGGATATTTACATGACCAATGCGTTGGCTTTCATCTTCCAAATAAATGGTTCCATTTTCTGAAATTATTTTCAGCAATTCATCCGCTAAATTATTTTCAAATTGCTCTTGTGTGGGTTGTGCCAATTCGCCCAAACCGCCAAATGATGAGCCTTTGTGGTGTGCCAAGCCTTCTAAATCAACAGCATTTATTTTTCGATTTTGCAAATCTTTTATCAATAAAGTTTTGCCACTTCCTGTTTTGCCGCCAATTATTTTTATAGAAAATTGTTGTTGAAAAATACTTAAAACATAAGCCCTGTAAGCTTTATAGCCACCTTTCAACACATACACTTTAAATCCGTATAAATCAAGCAACCATGCCACAGCTGCGCTTCGCATGCCGCCACGCCAACAATGCACAAACACTGTTTTGTAGCTGCCAGCCAATGTTTCAGCCGCTTCTACCAAAGTTTTCATCTTTACGCCAAAAAAATCTAACCCAATTTTTATGGCTGCTTCGCGGCTAATTTGTTTGTAAGTAGTGCCCACAATTTTTCGTTCTTCATCATTAAAAATTGGGAAACTTTTTGCACTTGGAATATGTGCATGAAGATATTCAGCATCCGACCGAACATCCAATATTAATGGGCTATTTTGGGTTTTATGTATCCATTCGTTGATGGAAATTATTGTTGCTGCCATAAACAAAAAGTTGCGCTTTAATTATTTACCACAACAAAATAAAAAGAGAAATTTCGAGCAAAAATTTTTACGCCTTTTGAATGTCGATTTCAAAATGCTCCATTACTTGGTTGGCTAACAATTTCTTGCAAGCTGCTTCGGCAAAGGATTTAGCTTCGGTTTCGTTAGCAGCTTCCAACTCTAAAGTAATGTGCTTGCCAATGCGAACATTGCTGATGGTTTTAAAATCTAAATTTTTTAAACCGCCCAAAACAGCTTTCCCTTGTGGGTCTAACAATTCTTTTAGCGGCATCACATTTATTTCGGCTTTGAATTTCATGACAATATTTTTATCAGTTTTTGTTTAAAAAAGAAAATTCGATTTTGCTGCAAATCAAATAAGTGGGCAAAATTACTAACGCCGCTGCCCATTTCAAAACGATTACGGCAATAATTGAAACGCCTATTAAAATCCAGCGCATCATAAATTGTTTGCCCAACATGGCTTTGGGTGTGAGTTTGAACATTTCAATGCCACTCACCATCAAATAAGAAAGTACCACAATTAAGCCCAACAAATAATTGCTGTTTAAAATTTTGCTACTCAACATCGAGTTACTATCGTACAACAAAATCATGGGTAAACAAGCC
>CAIODY010000058.1 GCA_903857255.1 uncultured bacterium
GACCCTCGGTACCACAAACCGATGCTCTAACCAACTGAGCTACACTCACCGTATGAGGGCGCAAAAGTAAGGCGAACTGTCGGATTCTAAAAGAAAATTAATGATTTTTTTTGCTTTTCTTAAATCAAACGAAGTGCATTAACTCAAAATTTTGCTGCAAAATTTTACTGTCATCGGCTTGCAGCCATTTATTCAAAATAGTTGCATAAATATTTCTGAAATCAACTTGAAATTTGATGTCGCCATTATCATCCAAATTTTTCAAATCAGGCGCTGCATTCAAAATTCCTTTTTGTTGCAAGCCATTCCCTATCAAAACAATATTGTTAGCTGTACCATGGTCAGTGCCGCCACTAGCATTTTGCGACACCCTCCGTCCGAATTCACTAAACACCATCGTTAGCACATCTTTATCGCGATTTATTAATTTCATTTCATCCATAAAAATTTTCAAACCATCTGAAAGTTGCTCCAATAGCTTGTTTTGCCGACTTTCTTGTCCAACATGCGTATCAAATGAACCTAAGCTCACATAATAAACCGAAGTTTCACATCCACTTCCAATCAACCCTGCAATGGTTTTCAAATCTTTTCCAAATTCATTATTCGGAAATTCAGTTTTACTTTGATAAGCATTAAAATGTTCGTGTAAATAATTTGCGCCAGCAGTAGTTTCGACTAATGTTTTGTATAAATAAGCAACAGGTTCTTCATGCGTAGAAGCTAATGCTGAATAAGGTTTCAGCCATTCGCTGTGTGCCATTTCATATAATCGTTTTGGATTTTTTACTGCCAAGCCTTTTACAAAATCACCCTTCATGCTTAAACTCAACGAGTCATCTAATTCAATTGCTTTGTAAGGTTTGCCATCGCAATAATTATCTAAATATCTGCCAATCCAACCAGTTTGAATATAATCAGCCGATGAACTTGCGCTGTGCCAAATATCCATACTTCTGAAATGCGAACGGTCGGGGTTTGGATAGCCAACTGCATTTAGCATAGCCATCGAACCATTGTCAAATAAGGCTTTCCAGCCTTTCATCACCTCGTTTAATCCTTGTTCGGAATTTAATTGTAAAACTTTTTCAGGTTTAATGCCTAATCGTGGACGTTGTTTAAAATAATTATCATTAGTAAAAGGAACAAAAGTATTCAAACCATCATTGCCGCCGCTTAATTGAACTATCAACAAGATTTTTCCGTTTGATTGCTCTAAACCTTTGTTGTTAAAGGCTTTTAAAAAGTTAGGTACGAATAAAGCAGTAGTTGCTAATGATGTATTGATAAGAAATGAACGGCGTTTCATGCGATTGATTTTTAAATTTTATCCTAATTGAAATTGAGGCATGGAAAAAATATACAGTGATGTTTTTTTTATTTTTTCTTTACGTTCTAAATTCTCAAATTCATTGAAAGTATTGCTGGGTAGAGTATTTTGCGCCATTCCTAAATACATGTTCTTCAAAAAAGACACTAAATTTTTGTCATCAATTTTTTCAAAATGCTGCACAAAACTTTCTGTATCAGCATAAGTTTGCATCATTTCTTTTGCTGAAGGATGACGTTTTAAATCAGTTTCATTTTTATCCATCAACTGGTCATCGGCTTCCTGCTTGGCTTGCAGCATCGGCACTTCGTTTTTGAAAAACAATCTTGGCAAACTCATTCTATATAAAAGCGAACTGCTGTCAATCCAATTTCTACCACCAGCCCAGCCTGCAACACTGGGTGGAAGAAATAATATTTGCCCAAGAATTTTTTGTGCATTAATCAGCAATGCTTTGTTGTCGAATTCAACTTTTACATTGCGTAGTAAACTCGTGATAAGCTCTACTGGTGGCTTAATTCGAGTGCCTATATTTTTTTGTTCATAAAAATGTGGATGAGTAAAAATGTAAGCTGCTAAAGCTGCAATTTCATAATTACTTTTTCTGAAAACATCGGCTGCATCACTCACAAATTGCTCATCAATATTTTCTTCATTCACAAAGTACTTATAGAATTTTCGAGTGATAAAAATACTGCATTGAGGCTGTTGTAAAATGATATTAATTATGTCTTCGCCACTGAAATTTCCTTGTTCGCCCAAAAAAATTTTGATACCATTATCATGCGTTAATGCTCTGAATTCATATTCGCCATGAGCGTTAAAACCCCAACCAGTAAAGGCTCTGGCTGATTCTTTAATATCTTGTTCGGTATAATGACCTCTTCCTAATGTGAATAACTCCATCACTTCACGAGCAAAATTTTCATTCGGATGTCGTTTTCTGTTTTGTTGATTATTCAGAAATTGCAGCATGGCTGAGCTTTTGCTGACTTCCAACAACAATGTTTTGAAATTACCCAACGAATTTTCCTGAATTGTATTAAATAACTTTTGCTGAAAAGCTGCATTCAATGAACGGCAAGCAAAATGACCACTCCAAAACAAAGTCATTTTTAATCGGGCTTGTGCTTTGTCGTTGATAAATTTATCAAGCAATGTTAAGTTTAATTTTTTGGTGAACAGCAAACCCTTTTCAAATAAGGCTTTCCGCTCTTCTTTATTCATGCTCAATACATCCATCGTACTTAATTGTGCAGTATCCACTTCATCAATATCAGCGAATTTATCAGCTGCCGAATAAATTTCGTTGATAATTTGTGAGCAGCTTTTACCTTGAGCAGCCTGCATTTCAGCCGGTGTTATGCCAAATGCAAGACGATTATAAAGATGTACAATTTCAAAATCAGTAGCTGGTTTCATTGGGATTTAGATATTTAAAACTAAAAAAGTTTAATCAACAACCGAACCATTTTTTTTCATTTCTTATTTTAAAAAATCAAAACCGCTGTATATTCGCTCACAGAAAAATATGGAATCGTTTGTAGTTTCAGCCCGTAAGTATCGCCCAGCAAAGTTTGAAGACGTTGTAGGGCAAAGCCATATTACCACTACTTTAAAAAATGCTTTCCGCACCAATCAATTGGCGCATGCATTTTTATTTTGTGGTCCACGTGGTGTGGGCAAAACTACCAATGCTCGTATTTTGGCGAAGGTGGTTAATTGTTTAAATCCCACAACCGATTTTGAACCTTGCAATGAATGTAGCAGTTGCATTTCATTCAACAGCAATTCTTCTTTTAATATTTTTGAACTGGATGCAGCAAGCAACAATGGTGTAGATGATATTCGTGAGTTGGTGCAGCAAGTTCGCATTCCGCCGCAAGGCGCAAAATACAAAGTGTATATCATTGATGAGGTGCACATGTTGAGTTCGGCGGCGTTTAATGCTTTTTTGAAAACGCTCGAAGAACCGCCATCTTACGCTATTTTCATTTTAGCAACTACCGAAAAACAAAAAATAATTCCAACCATTTTAAGTCGTTGTCAGGTATTTGATTTCAAGCGAATTAAGATGGAAGATATGGTGAGTTATTTACGAAAAATAGCCACTGATAGGCAAGTAGAAGCCAGCGAAGAAGCCTTACATCTGATTGCACAAAAGGCAGATGGCGGCATGAGAGATGCCTTGAGTTTGTTTGATAAAATGGCAAGTTTTTGCAACGGAAATATTCAGGTGAGTGAAGTGCTTGACCAGTTGAACATTTTAGATTATGAATTTAATTTTAAAATGACCGATGCGATGTTGGTGGAAGACAGAGCAACTGTGTTGAATAGTTTTCAGCAAATTTTGATGAAAGGATTTGAAGGTGATAATGTTTTGAATGCTTTAGCCGAACATTTCCGGAATTTATTGATGTGCCGCGATACAGCCACTGTCAACCTTTTGGAGACAACTGAAAGTTTGAAACAACGATTTGCACAACAAGCCATGCAAACGCCAGTTGCGTTTTTATTAAGTGCTTTGAATATTCTGAATGATTGCGACATGCACTATCGTAGCAGCAAAAACAAACGATTGCATGTAGAGTTGTGTTTGATAAAACTCTGCTATTTAAACAGAATTTTGCAACAACCAGTTGCGCTACAATCAGCTCCTGCCAATGAATTGGAGCTTAAAAAAAAAACTGAACCAGTTAGTGTAGAGGCTGCAAATCCTGTTCAGAAAAATCCGATTGCTACACCAGCAACGCCTGAAAAAAATATTCCAATAACTGCATCGAAAGCAACCGGAAGTTCGGCTGCGAATACATCAAGCGTTAATTTGAAAGGATTTAATGTAGATAATTTACGTGGTGAAATTCCTAAGCCAATCGTTAGAATGCCTATTGAATCAGTGATTCAAGAAGTGAAAGAAAATTATGAATCAGCTGAAGTGAAAATTACTACGCCAGAAAAACCTACTGAAAAGAAGCTCTACACGCCGATGGAGAAATTTAATGCCATGGTGAATAATAATCCCATTTTAAAGGATTTAGCTAACGAATTGAATTTAGAAGTTGATTTTTAAATCAATAATCAAATTCTTTCCGCACGTCAATTCCTATTACTTGCATTTGATAAACAATTTGATTTTGCCTCATCAAAATATAACCTGACGGATTTCGTGCTGAGAAAATTCTTGGACCAGGCAATATGGCTGCAAGCCTTGCACATTGCACCATGGAAAGATTTTTTGAAATGGTATTAAAAGCATACAAACCACCTTGCTGCACTCCAAATCTGTTTTTGTTCAACTCAATTACATTCAGGTACACTTCCATAATTCTTTTCTTACTCCACAATATTTCTATCAAACAAGTGAAGTAAGCTTCTAAGCCTTTCCTGATAAAATTTCGAGATGGAAACAGAAAAACATTCTTTGCCACCTGCTGCGAAATGGTGCTTGCACCAATTTTTTGATGGTGTGTTTTGTTAAATTCTATTGCCGTTTTAATAGCTTCAAAATCGAAACCATGATGTGTAAGAAAATGTTGGTCTTCGCTGCTCATCACTGCTAAAGGCATGTAAGGTGAAATATTTTTTAAATCACGCCATTCGTAAAATACTCTGTTGTTGCTTTCATCTTTATCAAATTTTGTTTCTACCCATCTTATCCCCATCAAGGGTGTGAAAGGCGGATTCACAAAGCGATACAGCAAGGTCAATAAAATTGTTATGGCTAAAAACCACAGTAAAAACTTGAAAACAAACCTGCCAGTTTTTTGTAAAAATTTCTTCATTGTTGGTTTCAAAAATAACAACTAGGTTGGGCTGTTTAAAAAAAACTTATTCGGATATTAAGTGTGAATTGCCAAAGCAATTAATTGATAAGTACCATCAATTTATTTTGCAAAGTTGTAGTTTGAACTGAAGAATACTTTTTATCATCCACTTGAAACACGGGCTGAATCAATCTTACAGCATTGGTTAAAAAAACTTCATCGGCATTGATGATGTCGTTTGCTGTTAAAGATTTTTCTTCTACTTCAAAATTATTCATCAACATTTTTCTTGCAACACCATCTACGCCTCCGTCAGTTAATGGCGGTGTGTACATTTTGCTTTGATGAATAATAAACAAATTTGAGTTGGTACAGTCAGCCACCTGATTATTGGTGTTAAAAACAATGGCCTCATCTTTTATTTGTTGAGCTGCAAATTGAGCAGCCATCACATAAATCAGCGCATTAGTACTTTTTAATTGCGAAATTTTTCCTGCTGATTTTTTTTCTTCGGTATAAAAACATAAGCTGATTTTATCTTTCCATATTGGCATTTGCTTTAATTCAGCCAACCAAGAATAAGCCGTTGTTGTAGGATTATAGCCGCTTTCGCCATTTCGGTAAAAATTTATTTTCACCACTATGTCTTCATTAGAAACTTTATTGGCAACAATTAATTGTAGTAAATCCGATTCTAAACTTTGTAAAGTAAATTCATTTTCAAATTTTAAATGGAGCAGTTGGAAGCTATTGATGATTCGCTCAACGTGCCATTTTGAAAATGGGAATTTTCCGCTTTTATATAAAATGGTTTCAAAAAAACCATCGCCATAATAAAAACTGCGATTGCTGAAATTGGCTTGAAAAGCTGATTTGGCGATAAGTTGCTGATTGAAAACAATGAACGACATGGCTTGCTTTTGTGAGAACAAAGCTAAAAAAAAAGTTATCGCGACATAAAAAAACAATTTACACTTTTTCAAATCGCTCCTTGATAATAAAATTGTGGCGGTGGATAATTAAACGTAAATGAGTGTAACTCCAATAAAATTTTCCGAAGAAGCCTATTTCTCCAACCGCAAACCATTGCTCGTCATCACCCAATTGTGAGCAATGATTTGGTCACAGAGGCGATAGTCGGTACCGTTCCACAGGCCGCCCGACTTCTTAGGGATCTGAAAGCGTGGGTTGCGCTGGAAACGGTGCATGGTGCTTGGCCTGACGCCGACGCGGCCCGCTGCGCGCTCCTTGGCTTCGCTGAGCATCAGTTGAGCATGAGCGTGGTCGGATGGAGGTGGGTATTGTGGGAACGAGACTGAGGTCCAATCGCCTGCCCTGTGCAATGAGAAACCTTGGCGGAAACCGTCCAGCAGGAACGCGGTTTGGGCGGGGAGCGCGTGTTGCATGAGGCACGCGAAGTTGTCGGGTCGAAATGGGGTGCTGCCTACGCCTGGATAGCGAGTCTGGTCTGGGCGCAGGACGGTACCGTCGTAGGACGTCCTCCTTCCTGCCCGGTCCGCGTCCCGCCAAACCTGCAGGAGCAGCCGATGGCCTCGCCGTGGCGCGGCGCTCGCCTGGAGGGCGAGGATTTGAGTGGCCTCCGTTTGAGACAGGATGCCGTCTACCAGCAGGCGCTGGACTAATGCTGGCATAATTGGCGTGACCGGGCCCCGACTGGGCGGGAGTGGGATTGTGTGCTCGATTTCGATTGAGTGCTCGTCCTCCTTTGAGGGCGCGCCGCAGCTGGCAGAAACCGCCATGCCGTTCCCGACGGTTGGGGGCCCAGGGACGAGTTGCCGTTCACTACTGGCTGGAGAAAAATTATTGAGTGGCGATAAAAAATGAGGGGCGCGCGGCGCGTCGTTGGCAAAATGGGAAGTGACCTGAGATGTATCGCTGGGCCCGAGCTGGGGTTCAGTTTGCATGAGGTACGGTAAAATGAGAGGTACAACATGCGAGCTCGGGGGCGTGGGTGAGAGTGGGGATGGGGTCAAATCCAACAGAGCAGCGGCGGGCCGCCCGGTGCCCTAGCAGCAGTTCTTGTGCAGGCAATCGGTGAGGGGCTTGCCAGCGCGC
>CAIODY010000059.1 GCA_903857255.1 uncultured bacterium
AACTCCAAAGCCTTATCCATCATCAGTTCATCAATTTTTGCAAAAGCATCAGCAATATCCATATCACCATATATTTTTCTCATTTCTTCATTGCTCACTAACCCAAAATGAGTATCTAATTTAAATCGATTTACAAATGTAGTAGCCATTTTTATTCTGCATCGTCCTTCAAAATCAAAAGGAAAAGTTGACACCATGTAACAATCTCGATTGTTACTTCTCATGCGTTCAAATACATCATGGGCTATCATTGTTCCTGTATCACCGCCTGCTCCAACTAAAATAATGAAAGTGTCATCAGTTCTAAAAACTTCTTCTACTCGTTCAATCCCACGAAAAAATATTTTATCGTTCAAATAATCTTTGCGAACATTCGCTACATCGAACCAATCATGCAAGTTCAACTCAACAAATTTGATGTTCGATTTTTCATATTTCCGAACAGGACTTGAAATGCAAGTAAACTTTGCATTGGACATCCGCTGTTGAATAAACTCAACCGCATTACAGCCTCCGCCGCCCAAACCCACAAAATGCAATTGCTTTTTAGGTTTTATTATTTCATTTTTTTCAGCCAATAAAAACGAAGTAGGTAACGCCAACAAAGCGGCAGATGCAAAAATATTTTTTAGAAATTGTTTTCGATTCATGGATATTTTTCTGCCAAAAATATTTCATCACTTCGCAACCTATTTGTGTACTAAATTTGTTGTATGCCTCAAAACAAACATGCCTTAATTCGCTATCGCTTAATTGATGAACGAATTCGTAACAAGCAAATGCCTGCGCCATCATTAAATGATTTGGTAGAATTATGCAGCGAAAAATTGGGTAAAAAAATTAGCAACAGCACTATTCAAAAAGATTTAGATGCAATGCGAACTGATGAAGCATTGGGGTTTAGAGCGCCAATTGATTACAACCGTTTTAAAAGAGGTTATGTTTATACAGATGAAGATTATTCCATCGAAAAAAATCCATTGACGGATGAAGAAACATTTTCAATAGAATTGGCAGTTCAGATTTTGCAGCAATATAAAGAGTTGCCAGCATTTAAGCATTTAGAAAAACCATTGCAAAAAATGATGACCTCACTTTCTATTAATGATGAAGAGCAATCCATCATTCAATTAGATAAGCCAACAAAATACGCTGGGGAACAATGGATGCAAACAATTTTGGAAGCCATAAAATCGAAGAAAGTGATTGAAATTATTTACCAATCTTTTCAAAATAATTATTCAACCAAACATATTTTAGAACCAATTTTATTGAAAGAGTTTCAGCAACGCTGGTATTTGATTGCAAATGCAATTTCCAAACAACCTAATATGGTTCTGACTTTTGGCGTTGATAGAATTGTTGAAGTAAAAAAAACTTCAAAAACTTTCACTTCAAAATTTGATTCAAAAGCCTATTTCAAAAATGTTTTTGGAATTACTGCATTAGATGAAAGTGTTGAAAAAGTTCAATTACAATTTACTTGTGAAGAAGCACCATACATCAAATCTGCACCTTGGCACAATTCACAAAAAGTATTAAAAGAAACAAAAAACAATTTAACTGTTGAGTTGGATTTGTTAGTCAATCACGAATTGAAGATGAAAATACTGAGTTATGGTAGCGGTGTGAAAGTGTTGAAGCCAAAGCATTTGAAAGAAAATATTCA
>CAIODY010000060.1 GCA_903857255.1 uncultured bacterium
AATGCGCTGGGTTTTGCGGCTACGAAAGAAACATCACCACTTGCCCCTTTTTGCGTTGGGAAACTTGTTTGATTTTGCGGCACTTTTGATAATGCCGTAACAATGCGAACGCCTGCCTGAAATTCAGCTATATCAACAAGCCCTAAAGGAACTTGTAGCGGATTTGGTATTATAAAGTTATCGTTTGCCATTTGTTTATTTATGTGTGCCCAATCGCATGAACTTGTGAATCATTAACCGCCGAAATCATTGCTTTTAAAACCTCCTCACGAATCTTCGCTGCACCTTCCTGCAAATTATTTGAAGTGATTGTAAATTTATCTACCAATGAACCCATCGTGATATTTATAATTGTTGGCTTGGTTTCTTTTACGTTTGATGCACCAGTTGCTAAGTCTGTTGATGGTGGCTCAATGCCTAATCCTTTTTTACCTTTTTTGCCTTCCGTTCCTTTTTCGCCTTCGGGCGAATTAACAGTTGCTTTTAGTGAGCCTTTAGAATAAGCAGTTGCCAATCTAACTCCTGCATTTTCGTAAACATCCAAAACCTCATCTAAGCCTTTTTTTATTTCAGATGGATTTTGTAAAAATATCCCACTAATTATATGATAAATTCCTTTAGCTACTGTTGCGATTTCGCTAAAGAATTGTGTTATAATTTCCCAAAGCCCATAAACAAACTTTCTAAAGCCCTCAAATTGTTGCCAACATTGATAAATTGCTACTCCAACTAATGCAATTATAGAGGCAACGAAATAAAATGGATTAAGCTCCATAACGGCATTTAAAGCAGCCTGTGCTGCCGCAAATAATTTAGTAGCTACTGTGGCTGTTTCAAAAGCATCCCCCAAAATTCCAATAGAAACATATTGAATTGCCGCCCAAACTGCTGTTACCTTTTGCCACGTCCACAATCCTATCAACGCTGTTGTTAATGATACCACAGCTGCTGCTGCTATTTTTATAACATTACTATAATCATTAAACCATTTTACACTTGAATCTATAATATCTACCACCGCATTCATCACTGGTTCTAATTTTTCCAATAGCTTCTCAATCAATTCACCAACAGCTATTTTTGTATCTTCAAATCGAACTCCCAAACGTGCCAATGGGTCAGCTGCCTCCCAAGCCGCCGCTGCCGCTCCTTTATAGCTTTCATTCATCAAATCTAAAATATACTGTTGTGCTTTGGCAGCTTGACCTGTTTTTACTAAATTATCAATATACTGCTGTTGCGCTCCATCAACGCCACCGATTGCACCACGTAATAATCGGGCGGCGTGGGCTGGTTCGTTCAACGCTATGCCTAATGTTTTTGCTGCTTCGGCTGCTGTGGTTTTAGTTTTTGCAGCGTAATTTAAAATGATTGGTATGGCTTCCTGAGCGATATAACCATGTACGTTTTTGAAAATGGCTAACTGCCCTTCCATTGCTGTTACATCTGTTTTTGTAAACAGCGTATTTTTTCGGGCTGCATCGCCCAACGCATCTAATTCTTTTCGAGTAAATCCAATATTTTCGGCGTTGGATTCTAATGTTGCATTCAATTCGGCAGATGCGAATTTATACTTTTCGAGTGCTTCACGTGCGCCATTAAAAAATTCTAAAGCTTTTTCTACTGCAAATAATTCAAAAAAAGCATTGCGGAGTTCATGGACAACTGAATGTGAGTGTTCAATCTCTTTGTTCATTGCAGATGTTGAGTGCTTAACGGCATTCACCGTTCCACTCATTTCATCTTTTAGCTTAACAATATATTCGACTGTATCACTCATGGTTTTAGTTTACCAAGTTTTATTAAACAAAATTTGACTTGACACCACCGCCGAATTAAATCGTCTTCCGATAAAGTTTCTGTATCAACATGGTGATAAAACGCTACCCATGCCGCTATTCGTGTAAGTTCATAACTGTCATCAGTTACGGCGTATTGTTCTAATTTTTTTTTAAACTTTCTGCCATTTGGTTTTGCAGAATCGAAACGAATTTAAAACTAGCTGTGCAAGCAGATAGATAAATAATATCATCGCTCAAAATTCTTGGG
>CAIODY010000061.1 GCA_903857255.1 uncultured bacterium
CGTTACATTTAGTTTGTTCAGGATTATTTCACTTCTCGGTTATATTAATTACTAAATTAAAAATGGCTGTTGCTCTCTATCGGTGGGTTCGGGCAGCAATCACTTAATTTGATGTACTGCAAATCAAGAATCCAATATAGAGAGCTTTCAGTTCGAATCTGAACCACACCGTATTGCAAAACGTTCAAGCAGAAATGCTTGGGCGTTTTTTTTGTATGAAATGATTACTTTTGATGCTAATCTTTTTCTTCCATGAGTGAAAAAACAACAATTTATTTTTCAAAGAGATTATTAATATCTCTTTTTTTAGGGTACTTATCAGCGATTTTAATTGTTGATATTGTGCATACTTTTGGTTACTTTGAGATGTGGTCTGCTGACAAAGACCCAACGCATGTAATTGGAATGGATACAAAAGTGGAAAGTTATAAACTTTACTGTCCTTTTGGTAATGAACATTATTTTAAAGGTAGTGCTGAAATGTTTTTGGATTTTTATCATAATTATACATTAGTCAAGATGAAATCTTATTTTTTTTCTGTTTTTGAAGGACATAACTTTTTCATTTTCTTTGTCGGAACCACATTAGGAATTTTGATTTATTTTAGTAACAAATTTAAAATTAGGTTGTCAAAATAAATCAAAAAAACAGCGCAATCCCAGTCGCCTTTAATGTTCTGTCGAGTTTACATTCTCATTCCGCCGAATCGGATTTGCAATCCGATTCTATTGAGCCAAGGATTTTAAATCCATTGCAGCCAAATTCATTTTAAACAAAAAATAATCAACGCTCCATAATCAATGGTTGGCGTTTTTTTGTTTCCGTAGTCAAAATCCTTTGAACCGAAGCTGAAATCTATTGCGCTGAAGGCAAATTCCAAACCACCGAAGACAACTACCGAGTATCCGTAGTTGAAATTCTTCCAGAAAATGTTGAAATTATTTGCGCCAGCGTTGAAATTCTGCTGCCAGTTGTATCCAACTGCTTCTAAAATTTCAAAATTCTGCTGCCAGTTGTGTACAACTGCTTCGGAAATTTTAAAATTCTTGGGTTCAATTTCAAAATTCTTGCCGCCATTGTTAACAATCATAGGCGCAGCGTTGAAATTCTGCTGCCAGTTGTGGGCAACTATCCGCCCAATCGGATTTGCAATCCGATTCTATTGAGCCAAGGATTTTAAATCCAACACACTAAAGTTCTTTCCTGCAATTTCAACACAATGGCTTCATACGCTAGTACATTTGCTTAGCTCAACCACAATATTTTACCAATTTTTAAACCTTGGAATGTAAGCTTAAAATTTATTAGTAGCAGATTTCGTATTTATTTCAACGTATTCAACACCTGCATCAAATCGGCTTCGGTTTTATATTTTACATCACGGGCTTTGCTACCATTGTTGGGACCAACAATTCCTGCTGCTTCTAATTGGTCCATAATTCTTCCAGCACGATTATAACCCAATTTCATTCTGCGTTGAATCAACGAAGTCGAACCTTGCTGATGTTGCACAATTATTTTGGCAGCCTCTTCAAAAAATTCATCACGTTCGCCACCCAAATCAATATCGCCTTTGTTAGGGTCGTTCGGGTCTTCATATTCAGGCAACATAAACGCCGAAGGGTAGCCTTGTTGCTTACTAATGTGTTCCGTAATTTTTTCAATTTCAGGGGTATCGCAGAAAGCACATTGCACACGAATCAATTCACCACCTGCACTTACGAGCATATCACCTTTACCAATTAATTGCTCTGCACCGCCAGTATCAAGGATTGTACGACTATCAATTTTAGAAGAAACTTTGAAAGCAATACGAGCAGGGAAATTGGCTTTGATAGTTCCTGTGATAATATTTACTGATGGACGTTGTGTTGCTAAAATCAAATGAATCCCCACAGCCCTTGCCAATTGGGCAATACGGGCAATTGGCATTTCCACTTCTTTACCAGCCGTCATAATCAAATCGGCAAATTCATCAATCACCACCACAATAAAAGGCAAGTATTGATGCCCTTTTTGAGGATTTAATTTTCTATCAATAAACTTTTGATTGTACTCTTTTAAATTTCTACAAGTTGCTTCTTTTAACAAATCATAGCGACTATCCATTTCTAAGCAAAGCGAATTTAAAGTTGCAACCACTTTTTTTACATCGGTAATAATCGGGTCTTCTTCATAAGGCATTTTTGCCAAGAAATGTTTCTCGATAATTTTATAAATACTTAACTCCACTTTCTTCGGGTCAACCATCACCAACTTCAATTGCGATGGATGTTTTTTGTAAAGGAGAGAAACTAAAATAGCATTCAACCCAACTGATTTACCTTGCCCTGTTGCGCCTGCAACAAGCACGTGCGGCATTTTTGCTAAATCTAAAATGATATTTTCATTGGCAATATTTTTCCCCAATGCAATCGGCAAATCCATATCCGATTTTTGAAACTTTTCGCTACTTAATAAATTTCGCATTGACACCAACTCTTTTTTGATGTTCGGTACTTCAATACCAATCGTTCCTTTGCCTGGAATTGGGGCAATGATGCGTATGCCAAGCGCAGAAAGGCTTAACGCAATATCATCTTCTAAGTTTTTGATTTTAGAAATTCTGACACCAGCCGCAGGAACGATTTCATACAACGTAACAGTTGGTCCAATCGTTGCTTTGATTTTATCAATCTCAATCCCATAATTGCGAAGTGTATTCACAATCTGGTTTTTGTTTTGTTCCAATTCTTCTTTCGTTACGCCACTACCTTCATTTCCAAAGTCAGCCAATAAATCTAAAGTTGGAAATTTATAGTTCGATAAATCTAATGTTGGGTCATATTTTGTTAATGGAACAACTGGCTCAAGCTCTTCACCAATCGGTTCTTCAA
>CAIODY010000062.1 GCA_903857255.1 uncultured bacterium
GTGTGTAAAGAAATTGGTTACAATTATTGGGGCGGAAGTGAATTTGAAAAAGCAAATAATTACTTCAATAAAAGTGCAACTTATTATGCCACAGCAGGCGAAATGCCCGACAATGATGAGATATTGCCCGATGCCACACAAGCATTATTATTTAAACCACATGATGCAAATGACTTGAAACAAGCCAGCAGCCGCTATGACCAGATTCGTGATAGCATTTTGAAAAAAATGGTGGGCGGCAAAAAAATGGATAAAGACCAATTGGAAAAAGTGTTGAGTGCAGCCTATTCTAATTTATCAAAAGACCAAATTAAAATACTCACTTTATCTACTGATGACCAAATTAAAAAATTGGTTCGTGAACGCGATTCCTTATCTGGCGCAGAGTTGAACTATAATGAAACTGAAATTTTGCAAAAAGAAAGTTTGATAAAACAATTGCAAAAAGAAAAAGAAGTGCAAGCTTATGCCATGAAAGCAAATGAATTGGAATTGGAAAAACGCCGCTACGACCGCTATTGGCTGTTTGCCGTGGCAGGCATATTTTTATTAATTGCCATTTTCATTTTTGTGATTTACAGAAATAATCAACGAGCATTGGTGAGAACAAAAGTGGCTTACAAAGAACTGAATGAAACGCACGACAAATTAAAATCGACACAACAACAGTTGGTGCAATCGGAAAAAATGGCTGGGCTTGGACAGTTGACTGCTGGTGTTGCACACGAAATAAATAACCCAATAAATTTTGTGAGCAGCAGCATCGGTTCATTAAAACGTGATGTGGATGATTTGAAATTATTGTTGAAAACGTATCAAGAGAAACCCAATGAGGCTGCGGCTTTGGCGAAACAATTGGATATAGATTACACCATAAAAGAAATTGATGAATTGCTATTGGGCATTACCGAAGGTGCAAATAGAACTTCAGAAATTGTGAAAGGTTTGCGTAATTTTTCAAGAACTGATGAAGCCGAAAAAAAGAACGCCAACATCAACGAATGTTTGGATTCAACAATTATGATTTTGCAAACAAAATTGAAGGATAAAAATATTGAGTTGAAAAAACAATTTGCTCAATTGCCTGATATTGCTTGCTATCCAGGTCAATTGAACCAAGTGTTTATGAATATTATTTCCAACGCTGCCGATGCCATTGAAGGAAATAATGGTGAAATAAATGTGGCTACCAAAAAAGAAAACAGCAACATTATTGTTTCGATAAAAGATAATGGCAAAGGCATGACCAAAGAAATTCAGCAAAAAATATTCGACCCATTTTTTACAACTAAAGACGTAGGAAGTGGAACAGGCTTGGGTTTGAGTATAGCTTATGGAATTTTAGAAAAACATAAAGGCAACATTGAAGTGGAAAGTGAAGTGGGAAAAGGAACTGAATTTTTAATCACATTACCAATTGTATAAAAGGTGATTTTAGAAAAAATAAAAGCTCTGGTTCAAAATATTTATCTGCACTTTGATACCACACCTTCGGTTATTAAAGTGGAGAATTTGCAGTTCTATGTTGTTGCGAATTTGGCAGAAACATTAGCTTGGGCAACACATTTTATTTGGTGTTGTTTGTTTTTTTATCTTGGAATAAATCAATTGGCTGTTTTACAAATTATAAGTGTTGCGGCTTATGTGCTTGCCATTAATCTTAATCGCAAAGCATTTCACATGTGGAGCATGTTTGTGGCATTATTTGAAATTTCAGTTCACCAAATTATTGTTTCTTTTGCAATAGGCTACCAATGCGGCTTTCAGTATTTTATTCCTGTGGTTGCCATTTTCCCTTTTTTGATTCCGCATGGTAATAGAATAGCAAAATGGTCATTGCTTATTATGTGCATTGTGAGTTATTTATCTATCGAATATCTCATTAAACCTCATACGCCAATTTTTTCTTTGCAGCAAGGTTGGATTTATTTTTTCAACACCAGCAATATTATTACAGCTTTTGGGATGTTTGCGATGTGGGCAATTTTTTTTACGGTGTCTGTAACTCGGTCGCACAAAATGTTGGAAAAAGAAAGATTGATAACTGCCGAAGCCGAAAAAGCAATTGAAAGAGCTGCTCAGTTGCAATTAATTCAGCAAGAAAAAATGAATGCACTGGGCAAACTCACTGCTGGTGTAGCTCACGAGATAAATAATCCTATCAATTTTGTGAGTGGTGCCGTGGTATCGTTGAAACGCGATTTGGATGATGTGAAATCAATTTTAAAAACTTACGATGAAAAAATGCCCAACGAACCAACCATTTCAAAATTGAAAAAGGAAATTGATTTTGATTACACGATGAATGAAATGGATGAATTGATTTCAACCATCGAATCAGGAGCAAGCCGAACAGCCGATATAGTAAAGGGTTTGAGAAGTTTTGCACGATTGGATGAAGGGCAAATGAAAGATGCAGACGTAAATGAAACTTTGAAAAACACGTTGGATTTATTGCAATCGAAATTCAATGAAAAAATAAAATTGAAAACTGAATTTGCCGAATTACCAAAGTTGTATTGCAATCCATCACAACTTAATCAAGTGTGGATGAATGTGCTGAACAACGCACTGGATGCGATTTTTAGCGAAGGTGAAATTTTTGTGAGTACAAAATTTTCTGATAATACAATTTTTGTTTCGATAAAAGATAATGGTAGCGGCATGAGCGAAGAAGTGAAACAAAAAATTTTCGACCCATTTTTTACGACAAAAGAAATTGGCAAAGGCACAGGGTTGGGATTGAGTGTGGCTTTCAGCATCATTGCTGAACACAATGGAAAAATTGAAGTGGAAAGTGAAGTGGGAAAAGGAACAAAATTTATTATTTCATTGCCTATCAGCTAATTTATTTTTTACTTACATTGCAAAATAAAATAAACCACTCAATTATCTATGACTCAAAAAAAAATCTGCATTCTTGGCGGCGGTGTTGCTGGCATGAGTGCTGCACACGAATTGGCTGAAAGAGGCTTCAGCGTTGATGTTTTCGATAGAAACCCATTGTATGTTGGCGGCAAAGCTCGAAGCGTAAATGTGCCCGATACCAACATCATTAGCCCCGATGGCTATTTGCCAGGCGAACATGGTTTTAGATTTTTTCCAGGGTTTTACAAACACGTTACTGATACAATGAAACGCATTCCATTTAAAGATGGAAAAAGTGTTTTCGATAATTTGGTTTCGACCGATACAGTAGAGATTGCACAAAAAGGATTGATGCCAATCATAGCACCAGTGCACTTTCCAACCAGTTGGGAAAATATTGTAGAGATTTTTGAAAGCTTTATGCAAGCCGAAAAAGAATTGTCAAAAGCAGAAATTGATTTTTTCAGCATGCGCATTTGGCAATTAATGACCAGTTGCAGCGACCGTTTTTTAGATGAATACGAAAGCATCAGTTGGTGGGAATATTTAAAAGCAGACACTTTTAGTAGTGCTTACCAAACCTTGCTGGTAGATGGTTTAACACGTTCATTAGTGGCTTGCCAAGCACAAATGGCGAGTACAAGAACTGTTGGAACTATCTTTTTGCAATTGCTTTATTTGATGATTGATATCGATTCAAACACCACAGATAGAGTGTTGAATGGACCAACTAACGACCAGTGGCTCAATCCGTGGTTGGCTTATTTACAATCGCTGAAAGTGAATTATAACAAGGGGCAGAACGTTACGCAAATTTTTATGAAAGATGGTTTGATAAGTGGTGCTGAACTGACCGACATCAACACCAAAGCCATAAAAAATATTTCGGGCTACGATTATTATTTGCTGTGTACACCTGTAGAACGTGCAGCAGCATTGATTAACAACGATATGTTGAAAGTAGATGAGTCGTTGCAAAACATTATTAAACTTGCACCAAATGTGCGCTGGATGAATGGCATTCAGTTTTATTTAAACAAAGAAGTGAACTTGAATAAAGGACACACCATTTATTCTAACAGCCATTGGGCGTTAACTTCCATTTCGCAAATTCAATTTTGGGCTGGTTATGATTTGAAAAATAAAGGCAACGGAAAAGTGGTTTCCATTTTATCGGTTGATATTTCAGATTGGACTGCATTGGGAAATTTCAACAACAAAGCCGCCGAAGATTGCACACGAGATGAAGTGAAAGAAGAAGTTTGGAAACAATTGAAAGAAGAGC
Organism: uncultured bacterium; assembly: GCA_903857255.1. Taxonomy (GTDB): domain Bacteria; phylum Bacteroidota; class Bacteroidia; order Chitinophagales; family CAIODY01; genus CAIODY01. The sequence goes on from CAIODY010000062.1 coordinate 4,154, forward strand.
TAAACATAGGCGGCACAACGATTTTGAGTGATGACATGATTGAGTTTGTGTATTTGGATAGAGATATTCATCCTGTAGAACCAGCATTAACGGGCATTGTACAAAATTTATTAACCAGCAGCGAATTTGATTCGATGCAAAAATTAAATAATCGTGAGCCATTGTTAGTGAATCAAACCGACACTTGGTGTTTGCGACCCAATGCTTTTACAGCCATTGCAAATTTATTTTTAGCGGCTGATTATGTGAAAACAAATACCGACTTAGCAACTATGGAAGGCGCTAACGAAGCGGCTCGTAGGGCAGTGAACAATATTTTAAAAGTATCGGGCAGCGATGCACCGCTTTGCGAAATTTGGAAATATACACAGCCAAGTATTTTAGGATTATTTCAAGATGGCGATAAAAATAATTACGCCAAAGGCTTAACGTGGCAGCAACCATTCGTTGATAAAATACTTTTGGAAGGAAAAAAATTGGTGGATGATGCCGAAGGGTTGGTAAAAAAAATCATGAACAAAATTTAACCCAACCAACAATTTTATCGCATGAAAAATTTCATTCGCAAAATAAATTACTTCTTCCTGCCTAAGGATGTGCAAAGCAATTTGATTGAGAAATACCTTATCCTGATTGGGTTTTGCTGGATTACACATTTGTTTTGCTGGCTGTATGTGGGCACAAGTTTTGTAATCGGCTATAAGCAAGGGATGATTCTAATGACTATCAGCGCAATGATTTATGCGTTGAATTTGTTTTTAATCAAGCGAAAAATTTCGTACAATATTGCTGCAAATATTTACATTTTCAACGCCACTGTTGTTGCCATTTTTTCTTGTTCTTATTTTGCCGGAGGCTTGGCTTCATCGGTGATTCCGTGGTTTAGTATGATTCCTGTGGTTTCGCTTTTGTTGCTTGGAAGCAGCCGCCAAACTGCATTTTGGTTCATTGTTTCGCTTTCGGCTATTACTTTCTTTTTCATCATCAATCAATTTTTCACACCATTAAAATTAAATTATGATGTAGCACATTTTCAACACATTTTTACATTGATTTGCTATGGAGGGTTGGTCGGAATTATTTTTGTAGTTACCAATTTATTTCACAATAAAAAAGAGCAAGCCATAAAATTGAGCGAAGAAAAAAATGTTGAACTACGAAATACTTTAGACCAATTGCATCAAATGCAAAAGCAATTATTGTTGAATGAAAAAATGGCTTCGCTTGGGCAATTAATGGCTGGCATAGCGCATGAAATCAACAATCCTATCAATTTTGTAAGCAGCAATATTGCACCATTGAAACGTGATTTTGCTGATATTTCAACGCTTTATCATCGCTACAAAACATCGGGCATAAAAAGTGCCGACCCCGAAATTGATAGAATTGTAAAAGATTTAGACATTGATTACACTTTTAAAGAAGTGGCTGAATTGCTTGATGGCATTGAGGTTGGCGCAAAACGAACTGCCGAAATTGTGAAAGGATTGAAAACTTTTTCGAGATTGGATGAAGTGGAAAAAGTAAATTATGATTTAGAAGAAGGCTTAGAAGGCACGTTGCTGCTGCTTTCTTCAAAAATTTCTAAAAAAGAAATTGAAGTAGAAAAACATTTTGGAACGATTCCGATGGTAAAATGTTTTTCTGGAAAAATAAACCAAGTGTTTATGAATATTATTGCCAACGGCATTGATGCGTTGACTGAAAAAGGAAAATTAATTATCACCACAAAAATCGAAAATGATAATGCTATCATTTCCATTGAAGACAACGGAATGGGCATGAGCGAAGAAACTCAAGCAAAAATATTCGACCCATTTTTTACCACCAAAGATGTAGGAAGCGGAACAGGCTTAGGTTTGAGCATCACCTATGGCATCATCGAAAGCCACAATGGAAAAATTGAAGTGAACAGCGAAATTGGAAAAGGAACAAAATTTACAATCACATTACCTCTAAGTTAAAATAAAATTTCATCAAAAATGTTAGACACAAAAAATTACAACGTGCTGTATGTTGACGATGAGCAACACAACTTAAATTCGTTCAAAGCCGCTTTCCGCAGGCATTACAACATTTTTACTGCCAACAGCGCAAAGGAAGGAATTGAAATAATGAACAACAATTCCATTCATTTAATCATCACCGACCAACGCATGCCCGAAATGACGGGCGTTGAATTTTTAGAAAAAACGGTTGGGCTTTATCCTGAATCGGTAAGAATGATTCTCACAGGATTTAGCGATGTGGAAGATATTATTCGTGCCATAAACACGGGCAGAATTTATCGCTACATCACCAAACCTTGGCAGGAACAGGAGTTGAAGATGACAATTGATTTGGCATTGGAAAGTTTGGATTTAAAAATCAGAAATACACAATTGCAAAAGGAAGCATTGGATAATCAATTGTCCATCGAATCGGCAAAATTCAAAGACCAATTTTTAGCCAACATGAGTCATGAAATTCGTACGCCGATGAATGCGATTGTGGGCATGACGAGATTGCTATTGAAACGCAATCAAGACGATGATAATTTGAAATACTTAAATGCCATTCAGCAAGCTGGAAATAATTTATTGGTGATTGTAAATGACATTTTAGATGTATCGAAAATTGAAGCTGGAAAAATGGACATTGAACAAATTCCATTTTCGCTGAAACACTTGCTGGATGGGGTGTTGAACACTTTGCAATTTAAAGCCGAAGAAAAAAATCTGCCATTAATTTTTGTCGTAGAAAAAGATTTACCCGATAATATTATTGGCGACCCAACTCGATTAACGCAAGTGTTAATTAACTTGATTGGTAATGCGATTAAATTTACTGAAAAAGGCAGTGTAACGCTGAATGTACACAGCTTTAGCAGCACCAACGCAGAAAAAATGGAGCCACATAAATTCATTCAGTTTGATGTAGTGGATACAGGCATTGGCATTGCCGAAGATAAATTGGATAAAGTATTTGAAAGTTTTTCGCAGGCTGGAAGCGACACCAGTCGAAAGTTTGGCGGCACAGGCTTGGGTTTAACTATTTCAAAACAGTTAAGCGAAATGATGGGCGGCGGCATTGGTGTGCATAGCACTTATGGCAATGGAACAACTTTTTGGTTTACTATTCCATGCCGAACAGCTGATGCAGCTTCGGTTTCAGCCGAAGAAGCAGCAGCCAACGATTTTTTAGAATTAGCAAAAAAATTGGATGGCGTAAAAATTTTGCTCACCGAAGATGATGGTTTCAATCAAATTGTGGCGATAGATTCTTTGCAATCAATGATTCCTAATGTGAATGTTGAAGTGGCGGAGAATGGAAAAATTGCAGTAGAAAAAGTTTCTCAAAATCACTACGATATTATTTTGATGGATTTGCAAATGCCCGAAATGAACGGCTATAAAGCCACTGAAGCGATTCGTAAAACTGGCAATGCCATAAAAATTATTGCCATGACAGCCGATGCTTTAAAAACGGATACCGATAAATGTTTTGCCATTGGCATGAATGATTACATTAGCAAACCATTTGAAGAAGAAGATTTAATTCGGAAAATTTATAAGCATGTTAAAGCGTAAATAGTTGCTGGTAGCTGGTTTCTGGTTATTAGTTTTGAGCAAAAAGACAATTACTTTTTAAAAAGTGATTGTCTTTTTTTTTATTTTCGCTGAAATGAAATTCCACATCGATACTGAAAGATTAATTTTAAGAGAATTGCAAGTAGGCGATTTGCATGATTGGTTTGAAATGGATTCTAACCCCGAAGTGCATAAATATTTAGGCAATCAACCCGTAAAAAATATTGAGCATATCGAAAATGCTTTTCTATCTATCCAACAACAATATGCTGAAAATGGAATTGGGCGATGGGCTGTGATTGAAAAATCATCAGGCAATTTTGTGGGTTGGAGTGGTATAAAATTTATGCGTCAAACAGTGAATGGCAAAATTGATTTTCATGAAGTAGGTTATCGTTTTTTGCAAAAACATTGGGGTAAAGGTTACGCTACTGAATCTGCTAAAGCCGCTGTACGATACGGTTTTGAGGAAATGAAATTGAAAGAAATTTATGGAATTACAAATGTTACAAACATCAACTCCAGAAAAGTTTTAGAAAAATGTGAACTAAAATTCATTGAAACTTTTGTGTGGGAAGATTTTGACAACATGGAATGTAATTGGTTGAAAATTGCAAAAGAGGAATGGGAAAAATCAACCGCTTATTAATTTTACAATCAAATTTTTTCTTAAAAAAATACAGATGAGCAAACAACATCATTACCAATTAAACATTAAATGGACGGGCAACAAGGGTACAGGAACGAGCAATTACAAGGCTTACGAACGCAGTCATACTATTTCCATCCACAACAAACCCGATATTTTAGCATCATCGGATGCACCATTTTTGGGTGATGTAACGAAACATAATCCAGAAGATTTTTTGTTGGCTTCGCTTTCTTCGTGCCACATGCTTTGGTATTTGCACTTGTGTGCTGATGCAGGAATTATTGTAGTTGATTATGTAGATAATCCAACTGGTACTATGTTGCAAACCGATACTGGTGGCGGATATTTTACTGAAGCAGTTTTAAATCCAATTGTAATTGTTACTGAAAAATCAATGATAGAAAAGGCAAACGAGTTGCATAAAAAAGCGCATGAAAAATGTTTCATTGCCAACTCGGTTAATTTTGAAGTGAAGTGTAATGCAAGTTGCAAAACCAAATAGTTTTTAAATACTAAAACAGAAAAAAATAAAACCACTCCTTACCTTTATCCGAAAATAATACAAAAATCATTTTAAATGAAAGCAACACAAGACACAGTAGTTAAAATCAGTTACCAATTGCGTACTGAACCGAATGGCAAAATTGTAGATGAAGCACATGCTCATCAACCATTTTCATTTTTGTTTGGTCATCAAAATGTATTACCGAAATTTGAACAAGCTTTAAATAATTTGGGTAGTGGTGATGATTTTACTTTTACATTAACGCCCGAAGAAGGTTATGGTGTGCATAATCCAGAAGCAATTGTAGAATTGGATGTGAATACATTTGCGAATGAAGATGGACAAATTCAGCAAGAAATTATTGCAGTGGGCAGTATGATTCCATTGCAAGATAACAATGGAAATCGTTACCAAGGTATCATCACGGCACATGATGGCGATGTAGTGATTGTAGATTTGAATCACCCAATGGCGGGTAAAACTTTATATTTTAGTGGGTCAGTAATTGAAGTAAGAACCCCAAATGCAGAAGAATTGCAACATGGACATGTACACGATGGAACGCATCATCATTAATATTTTCTTTCCGTAAAACAAAAAAGTTTGGTTAACCTAAATGGTTTTCCAAACTTTTTTTATTTAGTTGAAATCGCCATTTATTTCCCCCAAGTATCAGGCGATTTTCGCCATTGCATCAATGTTTCTAAATCATTTTCCGAAACATATTTTTTGTCAATCGCTAATGGAATTAAATGTTCGTAATCACTCAAAGTAATGAGTTTGCAATTGGCTTCAGCAAAGGCTTCATCAGCATTGTGAAAACCATAAGTGAAAATTGCTAACATGCCTAATACCTCTGCGCCGGCACTACGTATGGCTTGCACCACTTCCAAACTGCTTTTGCCTGTTGAAATTAAATCTTCTATCACCACCACTTTATCGCCTGCTGAAATTTTTCCTTCAATTTGATTACTCAAGCCATGTTGTTTTGGTGCGCTGCGAACATAAGAGAAAGGTAAATTCATTGCATCGGCTAACAATGCACCATGTGCAATGCCTGCTGTTGCAACGCCAGAAACACATTGTGCATCGGGGAAATGTTTTTTTAAGCAAGCTGCAAATTGTTCTTTTATCAAATTTCTGACTAATGGATAGGACAAAGTAAGTCGGTTATCACAATAGATTGGGGATTTCCAACCGCTTGCCCAAGTGAATGGCGTTTGCGGTTTCAGTTTGATTGCGTTTATTTGTAAAAGGTTTTCTGCTAATTGTTTGGCAATATTTTCGTTGTAAATCATGCGGCGAAAATAATCTGTTTCATTCGGAAAATATTGAAGTTCGATTAAAAAATTAAAACTTAACCAATGGCACAACTTACTGTGTATGTCAATCAAAAACCACTCGTCTTAACTGATGATGAGGAAACTTATTATTCGCCGCCGGCTGTGCATTACAAGAGTTATATTTACTGTAAAGCAAAATCGAATGAAGATGCTTTGAAGGTTATCAATATTTGCGAAAAGGATGAAAAATTAGAAATTGCGATGTTGTTTAATGCTTCGATGGATACTTTGAAGGAGATGGTTTGGAGTCATTTTACTGAAGTGATTGCTGCTGGTGGGGTAGTGGTGAATGAAAAAAATGAAGTGTTATTAATTCAGCGAAAAAACAAATGGGATTTACCAAAAGGCAAAGCCGATAAGGGCGAAACCAACGAACAAACAGCATTGAGAGAAGTGAAAGAAGAAACTGGTTTGCAAAATATTTCAATTACTAAATCACTTGAAACCACTTATCACACTTATATGCAGGACGAAGAGAAAATATTGAAAGTGAGTTATTGGTTTGAGATGAAAGGCGATTCAACTGAAAGATTAACGCCACAAACTGATGAACAAATTACACAAGCAAAATGGATTGAAAGGCTTGATTTGAATAATTATATGGATGCCACCTATCTTTCATTAATTGCCGTACTGAAAGATTATTTGCAGTGATTTTTTTTTCTTCCTTATTTTTTTCGGATATTGCCTTCAATTATTAAATAGAAATAATGATGTCAATTTATCCTACTATTCCTACACAACAATTTAAAGAAGAAGGTTATTTAGTGATTAAAAATGTTTTTACTCCTAAAGAAATCGAACATTTTCGTGCAGTAATTTATCAACAAGCTGAAACTGATAGGGCAAATAACAACGTAAGAATTGCTGGTGATGTGATTTACGGCGTGGGTGATTTTTTAAGTAAAAAAGAATTGAGTGATTTAGTATTGGATGACCGCATAGTAAACATTTTTAAAAAAACTTTAGGCGAAAATTTAGTGTATTTTGGTGATAGTAATTATCAAATTGGTGGCAGATTGACAGGCTTTCACCGCGATATGCACAATTCGAAAAATTATGATGCACCTGAATGGCAAGGTGAATATACTTTGGCTCGGATGGCTATTTATTTACAAGACCATTCGGTGCATAGCGGTGGTTTGAAAATACGAATTGGGTCGCACCAACATCCATCGGGCAAACCAGTGTTTTGTAATACAGAAGTTGGTGATGTAGTGGTTTGGTATTTCCGTACTTTGCACAGCGGAAATGCAGTAAAACTAAAATTATTCCCTAATCTTTCCATTTTTAATTCGGTAGGGAAAGAAAAAATAGTTCCAAAATTTTTACAAAAATCGCATGAGAAAGAAAGATTAGCCATGTTTATTTCTTATGCTTTACCATCGGCTCATTATGAACGATTTAAAATGGTAAATGCACAAGAAACTATTTACCAATCAACCTTAGCCAATTCAAAATTTGATTTTGATGCTGCTTTTCAAAAAGCAAAAGCAAAAGGAGTAGTATTAGATAAATTGCATCCTGCTTATGGTGGCTAAAATTGAACTATTCAAGAAGCTAACTTCTATTATTAAAGCACAACTTTTGATTGGGTGTGCTTTTTTTTGTTTTGTTTCAACCAATTTATTTGCTCAACAATTGATACTCAATCCTAATTTTGATGTAAAGATTGATACAAATAGCTTTGACCATGTTTATTGGCCCGAAGATTGGCAAACTGATTACTGGCAGAGTCGCCAACTGAAAACGTTGGATTCGCTTTGCTGGAATATTTCTTCACTTGGTGCTTGCCGATTATTTTCAAAAGAAATTTTAACACTCAATAATAAAAAGCATTGTGCTACTATTATCGGATACGACCCACAATTAAAAGCGAATGATTTTTTACAAACTAAATTAACTGAACAATTAAAAAAGGACAGTATTTATGAATTCACAATGGAGGTGTATTCTTATAGTATTTGCCATAGAAATTTTATTCTTGCCCCTCAAATTACATTGTTGAAAAATCAACAAACAAAATTTCATCCTGATGATTTAAAAAATTTCAATTGGTTAAAATCGAACTACCTTGGTTTTATTATTGATACGATGGGATGGATAAAATTGAAGTATGTTTTTAAAGCAAAGGGTAATGAATATTTCATTTTAATTGGAAATCCGCTAACATTCAATAAAATAAAAGTTTTGAAATTGCCTTCACAAAAAAAATGTAACACTTTAGATGGTTTAAATGATTCAAAAAAAGTGATTAACTATTTTATTTCAAATTGTTCATTGCTACCAAAAGAGCAAAAGAATTTTCTTCCAAACAGATTATTGAGATAATTTGAACCGATTTGGCTCAACTATAAAAATTTTTATTTTCAAATAATTTTTTTGCTTACTCATTTTTTTTCGACCAAGCTTCTTTTCCAAAAAACCAAGCTTCTTTTTCATAAAAGGAAACCTCTTTTTCAAAAAAACAAGCTTCCTTTCCCTCACCCAAGCTTCTTCGGCAAAAAACCAAGCTTCTTTTTTATAAAAGGAAACCTCTTTTTCAGAAAACCAAACTTGGTTTTTTGAAAAAGAAGCTTGGTTTTTATCGAAAGAATACTCTTTTTATAAAAAAGAAGCTTGGTCTTATTTTTTTGCCGTTTTTTTTTATTTTTTTGAAGAATTGAAAAATAAAAAAGGCTAAAAAAAATTAAAAAAAATAATTTCTTTTTTTGGAAAAATAACAGAAATCGTTATTTTTGTTATTCAATTTAATTAACTAACTCAAAAAAAATTTAATTATGCTAATCACACAACATGTTTCTTTAGCTTTTTTAAGCGATTCCCCATCTGATAAAACTGTATTGGGCAGCAAAACGCATGATGCTCTCACCAGCAATGCTGCCACCTTTCCTAATCTGCCTCATTTGCCGGCTGCTATTAAAACGGTGAATGATGATTTGGTGAGCAAGATTGCTGCTGCCGAAAATCATGACAGAGCTGCTATTGATGCCAGAGATGCTTCGGAAGTGGCTTGGAACAAAGTGATGAAAGAGAATGCAAAATATGTAGAATCGGTGGCTAATGGCGATGTAACTATTATTGATAAAAGTGGCTACCCAGCTACTAAAGATAAAAGAGAGCCTCGTTCGGCTCCTAACGATTGTCAAAATCCTCAATCTTCGGTTGATAGTTTGGTGGGTGGTATGAAATTGAGTGTAAACGCTGATACTAATATTGATGCGTTTTTATTTATTGCTCGAACTAGTGGTGTTTCGGTGCAGCAAATGGGCAATGAGCTTATTTTTACTATTGGTACTGAAAAAGTGGTGATAGTATTGGATACGCATAGGAATGTTACTATGACAGGGCTTACCAGTCATGTGCCATTGCAGGTGCAAATGATGGGGGTGAATGTTGCTGGCAGCAATCAGCTTACTAATCCTAAAACAGTTTCGCCACAATAACAGCGATTAGATAAAGGCGAATAGCCATTAGCAACAGATAAATGCAGGAGTAGTCATCTATTCTATTTATTGATGCTTGTTTTTAAAATAACAAAGGCTCTTTCGATGCGAAAGAGCCTTTGTTGTTTTTATAAAGTATTAAAGCCAGATTTTATTTACTCATTTCAGCAAAATATTGCATGAAATACGGAATGGTTTCAATGCCTTTGTAATAATTAAATACATGATAATGTTCGTTAGGTGAGTGTAACCCATCGCTATCTAAACCAAAACCCATCAATACAGTTTTTAATCCTAAAACTGATTCAAATAATGCTACGATTGGAATACTTCCGCCACCTCTTGTTGGAATAGGCGATTTGCCAAAGGTGGTTTCGATTGCTTTATGAGCAGCTTTGTAAGCGATACTATCCGTAGGCGTTACTACTGGTTCACCACCATGATGTGCTGTAACTTTAACCGTTACATAAGGTGGTGCAATTTTTTCAAAATGTGCTTTAAATAAATTGGAAATGGTTTCGCTTTTTTGATTTGGAACCAAACGCATAGAAATTTTAGCATTTGCTTTTGAAGGTAAAACTGTTTTTGCTCCTTCTCCTGTGTAGCCACCCCAAATTCCGTTCACTTCCATCGTTGGTCTAATACCAGTACGCTCAATAGTGCTGAAACCTTTTTCGCCCCACACTTCATTGATGCCTAAATCCTTCTTATACTCATCCAAATTGAAAGGAGTTTTAGCCATTTCAGCTCTTTCGGCAGCCGTTAATTCCAATACATCATCATAAAAACCTGGAATGGTGATGTGATTATTTTCATCGTGCAACGAAGCAATCATTTTTGCTAAAATTGTGGCAGGATTAGCCACTGCACCGCCATATACGCCGCTGTGTAAATCTTTATTTGGTCCTACTACTTCTACTTCCATATATGCTAAGCCTCTTAAACCTGCTTCTAATGAAGGATTTTCCATGCTAATCATCGAAGTATCTGATACTAACACGACATCAGCTTTTAATTTGGCTTTGTTCTTTTCTAAAAAGATGCCTAAATTATTGCTACCTACTTCTTCTTCGCCTTCAATCATAAATTTCACATTGCAAGGCAGGGTATTTGTTTTCATCATGGTTTCAAATGCTTTCACATGCATATAAAACTGCCCTTTATCATCCGCACTTCCACGGGCATATATCTTTCCGTCTTTAATTACTGGCTCAAATGGTGGCGAAGTCCACAATTCCAAAGGGTCAGCCGGCTGAACATCATAATGACCATACACTAACACGGTAGGTTTAGTAGCATCCATCATCTTTTCGCCATACACAATCGGATGACCAGCCGTAGGGCACACTTCCACATTATCTGCGCCAGCTTCTATCATCCTTTTTTTCACTTCTTCAGCACACTTTGCCGTGTCAGCATTATTCTCTGTTCGGGCACTTACCGAAGGAATGCGTAAAAGGTCTAACAATTCGTTTAAAAAACGTTCTTTATTCTGTTCTTGATATTCTTTCCAAACTTGCATGATGATAATTTTTTTTTGAAGGGCAAATGTAAAAAGGAAAACGGAAAAGTTTTTGTTAAGAACAAATATCATCGAAAGAAAAACAGCATCAAAAAGCGTTGCTTATCTTCGCCATTCTTAAAAATGATGAAGCATCTTTTGCCAAAATACCTGTTTCTTTTCTTGTTGTTATGTCATGGCTGGCTGATGGCTAATGCCCAGCAGCAAAGCATTGCCAATAAAGTATTGTTAGGTATTGATTCATCAAAAATCACTACTTATCATTTTGAAAAGAATGATGAACGCATGACTATTGATACTGGTATTGATAATTTTCATCTGTTTCATGCGGCACAATCGGAGCAAAATCCGTTTTATTATGATTTAGGAAATCTGGGGCAGCCTGTTTATCAATTTTATCAATGGGAAAATAATCCGTTTGGGTTTAATAGCAGCATTCCTGCCCTTGACCCGATGCGTTTTAGCTTTGATAATCAACCGATGTATCACACTTACGATAAGGCTTTCAGCGATTTGAAATATATTGTTGGGCTTAAAAGCGAAAACTTATTAGATGCTATTCATTCGCAGAACATTACTCAAAATTTTCACCTCGATGGGCATTATCGTTATATCAATTCAGATGGAATTTATTTAGGTGAATCCACCAAGCATCAAAATCTTTTTCTGAATTTATCATTTGTAACCAATAACGAACGCTTTCATTCTTCGGTTAGTTATTTAATCAATCAATTTCGATTTCAACAGAATGGCGGTGTTACCGTTGATTCGGTGTATGAGAATAATTACATCAATAAAAATGTTGTTCCGGTGGTGTTGCAGAGTGCTTACAGCCGCATGAAGGAAGAATCGTGGCAATTTGCCAACAGTTATGATTGGGGTAAGCATTATGCTAAAAAGATTAACGACACTGTTACTTTAAAGCACTATGTTCCTTTCTTTCGATTGCAACATACTTTGCGAATCAGTAATCAATATCGGCATAGTGCCGATGATGCTTTCGATTCGTTGAATTATTTGCCATTGCATTATGCTTCACCAATTATAGATACGTTTGGAACAAGAGATTCATTGGTCAGTTCGTTAGCTATTCATACTTATTCCAATCAAATCAATTTTGAAATGATGCCATTTAAACACATTATCGGCGATAGTGTGGTGCTACGAAAAACTTTGTACAGTGTTGGTTTCGAACATCAAATCATTCAGCTAAGAAGTAGTGCAAATAATTGGACTAATTATGATTTTAATTTCCATACCCAACTAAAAAGCAACGATTTGATAAGAAGTAATTTGCGCTATGCTGCTTCTTTCGATTATTGTTTGGATGGTTATAATGCAAATGATTACAAACTTTCAGCCGATATGAGTTATCAATTATTAAAGTATCATTTTATTGGTGTGAAAGCATTAGCCCAGCGTTATCAAAGTAGTTTATGGTTGCTGTATCAGGATGTTTATACTAATCTTACGAAAGGACAAATTGAACCTTCTATTCCTTTTCCATTTAATGAACCAAAAATTTATGCTGCTGAACTATTTTATGCTTTGCCTAAGCATCATTTCGAAATTTCATTTCATTTTAATCAACAGCAATACTTCAATTATTTTGATAACAATGCTTATTTAGTTTCGAGCTATCGAAAAATCAATCAGCCTTATATACAACTGAAAAAAGATATTGTCATTCGCCATTGGCATTGGAATAATTTAGTGAATTACAATCTTGTTCAAAACTCCGAAATACCTATGCCTGTTGTGTTGTATCGAGGGCAGGTGTATTATGAGAATCATGTTTTCAAAAAAGCTTTGCAATTGCAAATGGGTGTGCAATTAAATTTTCAAGACAAATATTTTGCTCCGCAATTTATGCCTGTGTTCGATTATTTCTATAACCAACAAACCAATTTTGGCGCACAACAAAACTGGCAAATATTCATTAATGCAAAAATCAAACATGCTCGAATATTTGTAAAGGCTGATAACCTGACACAAGGCATTGATGGGCACGGTTATTATGTTGGTAAATATTATCCATTGCCCGACCGCAGCTTTAAATTTGGTATTAGCTGGCGTTTTTTCGATGAATAAACCAATGTGTTTTTTCTTATTTTCTAAAAGATTTTTCAAAAATATTTTATGTTTAAAAACAAACTGACGCTTTTTATTTTTTTGGCAATGTTAGCTGGAATAGCTGTTGGTGGCTTTATTCATCATCAATATTTAGGTGCCGATGGCAAAGCTGATGTAGCATTTTACACCGATAAAATAGCCATTGCCACCAAAATATTTCTCAATTTGATTAAGATGATTATTGGTCCGTTGGTGTTTTCATCATTGGTGGTGGGCGTTGCTAAATTAGGCGATGTAAAAGTGGTAGGAAGAGTAGGGGGGAAGACACTTTCGTGGTTTATTTTTGCTACAATTATCTCTCTATCACTCGGCATGTTTTTGGTTAACTTTTTTCAGCCCGGTGCCAATATGAATATTCCAATTCCTGATGAATCAGTGAAAGCAGGTGTGGTTGCTACTTCGCTGAATGTATCTGATTTTGTGTCGCATATATTTCCTACGTCCATCATCAAGGCATTAGCCGATAATGAAATCTTACAAATCATAATTTTCAGTTTGTTTTTTGGTGTGGCTTGTGCAGCCATGCCCGAAATTTCAGCACCTGTCATCAAAGCTTTAGATGCTGTTACGCATATCATGCTAAAAATCACACATTATGTGATGAACATTGCGCCAATAGCAGTTTTCGCAGCCATTAGTGCCACCATTGCACAAAATGGTTTAGAAGTGCTAGGCACATTTGGCAAATTGATTGGTGAATTTTATCTGGGCTTATTTTTATTGTGGTGCATTTTGGTTTTGTTAGGATTTTTGGTGGTTGGAAAACGAATCACTCATTTAATTTCATCCATCAAAGACGCAGTGTTATTAGCTTTCGGAACTGCCAGCAGCGAATCTGCCTTTCCAAAACTCACCCAACAATTAGAACGATTTGGTTGCAGCAATAAAATTGTAAGTTTTGTTTTGCCTTTAGGTTATTCTTTCAATTTAGATGGCAGTATGATGTACATGACCTTTGCTTCGTTGTTCATTGCTCAATGTTATCATATTCAATTAACCTTTGCACAGCAATTAAGCATGTTATTAATTTTGATGCTTACCAGCAAAGGGATTGCTGGCGTGCCACGAGCTTCGTTAGTTGTAATTTCGGGCGCATTAGCCACTTTTCATATTCCCGAAGCAGGTCTGTTGTTATTGATGGGAATTGACCAATTGTTAGATATGGGTCGTTCCGCTACTAATGTAGTTGGAAATGCTGTGGCAACAGTAGTAGTAAGCAAATGGGAAAATGAATTGCAATAAATTACTTGCCCAATTCTCCCCCCTTTTTGTTGAAGAGAGCAGGGAAGGCATTTAAACGAGCTAAATGTTCACAAAACAATTTCATTAAGGCTTTTATGCAACACTTATTTATTTTCTTTGCGTAAATTTTTTTAAAACTAAAAAATGAAAATAGGGATAATAAGAGAAGGAAAAAATCCTGCTGATAATAGAGTGGCTTTAAGTCCGCACCAATGCAAAGTGGTGATGCGAAAATTTGCCCAAGTTGAAGTGGTAGTGCAGCCTTCATCAGTACGATGTTATGCTGATGCAGAATATAAAGAAGCTGGCATATCCTTACAAAATGATTTGAGTGATTGTGATATATTATTAGGAATTAAAGAAGTGCCAGTTCACGAATTGATAAATAAAAAAACGTACTTATTTTTTTCTCACACTAAAAAAAAACAACCCCATAACAAAAAATTACTACAAACCATTCTCGAAAAAAAAATCAGATTGGTTGATTATGAATGCCTCACTTATAATGATGGGCAGCGTATTTTGGGCTTTGGTTTTTTTGCTGGCATTGTTGGTGCACACAATGGTTTGTTAGCTTACGGAAAAAAAAACAACGCATTTCATTTGCCTGCGGTAAATAAATTTAAGGATTTCCGTGAGGTGATTCATCAATATTTTGAAGTGAAATTACCCAATGTAAAAATCGTTTCTACGGGCAATGGTCGTGTGAGTACAGGCGTACAAGAAACCATGAACATGTTTGATATCAAACGAGTAACCAAAGAAGATTTTGTAACCAAAGAATTTGAATACCCTGTTTATTGTGAACTCACCGCCGAAGATTTGTACAAACACCAAGATACGCATGTGTATCACCGCAAAGATTTTAGAAACAATCCTACTAATTATTATTGCGATTTTGCAAAGTTTTATAAAGCTGCTGATATTATGCTAAATGGTGTTTACTGGCAAAAAGGAATTGCACCATTTTTCACTTTAAATGATATGAGAAAAGCTGATTTCAATTTACAAGTGATTGCTGATATCACTTGTGATGTGAACGGTTCAATTCCTTGTAACATAGGTGCAACAAGCATTACAAACCCTACTTATGGTTTCGACCCAAAAACATTTGAAAAAACAAAACCGTTCCAACATGGTATGGTTGATGTGATGGCAGTAGATAATTTGCCTAATGAATTGCCTCGTGATGCGTCTGATTTTTTTGGTGTGCAATTCACTAAAAATGTGTTACCCGAATTAATAAAATCCGAAAGCGAAATTATTGAAAGAGCCACGATTACTATACAAGGCAGTTTGACCAATCATTTCAATTATTTAACTGATTATGTGAGTTAAATAAATTTCTTTTCAACCATCACAAACAATTTATCTTTACCACCATCACAAACAATTTTCTAAATAAAACTGATGCCTGTTTTATCAATTATTATTCCTTGTTACAACGAATCAAAACGACTTAATTTTTTGATGAATGGGTTGTTAGATTTTGATTCAAAATGGAAACAATCGTACGAAATAATTATTGTTGATGATGGCAGTAAGGATGATTCAGTAAAAAAAATAAATGATTTTTTGAATGGCGAATTTGCTGTTTTGAAAAATAAAACTCAACTCATTCAACAACAAAACACAGGCAAAGGTGGTGCGCTGAAACATGGTGTTGAAAAGGCTTCGGGCGATTATATGCTTACTGTTGATGCTGATATGAGTGCTTTGCCCAGTGAAATAATCAATTGGCAATTGCTTAATAAAAATGTTTTAAAAAGCAACGAAATTTTTATTGGTAATCGAGCCGATAAAAATTCAAAAATTGACGCTTTAGCTTTTAGAAAATTATCAGGCAATATTTTTACATTTTTTGTTGATTTATTTACTTCGTTAAATTTGAATGATACACAATGCGGTTTCAAATTGTATTCAAACGAAGTAGCGAAAAATATTTTTGCACAATTAAAAGTAAATGGTTGGGCGCATGATGTTGAATTATTGTGCAGGGCAAAAATGAATGGTATCAAAGTAAATGAAATGCCATTGGCTTGGAAAAATGTAGATGATAGCCACGTAAATGTTTTCACTGATTCATTCGGTATGCTTTGGCAAGTGCTGAAAATAGCTGTGGGGTTGCGTTTCACTGATACTTTCATTTCACCATTTCAAAAATCAAAAAATATTATGTCGAATAAAAACGAAAATAAATTATTGAATGCAGATGATTTGTGGTTAGAAAAAATCAATCGTTTGAGCAAAATGATTTTTTGGATTTTAGCTTTTGCTATTATCATTTTGTTGCCATTAAAAAGTTTTGATAGTGGCGTAACTGGCGATGAACACTGGCATCACGATTATGGCAATGCTATTTACAATTATTTTTTTCATGGCGATAAATCTATTTTAGATTGGAAAATGAAAGACAACTTCAAAAAAATTGAAGAGTCGAATATTTACTATTATGGTGGGTTGGTTGATTTATGGGTAAGCATTTGGAATCATAAAGCAGGCTGGTGGGGCGATTACGAAATGCAAAATTTTTGGGTAGCGGTTATCGGTGCATTCGGAATAATTTCCACAGGATTATTAGCAGCTGAATTAGGCGGTTGGTTAGCCGCTTTAATGGCGTTATTAATTATTGCTTTATCACCCACTTATTTAGGGCATTGCTTCTTCAACCCAAAAGATGCACCGTTTTCATCGTTTGGTATTTTCGCCATTTATCAGCTCATTCGGTTTATCAAACAAATGCCAAAACCCACTTTGAAAACAAGTATGCTCTTGGCTTTAGGCATTGGCTGTGCTTTTGGTGTAAGGGTTGGCGGATTGTTGTTCTTCATTTATATGTGGCTATTTGTTTTGGGCTATTGTGTGATTAACAAAGAAATCAAAACATGGATTAATCAACGGTTAATCATTCGTTTAGTTTTGATTAGTGTGGTTGCTTACGCTTTAGGTTTGTTATGCTGGCCTTATGGTTTAGCAAGCCCAATTGCCCATCCATTAGAGGCTTTGAGCATGATGAGCCATTTTCAAACCAACATTTCATTACTGTTTAATGGCGAAACAATTTACAATACCGAAGTGCCTTGGAATTATATTCCAGTATGGATGAGCATCACCACACCATTAATTTTCTTGATTGGATTTATTGGTTTTATTGCCATTTTCTTTTTCAGTAAAAAAATGTACAACTGGTATTTGGTGGGTATTGTAGCTTTCGTTGGCATTTTTCCTTGGGCTTATGCAGTGAAACAAAATTCAGCTTTGTACGATGGCTGGAGGCACTTTTTATTTATCTATCCACCATTAGTTGTATTGGCTGCTTTGTTTTGGAATTTTTTAGTTCAAAAATTGAAAGGTAACTTAAAATGTTTACCCATTGCGGCTTTCATTGGCTTGTTGATTTTACCATTAAAGTTTATTGCTAAAAATCATCCTAACGAATATTTATACTTCAATGAATATTTTGGAGGCATTCAAAATGCTTATGGCAATTATGAAACTGATTATTGGATGAATTCGGCTAAGCCAGCTTTCAAATGGTTGGTTGAAAATGAAAAATTAAATGACCGAAAAGATTCGTTTTCAATTCGTACAAATTGTGTTGACCCTATAAGATATTATGCAATTGAATTTAATAACCATCAAAAGCCAGTTCATTACGATGTGAAGAATGGGGATGAAGGACACAACTTCGGTTTAAAGCAGCAACGAAGAATGTTTGCAGGCTATGTAAATATTAAAAGCCGCAACACTAATCCCTATAACGATTGGGATTATGGCATTTTTTACACTCGATTTTTAGAAAAAGAATTGTTAGAAACGCCAGGTTTTTTTCCACCTGTAGGCACTATTCATGTTGAGTATTTAGATGGTGTGCCATTGATGTGTGTAGTGAAACGAAATCACAAATTAGAGCAACAATACAATGCAATGGCTGACACTTTGATGAAGCAAGGAAATTTAGATGAGGCGATTAATTACGCTCAAAAAACATTGGCTGTATATGCTGAAAACACTGATGCAATCAGTCTTTTATTCAATTGCTACATGAAAAAGAAAGACATGAATGCGATGTTGAATTATTTCAACGCAGCCATAAAAAAATATCCAGCCAGTGATGCGTATTATTTTTATTTAGGCTATGCTTATGCTATGACGGGCAACAAAGCCAACGCATATAATTACTTGAACATAGCAGCACAACTCAACCCAAATTGGGGACAAGCTGTGAATCAAATTATGGGTCAGTTGAAATAAATTCGAGCAATTATTTTGTCAATAAATTCAAATGCATATTGCTAATCAAAATTGAATCGGGTGATGGATTTGAAATATAAAATATGATTTCATCATTCGGTTGTAATGCTTCGGTAGCAAGCACTTCAAAGTGTAAACTTGTCCATTCATTTTTGTCGGTACAGCGTTGAAATTGAACGCCAGTCCATTTCTCTTTTCCGTTTTTGGGCTTTTGTTGTATCACGATTTTTGCTCCGTTCCATTCACCAAATTTATCCGTTAAATATGCGTAATTTAATTGTGCTTGAAACCAAGCAGATGATGATTTTAAAATTGAACTATCAACTTTTATTTTAAAACAAAAATTGCTTGGATATTCTTCTTGAATTTTCAACAACGATGCTTTTCTGTTTTTGAAAAATATTTTTTGCGAAACAGAATCTTGTTCAATTGAATAGGAGAGGAGTAGTGTTGATTTGAAAGTATTTATGTCATTCGTTTTTTCATCCACATCTAAATATTTTTTGTCGTGCTTCCAAATACTTGCCAATAGTACGTTTTAGTATTGTTATCGAGTGGGAAAATATTTTTTCGGTATTGCCAATTTTGAAAAATATTCAAGCAACAGCAAGTAATAATCATTACGAAAAGTAAACCTTGAAAAAGTTTTTTTGATTTTAAAATATCTTCAATAAAGTAACAAAATGGAATGATTAAAAACGCATAAGATTCTACCATAGCTCTTGAACCAAAGCTGGAA
>CAIODY010000063.1 GCA_903857255.1 uncultured bacterium
GAAAAGTTGATTTTCGATAAACAAAAAGTTCGAACTCTAAAAGTAGAACCTGTGGTTGCCTTAATATGCAGTAACAGTAAGGCTTTCAATAATTCTAAAAAAGAAAAGCACTCCGATTTTGGTGTGCTTTCCCGTGGAGTGGACTTGCCGGGAGTCGAACCCGGGTGCAGACAACGACACCATAAACTTTCTACATGTTTAGCAAATGCTTGATTGTAGGCTGCTGCAAGGTGCATAGGCGAACCAGCACAACAACTTAGCTGCTAAAATTTTCGTTTGTTGCACACAGCGATGCAACAACTTATCTCTTCATTGATAAAGTGCAGTCCAACCGCCGAAGAGCAGGCAATTAGAGGCACTATGGTGGTTAATCCTCTGGATTAAGCAGCCATCGCGAAAGAAGTTTCGCCATTTGAAAATTTGTGAAAGTTTAGTTTTACGGGCAATGCTTTCAACGCCCGACATGCTTATTTACAAAGAACATTGCTGTCAATTCCGGTACAAGCCCTTTATTTATCAGCGTTTGCAAAGGTAGTAAAATTACCATCACAATTTTCCAATCTCCGAAAAAATGTATTTTCAACAAACACAACTGTTTAAGATTTTTGATTTATCAAGCATTCCAAAACTGTTATTGCTAAATTTGTTCAAAGATTTTATTTGAAAAATTTATCCCAAAAAATATTAGTTATAACCTGTTTGATTTCGGCATTCATTTATGATAATGTAACGGCACAATCATTCACCTCACCCAAAGAATTTACAAGGATTTTATTTTTGCTCGATGCTTCGCAAAGCATGGGAAATGGTTGGGATAGAAGCAGTCGCATGGAAGAAGCAAAAAGAATTTTAGGCGCATTAGCCGATAGTTTGAGCAAACTAAATAATGTAGAAATGGGTTTAAGAGTGTATGGTCATCAATCAGACCAATCCATGAACAACTGCCACGACACTAAGCTGGAAGTGGCTTTTGGGAAAAATAATTTCAGATTTATCCGAAAAAAATTAGAAAGCATTCATCCACAAGGCATCACCCCTATTGCATTATCGCTGCAAAAATGTGCAGTTGATTTTCCAAAAGCTGAAAGTAAAAATGTAGTGGTAATTATTACCGATGGCATTGAATCGTGTGGCGGCGACCCATGCGCTATTGCCAAAGATTTGCAATCAAAAGGAATTATTTTAAAGCCATTTGTGATTGGATTGGGCATGAATGAAAAATTGGATAACAGTTTAGATTGTATCGGCAAATACACCAATGCTGTTGATACCAAAGCATTTGAAGACGCTTTGCATAAAACGGTTTATACAATCTTAACAAGAACAACTGCCGAAATTGATTTGTTAGATGCCGATAAAAAACCTGTAGAAACGGCTGTGAATATGACTTTCTACGATGCTCAAACAATGAACGTGAAGTACGATTTGTATCACACTTTAAATGTAAGAGGCAACCCCGATACTTTGATTTTTGACCCGATTGTAAAATACAATGTGGATGTACACACCATCCCACCAATTGAATTAAATAGCTTAGTTTTAAAGACCGATTCACATAATATTTTCAAATTATATGCGGCTCAAGGTTGGCTACGGATAAGCTCTTCAAACAAAGCCAATATAAAATGTTTGGTACGAAAAGCAGGCACACAAAACACTTTACATGTGCAAAATTTAAACTCAACAGAAAAATATTTATGTGGCAAATTCGATTTGGAAATTCTCACTTTGCCAAGAATAAAAATGAATAATGTTGAAGTGTCGCAAACCAAAACTACTAACATTCAAATCGCAGCATCCGGCAATTTGAATATCGATAAAAACGGGGAAATTTATGGTGGTATTTTTTATTTAAGTGAAAATAATTGGGTGAAATTATACGAGCTAAAAAACAATGTATATGCTGAAAATGTAAAATTGCAACCAGGTAACTATCGCATTATTTATCGCAACAAAGCAAATAGAAAAATGAAGCAAACTATAAATAAAGACATTGTGATTAAAAGCAACCAACAATTAAATATTACCCTATAATGTTTTTTGCAAAAAAGTATTTTCAAAAAATTATCTTTGCGTCCTCAAAACAAAATTAATCATGAATTTTCCAGACAATCTTCGTTACACAAAAGACCACGAATGGGTTAAAATTGAAGGCAGCACTGCGTTTGTAGGTATCACTGATTTTGCTCAACGCGAATTGGGCGACATTGTTTTTGTTGATATTCCTTCGGTGGGAAAAACTTTAAATCACAATGAAGTGTTCGGAACTGTAGAAGCGGTGAAAACAGTGAGCGATTTATTTTTGCCATTAAGTGGTAAAATTGAAAGCATGAACAATGGCTTGGATGCCGCACCAGAAGCGGTAAACAAAGACCCTTATGGCGAAGGTTGGATGGTTAAAATGACTTTTTCAAATGCAGCAGAAGTTGAAAATTTGATGACTTCTGAGCAATACAAAGCATTAATCGGCGAATAATTTTCTTAAAATAATTCTAAACAAAAAGGCGGAGGCTTGTGCTTTCGCCTTTTGTATTTATTTTGCAAACGATGAATGGAATTCGTAAAAAATTTGTGCCAGCAATTATTTGGGCAACGATTGTTTTTGGGCTATCAACTTTGCCAGGAATTGTTTTTCCCAAAGTGAGTGTTGATAATGCTGATAAAGCGGTTCACTTCACGATGTATTTTATTTTCGTGGTTTGTTTGTTGTGGAGTATTTATTTTAATGAATGGAAAAATGCGGCGATAAAAGCATTTTTAATCGCAGCAAGTTTTGGCTTTTCGATGGAAATAATTCAGTTGCTTACCAACTCATTTTTACATCGTTATTTTGAATGGTGGGATGTGGCAGCCAACAGTTTTGGTGCGTTGATGGCAGC
>CAIODY010000064.1 GCA_903857255.1 uncultured bacterium
AGAACGCTTACCGTGCCTATCTTCCATCACTTCCATCAACGCTAAACGACTGGCACTATCAAACGGCTGTAAACCAAAATCATCTAAGATTAATAAATCTTGTCGTTCGATTTTTGCTAATTCACGAACAGCAGAGCCATCTGCTTTTGCCATTTTTAGTTGAGAAAAAAGTTTGGTTGTACTCGTGTACAATACTTTAAAACCCAACTGGCAAGCCTGTTGACCAATAGCAGAAGCTAAAAAACTTTTGCCCGTTCCTGTTGAACCTGTGATTAAAACATTTTCGCATCGCTTTCGCCGAGGTTCGTGTCCCCACGAACCTCTCAATTAGTTAAAGCTACAAATTTAAAACACCTCCATCAAATTTTTTAAAAAGCCAAAATCATTTTTCCCATTTTCATAAAACTGTGCTGATGAATAAGCGTATGCAAGCGGTTCATCAGCCAATCGCCAATGTTTTGCCAATGGATTTTGGTGTATGTAGTTTAACTTTTGCAATGCAGTGGTTCGATTGTTTAATTCAAACGCCAACGAATCACGTTGCCAAAATTCATAGTTTTTGTTTGCTGCTTCCACTTCATAAAGCTTTAATTCATTTGGCTTCGCAGCTTTAATATATTTCTTAAACGCATGCGCTGTATGCTTCATCAACGAACCTTGTGCTGTTTCTTTTCCATTCAACTCCAATGTTTGCCAAATCAAATGAATGTGATTGGGCATAATAACCAACCCATACACATTTATTTTTTCAAGGTCGGATAAATATTTCAATGAATCAATAATGATTTGTTTCGGTTCATCATCTGCTAATAACTGCATCCAATTATTTATTGTTGCGGTGTAAAAATAAACCTTACCCATTTCAATAAACGATTGCCGCTGTTGTTTGAAATAATCCATTAAGCAAAGTTAATTGCTTTCATGTTTTGAAGTATTAATTTTGAGGTTCGTGGGGACACGAACCTCGGCAATAGGCTAATAGTTCCTTTTGCCATTTCCCTATCAATTCCAGCCATCCTTAAATTAATTTCGTCTGTCCCTTCACGTTTTTCAGCAATACCACATCGCATAGCGGCTATCCGTAAATGAATTACTGCAATACCACATCGCATAGCGGCTATCCGTAAATGAATTACTGCAATACCACATCGTATAGCCGCTGTTCGTAAATGAATTACCGCAATACTATATCGCACAGCCGCTATGCGTAAATGAATTGCTGCAATACTATATCATATCGCCGCTATACTACATTGAATTACCGCAATACTATATTGAATCGCCGCAATACAAGAACGAATAGCCGCTATACGATGTCGTATTGCCGTAATCCGTTTTGGTATAGTAAAAATTCACACTTGCTATGCAACCTTTCGTCAATAAATACTGTCATATAATATAGTGAATGTAATAATAATTAAGGCTTTGCCGTTATTGAATTGAGTTGTTAAAAGTTGAAAACAATGTTCTGATTGTTTAATTCTCAAAAAGTGGTTCAAAAGGCTCACCATGACTGTCATGTGAGCTTGTCGAACCATAAAATAATCAACTTTGAACAACTTCATTCTCTAAACAACAGCGAAGCATGATTTAGTTTTTAACTTTTAAAACTTTTCGTTATGCGTTATCAAATCAACTTGGGTTTGCGCCAGCAAAGTGTGCCTGTTAAAATAGAAACTGGCAGAAGTATCCTTAAAAAAATGGGCGACAGCAGTTTCTTTGCTGCACCTAATCCTTTACCTCACCCAACTTTAGCCAGCGTTGATACAGTGATAGATGATTTGGAAACAGCTTACCAGCAAAAACAAGATGGTGGCAAAGTGGCTACACAGATGTTGAAGAAAAATGTATTAGCCTACAATGATGCTATCATTGAATTAGCGCATTATGTGGTTGATGTAGCCAATGCTAATCCATTGCAAGCCGAGGCTATCATTATTGCTTCGGGTATGAAAATGAAACATTTCACCAAGGCTGTTATTCCTGATTTCTTAGTGAAAAACGGCAAATTAAGTGGCACAGTGAAGTTAAGAGTAAGAGCCACTAAAAGAGCAGTGTATATATTTGAAATCAGCACAGCTACCACTGGTTCATTGAATGATTTAATTTGGAAAACAATTTCTATCGGCAGCAAAGCCAGTGTAATCATTATGGGTTTAACACCGGGCACCACTTACTATTTCAGATATGCCAAAGTGATTAAAAACGTACAAGATGATTTTAGTGATGCCATGCATATTGTAGTGGTGTGATTTTTTTGACTGATGGTAGATAATCAACTGCCGCAGCCAATAGTTGACGAGTAGTTATTGGAAAATCATTTTAGTATCATTTTTTTTATTAGGTTTGTTAAATAAAAATTGTTGTACATGAAGAAAATATTTTTTTTAGCCTTGTTATTCACTACACAAATTGTATTTGCTCAACAAGAAAAATATTCGAGAGTAAAAGTGTTATTAGCTGAATCGGGTAAAACGGTGAAAGACCTGCAAACACTGGGTATTGCTGTTGACCATGGCGAGTATAACAAAGGCATTAGTTTTACATCTGATTTTTCAGCCACCGAAATAAAAACATTGCAACAAGCTGGCTTTAAAACTGACATATTGATTGATGATGTACAACAATATTATGTAGCTCAAAATCAAAAAACGGATAAGCCTGCGAAAAAAAAAAGCATGGGTGGTTGTGTTGTTGCAGGCATAAAAACACCGATTAAACCACAGCATTTTCATTTAGGAAGTTATGGGGGCTATTTCACTTATCAAGAGCTATTGAATCAGTTAGATTCCATGCGCTTGTTGTATCCTAATTTAATTTCGGCTAAACAAGCCATTGATACTTTTCATACCATTCAAGGCAGACCAATTTATTGGTTGCGTATTTCCAATCATCCTGATTCGAATCAAGCAAAACCACAAATGGTTTATACCGCATTGCATCATGCTCGTGAGCCCGCCAGCATTTCGCAGTTAGTTTATTATTTATGGTATATGCTCGAAAATTATGCAATTGATGCACAAGTGCAAGCAGTGGTTGATAATGCCGAGTTGTATTTTGTGCCTTGTTTAAATCCAGATGGTTATTTGTATAATCAAACCAATAGTCCATTGGGTGGTGGCATGTGGCGAAAAAATCTTCGTGATAATTTAGATGGCACTTTTGGTGTTGATTTGAATAGAAATTATGGTTTCAATTGGGGCTATGATAATGTGGGTAGCAGCAACCAAACCAATTCAGATACCTATCGTGGCACAGCAGCTTTCTCCGAGCCTGAAACACAAGCTATCAAATGGTTTATTGAACAACATGATTTTTTAATCAACCTGAATTATCACACGTATAGCAACGATATTATTTACCCTTGGGGTTATATTGCTTCCTTCAAAACACCTGATTCAACACAGTTTGATAGTTATGCTGCTTTTTTAACAAGATTTAATGGTTATAAATATGGCACTGGCGACCAAACTGTTGGTTATGTAACCAATGGCGATTCGGATGATTGGGGTTATGGTGAACAAACATCTAAAAACAAAATTTTTTCTTTCACCCCCGAAGTTGGTCCGGCTGCATCAGGCTTTTATCCACCATCATCTGATATTGAAGGCTTGTGTGCTGATAATTTATTTGCCAACCTCAATGCAGCAAAATTGATTTTACAATATGCAGTTGTAAAAAATACGGGTTCATTGCTCACTTCTAATTTCAATAATCAATGCTATTTCAATTTGCAACGCTTAGGCATGGCTAATGGTGCTACTTTCACGGTGTCAATTGCACCATTAGATAATTGGATAAGCCATGTAGGCGCAGCAAAAGTTTTTTCTAATTTTAATTTATTACAATCAGCCAACGATTCAATTGCTTTTACATTAAATGCTGCCATCAGCAATGGGCAAGTGTTTCGATATTTATTAACGGTGAACAATGGTAGGTATAACGAAAGTGATACCATTACGATGCGCTACACTGATTATCCAGCAAAGAGTATAGCTAACAGAGATAGCATAAATAATTGGATAACTACAGGTGGCACTTGGGGAACAACCACTGCTACTTATGTGTCAGCCCCTAATTCAATTACGGATAGTCCGATTGGCAATTATGCTGATAACACAACTAACACCATCACTTTAGCCAATAGCATTGATTTAACAAATGCTCATTCGCCTGTATTGAGTTTCTATTGCAAATGGCAAATTGAAAAAGATTATGATTATGTAGTGGTAGAAGCTTATACCACTCAAAGTGGGCAATGGACACCTCTTTGTGGTATTTATACACATGATGGCAGCGCAAATCAATTACAAGGTGAACCAATTTATGATGGCGATAATTTATCGGCTTGGGTAAAAGAACAAATGCCTTTGGATAATTTCATTAATCAAAAAATAAAAATCAGATTTACTTTGGTGGCTGATGGTGGTGTAAACTATGATGGATTTTATTTTGATGATTTGAAATTTGAAGGTTTAGATACAACATCAAACACCAATAGTGGCTTAATGAATATCAATAGCCATGATGCTTTTACTATTTATCCGAACCCAACCACCAACCAATCATTAGTTATTAGTCAATCGCCATTAGTGAATGCAACAGTTAAATTAATTAATCTTACAGGGCAAACCATCATTGAAAAACAACATCAAAGTGGCAATCAATTCACACTTGATTTATCAGCACAACCACAAGGCATTTATTTTATTGAAGTGCAGCAGGGTGGGGAAGTGGTGAGAAGAGGCAAATTGGTGAAAGAATAAATCAGTTCATAAAGTTTAAAGTTTGTAAAGGAAAAAAATCCATCGTTTTTGAAAAAGACGATGGATTTTTTGTTTTTATCCTAACAGGAATTGGCTATGTTTTCAACACCTGACAAATCTTAAAAACAAAGAAACTGGGTCATCGAAATAAATGATGTCTTTATTTTTTTTTGATTGAAATAAAATGGTCAGCGGTTAAAATTATTCTACGTTTTTAACGCAAAATTATTGTTCCAATCACTTAGTGGTGTGCGTTGAAATGCTTATGCAGTAATGCTTTCAAAGTTTTTTATTTTCTTTATTTCGGAAATCATTGTTCTTTAATCGAGAAAATAAACTAATTGATATTTGCTAAATGCTTGATTTTCAGCACTTACCTTTTTTGGTATCAACATTGGCTAAGGTGTGCCAAACCAAAAAAGGTTTTCTGAAAAATGAATCATTTAAAAAACTCCATCGTCCTTATGTGTATCAGTTTAATACTAACTGCAACACAATTGTTAGCAGGCAACGATTGCACTGTAAAAACGAACTGCAATTCTTTAAACACTTGTACACCAGCTAGCAAATTAATTTTCACACAAAGCACTGTTGCACCTTTTGCAACAGATACCAGCGATTCGTGGAGTGTATCATTTATTGATTATGATAATGATGGTAATGATGATTTGTTTTTTACGAATAAAGACAAAACAAAACCATCTTTATTATACCGCAATTTAGGCAACGGCACTTTCACTAAAATAACAACAAATAATATCACCAAAACATTATCAACGGCTTGCACTTCAACATGGGCTGATATTGATAATGATGGTGATTTAGATGTGTTTATTGCTAACGATACCAAATTCATGAACGAATTATTTATCAATGATGGCAAAGGAAATTTGACCTTAAGCACCAACAGCGGCTTAACCAATAGCGTTGGTTATTATCAATCGGCTTCATGGGTTGATTATGATAGAGATGGTTTTGTTGATTTGTATGTAGGTAATTATTGCACCACTCGATTCAATGAATTGTACCACAACAATGGTAATGGCACATTTACACAAATTACTAATACACCCATCACCATGCAACAAGGCAATGGCGTAGGTGCAACATGGGCTGATTATGATAATGATGGTTACCCTGATTTGTTTGTGCCTGATAATCATCAATTGAAAAATCAATTGTATCATAATAATGGTAATGGAAATTTTACTGCCATCACTACTGGTGCAATTGTAACTGATGGCGGCGCATCCGTAGCAAGTTGTTGGGGCGATGTAGATAATGATGGTGATTTAGATTTATTCGTTGCCAATTCAAATGCTGCTACAGGAAGTTATTTCTATAAAAACAATGGCAATGGCACATTTACCAAAATCACGAATTCTATTATTACTCAAGGTGGCAATTCGCATGGTTGCAATTTTGTAGATATTGATAATGATGGTGATTTAGATTTGTTGGTGTGTAATGATATTGGGGTAAAATTTTTATACTTAAATGATGGTGCTGGAAATTTCACCGCAAAAACTGATGAGCCTTTGTGTAAAGATTTTGGTTTTTCATTTGCCAACAGTTGGAGCGATTTTGATAAAGATGGTGATATGGATGTTGCTATTGCTACACACAGTAATCAAAAGAATTTTTTATTCACCAATAATTCTTCGAGCTTGAATAATAACAATTGGATAAGCATCAGATTGATTGGCAATGTGTCAAACAAATCGGCTATTGGTGCAAGAATAAAAATTGTTACAGGCAGCAGAAAACAAATTGGCGAAGTGAATGCACAATCGGGCTTTGGCGGACAAAATAGTTTGTGGAATCATTTCGGATTAAATACCTCAACCACTATTGACAGCATTATTATCAACTGGCCATCTGGTATTCATCAGGTAATTATCAAACAACGAATCAATCAGTTTTTAACCATCAACGAATTATCAACTGCTAAAGTAACAGGTACTGTTTTTCAGGATTTGAATAACAATTGCACTTTCAACACCAATGAAAAAGGCATGGTTAATGTGAAAGTGAAAGCAACACCGGGCAACTTATTCACTTATACTGATAATAACGGCAATTATACTTTGCGCTTAGCACCAGGCACTTACACAATTTCATTTGTAACGCCTACAAATTATTCAACCACTTGCACCAGTCAATATGCTGTTACTATAAAAAGCACTGAAACAGTGAGTGCAAAAAACTTTGCTTTGAAAGCATCGAAAAATGGAACGGATATGTTCACCGCTATTTCAGCCACAGCATTAAGAAGAGGTATGCGAAATAAAACTGTGGTGGAATATGGCAATCAAGGTAATCAAATCAGTTGCACCGATACGATGAAAATCACACCTGATGCTAACGTAACTTTTTTAAGCAGCGATAAACCTTGGAGTTTTAAAAAAGATGGTAGTTACTATTGGGTAATTAGCAACTTAAATTCGGGTGATGCATTCACTTTTCAAATGATTGATTCCGTTTCAAAAAATGCAACTATTGGCACATTGATAAACTTACAAGCTACTATCAGCGGACATTGCAGCGATTTGAATAACGCAAACAATACTTCCACATTTAACCAAAAAACTGTTGGTGCAGTTGACCCTAATGATATGATTGTTTATACCAATCGTGCGGATAGCCAATTGGTGAGCAAAACTGATACTTTGCATTATCGCATCAATTTTCAAAACGTAGGAAATTATGAAGCTACCAATATCATTGTAACCAGTACTATTCCTGATGGTTTAGATGCTTCCACTTTTACACAAGGCATATCAAGCAATAATTATAGTGTGAGCATTAATGGCAATCAAATCACTTGGTTGTTTGATAGTATTGCATTGCCTGATAGCTCAACTAATTTAATGGGCAGCAATGCGTTTGTTGAATTTTCATTAATGCCTAATCAAACTGTAAAAGCTGGTGATGTGATTTTTAACAGCGCACAAGTGCAATTTGATTATGAAAATCCATTAGCCACCAATCAAGTAAAAAGCATCATCATGCCCGATGCTGCAAACAATGAGAATGCAATGCAGCTATATCCTAATCCTGCTACATCAGTTGTCAATTTTACATTGAACACGGTTGAAACAGCGCAGCCTTTAAATATCACGAACTATTCCATTTTCAATATCAATGGTGCAATGGTGATGCAAGGCAATCAATCAGCCTTGATGCAACAAATTGAAGTAACCAATTTACAAAGCGGTTGGTATATCATTGCTGCTATTGACGAACAAGGAGGCAAACACACCGCAAAATTTATTAAGCAGTAAGAAATTATGTTCACCCAATCATCATGTTTATTTTGTTGTAAACACTCATACAGCACTTTTGTAACCACCAAAGGTGCTGTTGGTGTTTTTTTTTAGGATTTAGTAGTATTATCACTTTCGTGTTTCTTTGTGCAACTCTGTGAAATTATTTTTCATTTTCCGTTTGCCGAACAATGATGAAAGAATCGTTTTTGAACGTGTAATACACATCATGCCACATCAATGAATCTTTGAATTGTTCTGTTTTGAAATAATAGCGAAACATCATGCTGTCTTCAAGTTCTCCATTTAGATGAAAAAAAGTAAATGACTTAGATGGCTGTACTTTCCTCCATTCAATGTAGTATTCACTTATGCCAATACTT
This sequence comes from uncultured bacterium, assembly GCA_903857255.1. Lineage (GTDB taxonomy): Bacteria > Bacteroidota > Bacteroidia > Chitinophagales > CAIODY01 > CAIODY01. Next base: position 8,416 of record CAIODY010000064.1, read on the forward strand.
CTCTTTTCCCAGCTATCATTTAAGTCAGAAAATTTATAGGTTGATTCTATTGGGATAGTTTTCATATAGGTATCCCATTCTAAAAATACCGAGTCTTTAGAATCATTTTTGATAGAAAACGAAGACAAATAAACTTTATGATAAATTCCATCGGCTGGATTAATCATGCTATCACCTTTTGACTTAACATCGCTGTTCCAAAGCTTCTTGATAACAGATTTAAAATCCTTCGAGGAAACAAGACTATCAAATTTTAAGGAGGTATAGTTGGTTCGTGTAATTTTTTTAATTGTCTTTTCAGAAACAGAATCATTACAAGCAACAAAACCAATTGCAGCTATCAAAATGAGCCAATATTTTATGAGTTGTTTTTTCATTTTGTGAAATCAAGTTCGGCGAACTTTTAAAGTTCGCCAAACTTTAGCTAACTCCAGAACCATTAGCCGTAGCCGAATTCGGCATCATAAACTTCAATTTGCCATCAGCATCTTCTGCCATTAAAATCATGCCTTGGCTTTCAATGCCTTTCATTTTTCGTGGTGCTAAATTGCACAACAAAGTTACTTGCTGCCCAATTATTTTTTCGGGTTGAAAGTGTTGTGCAATGCCGCTTACAACCGTTCGTTGTTCGCTACCAATATCTACTTTTAGTTTTAAAAGTTTGTCGGCTTTCGGCACTTTTTCAGCTTCTATAATGGTTCCAATTCGCAAATCCATTTTCGCAAAATCATCAAATGTGATTTCGGGTTTTATCGGTTCAACAATTTTTGCAGGTGCATTCGTCGCTAAATAATTCGCTTTACTGATTTTCAATTTTTCAACTTGCACTTGAATTTCTTCATCTTCAATTTTTCTGAACAACAAAACAGGATTGTTGATGGGATAGCCAACGCTCAACAAATCCATTCTTCCTGCGTTTTCCCATTTTAATAATTCATTGGCTCGTTTTGAAATATTGAAATGCAACAAAATTTTCTTCGCCGTAAAAGGCATAAACGGATACATCAAAATCGCCAAATTCGCTGATAGCTGCAAGCAATGATGCAAGCAATTTTCAACACGATATTTATTTTGCAATTGCTCAAAATCATTTTCGCCCACATACACATCGCCTTTTGCTTTTTTCCAAGGCTCTTGTTCGGTTAAATATTTATTGCCTAATCGTGCAGCGTTCATCATCTCTGCCAGTGCTTCACGTAAGCGATAGTGGCTCATAGATTCTTCCATGCGCTTTTTTATTTCTGCAAATTCCGACCATAAATTTTTTTCCATTTCAGTTTCTAAATCAACATGACGTTTTGGAATTTTACTGCCACAAAATTTTTGCGACAACACAATGGTGCGATTAAAGAAATTGCCCAAAACCGCCACCAGCTCACTGTTGCAGCGGTCTTGAAAATCTTTCCAGGTAAAATCATTGTCTTTGGTTTCAGGTGCGTTGGCTGCTAATACATAACGCAACACATCTTGCTGCTCTGGAAATTCTTCTAAATATTCGTGCAACCAAACTGCCCAGTTTCTTGAAGTTGAAATTTTATCTCCTTCTAAATTTAAAAATTCATTGGCAGGCACATTCTCTGGTAACACATATCCACCGTGCATTTTCAGCATCGTAGGAAAAATGATGCAATGGAAAACAATATTGTCTTTTCCTAAAAAATGAACCAGATGTGTTTTTTCATCACACCAGAATTTTTTCCAATCAGGAGTGATTTCTTTAGTAGCTGAAATGTAACCGATTGGTGCATCAAACCACACATACAAAACTTTTCCTTCGGCATTTGGCAACGGAACAGGAACGCCCCAATCTAAATCACGGGTTACTGCTCGTGGCTGCAAACCGCCATCAATCCAGCTTTTGCATTGACCATATACATTCGTTTTCCAATCATCTTTGTGTCCAACCAAAATCCATTCTCTCAACCAGCCTTCATATTTATCCAACGGAATATACCAATGTTTGGTTTCTTTCATCACCAATGGCTTTGATGAAATGGTGCTATGCGGATTGATTAAATCACGTGGATTTAAAGTGCTGCCACATTTTTCACATTGGTCGCCGTAAGCCCTTTCGTTGGCGCATTTGGGGCATGTGCCCATGATATATCTATCGGCTAAAAATTGCTTGTTTTCTTCATCATAAAACTGTTCTTCAGTTTTTTCTTCAAACAAATTTTTGTTGTACAAATCCAAAAAGAAATCGGTGGCAGTTTCACGATGAACTTCTGATGTTGTTCTTGAAAAATTATCAAATGAAATTCCAAATTTGTACAACGCCTTGTCAATGATTTCATGATATTTATCTGCCACAGCTTGCGGTGTGGTATGTTCTTTTCGAGCCGCTAACGTAATAGGGACGCCATGTTCATCAGTACCGCAAATAAATAAAACTTCATGATTTTGCATTCTTCTGAAACGAGCGTAAATATCGGCAGGCAAATGACAGCCAGCTAAATGACCAATATGAATAGGACCGTTGGCATAAGGCAAAGCCGCAGTAATTAAATAGCGTTGTGGATTGTTCGACATAATTTTTTTTGAGAAATGCAAAAGTAAAATAATTGTAGGTAGATAAAGAATTTATCATTTTATTTGTAATAACTAAACACATAAAAAAATGAGAAAACTAATTCGGATAATTTCAATTTGCTTTTACTTCTTTAGCTACCTAAGTATTTCAGTTTATGCTTCTTCGCAAAAAGAAGATAGCTTAAAAACACAAAAACTAATTGATAGTATTTTGTTGAAAACACAATATACTCATGGCGAAATTGTATTGCCTGGAGGGTTAGCAAAAATGAATGTGCCTCAAGAGTTTGGTTATTTAAATCCTGACCAAGCAAAATTTGTATTGGAAAAAGTGTGGCAAAATCCACCTTCTGAAAAAGGTTTAGGAATGCTGTTTCCGAGCGATTTAACACCCATCAGCTCAGGTACTTGGGGTATTGAAATTACTTATAGTGAAGATGGTCATGTAAAGGATGATGATGCTTCTGAAATAAAATATGACGAGTTGTTGAAACAAATTCAGGAGGCTATGCAAAAAGAAAATCCTGAAAGGGTTAAACAAGGTTATTCAACCATGGATATGGTTGGTTGGGCAGAGCAACCATCGTACGATAAAAATACGCATAAATTGTATTGGGCAAAAGAATTAAAAATTGGCAGTGATTCAATTCATACGCTTAATTACAATGTTAGAATTTTAGGCAGAAAAGGAGTTTTGGTGTTGAATGCAATTGCTTTAAAACCTCAATTGACTGAAGTTAAAAATGAAATGCAAAAAGTAATTGGCTTTGTGAATTTTGAAAAAGGAAATCGATACGAAGACTTTGATAGCAAAACTGATAAAGTAGCTGAATATGGCATTGCAGCACTAATCTTGGGAGGTGTTGCAGCAAAAGCTGGATTGTTTAAAATAATTCTTGGTGCTTTAGTAGCAGGTTGGAAATTCATAGTGATGGGTGTTGCAGCACTCGGTGGCTTTTTGACTAAACTATTTAAGCGTAAAAAAGATGATTCAGGAGTGAATTAGAATTTACCCTTCAAATTTTCTTTTCTTTTTAATAAAGAAATCCCAAACAATGCTTTGGTCGTAATATCCAGGCTCGCCTTTATGAAATGAATCGCTAATAAAAACATTTAAACGTTTCATTTTTCTGCGTTCTTGAATCATGGTGGGTAGCAAAATATAAAATGAAAAATGAGCTTTGAAAACAGCCCATGTATCTTTATGTTTTCCTTCTTTCAAAGCTACCATGGCTGCTAAAAAATCTAATGCCGTTCGTTTTAAGAAAATATAAGGCAAGCGGTGTAATGGCAAATTTTTAAACAATAAAAAAAGGGAGTTGCGGAAATTCAAATAAGTCTTTCTTGGATTGCCTTGTGGTAACATTCCACCACCTACATGATACACAGTTGATTGCCCACAATAACCGATTTTATAACCTGCATTTTTCAATCGCCAACATAAATCAACTTCTTCCTGATGAGCAAAAAATGTAGCATCTAAGCCACCTACGGCATGAAATAATTTTGCTTTAACAAACATCGCAGCACCTGTTGCCCAAAATATTTCGAGATTATTGTCGTATTGTTTTTCGTCTATTTCAAGATGATTAAACACTCTGCCGCGACAAAATAAAAAGCCGTTTTTATCAATGAAACCACCTGCTGCACCAGCATATTCAAATAGTTCGGGTTGATGATACGAACGAATTTTAGGTTGGCAAGCTGCTAATTTTTCATCACTTTCCATCCATTCGATAATTGGTTCAATCCAATGTTTTGTTACTTCAACATCGCTGTTGAGCAAAACAAAATAATCGGCTTTTACTTGTTGTAAAACAGTTTGGTAACCGCCTGCAAATCCTTCGTTGGTAGTGTTTTGAATGATTTGAACAGCAGGATATTTTTCTTTTAAAAAACTAATGCTATCATCAGTTGAAGCATTATCGCCAACAATTATTTTTTGATTGGGATAAGCATGAGCAACAACGCTGGGCAGAAATTTTTCTAACCAATGTTTGCCATTCCAATTTAAAATTACCACTGCAACCAATGGTTGGTTGTGTTCATTCATAGGCTGCTAAAATAGACGAATAAGTTTTATTGCCTTTATCCTGCCGCAAACTTTTTGTGAAAAAAGAATTAAGAGGTTGAAGTAATTTTTATTTCACCTAATATCTTTTATGAATTTTGATTTAAAATTTGTTCCAAAAATTCTTTTGATTTTCTTTTTTCTATTTGATAAACAGAATTCCAAGTCAATATAACCGAGAAAATTACTGAAGGAAAAAATACAAAGTATGTAGTTGCATCTTCTGGAAATTGAATTGTTTTATAAACACCGAAACCAAGTAGAGCAATGTAAAAGAGGTATCCGAATAGTTTTATGCTTTTGTCTGGTTTAATTTGAATATCAATTTCACAACTGCTGACTGTTTGAATGAATTGACCACGAACAGTTGGCGTTCTGTTTTTCCCAAATCTTCTACGTATTTCAATTTGATTGCCTTCTATCTCGCCGAAATATCTTTTTGAAGAAGCGAAACTCCAAAAGTATTCATCATAAGTTCCAATGTTATCTTTTAAAGTTTGCCTTGCTTCATCAATCGAACAATTCGTTTTAAAAGTGTATTTTATGTTTGGTATCAGTTGCATTAACTCACTAAACTTTTCACTTTTTCCAATGCCTTCTCAATCCCACTCACATCAGTTCCTCCAGCAGTTGCCAAAGATTTGTTTCCACCGCCGCCACCTTTGATAAGTGGAGCAATATGTTCTTTAATAATTTTTCCTGCATCCAATGATGAGTTATCATTTACAGCTACAGCAACACTTGCTTTGCCGCCAATATTCGCAGCCAAACAAACTAAATAATTGCCTTCAATTTCTGTTTTGAATTCATGACACATTTTTTTCAAAGCATCGGCATTGCTCACTTCTATCATTTCAGCAACGACAGTTGTGTTGTTGATAATTTGTTTTTTCTGCAACAATTCCTGACGAAGAACAACCAATTGTTTGGCTTCTAATTTTTCAATTTGCTTTTGCAAAGAGTCATTTTCGATTTGCAATTTTTGAATAACATTAATCGGATTAGGGTTATTGGTAAGACTTTTTATTGCATCTAAAAGTGCTAATTTTTCGTGAACAAAATTTATAGCAGCCTCACCAGTTATTACTTCTATTCTTCTCACACCAGAACCAACAGCAGCTTCGCTTATTATTTTACAAAAACCAATTTCATTTGTTGATTTTACATGGGTGCCTCCACACAATTCAATTGAATAATCTTTGTCCATTGTTACTACACGAACCTTATCTCCATATTTTTCTCCAAACAATGCCATTGCACCTAATTTCAATGCTTCTTCTTTAGACAATTCATTAATCTCAACTTTAATTGCTTCGCTAATTTTTTTATTCACTAAATCTTCGACGAATAATAAATCGTCAACATGAACTTTATTGGTATAAGAAAAATCAAATCTCATCGAATGGTCAGATACTAATGAACCTTTTTGTTCAACTCCTTTTCCTAATTTAGTTCTTAAAGCAGAATGAATCAAATGAGTAACAGAATGATTTCGACTTATTCTTTTACGTCTTTCAATATCAATTTCAGCTTTAACTTTATTACCGAAAATAAGAGGTTCTTTTTCAATCAGATGAATTATCAAATCATTTTCTTTTTTAGTATCAATAACTCTGATTTTTCCAGTGCCAAAATCTATATATCCAGTATCGCCCACCTGACCGCCACTTTCAGCATAAAAAGGCGTAACATCCAACACAATTTGATACAGTTCTTTATCTTTTTGTTTTACTTTTCTGTATTTCAAAACTGATGATTCAGCAGTTGTTGCTTCATAACCCACAAACTTCACAGCACCATCTTTAAACACTTGCCAATCGCCAGTTTCAGTAGCAGCAGCTTTTTTACTTTTATCTTTTTGTTGTTGAAGTAATTTTAGAAATTCATTTTCATCAACTGTAAAACCAGATTCTCTTCCAATTAAAAGTGTCAAGTCAAAAGGGAAGCCATTTGTATCACTTAATAAAAAAGCAATTCCTCCTTCCATTACAGCATTCTTTTTAATTGATTTTTCAAAATTTGAAAATAGTTCGCTGTGAGGTCTTGTTTGAAAGTATGGGTCGTATTTAGAAATATCAGCAAGATGTTCCCATGTATAAATTTTATTTTTAGGCTGCATTTCATAGTGCTTGCCAGAACCGATTGATTCAACTTGAATCAAAGCATTTCTTTGTTGAATGAAGTGTTCAATAATTTTTAAACCATCTCCTAAAGTTTTCAAGAATGAATTTTCTTCTTCCAAAATTACATTCGCCACAAAGTCTTGCTGTTGGCTCAATTCAGGAAAAACATTTTCAAATTGTTTTGCAATAACGGGAACCAATTGAAACAACAAGGGTTGTTTGTAATTCAAAAAAGTGTGGTAATAACGCACCGCTCTTCTCAAGATTCTACGAATCACATAACCTGCGCCATTGCTCGAAGGCAGCTGCCCATCAGCGATTGCAAAGGAAATAGTACGAATGTGGTCGGCTAATACACGAAAAGCAACTGAAGCTTTTGTGTCATCAGCAGCATATTTCATCCCAACGATTTTCTCAATTGCAGCAATCGTTTCGCTGAAAACATCTGTATCATAATTGCTTTGTTTGCCTTGCATCACACGAACCAAACGCTCGAAGCCCATGCCTGTATCAACATGTTGCGCTGGTAATTTTTCCAAACTACCATCCGCTTTACGGTTAAATTCCATGAACACATTGTTCCAGATTTCAATTACTTGAGGATTGTCAGCATTCACCAAACTAGCACCAGGTGTAGTTTTGCGTTCTTCTGCGGTTCTGCCATCATAATGAATTTCAGTACATGGCCCACAAGGACCAGTATCGCCCATTTCCCAGAAATTATCTTTTTTATTGCCCAACAAAATTCGCTCAGCAGGCACACCAGCAGCCAACCACCAGTTGTAAGCTTCTTCATCTTTTGCTAAATTTTCTTTTGCATCACCTTCAAAAATGGTAACGTATAATTGGTCGGGATTTATTTTGTAAACTTTCGTCAACAATTCCCAACTCCATTCAATCGCTTCTTTTTTGAAATAATCGCCAAAGCTCCAATTACCAAGCATTTCAAACATCGTGTGATGATACGTGTCAACACCAACTTCTTCCAAATCATTGTGTTTGCCCGAAACACGAAGACACTTTTGTGTATCAGCTACACGTTTGTCTATCGGTTTTTTATTGCCCAAAAACATATCTTTGAACTGATTCATGCCAGCATTGGTAAACATCAAAGTGGGGTCGTTCTTCACCACAATCGGCGCTGAGGGAACAATCAAATGTCCTTTACTTTTGAAAAAATCTAAAAACTGTTGGCGGATTTCGCTTGATGTCATTATTTGAATTACGATTTACGAATTAGAAATTACGAGCGGCGAAGTTAAAAAAATGAAGGGATTGAATTAAATGGAATCAACTATTTTTGTTCGATTCAAATTGATTATGATTAAAACAGTAGCAGTAATAATTTTTAGTGTTTTTTTGTGTGGCATTGCCAATGCGCAGGATAGCTACAAAGAAGTGGCTTCACAAATTTTTCGTTCTACCAAATTAACTGTTACAAAAGGCAACCAACAAAAAGATTACCATATCGAAAGTCCGTTTTTTAATCTGCAAGTAAAGATTTATAACGATTCTTTTTTTCTTGGAAAAATTAAATCTATTTACGAGAATCATAATAAACAGCTTAATGGGAAAATTATAAAAGACTGCAATCAAAAATATGATAGCGATATTGTTTTTAAAGAATGTTTTAATGTTATAAAAAAGGGAGAGAATAGTTTCAAATTAAGGTATAGTCATTGTGATGAAAGCAATCTGTTAGTATGGATTTCTATCGTCAATGATTCGATTCGAGAATTTCACCAATGGAGTAGTTCTGACTTTAATAATGTTTCCATTTATTTTAAAGACACTTCTTCCTTTCATCAAATGAATATGGACGGATTTGATAAAACTTATTTCTTCAATCGTAGGCTTCAAATGCTGTATTCATGGGAGTTTGTAGCTGTTCCTTATTTTGATGAAGCGCAATCAAAGTTGCTCAATAGATACTATGATGTCAAAAAGGATACTACAGGTAAAATTTTAGAAATCAATCAAAGCAAAGAATTAGAATGGTACGATTACATCGGCACAAAAAAGATTTCGATGAGTAAATCGGTGAAAGATGGTGAGCAATATAAATTAGATGCCGCCGACAAAACCCGATATTATTTAGAAATTTGGAAGGATGATAAAAAGGTGAAATAAATTTAGACAAATCATGATTCATTTACACTCACGAAATTTTCCCCCACACTTTTTTCTCCACTTCTACATTTTTAATGAGCTGTAAAAGTCTTTGGTGTTCGGGCTTTTGAAGCAATGCGTCTTGTTCTAAAATTTCGTTTGCCTTATCCCTTGCTGTTTGTAAAATGCGTTGGTCGGTGGCTAAATTAGCAATGTGTAAATTCATCACACCACTTTGTTGCAAGCCTTCTAAATCACCTGGTCCACGAAGTTCTAAATCAACTTCTGCAATCACAAAGCCATCATTGGTGCTGCACATGGTTTTCATTCGTGTACGTGCATCGGCACCTAATTTATTGCCAGTCATCAAAATGCAATAGCTCTGTGAGCCGCCTCTACCAACCCTTCCACGAAGTTGATGCAATTGCGAAAGTCCAAATCGTTCGGCACTTTCAATCACCATCATCGTTGCATTTGGCACATTCACACCCACTTCAATCACCGTGGTTGCCACCATAATTTGTGTTTCGCCTTTTACAAATCGTTGCATCTCCAACTCTTTATCCTCGGGCTTTTGCCGCCCATGAACAATGCTAATGCGATAATTTGGCAGCGGAAATTCACGAGCAAAACTTTCATAACCATCCATCAAATCTTTCAAATCCAATTGCTCACTTTCTTCAATCAAAGGATACACCACATACACTTGTCTGCCCTTTGCAATTTCTTCTTTTATCAAACCAAACAAATGCAATCGAGCCGTATCGAATTTGTGTAAAGTCTTTATGGGTTTACGTCCCGGAGGTAATTCATCAATCACACTGTTATCCAAATCGCCATACAAAGTCATCGCTAAAGTCCGTGGAATTGGTGTGGCAGTCATCACCAAAATATGCGGCGGCGTTGAATTTTTTCGCCACAAAGCAGCACGTTGTTGCACACCAAATTTGTGTTGTTCATCCACCACAGCCAATCCTAAATTTTTAAATTGCACTGTGTCTTCAATCAATGCATGAGTGCCAATTAAAATTTTTATTTCGCCACTTTCCAATTCACTTTGAATCAATTTTCTTTCCTTTGATTTTGTTGAACCACTTAAAATTGAAACCTTAATATTCATGTCTTTCAACAAACTGCTAATGCCTTCAAAGTGTTGCTGTGCAAGGATTTCAGTTGGTGCCATGATGCAAGCCTGATAACCATTATCAATCGCCATCAACATACTCATCAATGCCACAATTGTTTTTCCGCTGCCTACATCACCTTGCAACAATCGGTTCATTTGTTTGCCACACAACACATCTTTTCTGATTTCACGAATCACTCTTTTTTGAGCATTCGTTAATTCAAATGGTAAATAATTTTTGTAAAAATTATCGAAGCAGTTATTGATTTTCTCAAACACAAACCCAGGCGTAGATTGATGTCTACTGATTTTTGTTCTCAATAATCTTAATTGAATCAAAAATAATTCTTCAAATTTTAATCTTCGTTCTGCTTGTTGTTGAGTAGAAAAATTCTGAGGAAAATGAATGTTTTGCAATGCATCAAAACGCATCATCAATTTCAATTCTGAAATTAAATGGGGCGGCAAAATTTCAACCACATCATGTGGCTTTAATTGTTGCAATAATGTTTTTTGAATCTTCGCCAAAGCCTTGCTGGAAAAGCCTTTGAGCTTTAATTTTTCGGTGGTAGAATAAACAGGATACAAACCACTTTGCACACCATCGGCATTTATTTCTTTCACTAATTCAATTTCAGGATGCGGAAAATTATAACGATTGTTGAACAATTGTGGGCGACCAAAAACAACATATTCTTGGTTAATTTGAATAGATTTTTCCATCCATTGCACACCTTTAAACCACACCAATTCGCAAACACCAGTTGCATCTTTAAATGTAGCAACCAATAGTTTTTGACGGTTTTCGCCAATCGTTTTTACCGACGTAATAATTCCTTTAAGTTGATAATATTTTTCATCACTATCAATTTCTTTTATCGTTGAAAAATTTGTTCTATCCATGTATCGAAACGGATAATGTTGCAACAAATCGCTGAAAGAAAAAATGTTCAATTCTTTTTTCAGCAATTCGGCTCGGGCAGGTCCAACGCCTTTTAAATACTCAATCGGTTGTTGTAATAAGTTTTCCAAAATCAAAAAATGGTGAGTAAAAGTAAAGTCAAAGTTTCAATCTTTTATCAATTGGAAATGGCTGTATTTTTTCAATTTTTACTTTTGAAAACAGTGGATGATTCGGATTCAGTAAAATATTAAACTCATTAGGAACTACTGATGACGGCACTTTCAACGCCAAATATTTTTCTTCTCTTAAAAATTTATCACCAATTTTTTGTGTAGAAATTGAAATCGGATTCGATTGCCAATCATCCGGCAATGTTTTTTTTTGAAAAATAAAAATAGAGTTTTCAGGAATTTTGATTTCAATCAATTGTAAGTTTTTCGGCAAAATTGTATGTGGCACATTCACCAAAATTTCTAACATACACAACGAAATATTTTCGCTACAATACAGCATTGGCAAGCCTTTGCTGTTCCATCTGCCGCCATATTTTTCAGCACCAAAGCCGCTTAAATCATGAGCATATTTTTGTTTAGATAATCGAAATATAATCATCGGTTATGCTAAAATACCGTGTTCAATTCTTCCCAATTCATCATTTATCATTTGAATACCAAATGCGTTATCCATAATATCAATCGGCTTTTTATTGCCTAATGCAGCATTTGGTAATTCAATCCATTTTTGAAAATTTTCAGCATTTTCAAACACTTCATTACCTCTATTAAAAAGCATAGTTATAGACAATATTTTTTCAGCTTGAATGGAATCAAATTTTTTGTGGGCTTTTTTATAGCGTTGCAAAGTTCGCTCGGAAAGATGCAAAACATTGCTCCAATCCGAATAATTGAAAGGAACTTTTGCTGTTAAATTTTCAAACGAATTGAAGTAAAATCCTTGCTGAGTAGTGCTTACAAGATATTCAAAAGCTGGTTCTTCGGCTGTTGAAAAATTATCTTCTACGATTTTATATTCTTTGGTTTTTTTCATTTATACGACATTTGTCATGCAAATATACGACACGTGTCGATTATTTCCAAATTTATTTTTCACCAAATTACATTCATTCCAAAATTAAATTTTGCTGGATAATCTGTATTAAAATGCAAGCCACGGCTTTCTTTACGAAACTGTGCACATTTGGTAATCAAATAAGCCACCGTAATTAAGTTCCTCAATTCACACAATTGCGGCGAAACAAAAGTGCTGTTGTACAATGTTTCTGTTTCTTCCCACAACAAATCAATACGGCGCATGGCTCGTTGCAGGCGCACATTGCTGCGCACAATACCCACATAATCACTCATGATGGATTGAATTTCTTTGATGCTTTGTGTAATTAAAATCATTTCTTTTGGCGTTGAAGTTCCTTCGGCATTCCAGTTTGGAATTTTATTGTTGAATGAAATATTATCAACCAATTCCAATGTTTTTAAACTGGCTCTATGTGCAAAAACTAAAGCTTCCAACAACGAATTACTTGCTAATCGATTTGCGCCGTGAAGCCCGGTACTACTGCATTCGCCGCAGGCAAATAAATTGGTGATAGACGATTGACTAAACTCATTTACTTTAATTCCACCGCAACTATAATGTGCCGCTGGAGCCACAGGAATCATTTGTTTCATCACATCAATTCCGATGCTTAAACACTTGTTGTAAATGTTTGGAAAGTGCTGCACAAAATCATCTACATCAATTTTTGTGCAATCCAAAAAAACATTTTCATCGCCATTTTTTTTCATCTCGTTATCAATCGCACGAGCCACAATATCACGTGGGGCAAGCTCTACACGGCTATCGTAGTTTTTCATAAATGCTTCGCCATTTCTATTTCGCAAAATTCCACCTTTGCCTCTCACTGCTTCGGTAATTAAAAACGAAGGACTTTCGCCAGTGTTGTAAAGTGCTGTTGGATGAAACTGAATGAACTCCATATTTTCAACTCTTCCTTTAGCCCGATATAACATCGCAACGCCATCGCCAGTGGCAATTCGAGGGTTTGTTGTAGTACGATAAACCTGTCCAACGCCGCCAGTAGCAAGCATTGTAACCTTTGCTAAAACTTTTTCAATCTGTTGGGTTGATGTATTTAAAACATAAACGCCATAACATTCTACATCGGGTGTGGCTTTGGTAATTAATTGCCCAAGATGATGTTGCGTAATTAAATCAATCACAAAACAATGAGTGATGATTTTAATGTTTTTTTGCGCTTTAATTTTTGCCAACAAAGCCCGTTCGATTTCTTTGCCTGTAACATCTTTATGATGCAAAATGCGAAATGCCGAATGACCGCCTTCTTTGCCCAAATCAAACTCACCAATTTTGTCCTTATCAAAATTTGTTCCCCAATCAATCAACTCGGCAATGCGCTGTGGTGCTTCGGTTACAGTAATTTCAACCGTTTGCGGATTACACAAACCATCACCAGCAATCAAAGTATCTTCGATATGTTTTGCAAATGAATCGTTGGAAGTGTCCGTTACGCCTGCAATGCCGCCTTGTGCATATTTGGTGTTGCTTTCATCTTCATCGCTTTTGCTGATGATTAAAATATTCAAATCGGGTTGAGCTACCGCAGTTTTTAAAGCATAAGTTAAACCTGCAATGCCGCTACCAATCACTAATACATCGGTTTGTAACATAATTTTGAAATGAAAAATTGGAGCAACAAAATTATTTGTTTAATTTCGTTAAGTGAAAATTAAGTCTTTAAATATTTTGCTTGTTATTGTAATAATTTCTACAAGTTTTTTTATTGCTTGTAAAAGTTTAAAAAGCACTGTAGTTGTTGATGGCTATTTATTATATAGTTGCTCGTCTTTACCTTATGCCAACAAAACAATAAGTTGTTATTATAATGGTCTTAAACCATTTTCAGCTACCACAAGAACTGATGCCTCTGGGTATTTTAGTGTTGTTATGAAAAAACAGGCAGATGATTCTTGGTTTCTTGATTGGACTGGAATTCCAAACCATTATTATTATTATTATGGTCAGATTGAATTTTGTGACCCTTATGGCTGCTTAGAAGATACCCACGTAAAATATTACATCTTGCCACCAATCAAAAAAACAATAGTATAACTTGTTTTTAATATTGACTCTACATACAATTCGTCAGAAATTTTTAGTTGGGCTACTGATACTCTTAATAGGGCATATTGTTTTTCTTCAGGAAGTAATTATGGACCGTTTCAAAAAATTTATTCAGCCATTTTTATTGATTCTATTTCTTGTAGTGGTTATTATGCTCAAACTGTTGATGCATTAGTTCGTCGAAGTTTAGTTTGGACTTTCAAAAATCAAAAGCATTCTCAATATTTTTACTACAATCTTTGCAATTCCGACACCACAAAAATTGTTGTAAACGTGCATTAACTCTAACTAAAAAGAAACAATAGCAAAACAAAAAAGCCACTTCATTTGAAGTGGCTTTTTTGTTTTGAAACTAAATTATTCTTTCGACTCTTTTTTCGGTTTCTTCGGCTCCTTGCCACCTTTTAAAGTGATGAATAATTTATCTTCTTTATCCTTTCTATCCACCACCAAAATATCACCTTCTTTAGCATTTAGCGAAAGTAATTCTTCGGCTAATGGGTCTTCTAACCATTTCTGAATGGCACGGTGCAAAGGTCTTGCGCCATATTCAGGGTCGTAACCTTTTTCACCAACAAAATCTTTTGCTGCATCAGTAATTTCCAATTCAAATTTCAAATTCTGAATTCGTTTCAACAAACTTTCCAATGCAATATCAATGATGCTGTGAATTTCTTTTTGCGTTAATGAATTGAACACAATCATTTCATCAATACGATTAATAAACTCTGGTGAGAATGTTTTGCGAATTGATTTTTCAATCACTCCTTTTTGGTCTTCTTCTTTTCGGGCTTCTTTTGCCGAAGTACCAAATCCAACACCTGTTCCAAAGTCTTTCAATTGGCGAACACCAATGTTTGATGTCATGATGATGATAGTGTTTTTGAAATCAATTTTTCTACCCATTCCATCCGTTAAAATACCATCATCAAACACTTGCAACAACACGTTGAAAATATCTGGATGTGCTTTTTCAACTTCATCTAACAACACAACACTGTATGGTTTACGACGAACTTTTTCAGTTAATTGCCCACCTTCTTCATAACCAACATAACCCGGAGGAGCACCAACCAAGCGGCTTACATTAAATTTCTCCATGTATTCGCTCATATCAATTCTTATTAAAGCATCTTCCGTATCAAATAAATATCGAGCCAATGCTTTTGCTAATTCAGTTTTACCAACGCCTGTTGGTCCTAAAAACAAGAAAGTTCCGATTGGCTTTTTAGGGTCTTTTAAACCAACACGATTACGTTGAATGGCTTTCACTACCTTCATTACTGCTTCATCTTGCCCAACCACTTGTTTCACCAAGTCAGTTTTCATTTGCAATAATTTCTCACTTTCTTTTTGTGCAATTCGTTTTACAGGAATACCAGTTGACATGGCAATTACTTCAGCAATATCTTCTTCGGTAATTGGATAACGCATGCTCTTACTTTCTTCTTCCCATTTTTTTCTGGCAGTTTCTAATTGCTCTTCCAGCTGACGTTCGGTATCTCTTAATTGTGCAGCTTTTTCATATTGTTGTGATTTCACCACAACATTTTTTTCTTCTTTAATGTTCTCAATATCTTTTTCTAATGACAACACGTTAGATGGCACATGAATATTTTTCAAATGCACTCTTGCACCCACTTCATCCAATACATCAATTGCTTTATCGGGCAATAATCTATCTGTAATGTAGCGCACACTCATAGTTACACAAGTGTTGATGGCTTCATCATTGTAAGTTACGTTGTGAAATTCTTCGTAAGTCGTTCGTAAATTTTTCAAAATCTCCACCGTTTCTTCGGGTGATGGTGGGTCAACAATTACTTTTTGAAATCTTCTATCTAATGCACCATCTTTTTCGATGTATTGACGATACTCATCTAATGTAGAAGCACCAATACATTGCAGCTCACCACGAGCTAAAGCTGGTTTGAAAATATTGCTGGCATCCAAACTTCCGCTTGCGCCACCTGCGCCAACGATGGTGTGAATTTCATCAATAAATAAAATGACATCACGGTTCTTTTCTAATTCGTTCATGATGGCTTTAATGCGTTCTTCAAACTGCCCACGATATTTTGTACCAGCTACTAATGATGCTAAATCTAACATCACAATTCGTTTGTTAAATAAAACACGACTTACTTTTCTGTGCACAATCAATCTCGCCAAACCCTCTATGATGGCGGTTTTACCCACTCCTGGTTCACCAATTAATACTGGATTATTCTTTTTTCTTCGTGATAAAATTTGTGAAACACGTTCAATTTCTTTTTCTCTGCCTACGATTGGGTCGAGTTTATCTTCTTCGGCTAATTTTGTAATATCTCTACCAAAATTATCCAACACTGGCGTTTTAGATTTGGTATTTCCTGGTGATTTTTTTGCAGCACCCATACCGCTTGATTTTGGTTCATCATCAAAATCATCATCATGTCCTTCGCCCGAAATATCATTTTTAATTTCTGGTGGAACATCGTTACCCATCATACCTAATTCATTTTTAAACAGTTCATAATCCACATCATAATTGTTCAACAATTGCGTAGCAACATTGTCTTTGTTTTTCAAAATTGATAACAATAAATGTTCGGTGCCAATCATTTTACTGCGATGTGCTTTAGCCTCTAACATAGCCAATTTCATTACCTTTTCAGCCTGTTTGGTGAGTGGTAAATTATTGACGTTTGGTGTGGTAAAACTTGTTTTGTCTTTAATCGAATTTTCTAAATTTTTCCTTAAATCAGAAATTTCAACCTTCAACGATTTCAAGATTTTAATAGCCAATCCATCTCCATCTCTTATTAAGCCTAATAACAAATGTTCGGTGCCAATAAAATCGTGTCCTAATCGCAAAGCCTCCTCACGGCTGTAATTAATAACCTCTTTTACTTTAGGCGAAAATTTTGCTTCCATGTTTTTTTTGTTTTGATTTTTTCAAAATAATAAAATACGTTTCACAACTATAAGACGTTAAAACACGTATAAATGTTGTAGTTTTAAGAAAATATTTTTTCAAACATTTTCGCTCAGCATTTTCGGCATTTCAAAAAATCTTGAAATAAAGGTAAACTTGTGATTTGGAAATACGCAATAAAGCTATACTTTTACGCCAAGTGTTTATTCACAAAACAAAGTTAACTGTATGAAATTTTTTATCGACCGTCAAGAAAAATACTGTTTGCTGGCTCTTCTGGAAGAAAAATTAAACTCCATCAATGCCACACAATTTAAAACTGAATTAGTAACGCTCCATGCCGAAGGTGTTCGCAACATGGTGTTGGATTTAACAAAAGTTGGTTTTGTTGATTCCAGTGGATTAAGTGCGTTGTTGGTTGGAAACCGTGTATGCAAGCAAGCTAACGGTACTTTTGTAATGGCAGGTGCAAATGATAATGTGATGAAATTGATTAAAATTTCTCAATTAGATAGCATTTTGCAAATTGTTCCAACAGTTTCTGAAGCTATTGATATTGTGTTGATGGACGAAGTGGAAAGAGATTTTAACGACGAAAATTAATCTTCCATTTTCGGAATCCATTTTATTTCTTCTGCATTATAGTGCTTCGAAAGTAATCGCCCAAGCGTAAATAAATAATCCGACAAGCGATTCAAATATTGAATAATAATAGCCTCAACTGGTGAAATTTCATTCAAATGTGTAATCATTCTTTCTGCTCTTCGACACACACATCGGGCTATGTGAGCCTGCGATACAGCCACATTTCCGCCTGGTAAAATAAAGTGTGTCATGTTTGGCAATTGCTCATCCATCGCATCAATTGCTTTTTCTAAAATTTCTACATCATTCAATTTTATAGTTGGCAATTTCATTTTACTTTTTTCAGGGTCGGCAGCTAATAACGAACCCAGCGTAAATAATTTATCTTGAATAATTCGCAACAAATCTTGTTCATTTTTCAAATCACTAATTAAATCAGCCAACATACCAATATGCGAATTCAATTCATCCACCGTTCCATAAGCTTCAATGCGAACATGATGTTTCGGAACTCGTGTGCCACCAATTAATTGAGTTGTGCCACCATCCCCATTTTTAGTATAAATTTTCATTTTATTTTTGTTTCAATTTTGCAATTTCACACATACGCAAAGCCGTTTCGGCACATTCTTTTCCTTTGTCGCCATGAACACCATTCACTCTCTCAACTGCTTGCTGCTGGCTATTTACAGTCAAAACACCTAAGATAACTGGTTTGTTCTGCATCATATTTAATTGCATCAAAGCATCAGTAACACTTTGCGCCAAAACCACATCGTGCATCGTTTCTCCTTTTATAATACAACCCATCGCAATAACAGCATCTACATTCAATTCGCAACACAAATGTTTGGTTGCAAACGGAATTTCAAAACTACCAGGCACTTTGATTACTTCAATATGCTTCACTTTATAATGTTGCAATGTTTCAATACATCGTTGTAACATTTCATCTAACACAATTGCATTCCATTCGGCGCAAACAATGCCAATGGTAAGCCCTGAATAGTTTTGAGTGAGTGATGAAAATTTTTGTTGTAAATGATTTGCCATAAAATTTTGATTTCCGATTTAAGTTTTAATTTCGCAAAAATTATTGCTGAAATTTTCGGCAAGATTATTGAAATTAAAACAAACAATCACAAATATTTTATTCGCATGAAATTAAACACTTTTATTCTTTCAGTTGCAACAGCCATGTCAATGATGAGTTGCGGTTCAATCAGTGAACAAGACATTATGAAAACGGTAAACAATGTTGCCAATGAAATGGGCAACACCACTGGCACTGGCACCAGCGCAACTCCAACACAAAACGAAGTTATCAGCGGCTTGAAACAAGCACTGCAACAAGGCACTGGCAAAGGCACTGATAAATTATCGGCTGTTGATGGATTTTTTAAAGATGCAGCAGTAAAAATATTAATGCCGCCCGAAGCAAAAAATGTGGAGGATAAACTACGTGAAATAGGCATGGGTAGCTTGGTTGATAATGCTATCTTGTCATTTAATCGCGGTGCTGAAAGTGCATCGGCACAAGCAAAACCAATATTTGTAAATGCCATTACACAAATGAGTTTTACCGATGCAATGGGCATTTTAAAAGGTGGTGGAACATCGGCAACTGATTATTTGCGCCGTGTTACAACCAATCAATTAACGCAATCTTTCAAACCTGTAATTCAACAATCATTAAATCAATCAAACGCTACAAAATATTGGAGCGATGTGATGGGAACTTATAATAAAATTCCGTTTGTACAGCCCGTAACTACTGATTTAGCAGGTTTTGTAACACAAAAAGCTATTGATGGAATTTTCTTAAAAATCGCTGATGAAGAAAGAAATATCCGAGCGAATCCGGTTCAACAAGCCAGTGCATTATTGCAAAAAGTTTTTAGCTTCGCATTAAAAAGATAATTTTAACACCGCAACAAAAAAGCGTTTTGAATTTTCGAAACGCTTTTTTTTATTTCATCGAAATTAAAAACAATTTTTTCACAATCATTTCAGCTTTTTACTTTTTTAATGTTCTACTTTTGCAACGCAAAAAATGATTCAATATTTTAAATATCGCAACAACAGGATTGTAGAAATTCCGAGTTATGAAAATGACTGTTGGATTAATATTTATCCGCCTTGTAAAGCTGATTTATTAAGAGAATTATCTGAAAAATTAGCTATCCCGATTGATTTCTTAAACGATTCAATGGATATTGATGAACGTCCACGTTTTGAAACAGATGATGGGGTGAAATTTTTGGTAATTAAAACACCCATCATCAATGAAAATTCGCCTAATGAAACGGATGCAATTTTCATTACTATTCCAATCGGAATTATTTTGGCGGGCAATGATGTAATAACTATTTCACCTTATCAAAACCCAGCAACCACTTCGTTTTTCAATCAGTTCATTAAAAATACTGAACAAATTAATAACACACAATTTGTGTTGTTACTGCTCGAAAAAAATGTGATGATGTTCATGGAATATTTGAAAGAATTGAACAGCAAAAGAAATACTTACGAAGAAGAATTATACAACAGCAACAGAAATGAAGAGTTATTGAAAATTATGACGATTCAAAAAAGTTTGGTGTATTTTGTTACTGGCTTGCGTTTGAATGAATTGTTGTTGCACAAATTGCGCCGCAGTAATTTTTTGAAATTTAACGAAGAAGAACAAGACATTGTAGAAGATATTTTGATTGATAATTCGCAGGCATTAGAAACAGCCAATATTTACACCAATATTTTGAGTGGTACAATGGATGCTTTTGCAAGTATCATCAACAACAATATGAATTTGATTTTGAAAAGATTAACATCAATCACCATCATTTTATCGTTGCCAGCTTTGGTGGCAGGATTTTACGGTATGAATGTGGAGATACCTGGAATGCACTATCCAAGCGCATTTTGGGTTACCATTTTAATTTCGCTTGGAATTTCAGCTGTCATCAGTTGGTATTTTTATCGAAAAAAATGGTTCTAAAAAAAATAGAGTAAACTGATACCAATCAAGCCTTCTATCAAAATTATAGTGTCTAACAAAATTTCCATTTGATAAGCATTTCTTCTTTTTTGAATTAAAAAGATGCTCAACAAAATCAATAAAAAGCCAACTAAAAATTTACCAATGTGCCAAAAATTGTTGCTATCCATCAACAACATTGCTGCAACATAAAACAACTGAAAACAAGCCAGCAGAGCCGCAATCCAAAAAGTTTTTGTTGCGCCAAATAAAGTTGGAATTGTTTTCAATCCATTTATTTTATCGGTATTGATGTGCAATAAATCAGTAAGAATACATAGCGATATCATTTCAAAAATTCGCAACAAAAAAATCATCATCACTAATTGCAAAGCTTGTTCATCTTTCAACACATTCCAATCTAAAGTTAAATTAAAAGTGCTGCTGGCTGATGAAATCAAAATGGTGATGATAGCCCAGCAAAGCCCAATTATAAAGGGTTTCAGGAATGGCTGATATCGAAAACCTATTTTGCTTTTGCTCGAAATATGATAAAGCGAAGAAAGCAAACCAGCCATGAGAATAAGTATTCGCAATTTCCATCCAATAAAATAACACAAAACCACCATAATAATTAATGGTATTTGCCACGAAAGTTTGTTGCGTTTTCGGAAATAATTATAAGCCGCAACTACGCTGAAAAATTGAATGGTGGCTATTATCAAAGCATTGCTTCGGTTTAAATGTTGCAAATGAAACAAATAGTAATTGCTAAAGCCTGATATGGCTGCACTAAGTCCGAGATGGATATTATATTTGAACAATTTTCGCAAACAATGATAATTTTTCCGAACGCTAAAGTAAATCTTGGATTGAACATTATCAGCAAACGCAGCGATGGATTTCATAATATCGAGTCAATATTTTTTCCAGTAGCCATTCATGATGCTTTGGAATTTGTGGTGGCTGATAAAATGGAATTCACTTTATCTGGGTTGGTTGTAAATGGAAATGTGGGTGATAATTTGGTTTTGAAAGCCTATCATTTATTGAAAAAAGATTTTGATTTGCCGCCATTGAAAATTCATTTGTATAAAAATATCCCGATGGGAGCTGGCTTGGGTGGCGGTTCTTCGGACGCTTCATTTTTTTTGAAAGCACTGAATCAATATTTCAAGCTAAATATTTCTACTAATAAATTAATAGAATACGCAGCGCAATTGGGTAGTGATTGTGCATTTTTTATTTTAAATCAACCTTGTTTTTCGAGTGGGAGAGGAGAGGAGTTGACACCCATAGAATTAAATTTAGCTGGCAAAAAAATGATGGTGATTCATCCAGCAATTAGTGTAAACACAGCTTGGGCATACAGTAAAATAAAACCTTCGCAGCCTTTAAAAGCAGTAAAAGAAATTATTGCTCAACCAATTTTGACTTGGAAAACTGCATTGATAAATGATTTTGAAATGCCTGTTTTTCAAGAATTTCCTGCTATCGAAAAAATAAAACAACAGTTGTATGGAGCTGGTGCAATTTATGCAAGCCTTAGTGGAAGCGGTTCGGCAGTGTTTGGCATATTTGAAAATGAAATACCAACTATACAATTCCCTGATAATTATTTTTTAGGTGAATACTCGATATGAGCTTCAAATTCGTTGGTTGAATCAACTGGAGTTTCACTGATTGATTTGTTATTTTCTTTAAAAAACATTTTCTGAAAAAGCAAAATTGCAATCACTCCAATTGTAATGGAAGAATCAGCTAAATTAAAAACTGGGTCGAAGAAGGAAACATATTCGCCACCCCATACTGGAAACCATTTTGGCAAAATTCCTTCCCACATTGGAAACCACAACATATCCACCACTTTGCCGTGTAACCAAGGCGCATAGCCACCTTCGGGCGGAAACATAATTGCCAAACGATGAAAACTACTCTCGTTAAAAATCACACCATAAAAAACGCTATCTAAAATATTGCCCAATGCACCAGCTAAAATCATGCTCATGCAAATGATGAAGCCAATGTGTTGTTGGGTTTTAATCAATTTTCGTAGATACAATGCAATAAATGTTACGGCTACAATTCGGAATAAAGTAAGAATTAATTTGCCGCTACTGCCTGCTAATTTTAAACCGAAAGCCATACCTTCGTTTTCGATAAAATGCAGATGAAACCAGCTTGTAATCTGTGTTTCATCACCGAGCCGATAATGTGTTTTGATGTAAATTTTCAAACATTGGTCTAAAAGCAACACCCAAAAAATGGTGAGTAACGCTGCAATTGTTTTTTTGTTTTTCAACATATTTGGCAAAGATAACCGAATAAAAAAGCCCTGCAATTTTTTTGCAAGGCTTTAGAATTAATTAAGCATTTGTTTTTATTGACCAATATAAGAAGTTAGTTCGCTGATTGAACTTTCAAACTCAAAAGCATCATTTACTTTGTAATAATTTTTTTGGTCGTAAGTGTATTTGTAAGCAAATTTTGCAAAATCAAGTTTGGATGCTTCAAACGTAAACAACTTCATAATTTCTTTTACTTGCGCTGCTGTGCAGCAATTTGCACCAACAATTTGTTTTGCAATTTGTAATTTAGTTTCTTCAAATGATTTAGAAGCAATCGAACTTTTTGCACCTTCAAAATCTGTTCTGTTCATAGGCATTGGGCAACCAATTGGTCCGTTGTAACCTGGTACATAAACTATTCTTTCGGGTTGTTGAACAGGGGTAGGTTGTTCGTAAACTGTTCCACCACCACTGTTTGAAGTAGTTGTAGTAGTTCGTGTAGTTGTTGTTTGTGTGGTAGCTCCGTTCATATCCATTCCGCCTGCATTTATATTAATGCCGCCGCCCATACCATTCATATTCATATTGATGTTTACGCCGCCATCAGGTGTGCCGGTTGATGTAGTTGTGGTAGTTTGTGTTACAGTGGTTTCACTTCCAACTGGTGGTGCTTCATACATAATTACTGCCGTTTCGGGCGGCGGCGGTGCATCGGCAGGTATTAATACGTTGCTTACAATCCGTGTAACATATTTCATTTGCCCATCGCTACCTGTTTTCTTTTTGATTGTAAATGTGCGTTCGTAAGCACCCATAATATTTATCTTATCATTTAAAATACCCAAACTTTTATCTTCAAAAATAACTTTGATAAAATAAAGCCCTTGTGGTAAATTTCTTATAGCCACATTAGTTTCGGGTTTTTGATTTTGTTGAATACCATTAACTACTACCAAAAATCTTTCACCTTCTTCAGTGAATAAAACTAAATTGCCTTTTTGGGCAATGGCCGCATTGAATGATAGTACAACAAACAGTAGTAAGAAAATTCTTTTCATGATAATTTGGTTTTAATGAGGGTTAAATATTGAATTAGGTAACTAATAAATTTTGTGCCAAAATAAAAAATTTGAAATGAAAGCAGAAATATTTTTTGTGAAAAACAAAATGCCTGAAAATTAATTTTATGTCTAAATAAAAACGGGACTAATCAAAGATTAATTGAAAAGTCCCGTCCAGTGCACCTCACTTCATATCTATCGAAACCTGAAGTAGTAGAGGGTTTAGAATTATTAATGAAGATTAAGTATTTTATTTCGATTGAAAAATTGAAGGAATTTTCAAATAATAATATTGAGAAAAAGAATAGAAAATAACTGTTGAAAAAAATAAGCTGTTTAGATAATTTAAATAAAAAACGGAATTTTTCAAAAAAAGTTGAAAAATTCCGTTTGGTGCACCTCACTTCATATCTATCGAAACCCGAAGTAGCTGAAGGTTTAGAATTACTAATGAAAATCAGGCACTTTGTTTCGATTGAAAAATTGAAGGAATTTTCAAATTATGAAATCGAAAAAAAGAATAAAAATTGATAGGTTGATAATAGGTAATTTTTATTTTTATTATTTTTGCTCTGCAAACTTCAGTAACTCAAGAATAGAGAGTTCCATTTTTGGAATTGATGCAGGTGTGAAAAGCTCTGCAATGAGTTTGCTTTATTAAATAAATTTTGTTTCTCAAAAATATTTTTTTACACTTGCAGTGTTCATTTATGTGATGTTTTAGTGCGGTGTGATAATCTAACTAGAAAATATTTAACATACTATCATAATTCATAATTTTGATTATAAAGATGAAGCCCACACTACCATCATCCTTTTGGACGTCAAATCTCAATCACAAGCCAATAGGGTACTTTATCAACGTAAAATTTCATAATTAAAAACATAGTAAAAAATGAAAAAAATATTTTTTGCATTACTTACACTATTTGCCACCAACATAAGTTTAGCTCAAGTAGGCAGGGCATTTAAAAAAGGAGATGTAAACCTTTCAATTGGAGTTGGTGCAGTAAGAGAATTCAAATACAATGAGTATTACTACAATGACTATTTTGGAGACCATAATAATAATGATGACTACTACAGAGATCCAGTTAAGCATTTTCAATTAGGGATAGCTGTTGGCAATCATATTGAGTTGGGTTTTAACTATTTAGTAGACCACAAATTGAGGTATTTATCTTCGGCTGATGAGATTGCAGCTCTTAATAATGGGTATCAATATGTAGGCACCTTAAGTGGTCAATATTATTCATACAATTACGATTATAATATCGGTTATTACAATTATAACATGCTGAATAGTGCTTATTTGTATAGCTATAGCCTAAGTACCAGAATTACCTACTTTGCCCCTTCATTTGCTGTTCATATAGGAAAAAGAAGGATTTTTGACCATTATTTTAAGATTGCTTTACCTCTAACATTTGTAAAATACGAATATTCCAATGTGTTCGTAGGAGATTCAGTTCAAGTAGTAAATAGAGCATCATTTATCAATACTATTTCGAGTGGTATAAGGTACTTTTCATCACCACTAATATTAAACTACGGTGTAAAAATATTTTTAACAAAAAATTTAGCCATATTTTCTGAAATTGGGCTTCCTGATTATACTTTATTTAAATTCGGACTTACATATAAATTCGGTGTCCCAGTTAAAAAATATGATTTATAAATTCAAAACATTTTGTCATGAAAAAAATATCAATTCTTTTTATTTCATTAATAGCTTCATCTGTTTTTGCGCAACAAAGTAGTGTAAATCCTCAACAATCAATGCCTCGAAATGTTACAATCGGAATTGGTTTAATTAAAGATTCCGTTTCAAATCTTTCTTTACAATATGGTATTTTTGATTTTCTATCACATAATCAATTAACTGATAAAAACGGAACAAAAATTTTACCGATACTTACCATGAAGCGAGGCGTCACAGATTATTACATAAATGGTAAAATGACTAATAAAGAGTTCGCTTGCAATGTATGGTATACTGGCAAACTCATTGGTAAAATAAATATCTATCCAAATAAATATACTACTGTAAAAGAAACAAATACCCAAACTCAAAATAACATTAACTCCGAAGGTTTAAAAAATTCGAAAGATGTCTATTATGAATCAGTGAATAAAAAACGCTCTGAAGAACTTGCTTATAGGTCAGCACATGTTAATTTTGGGGACGAAAATACAATTTCTGAAAAAGAACTTCAAAATCAACTATTTAATCAACTTGAGTTATTGATTTTAGGAAATAATTCAAATTATAATCCTAAAAGGAATTTTTCGTTTTATACTCAACTGTTTCCAATAAAATCATATTCAGCTCAGTCGAGTGATATTGCTGATAATATTTTTGGGGTGCAAGAACCTCTTGATAATTACAAAATCACAAAAGAAAAAAACAGTTTAGATATTGCGGAATCTGTTTTACCAAATTTCACTTCTGATAAATTAAATATTTTCTTTTTCACCTCCAGCTATATAAGTTCTGGAATGCAAGACCAAGCTAATAAATTTGTTTTTCCATTATACAGGCATTCAACTCCAGCTCGTTTATATTACATGTGTGGTAAAGCTGCGTATTATAAAAAACATTATGAATCAGCCATTGAATGTTTTTACTCTGGCTTGTTTTCAATATTATTTGCCACCGAACTATCAACCAATAAAGAAATAATCAAAAGAAATTTGCTAAAAAACTTAGATTCTGCTTACACTAAAAACAATCAGTTAGCATCGGCTTATTTATGCAAAGGATTAGCTGAACTACATAATTCATTGTCTGCAAGCAAAATTTTTGCTCAAGATGATAATACTGTTTCTCAAAATTTTTACAAAATTGGCGAAATGCTTACAGAAGTAGAACGAAAAGCCAAAGCGGCAAGAAGAGATTCAAGGATGGCAACATTTCAAGCAGTTACAGCGGGCTTGGCAGCGGCAACTTCTGCTGTAAATGACGGGCTAAATGGGCTATCTGGTCAATCATTACAAACACAATCTTTAGCAAATCAAATGGCAACATTTATTGGTCAAAGTTCGGATATCAGCATGGCTTCCTATGATGCTACTAATGCTGCCGCAAATACTTTTGCAAATGCTTTTTCTGATGTAGTTGCTGATTTTAAAAATAATAACATTGAAACCGATAAACCAATTTTGGCTTATGATTTTTTAACCATTATTGTAAATAAACAAGTAGCAATAGAACAAAAAGTTGCAATACTAAATTTCACTGATAATATCCCTGCATTAAAAGAGAAAGTCAGAAACTATTATACGCTACTAAACAACGGAAGTAATATTTCAGCAAATGTTATTAATGATATTTATCGCACACTTAGTAAGATTGAACAGTCGGCATACATAGCCGAAAATTTTGGAAAGGCAAGTGATGTAAACGTAATTATGAACTACAAATAATTAACGAATGAAAAATATAACGTTGATTTTAGGGTTAATTTTCTTGTCTCTATCTAATTTTGCTCAATCTTCAATGAATGCTTCTCAAAAATGTAAGCAAGATTTAGATGGAATAAATGATAAAATCAGAAAAAGAAACGCTGATTACGAGGATGATAAACAGGATTTGAAAAACGGATACTTTTGTTCAAAATGCCATAAATCAAAGAGTTATTTTGAAAGGGAGCATCAGGATTTCTTTGAACATGTTAGAAATGTTCAGGGTCAAGTTGTTTCTGCCAATGCGGAAGATTGGAATGATTTAAATTCAAGTTACCAAAACGATTACAAAAATCTTAAAGAAGAATATGATAATAGACAGAAAGATTGCAATGAACAAATAGCTCTTGAAAATAAAGAAAATGCTGAAGCCGCAGCAGAAAAAAGAAAAGAAGAAGATGAAAAGCGAAAAGCAGACGAAGCCGAAAGAGAACAAAAAACTAAAGATATTGCTCAAAAAAACAGAGAGGAATATGAAAAAAGAGAGAAAGAAAAAGCAGATGCTATTGCTAAACAAATACAAGAAATAAAAGACGAACAGGAAAAAATCCATCAACAACAGCAAGAGCAATTCGCAGAAAATAACAGGCAACTTCAAGCTGATTTTGCAAAATCAGCTCAAGACAATCAAAATAAAGTTGCTCAGATTGAAAATCAAGGTCAACAATATCAACAGGAATACGGTTCAATACATGAGACAACTACAGAAGTTCAGAATAACAATTATCAGGCAACCGAAAATGCATCTGCCATAGCTAATTCTCATGTAAATGACGATTTGAGTATGGACAATTTGGATTTGTCTCAACCGCAAAAAAAGCAAGATGAAGTTGGAGATTTTTATGAAAACGGATTAAACAAGATTAAGAATTTTTTAAGTGATGACGCAAAGGATATTATTGCAAAATCACAACAAATTGTTCAACTTGATGATGATGTCGTTAACGGTGAAATTTCTCAATCGACTGCAAATAATTTTCTTAATGCAACTGTGAAAAACTCTGACATCAACCGTTCAGAAGAGCAAGATGTAAAAGAGATATATTCTTTCAAAGCCAAGACAGAGCGACAGCTTAATGCTATTACCCAATCGTTCGACGATAGTACAGATGAGCAAAAAG
>CAIODY010000065.1 GCA_903857255.1 uncultured bacterium
CGAAACTATCAAAGAATTTGCAGAAAAAAACATTCCGTTATTTATTGAAAAACCTTTGTTTCATCAACTCGAAGAAATTGATTTTAAAACGCCAATCACTTATGTAGCCTGCAATCTGCGCTTTCATCCTTGCATTGTTTGGTTGAAAAAGAACCTTAATTTTCTTGAAAAAATAAATGAAGTAAGTGTGTATTGTGGCAGCTATTTACCTAATTGGCGCAAGAATGTTGACTACCAAAAAATTTACAGTGCTAACGCTGCAATGGGCGGCGGTGCTCATTTAGATTTGATTCACGAATTGGACTATTGCTTTTATCTTTTTGGCAAACCAACTTCATCACACAAATTATTGAAGCATAAATCTTCCTTAAAAATTGAGGCGGTTGATTATGCAAATTATCAACTCGACTATGAAAATTTTGCAGTGAATGTTACCTTAAATTATTTCCGCCGAGATGCAAAACGACAAATTGAATTGGTTTGTAAAAACGAAACTTACACCATTGATTTGGTCAATAATGAAATCATAAAAATGGATGAAGTCATTGAAAAGTATGATGTAGAGCCACTTTACACCTACATCGAGCAACTGAAATATTTTATTGATTGTTTGCAGCACCATAAAAAACCGATGAATAATTTGGAAGAAGCAAATGAAGTTTTGAAAATTTGTTTGAGTTAAATTTAAATTCGCCAAACTTATCTTTTTAAGTGGCGATAAAATTTCAGAATGCAGAAATTCTATTGAAAAAAGTTTGGCGAACTTTCGCTTGAAAAATAAAATCATGAATCAAAAAATAATCGTCATCACCGGAGCAAAAGGATTGCTTGGAAAAGAGTTTGTAAATCATTGTCGCAGCAAAGGTTTCAGAGTAATTGAAGCTGATGTAAAAACCGAAACTGATTTAGATAATGACCAATATCAATTAGATATCACGAATGAAGAATCGGTTGAAACCTGCATTGCATTTATAGTTGCGAAGCATGGGAAAATTGATGGTTGGGTAAATAATGCTTATCCACGAACAGCGGATTGGGGAATGCCTGATGCAGATTTACCTTTTGAAAGTTGGCGAAAAAATGTTGACATGCACTTAAACGGTTATTATTTGTGCTGCAACAAAATCATCAAACAAATGAAGCAGCAAGGCTTTGGCAGCATTGTGAATCTTGCTTCTATCTATGGAGTGCAAGCTCCTGACTTTTCAATTTATGAAGGAACCCAAATGGGAAATGCAATTATTTATTCAGCAATCAAAGGTGGCATTGTAAATCTTACTCGTTATTTGGCTTCGGCAAATGGACAATTTGGAATCAGAGTAAATACAGTTTCGCCTGGTGGAATTTTTGACAATCAAAATCCTTCTTTTGTAGCGAACTACAACAAGAAAGTTCCATTAAAAAGAATGGGCTTGCCAAAAGACATTGCGCCTTCCATTGCCTTTTTATTGAGTGATGATGCGGCTTACATCACTGGACACAATTTGATGGTAGATGGTGGTTGGACGATTGTTTAATCAATTAAGAATTAGAAATCACGAATTATCAATTGAAGAAAACAGCCTTAATATTTTTCAGTTTTTTATTGCTCTGCAAATTTTCATTTGCACAGGCAGATACTATTTCCGACAACAAGCAGGACGATAAAAAATTGCATTCGTTTTCGATTGAAATTAATCCGCTTAAATACTTATTCAATCAGTATAGTTTAGATGTTGATTACGAAATTTCCAAAAAATTATTTGTTGACTTTTATCTAAGCAAAGTTGACTCATTTACAAGATTGAATGGGGTTGGGTGGACAACCTTAGATGCAAGTGTGTCTCAATATTTGAGTGGTTATAGATTTGCTTTTGGGGTAAAAAAGTTTGAAAATGATTTAAGGCAATACAAAAAAATTTCAGTTGATTTTTCCTATAAAGAAGGGTTCAATAAGGAAATACATTTTGCTGGTCCTGATGAATCATATCATGGTGCTATGTTATTTAATCAAAAAAGATTAAATATTGGTTTGGAAGCTATTTATGGAATGCAATGCACTTTTTTAAAGTATTTCTTTCTTGATTTTTACGTTGGTGGTGGATTAAAATATATGCATTTGGAAACGGATAGAATTAAATATTGGGGGAAAACCGGATTTTATTCTGAAAATGCAAGATTATTATTTAATAAATCAAACTATATTTTACCTACATTAAATTTGGGGCTAAACATAGGTTTTAAATGTTTCAAAAAATGAATTCTCATCGCCAATTTCACGACCCACAATGGAAACATGCGATTGATGCGATGGATAAACTTTCGCTGAAATTGCCGTGGGCAAAGCGTTTGCGGCATCCTTATTATTTTTCTTTCAAAAGAAATTTTAAAAATGGTGTGAAATTGCATTTCGCATTAATTGCTGAAAATGCTATTTTCTGGCTGCAACATTTTTTCAAAATTTTTAAAAGAAAATCAAATTCTACAAACAGTAATGGTTCCTCAATTTTGTTTTTGTTGGATGATAACACGGCTTATTTCAATGCGCTCATTCCTTTGATAAAAAAACTGCAACAAGAAAAAGTTGCGTTTGAATGTTTTGTTCCTAAAAGCAAGTTGCAAAAGGTTTTACAGAAGCTACAACAAGAAAATATTGCCGTTTTTAACATCATCAACGAAGATTTTTTTCTGCCAAAAAATTATTTCAAAAGTTTCATCAATGCCGATTTGAAATCGAAAATTGAAACCACAAAATTTTCCTTTTCTATCTGCAAAAAGAAAAGATTTATGCTGCTTTATTGTCAGCAATATGCTTTGCAGCAACATTTGTATGGCAAGCATATCAATCAATTTTTACAAACAAAAAAATATTTACTCGGCGCAGGCGACCATTGGTTTTGGGATTCGCTATTTTATTTTGAAGCATCAAAAACAAATTGCCAAAGCATCATTTTGCAACATGGTTTGATGGGCGAATTCAATTACCCGATGCATTCCAAAAAATATTGGGTTTGGGGCAAACATGATTATGAAGTGATGTTGAATGACTTCAAAGCCAATGCAAATGAGTTGGAAATTATTGGCAGTGCTCATTTTGACACGTTTGCACAAAAATTAAACATCACTCAAAAAACTTTTGAAAGAAAATCCATCACGTTTTTTACGCAACCTTATTTCAAATATGAAGCATTAGGGACTGGCTTATATGCTGAAGTAGTGAATTGGTTTTATGAATTAAATACTGTTGCACAAAAACATAACAAGCAACTTTTAATTAAATGGCATCAGTTGGATAATGAAAGTTTATATCCTAAATTTTCTGACGAAATCAAAACTTCCAAAAACAACTTAGCTGAAGTATTGGCTGAAACCTGCATCGGTATTACAGTTGATAGCGCTATTATGTTTGAAGCTGCTTCAGCTGATGTGCCAATGATTCAATTGCATCATCTCGAATTTGAACGCTTTATTGATTTTTCAAAAGATAATTTAACAATGAAAGCCTCATCAGCAAAGGAATTACATGATTTGACAGAAAAGATATTGAGCAATGAAAATGAATTAACTCAAATGAATTTGAAAACACAAAATTCTATTTCAAATTTTCTTGCTAATAAAAATGAAGTGCTAAATGAAATGTTGAAGCGACTGAAATAAAGAAAATTATTTTCTTGCCATCGCAATAGCATGCAAAATTTTTGGTTCTTTAAGTAACGAAGGCATTAACTCGAAAAGCGTTTTGTATCTGCGTTTATTTTCTGCCAACGCATTCTCCAAAGCCAATAGCGCTGCGCTTTGCTGACCACCAGCCCAAAAAATTGCAACAGAAATATAATTAAAATCAGCAGTGCTGCCTAAATAACTTATCGCTTGATTGTAAGCAAAAAAAGCATCTTCCACTTTTCCCAATTCCAAATAAACTTTTATCAAACCTTGCCACCAAGTTTTTTTCTTTGGGTTGTGCTCTAATAATTCAATAAATAATTTTCCTGCTTCTCTGTAATATTCACTCATTAGCATCGCTTTTGCCAACTTGCCACGATACGGCAAATAATTTTCATTCAGTTTTGTCGCAGTGCGATAATAAGGAATTGCTTTTTTCCAATCGCCTTCTTTAGCATAGGTTTCACCAATTTGAAAATAGCCGTCAGAAAAATTTTTGTTGGTTTGAATGCTGCGTTGATAATGGTTTCGGGCTGTACTAAAATCTTTTAATCGCTCGAAACAAAACCCCATATTGAACAATAAAAAAGCATCGGGAACAACTAACGATTGTACTTTCGAAAAATTCTCGAGAGCATCTTTATAACGTTTTAATTCAATCAAAATCTCACCAGCATCACGATAAGCTACATCCATATTTTCGTTGATTGCCATAGCGTATTCGCAGCATTCCAACGCTTTTTCTAATAAATTCAAACCGCTGTATGCTTGTGAAAGATTAGTCCAAGCTGCGTAGCAGAAAGGATGTTCATCAATAATCCAATTGTGCAATGCTGCACTTTCTTCATATTTATTGGTTATTTCAGTCAAATACCAAATTCGATTCAACGCATATTCATTAGTCGGATTTACTCGAAGCGATTTTACAACATGCTCAAAAGCCTTCTCCATATTGTCCCATTCAAAATATACATCAGCAATTTCTAAATGATACAAATCTTTTTCATCCTCATTTGCTTTCTCTAAACCTGTTTGCAAAATCTCAACCGCTTGCTGATATTTATCTAACAACAACAAACAATCGCTTCGCATCAACAACACATTAATATCGTTGGGTTCAACAGTTTCAGCTTTATCTAAAATCTTTAAAGCCGCTTCATACTTGCCTTCTTCGGTAAATATTTGTGCACGTTTCAACCATGATTCGATAGAAAATGGATATTGCTCAACTGCTAAATTCGCCGCTTCTGTTGCTTTGGTCATATCATCCAAACCAATAAAATGGTCGATAATCTGTACTAAAATATGTTGGTCGAAAAAATATCTTTTGTTGCGGCGCAACATTTCTTCAAATCGCTCGATGGCAATATTCAACTCCACATCGGCTGGCTCTGCATTTTCAAATTCTTCCATGGCAATAGTTGATTGGTTATTCAAAGTTAAACAATCTAAAATAAAAAAAGTGCAAATTATTGTAAACAATTAAGCGATGCTCAAAAGGCTTATCAGTACTGAATTGTGAGGGAAATGAAGTTAATTATGCACCGTATCTCGTTCGATAATAAATAAATCTTCGTTGTTTTTTTTCATCAAATATCGCTCACGAGCAAAGCGTTCTAATTTATCAGCATTAGAAAACATGGCATCTTTGGTTTGATTAATTTCCTTGATGCCGTTGTTGTAAAAATTTCTTTTTTGCAACAATGAATTTAACTCTTTATCAGTTTGCCATTGATTAATTAAATTATTGTGGTCGAAAAAAATAATCCAAACGGCAAACAAAAGAAGTGCAAGCAAATACTTGTTCTTAACAATACTTGGTAATTTTTCCCAAAAAATAGTGAGCTTGTTCATACTTCGATTCCGACAAAAATAAACCGCTTATTATTTAAAGAAGCATTTATTTTTAACTTTTCTTTGTTTGTTGTTTAATAAAAATGAAAACAGAAATCAATCATAAAAAAATATTGGTTGCACCATTAGATTGGGGTTTGGGACATGCGACCCGTTGCATTCCTGTGATTCAAAATTTATTAGAACAAAATAATGAAGTGCTGATTGCTGCTGATGGAGCGATAGAGAAATTATTAAAAAATGAATTTCCAGATTTAGTTTTTGTAAAATTATTCAATTACAATATTCAATATTCAAGCAGTGGAGAATGGCTTTGGTGGAAGGTTTTACAGCAAATTCCACATTTATTAAAATGCTTTGGAAAAG
This sequence comes from uncultured bacterium, assembly GCA_903857255.1. Lineage (GTDB taxonomy): Bacteria > Bacteroidota > Bacteroidia > Chitinophagales > CAIODY01 > CAIODY01. Next base: position 5,863 of record CAIODY010000065.1, read on the forward strand.
AAAATAAATGGCTAAATAATTTTGTTGAACAAGAAAAAATTGATGTTGTAATTTCAGATAATCGGTATGGCTTATTTACCAAAAAATGCAAAAACATTTTTATCACACATCAATTACAATTGCAAATGCCTGATGGTTTTAAATGGGCAGAATCAATCACTAAAAATTTGATTGAAAAAAAAATCAAAAACTTTGATGAATGTTGGATTCCAGATGATGAATTGGAAGAAAAAAGTTTGAGTGGAAAATTATCTCATTGCGATTCAAAGTTGCAAAACATCAGATTTATTGAGCCTTTGAGCCGATTTGAAAATTTCAACCCGAATAATTCAAAAATAGAATCAGACATTTTAATTCTGATTTCAGGACCCGAACCACAACGAACTTTGTTGGAAAAAAAAATATTTTTTCAACTGAAACAATTAAAAGAATTTAAAAAAAAAATAATTGTGATTGGCGGAAAAGTCAGCAATAATGCACTTTTAAATAACTCATCCAATTCAGTTCAATATTTTCCTTATGTCAGTCCTGCTGAAATTTTGAGTTATTTATTGGGGGCAAAAAAAATTATTTGCCGCAGCGGATACAGCACCATCATGGATTTGGAAGCTATTGGCAAATCAGCAATTTACATTCCAACGCCAGGGCAAACCGAGCAAATTTATTTGGCAAATCGAATGAAAGAACTTGGTAAATCTGATTTTGTAAATCAGCATGATTTTCAATTACAAAATTATTTGTAGCGAAAGAAAGAATGGCAACATCGTTTTGTTAGTTAATTACATTGAAACGAAATGCTTTAAATTGTTGTCTATACAATGTTTAAAGTAATTTTGAAATCATGAAATACCATAGAATTATTCCCTGTTTTTTGTTGCTGATTTTCTTTACAAAAACCAATGCACAAAACTTTTTGACACGTGATGTTTATTTTTTTGCTGCAAATAGCATCAACAATAAAATTGCACCGTTAAGAAACGATAGCATCACTTCATTGCCTGCAAATGTTGTTTTTAACATTTCGTCTAACTCGGGTCTAAATTTTTATTCTCGTTCTTTTTTGACGAAACAAGATTCGGTACAATATACACCCAATGCTCGTTTTACAGGTGTCGACACCTTTTGGTATGCTGTTCAAAATACGCAAACATTACAGTTTGATACTCAAAATATTTATGTGTTTGTAGGTGTTTCTTTTTGCGATTATTTGAAAAATTATCACAACAATATTCTTGCAGATTCTTTGCAAGCCAATGTGATTACGGTATTTGATAATTATAAAAATTATTTTGGAAACTATTTGAACACAAATGATTTAGGATATTACTCATGTAATTACTTATTCGACAATTCGTTCTTTGTTGACCAACAAAACAGTATTACCCCAACTCAAAATTATTTTAATGCAGGTTTACCATTCAATTATTCAAGTGTTTTGAATGCTGTTACTGGATTTTACAACTATTTCAATGTCGTAAATATTAAGCTGAATAATTTTCAAATCACCAATGATTCACTACAATGTTTTGATACCATTAGTTTTGGAATAAAAATTGGTCAAGCAATTTATCAGCCGCAAAATGATGTTTTTTCCTTTTCGAGAATCAATCAACCCGACACGTTGGATATTTTCAAAAACGATTTTCCTACATATAATTATGCCGTCCAAACTACTTTCAATACACCTAAAAATGGCTCTGTATCAGCTTTACAAAATGGATTGGTGCTTTATACGCCCAATCAAAATTTTATAGGTAACGATACATTTTCTTACACTACTTGTTATCAAAATGGAAGACAAAATGGAAACCAAAATATTTGCAATTCGGCAACTGTTTTTGTTAGCAATTGGTGTCAGCCTAATTACGCTTCGTTATTCATTAACATTTGCGATTCATCAAAATTTGTTTATCGAACTAAAAAATACTTCCAAAGTGGTATTTATATTGATTCATTCCCAAATGGCAACGGCTGCGATTCAATTGTTACACTACATTTAAGCTTCACACATCTAACCACAAGCCTCATCAATGCTAAGGTTTGCGTTGGGCAATCGTTTTACATTTATGGTGATACTTTAACTTCGGTTGGGAGTTATCAATTTGTGAAGACAAATTATTTGGGTTGCGATTCACTGATAACTGTGCATTTAAGTATTATTCCTTTACATGGTGATACAATTACAAAAGCAATTTGCAGCAATGATGTTTACAATTTTAATGGAAAAATTTATTCGCAAAATGGAATTTACTATGATACATTATTAAACGTTTTAGGCTGCGATTCAATTGTTACTTTGCTGCTAAGTACTTTACCAATAAGCAGTTCAAACGATTCGCAATCAATTTGTCAAGGTGATACTTATTATAAAAATGGAAAGGTGTTTAACACGGCTGGAACATTTTATGATACACTAAAAAATGTGTTTAACTGCGATTCAATTATTAATATTAACATCAAAGTAATTCATGTGTCGAGAGATACGATTAATGTCAAAATATGTGCCGGTAGTTTTTATTTTTTCAAACACCATTTAATTTATAATGCTGGAACTTATGTGGATACAACATTGAATTTTTGGGGTTGCGATTCGATTATAACGCTGCATTTAAGCCTTATTCCGCCTACTACTCAAACAATAAGCGATGTTATTTGCGCAGGGCATAATTATCATTATTATGGAAAAATTTATACGCAAGCAGGAAATTATACTGATACAATTCGAAGCTATGTAGGGTGTGATTCAATTGTGAATTTGCAGTTGCACAGCGGAACTCCGAGCAGCTCGGTTATTTATGATACAATATGTTCCAGTCAATCATATAACTTAAATGGACACATTTATTCAAACACTGGAAATTACCGAGATACGATTCAGAATTATGTAGGTTGTGATTCAGTGATTTTGTTACACTTGAAAACCTATCCCACTTCTTATCATGCTATCTATGAAACAATTTGTGCTAATCAAACTTTTGCATTTAACAATCAAATTCTTACTCAAGCAGGAAATTATTATGATACTTTGATTAATCAACATGGCTGTGATTCATTGCTGACACTGTTTTTAGCAGTATATCCAACAAATAATAAAACATTAAATGAATCAATTTGCTATGGCGATACTTTTAAAATTAATGGAAAAGTATTTTCCACTGCTGGCAATTATTTTGTTGATACTATTCCTACAACAACAGGCGCATTCACCTGCGACACTTCCTTGTATTTGAATTTGGTGGTGAATAAACCAGATACTTCGATTGCTTTGCATGGCGATACTTTGGTGGCAACCGGTGCCAATTCGCAATATGTTTGGATAGATTGTACAACGAAATTACCGGTAGCAATACATCAAAAATTTGTTCCTGATTCAACGGGAGATTATGCTTTGGTGATTAGTTATAACAATTGTGTAGATACTGGAAACTGTTATCACATCAGCATTGTAACGGGCATTGAAAATTTATTAGGTAGTAATTATTTCAAAATTTTCCCCAACCCAACCGATGACAAATTACAAATTGAAATTTCAAATTCGTTGATGAATGAAGTTGAAATTATTGATGTGAGTGGCAGGATTTTATTGCATGAAAAATTGAATCAAAAAATGAATAGTATTGATGTAAGCCCATTACCAAATGGGCTTTATCAAGTTGGATTGATGGATGAACAACACCGAACATATTATCAGAAACTATCGGTGTTGCATCATTAATTATTTCTTCAACTCAATCACTTTTCCAGTGCAGCCACTGGGTTCTTGCATGTGCAGTTGATTAGCAATAGTTGGTGCAATATCGGTGATGTCAATGGCTGAATTTATTTCTTGCGCTTTCAAATTATTTCCCCAAAATAAAAGTGGCACATGCGTATCATAAGCGTAGGAAGTGCCGTGTGATGTGCCTTTAGCCATATCTTCAAGCCACCCACTTTCTAAAGTGATATAAATATCGCCGCAACGTTTTTCAAAAAAACCGTTTTGCATTTCTTTAAAAAAAGGTGTTTTTAAATTTTGATTTTGCAACAACGAAGCAGCAAAAACTTGTTGAATAGTGCTGAAATTTTGTTTCAAATAATTCACACATTTTGCAATCGCTTCATCTGTATTTATATTTTTTTGCGCCATCAATTTTCTGTTCAAATAAATTTGTTGATTCTCCAAACCCACTATCCATGAGCCTTCACCATACCATGATTTCATTTGTTGTTGCAAACTGTCTTTTATTTTTTTTGAATCAGAAGTTCCGCTTGGTAATTTATGAGCCACAGAAAAATTAGGAGAATGTGCAGCGCCGTGGTCGGCAGTTAAAAAAACTAACACATTTTCTTTTCCGATTTTTTTCTCCAAATCATTCAATAAAATCTCCAAATCCTTATCCAATCGAAGATACACATCTTCTACTTCAATACTGTTAGGTCCATATTTATGGCCTACATAATCGGTTGAAGAAAAACTAACTGCCAGAAAATCAGTGGCAGAGCTAGTTCCCAGCTTTTCGTTTTCTAAAACAGATTCTGCTAATTGTCGAGTTAAAGTATTTCCAAATGGCGTAGAAGCAATCAAACTAAATTTCAAAGAAGAATCAGCCGCAATAATTTTTGTCATCGAATGTGGAAACGTAGGCTGCTTCTCACTTTTGAAAGTGCCTTCCCAATCAGAATTGTCGGGCGTTGACTCGGTGTATTGTTCAATTGGCAACAAAGTATTCCAATCGGCATTGTAAAATTCAACCCAACGTTGTGCATTAAAATCATTCACCCATTGTGGCAATTCTTTCATGTAATAGGTGCTGCTAATCCACTTCCCATTTTTTGTGTCATACCAGTAAGCCGCATCAGCGCTGTGTCCTGCTGGCAATATTGCTCCTCGGTCTTTCAAAGCGATGCCAATTACTTTCGATTGAAAATTGCTAAACATTTTCAGCTCATCTGTAATTGTAGTTGTCAGTAAATTTTTAGGTGACATTTTTCCTGCTTTATCATTTGCTCCAACAGTTTGCACAGTGCTGTCATCAGCACAATACATCGGTGCATTATTGATTTTGCTCCACCAGTTATTTCCTACAATACCATGCACCGTAGGCGTTGTGCCTGTGTAAATGCTGGCATGCCCCGGACCAGTGTAAGTGGGCATGTAGTTGTAATGCGTATTCACACAATTCACTCCTTCATTCATCAATCGTTTAAAACCGCCATTGCCAAATTTGTTGTAATAGCGATACAAATAATCGTAGCGCATTTGGTCAACTACAATGCCTACAACCAGCTTCGGGCGTTGATTTTGAGCAGTTTTATTTTTTTCTGCAAATACAAATAAAGTGCTGCACGAAAAAATTAGAAGGATAATTTTCTTCATCGAAATTAAAATTTGAACACTAAAAGTAGAGGAAAAAGTTTTAGTGAAAATGAATTAATAATTAAATCATCCATCCATCCATTCCACACCGGTCAAATCTAAAAACACATCTTCGAGTGTGGCAGCTTTCACTTGTTTTTTGCGTTGAAAACCTTTGGCAATCAAGCTGTCAATTAAATTGTCGGGTGAGTCTAATGCAATTAAATTTCCTTTTTCCATGATGCCACAGCGGTCGCACAATTGCTCGGCTTCATCCATGTAATGCGTAGTAATCACTACTGTTGCGCCTTTTGCACGAACTTGTTTTATTAACTCCCATAAATTTCTTCGAGCCTGTGGGTCAAGCCCAGTGGTAGGTTCATCCAAAAAAATAATTTTTGGTGTATTAATTAATGTGGTGGCAATGCTGAATCGTTGCTTTTGCCCACCGCTTAATTCTTTAAATTTTGCTTTTGCTTTGTCGGTTAAATTTACCGATTCCAACACTTGCATCGCATCCACTTTTACATTGTACAAACCCGAAAATAAATCAATCAACTGCAACAAATTAATGTTCGGATAAAAGCCAGCCGCCTGCAACTGCACGCCAATGATGCGTTTGATGTCGGCAGCATTTTTGTCAACACTTTTGCCATCAATAAAAACTTCGCCGCTTGTTTTTTCACGAAGCGTTTCCATGATTTCCATGGTGGTTGTTTTGCCTGCGCCATTTGGACCCAGCAAACCAAAAATTTCGCCTTCCATCACATCAAACGAAATGCCTTTTACGGCTTCAAAATCATCATATTTTTTGGTGAGATTTTTTACCTCAATTATTTTGTTGGTTGTCATTTTCAAACTTTGTTTTGATTTAACAAAGATGCAAATTCAAAAGTTTCGAGCGTAAATTTTTTTGCTGTAACTTTGAAAATAAATTTTGTAATGAACGAAGTGGTTCGATATAAAACTTAAGTAAACACATGATTAAGTATGCTATTTGAAGGAGATTATTTTAGTAACAAATTCCCTGACCCACAGTATTTGGGGGCGAAGCACACCCATCTAACTTGGATAAAAAAGTTTATGCCTGACAATGTGAAAACCGCCATCGATGCTTTTGCAGGTTCGCAATCAGTAGCTTTTCTTTTTAAGCAGTTAGGTTACAAAACCATTACCAACGACTTTCTAAATTTCAATAACCAAATTGGTTTAGCACTGATTGAAAACAACGGAAGTAAACTAACAACGAAAGACATCGCTTTGCTTTTTCAAACAGCAAAAAACAAAAGCGATTTTCAACTAATGGAAAATACTTTTACAAATGTTTTCTTTGACAAAGCTGAAACAGAATTTTTGGACAACTTCAGGGCTAACATTCCATTGTTAAGCAACTCATACAAGCAAGCACTTGCATATACAGTCATCAACCGTAGCATGACAAGGAAAGTTACAATGGGACATTTCGGGCATACACAGGCATTACGTTACGCAAGCGATCCCGAAAGAATAAAACGTAACCGAAGTTTAGTTAGACCTATCAAAGATATTTTTGAAGAACTGCTACCAAAATATAACAACGCCATCTTTGACAACAAGCAAGAGAACCGCAGCTACAACAAAAATATTTTAGAGTTATTGCCAACACTTGGCAACATTGACTTAGCATATTTTGACCCACCGTATTGCGACAGTCATGCGGACTATCAAAGTTTTTATCACTTGCTTGAAACTTTCACAGAGTATTGGCACGACAAAGAATTTATCAATGGAATTAAACGCTACGAACCGCAACGGTTCAGTGGCTTTGACAAGAAACGAGATGTGATTACATCGTTTGAAAAACTTTTTGAGTATGCAGAAGAAATTCCTGTTTGGTTAATCAGTTACAATAATCGTAGTTATCCAAGTGTGGAAGATTTTGAAAAATTACTTTCAAAATATCGCCAAGTAAAAATTGAAACAAAAACTTATCATAACGGCAGAGGAGGAAAAGGAAGCGTTGCAGGAAGTCAAGAAATTCTTTTCGTTTGCAAGCCAAAGCAAAAACATTTTTTAACCGCAAACCAAAAAGAACATTTAGTTAATGAAGGATTTTAAGTATTGGGAGAACCTACACAAAAGCGAAAAATTAGATGAGTTCAGTTCCGATGCAACGGGATTGTTGTGGCTAAAAACAAAATCAATTATTAGAAAAGAATTGGTAGAAGATTTTATTCAAAAGAATAAAATCACTCTCATTGAAACCGCATTGGGTAAACAGTTTGTTGAGTTGTTCAACTTATTTTTGGCAGATACAGCGAAATACAATTTAATTTTAGATGCTTACATCAAAGAGAAAAACACAGAACAACTTGCAGCACTAAACACAGAAAAATTAGTTTCAGAATTATACAAGCTGAAAAATTTTGATTGGGGAGGCGACTACCAAAATTCGTTGGACAAGTATTTAGTGAGCCGTTATGTAAAGGTTCACCAATCTTATGAAACACTGATTTCAAAATTTGAAACAGAAATAAATGTTGCAGTTCAAGGTTATGTTTTAAACAGTTGGTATAACCATTGGAGCAGTATTTTAATTGAACACATTTTCAAATTACATCCTTCTGTTTTGCCAACAGTTGGACAAATAAAAAGCGTTGACTTTTTCATTAACGACATTCCGTTTGATTTGAAAGTAACTTACCTCCCTGCTGAATACATCAAGTTCAAACGAAAAGAAAAAGGTTTTCCAGTTGAACTAACTTTTCTAAAGAATAAAGCAACAGAGGCGAATATTAATTTTGACAAGAAAGCGAAAGACACAGACCTGTATTATGAGATTACAGAAAAGATGAAAGACAAGAATGATGATTTCTGTAACGGAGTTTTAAAAACTTTGAAAGACGAGAAACTTTTAATTCTAAAAGAGGTTCAGGACAATCCTAAAATTCTTGCAAAGTGGCTTTACGAAAATCAAGGCGAAATGCGGTTCGGTTCAGAGAACCGTTTGTTTCTTGTGCTTGTTGACACAGACGATTTTAATAGCTCATGGAAACTGAAACGAAACCTTGAACTTTTGAAACCAACAATCTTAAACTACTTGGACAATTTCAAAGCAAAGAAAATTGCGGACTTGAGAGTTGAGTTTTATTACAAAGGAAAACCACAA
>CAIODY010000066.1 GCA_903857255.1 uncultured bacterium
TAAAATCATTTCGATTTTCCTATTTATCATTTTAGATTTCCTATAAATCAATTTGATTTTCCTATTTATCTTTTTTATTTTCTAACAAATCATTTCGATTTTCCTGTTTATCAAATTGATTTATACATTTATCATTTTCAAAAAACCTTTTTTAAAACTGCTTTATTATTGAAAAGAACTTTGCTTAACCATTTGCACATTAGCTGATGTAAAGTGAAAAGCAGAAAAACCATCTATCGAATAAGCCTTTTATGTTTTATTTGGAGGGATAAATAGGCTACTGGCAGTATATTTTAGGGTGAAAGTTTGACGAAATTGCTTAGCACCCGACAGTTTTTTACTTACAAAAGTATTTTCCTGACTATGAAAAAACTTTTGTTGACTAACATAAACTTTTTGTTAGCGAACAAAATTGTTTTTATAGTGAACTTAGAAGCTAAGTTGATGAGCAAAAAAATATTTGTATTTGCAAATTGTTATTTAGATTTACAAGACCAAAATTTTTTTGATAAAAAAATAACCCTGCTGGCAAGTCTGAAGCGTTGGAAAAGAGTGTAAGCGACTTGTGCCTATAATAACAAACCGAACTATAAACCATGAGTAGAAAATATAAATTTCAAAATCCCGAAGGGCTATATTTTATGACCTTTGCCACTGTGTGTGATTGTACTACCACCACTTGGCAGGATGATAATACTGACCCAAATGCTCCAGATAATAATTCAAATTTGTCGAGCAACCAATCTGTTCTTGATAATAGCCTATTAGGTTACTTTTATGTCAATGACCCTGATAATAAGAGCTATGCAGGTCCACAAAGTTCATCTGACGGTCCGTTTCCATTTCACCACGATAATAAACTGGCTTATAACGATTTGGAACGGAGGAAAAATGATTTGTGTAATTTTTTACTGAATGGTAATAGCGGTGGCGGACATATTTTCCCCGTTGTATTTGCATTGTCTCAATTACCAATTGCAGAATAAATGAAAAGCCTACTTGTAATATTTCTGTTGTTGTTTACCCTAAATTTATACACATTGGGGCAAAATTATCATTGTAAAAAAATAACTACCGAAGAAAAAGTCAGTAGTGATATTTCATCAATGACAATAGACAGGGAGGGAAATGTAATTGTTGCTGGTTTTTTTTACGATAGCTTAACCATGGGTAATTATCTAATAACAACAAACATTGTGAATAGTAATAATCGTGGGTTATATGTTGCAAAGTTTAACAAAAATGATTCCGTATTATGGTTAAAGAAAATTACCGAACGACAATCTATGTTTTACCAAAATGTAGGTGTGACATCTGATAGTAGTGGAAACATTGTAATAGCTTACAATTTTCAAGATAGTATAATGATTAATGGGCAGATTATATATTCGACTGGTGGCACGGATGAATTAATTGAAAAAATTGATTGGAATGGCAATTATTTGTGGTCTAAAGTATTAAATGGTAAGGGGAATGATATAATTTCTACTGGAGGGATTAAAACCGATAAGTTTAACAATATTTATTTTACTGGTGCTTATGCATCAACAACATCTAGTAATTCTATAGACACTGCAATATTTAATTCAATTATGTTGAGTAATATAGGGGGGGATTATTTTTTAATAAAATGTGATTCGGATGCTAATGTATTGTGGGTAAAAGGTAACAATGTCCCACATCTTTGGGCGGGCGGACAAATACTTCTGCTTAATCAAACCAATGAAGAGTTTGTAATTGGTTCTTTATTAACTGGTACAACTGTCTCGACTTTTCAAGGACATACAATTAATTTACCAGCAAATGCAACTCAAGCATATTTTGTTGCAAGGTATGTAAATGATACAATTACAAAATGGGTTAAAATATTTTATGTAACAGGTTGGTCTGACGGAATAAATTTGGATAGGACAGCGAGTGTTTTGAAAAATGGTGACATAGTTGTTTACGGCTCTTATAATTGCATTAGTCCTTTAGTAATACCGGGTTATGGTTCATTGCCAGCCAATACTACTTTCGCAAATACTGATTATGTAACCTTTGCAATTTGCTATGATACATCAGGAAATGTGGTATGGGCAAAAACATTGAATGGAGGCATTAATGGTAATCAATCTAATACCGCAGAAGGAATTGTAAGCGCAAAAAGTGGTTCTGGCTTTATTCTATTATCAAATTTTACCTATGCAACAGAATCGGGGCATGATACCATTTTTGCAACTCACTCAAATAGTAATGTCTTATTAGAATACATGGATAGTTTGGGCAATAATATTTGGCACAAAAGCATAGCCTGTGATGTTTCAATAAATGCTTATGACATGACTAAATTTGATAAAGATTTGTTACTGGTAGGTTACACAACAAGTCAAACTATTTATTGTGATACAATAACACAGGCTGTAAATAATGAACCATCTGTGTTTTTAATTCGATTGACAGAAGGAAATGCTCATCAAAACGTTGGCATAGCGCCAGTAAAAAACAAGGAGGATTTAGTGATTTATCCAAACCCTTGCGAAAGCAAGTTATCAGTAAGCGGTATTCAGTTATCAGAAAATACAAAAGTGGAAGTAGTTGATTTATTAGGCAGAACAATGAACATCACTATTAATTCTGTATCTATTGAAAACTGGCAACTGAATACTGCCAACTTGCCTTCGGGTGTTTATTTTATTAAAGCTACCGATGCAAATGGAAAAACAAGGAATGCAAAATTTGTAAAAGAATAATTTTTAAAAACCAATTAAATCGAAATAACAATGAAAAAGCAAATGATTACAACCGTATTAATGCTCTCTTTTTTAAGTGTAGTATTGGCTCAAAATTCAGTGGTAACAAAAACTGATTTAAAGTTTCACCCAACGGTTAAAATCCCCGATTTTCATCATTTTGAGTTATCGTGTTTTCAGGTAGATGATATGGTATATGCACAAATTGAAAATGCACAACCCAATAGCACTGCTCAATTTTATAGCACTATTCATGGTGGCAAGATGCTATCCATCAAAAAAATGGATAATCAAGGTAATTTACAAACCACTTTTGCTGCTGATGCTGTGCCAGGGTTTATGCTCAATACCGAAACAAAGTTTGTTCAACATTTTAATGAAAAGGAATTTATTTTAAACAATTTGCAAGCAAAAAAATTAGATAACCAAATTGAATTAACATGGGCTGCTAAAACACTAAATGATGCACACATTAGTTTTGAAATATTGAAAAGCTTGAATGGCGGCGACTTTACAATTGTAAACACATTGATAGCTGCAAATACCGAACAAATGACTGATTATACATTTGATGATGCTTATGCTGTTAATGCTATTTACAAAATAAGAGTGGTTAAAAATAATGCTATCTATCGCTACACTTCGCCTGAATACAATACCAATGTTATTGCTGCATTTAATTGTTACCCAACACTAACTACTGATGTTGTGCATGTGGATGCAACAACGGGTATAATTGCAGTTGAGCCTTATCAAATCATTAATGTTGCTGGTATTGTAGTTGCATCAGGCAACTTGAACATGAACAAAAATATAATTGATGTAAGTCATTTTGAAAATGGTATTTATTTTATTCATACCTCACAATTCAATCAAAAAATTGTGAAGCAATAATTCATAAATTTTATGGCGCAAAAATCCCGAAACAGGATGAATGTTTCGGGATTTTTTTTGATAACATGGGTAACTTACCATCGCATTCATTAACCTATGCTATCTGATTGCTCAATTCCCAATAGCTATTTATCTAAACCTTAATTGGGGTTTAAACCGTTGGCAAATTTTATTCTTCAACTACTCCATTTGAAAATCATCATCTCAACTGATTTCTTCCCCATACTTTCATGATAATCAAAATTGCAAATACCACTATTCAATACGATATTGCAGCCAAATTATTTTTACGAAATGAAAAAAATAGGATGGGTGATTTTTGCTGCGGTGTTAGCAAGTTGTGGCTCGTGCAATCAAAGTACAAAAACAGATGTGGCGATAGAAAAGCCTGCAACACCTGATTATTCAAGCCTTCCGAAGTTTAACGAAGATAGTTGTTATAATTATGTGGCACATCAATGTTCATTCGGCCCAAGAGTGCCAAACACATTGGCTGCTAAAAAATGTGGTGATTATTTGATTAAATTTTTCAAGCAATATGCTGATACGGTATATGTTCAAAATACTACCGTTACTACTTTTGATAATCATCAATTGCATATCAGAAATGTTATTGCAGCTTTCAAACCCAAGCTGGGCAATCGTTTGCTGATTGCATCGCATTGGGATAGCCGACCATTTGCTGACCAAGAAAAAGATGTATCCAAAATGAAACAACCTATTTTAGCCGCTGATGATGGTGCAAGCGGTGTAGCAGTGATGATGGAATTAGCTACCCTATTAAAAAATAATCCGCCCAGCCGAGGCATTGATTTGGTTTTATTAGATGCCGAAGATTGGGGTTGCCCATCGCCTGATTCACCTTTATCAAATGGAAAATACGATGAAGATTCGTATTGCTTAGGCACACAATATTGGTGCAAACATCCGCATGTGAAAGGCTATACAGCCGATAATGGAATTTTGCTAGATATGGTGGGTGCTCGAGGAGCAACATTTGCTTTAGAAGCGCAATCAATGAAATATGCTGGTGATTTCATGAATAAGGTTTGGAAAACCGCAGCCGGATTGGGCTATGCTGACCATTTTGTTTTTCAAAATTCAGGCGGCATTACAGATGACCATGTGTACATCAATACCTTATTGCATGTACCAACCATTGATATTATTTACCATGATTTATACAGCCAAACCAATTGGTTTGCTCCGCATTGGCATACTTTGAATGACAATATGAGTATCATGGATAAGACAACGCTAAAGGCAGTAGGGCAAACACTTTTAGCGGTTATTTATCAGAATAAAACAAACGGATAATTTTTTGTTTTTACAATAAATTTAGAATTGAAATTTTAGTTTAAAACACTTTGGCACACTGATTGAAATAAGTATAGCAAGTTTATTCAATTAAACATCAATCAAAAAAAATAGTCTTTAAACAAGTAAAAATTTTAGTCATGAAACAAACATTTTTTCTAACAATCGTTTTAGCATTAGTTTTTGCATTAGGTAATGTAAGTAACTCTGAAGCTGGCTGCTGTGGACCAGGTTGGGGTTGTCATCGAGGTGGTTATGGATATGGTTACAGATATTTGCCACCGCCGCCACCAGTGTATTACTATCACATGCCACATCGCCATTTTTACGGAAGACCTTACTATGGCGGATATAGAGGCAGACGCTGGTAAAATAAAATTCTAAATTAAGCATGAGTGAAAATAATTGTACTGAACAATACGTTTTCACTCATGTTGTTTTTGTTAAAATACTATCTTTGATTGAAGTATGAATTGGAGTAAACCTTTTTTATTGTTGTTGATTTTAGTTGTTGCATTTACAGAAGCGAATGCACAAATACCAGCCGTAGGCGTTTTGAACCACGATGATTTGGATAGTTTATCTAACAAACACAAACGATTTTCACCTAGTTTTTATTTCGGCACTGAATTAAATCCGCAACGAAATCTATACAGCACTTTTTATCCCATTTACAATTATGGTAAGCCTGGTAGAAGAGGCAATGATGATGACGATAAATTAGGGCATTTAACTGATTCAACTTTTAAAACTACACACTACGAATTTTCGTTTACCCTTCCATTAAAAAGTTGGAATACCACTGAAGGAACACATCAAGTCAATTTATTTACAAGTGGTTCGTTGGATAATATTAAGTCAACAATTTTTTCAAATCTTCGCAATTTATACAGCGGTAATGCAGGTTTGCAGTATTTGTATTATCAACCAAAAGAGAATTTGTTTTTAGTGCATGGCACAGTTGGTTTTGCTAACGACAAAAATTATTTGAATCAAGAAATTGGTTTGCGCTATTCGGCTTTGGCTTTATTTAATCATTTAAAAAATCAGAAGTTTCAATATTTTTTAGGCTTAGCCATTAATTATGCTTACGGCGAAACGCAGTATATTCCAATGGTTGGCGGCAAAATAAAAATTACACACAAAGATTTTATTCGTATTCAATTACCACTAAGTCGTTACTATCCACTGTATCCAGTTCGATTCGCTTACTATCATCCGCTAAGCAAAAAAAGTATGTTGTTTGGTGAATGGGAAAGCCAAGGAAGTTCTTATCGCATCTACGCTGCCGATGAAAATATTGCATCCAATTCGGCTTCAGCGCAATTGCGAATTCAAGGTAAAAGCATTGGTGTTGGCGTTAGATATGCTTTGCAACACAACTTGCGTTTGCAATTTGAATTGAGTGATTATTATAACAACAATCAAACCATCGGCATTTATAACATTGATGCAAAAATTGATGACCGAGCCATTTCGGTAAGGCATATTCAAACTGGTTTATCATTTCAAGCCAGTGTGATGTGGAATTTTAATCGGCAAAAAAAATCGGTAGCACCTCGAGTTGATTATTTGGATATTCAAAATATCGAGGTGGAAGATTTGCCTGATGATTTTCAATAACTGAATCTTACTTTTTTTCTTCTTTCAATTCTTCCATCGGGATTTTTGACGCCTCATCATATTTCTTATTTGCATCACCAAAAACAATGTTCATTCCAAAACGAAGATTTACATTTTTTGAATCCAAAGGTTTTACGGCAGCCCACCAATTATCAGTTACAAAATACCATTGCATATTTAAGAATTGAAAAATCAAACCACCGCCTAAGTTAAACGGAGAGCGGCTTTTGCCTGTATAAGTGGCAGCAACTGATAAATGTTTTCCCAATTTTAATTGATAACAAAGCGACAAAGCTCTGCTTTGATTATTCGCAAAACTGTACCAATTAAATTGAGCTGAAAATTTATGATGAATACCAATTTCGTAAGTTGCCATCGCATAAAAATTGATAGGAATTGCCGTAGAATAATTGTTGTAATTCTTCACTAATTGCAATTTCTTTTTCAGGCTGTCGGTATAATTTTTTGTTGAATAATCGGTGCTGGTATCATTCTGAAAAAAATTCTCTGCATGAAATCCATCAAAGTTTACGTTGGAAATATTTGAAGTATAATTGGTGATGTTACTTTTCCAATTGATGAAACCTAAATCATTGATACCAGCCGCAAAACTAATGTTATCGCGATATTGATACTTGGCTGCAAAGTCAAGCGCAAAGCCTTTGTTGGCTGTATTGAAAATTAAACTCTTCAAATACTTGCTATCATTTTGTTGTGCACTATCAGGGATACCTGATGTTTGAATATTCAAATTGGCGTTGGCTGTCATTTGATAATAATTGGGGTCGGTGTATAAAGTAACCGAAGTGTTTTGTGTGTTAATATCAAATTTTCCAAACAACAATTTTGGGTTGATTCCAAACGTCCATTTCTTTTTATAAGTAGTTGAAAAATGCAACCCATATTCGGTGTAAGCCATGGCATTCAAACCAAAATTTCCAATCTGCATAGTTTGCCCAAGATATGGACCATTGCCGTTCCACAGCAGTTTGAACAAATCACCAGGGTAAGTAAATTGCGAAACTGTTTTTAAATTAATGAAGAAACCAACCGAAATTTTTCTGCCTGTGTAATTAAAATTAAACAACGAAGTTGTCATTCCGAAGCCAACAAAATTGTTTGTTTTTAATTGATTAATCACGTTGCCTAATTGCAAATAAGTAGTATCGCCAACATTTTTAAACAAGTCGTGATAAGTAAATCCGTTGCTAAATAAATGTACCGAAGTAGATGATAACATCGGCAATCCGAAAGAAATTTTTGCATCAGTTCTATTGCAAGGCATTGCCCAACCCGATTCTTGCAACTGTGGTAAAAACCGCATGGTTAGCTCTTCTTGAGCATTTGCTTTCATTGAAATTGCAATCAGCACAACTAAAATAATTTTTTTCATGGGGTGAGTTTTAGTTGTTTAAATGTTTGATGTTGAGCAAAAATCTGGCAGCCAATTGCACCCGTAAATAATCTTTGGAATGAATCTGAATGGAAATGGTTGAACTCGTTTTTAAATTTCCTCGAAGCAAGCCGTATCGCACATTTGGTGCTAATTTGTGGTAACGAGTTTTATCCATATCAAACACTGATTCTTGAATTTTTGAACCATCAACAACACCATTTGCATTCACAGGTGCTTCGGCAATAATGTTGCTGCCATTGGGCGGCGCAATCAACGAATCTAAAATTTTGTAAGTGCTATCAGTAAAATATAGTTGCACCGAAGCATACAATCCGAAAGCATTTTCACACAACATTTTAAATTGAACTTTCGTCAAAATATCAGTATCCTTCGGAAAAGCCATTTTCAAAGTATCCTGCAAACTGAAATCAATAATCTTGAACCAAGCTGGCAGTATGGCTTCGGCGTTGACAATCAACTTACTCGTATCTGTGATGAAATTATAAACTGGTGTGCCAGAGCCAATATCAATATTGCCTTGAAACACCACTCTGTTGGGTGCTGGGTTGAAAACATTTTGCACATTGCTGTTCGTTTTATCTATTTGATAATTGTTCACAACCGTTGTGCCTACTGCAGTTGGACCATTTAATACAATTGGATTATTGAAGAAATTTCCGCCAATATTATTGATGGTTCCATTTTTTGTGATGCCTTCAAATGTGCTGAAAGTGCCAACAGCACTCAATCCAAACGAATTATCAACTGATAATTTGATGATGGGATTTTCTAAAAAAATGTTGGCGTTTAAAGTGTTGTTGAAAATTTCAATAGCAATAGTATCTTTTGAAATCGGAATAGTGTGATGCCCCAAATAGCCGTCAGCAAAGGAAAATTGTAGGTTGGTTAAATTGATATTGGCAGAAATATTATCAGTGGTTGTTATCGGATTGCCAATACCAACAATGCTATAAATAATTTTGTAGGGCAAATTATTATAGGCTGGCGTACCTGTTGTGAAATCAATATTGTAGCCACTTAAATCAATATTTTGATTGAAGGAAGTGGTTGGATAATTCAACACAACATTGATGGATAAAGCATTTCCACTTTTTTTGATAGAAGGGAAAACAATTTGCGCCGAAATATTTTGCTGAAATGTGCTTTGCACCTGCATTTGCAACATCCCAGATTTGATGTTCAAATGATTTAATTGCGCTCCAGTTGTATCGGTGTAAGTAAATTTATCAGCGAATGTATCACTAACAGTAAGAAAATAGGAAGGCGATGAAATAGGCGATGACAAAGGGATTCCGTTGGTGTTAAAATTCTGGTCAGGTATTTTTATATAATCTGCTGCCGATGCAGTCAACAATCTTCCATCGTAATGAATGGAATACAAACCTGTGGAATCAACAGTTAAAGTATTTCCAACATTAGCATGCTGAACAACATTTCTCAAAGTTAAAGTAGTGTTGGTAATTGGTAATGCCCAATCGGGCGCAAACCCATTAATAGTGAGGTTTTTCAGTTTTAAATCATCTTGCTTCAAACAAGAAAATGCAACTAAACTTAAAAGAATTAAAAAGTATTTAGGTTTCATTGTACTTCAATTTTAACGAAAGTTACAACTAATTTTAGTTTCAAAATGATGATTTTGATTTCAAAAATTTCAGAACAGTTTTCAATTATCTTTATCAAAAATAATTTTTCATGCTTTCTTTTTGGGAACGAGAAACGTTTTTTACAAATGTAGATGTTTGCATCATAGGTGCAGGATTGGTAGGACTTTCAGCCGCTTTGCAGTTGAAACAAAAAGAACCACCGCTAAATATTATTGTGGCAGAAAGAGCACCGCTGCCTTATGGCGCAAGCAGCCGCAATGCAGGTTTTGCTTGCTTTGGAAGTGTGAGTGAAATTTTGGAAGACATCCGAAACAGCGATGAACAAACAGTTTTAGCCTTAATTGAAAAGCGTTGGAAAGGTTTGCAATTGTTGAAAAAAAATGTGGGCGAAGAAAATTTAGGCATCGAATATCTTGGTGGCAATGAAATTTTTTTGGACACCGAAAAAGAATTTTTTGAAAAATGCAGCGATGAAATTAATGCGCTGAATAAAAATTTGAAAGCAATCATTGGCAGCGAAAAAATATTTTCAAATGCAGATGAAAAGATTGCTGAATTTGGATTAGGAAAAGTTGAACACTTGATTCACAATGGCTTTGAAGCACAAATTAACACGGGCAAAATGATGAAAACACTGTTGCAAAAAGTGCAACAACATGGTGTGCAGATTTTGTTCGGCTTGAAAATTGAAAACATTTTTGACGAAGTTCCCCTCTCTTTTGGAGAGGGGTTAGGGGTGAGGCTACAAACCAACGATTTTAATTTTGTTGCAAAAAAAGTATTGATTTGCACCAATGGTTTTGCGAATCAATTGCTTCCAAACATAGATGTAAAGCCAGCTCGAGCTCAAGTTTTAATTACAAAGCCAATTAGAAATTTGAAAATAAAAGGAACTTTTCATTATCAAGCTGGGTTCTATTATTTTAGAAATGTAGGCGATAGAGTGTTGTTTGGCGGCGGAAGAAATTTGGCTTTTGAAGAAGAAACAACTGCTGAAATTGCATTGACTGATTTAATTCAAAAGCAACTCGACAAAATTTTAAAAGAAACAATTTTACCGAAAAATGAATTTGAAATTGATATGCGTTGGAGTGGTATTATGGGCGTTGGCAATGAAAAATTACCAATAGTAAAATGGCTGAATAGCTCAACGGCTGTGGCTTTGCGTTGCAATGGAATGGGCGTTGCATTAGGTTCGCAAACAGGAACGGATGGCGCAAATTTGATTTTAGAAAGTGGCATATAAAACTGAAAATGATTAGCAAATCACAAAAAATAAAAGCAGGAATTTATCCTTTATCCGAAGGCAGTTACACCATTGGTTGGGATAAAATTTTCAAACCTTTTGATGCCGAAAAAGATTCGATGACCGACCGACCAGCTTCGTTGTTGGTCGAAATTCAACCTTTTCTTTTGGCTACTGAAACACAAAATATTTTGTTGGACACTGGCTTAGGATTTTATGATTCCAGCGACGAATTAATGATTTATAAATTACTAAATCAAATTGGCTTACAACCCGAAGATATAGATTTGGTGCTGCTTTCACACTTGCACAAAGACCATGCAGGTGCTGTTTGTATAAAGGAAAATTCGCAAACCAGAAATTTATTTGCTGCTTTTCCAACCGCAAAATATTATTTGCAAAATGAAGAATGGAATTATGCTTATGCCCATGCTGGCAGTTCTTACGATTTGGAAATTTTGGAAGCATTAAAACAAAGCGGACAAATAGAATTGTTGGATGGCGATGGAAAAATTAATGATGAAATTAGTTATGAAATTTCAGGTGGACATACACCCTTTCATCAAATTTTTCGCATCAATGCAAATGGAGAAAAATATTTTTATGGTGGTGATGTAGCGCCACAATTTTCGCAAATGCAACGAAAGTTTGTGGCTAAATACGACTTTGATGGCAAGCGCAGCGCAGCTTTACGGCAGCAATACACACAAGAAGGTTTGGAAAATGATTACACTTTTTTGTTCTTCCACGATTTAAAAATACCATTTTGTAAATTAAAATTGGAAAGTGGAATGGTGATGAAGAAATAGTTTTTAGTGATTAGTTTTGAACAATAATTTTCAAAAATAGTTTCAAGCAAAATGAACACAACTGCAAAAATAAATTACATGAACATATTGCTGATGTTGATTTCGGCAGGTGCGGCAATGGTGTTACCCTTTGAGGTTTTTTTGTTTGCCTATGCAGTTTTAGGTCCTTTACATTATCTCACCGAAATCAGTTGGCTGCACGATAAAAATTACTACACCAAAGGGAAATATGATGTCCTGATTTTAGTAGCAGTAGGATTATTTATATTGTTAGCTGAGATTGATGCTTTGTCCGAATCGGGATTGACAATATTTTCTGAAAATTTTTATGTCGGATTACACATTACTTCCGAAGCCACTAACAGAGCCATTTACATCGCATTTTTAAGTGCCATCATTTTGATTTTTGTTAAAAATAATTGGTACAAGTTGGCAGGGATAATTTTGGTTTGTCTCACTATGTATTTGGCTGACCATGCTGTTTTATTCTTTTCGATTTTTTTACCTACATTAATTCATGTGTTTGTTTTCACTGCATTATTTTTATTGTATGGTGCGCTGAAAAGCCGCAGCAGTAGCGGATATTTTTCATTTTTTGTGATGATGCTTTGCCCTGTTTTATTGTTCAGCATTATGCCCGAAAAAATGTTTTTCCCTATCACGAATTATGGTTTTGCTGCGTATCACAACTTTGAACTCTTGAATAATTATTCGCTACAAACATTTTTCGATTTCAAATTTACAGAAACTACCCCTTACAATATTATTCATCAAGCAATTTATTCATCAACCAGTGGCATAGTGTTGATGCGGTTTATAGCTTATGCCTACACTTATCATTATTTGAATTGGTTTTCAAAAACAAAAATTATTCGTTGGCATGAAGTACCCAAACAGCGATTTGCTGTGGTGATTTTTTTGTGGCTTGTTTCCTTGTTTTTGTATTGGAAAGATTATGCTTTAGGCTTTCAATGGCTCTATTTTCTTAGCTTTTTACACGTGTTGTTAGAATTTCCGTTGAATATAGTTTCCATCAAAGGAATTTTTGGTGAACTATCTTCCATCACTTTTTCAAAAAAATCTTTATCCTAAATTATCTCTACTTTTGAAAAATATTTTCATTAAAAATTCATGATTAAAATAGTAAAACAACTGCCCAACTTAATGACGATTTGCAATTTGCTTTTCGGCTGTATTGCAATAGTACAGGTATTTTCGGGGCGAACACATATTGCTTGCTTATTAATTTTTGCAGCCGCCGTGATGGATTTTTTAGATGGTTTTGTTGCTCGATTATTAAATGCACAAAGCAGCATCGGCAAAGAATTAGATTCATTGGCAGATGCCGTAACATTCGGCGTTGTGCCAGGCATGATTTTGTTTCAATTGTTGGCTTGGGCTTTTGCACAAAAAACAAATGCCATCGAAACCAACACTGCGTTTTTTTATCCAGCATTTTTGGTAACAGCTTTTGCCATTTTAAGATTAGCCATTTTTAACACTTCTGAAAATAAAACTGATAGATTCAAGGGAATGCCAACGCCTGCTGTGGCTTTGTTTGTGGCTTGTTTACCCATGATTTTGTTGTACGATAGTAACTCGATGTTGAGTAGCAAAATTTTAAACAGCAATTATTTGTTGGGCTTAATTGTGGTGCTTTCTTATTTAATGGTGAGTGGCATCGAAATGTTCAAACTTAGCCCCAAAGCCATGTTGGGCAAACAATTTATGATGCGTTGGATTTTAATTGGCATTTCAATTATTGCTATAATGTTTTGAAATGGGCGGCGGCGTTAGTAATTTTGCCCACTTATTTGATTTGTAGCAAAATCGAATTTTCTTTTTTAAACAAAAACTGATAAAAATATTGTCATGAAATTCAAAGCCGAAATAAATGTGATGCCGCTAAAAGAATTGTTAGA
>CAIODY010000067.1 GCA_903857255.1 uncultured bacterium
ATTATCCATCCATTTTTGGATGGCTTGTGGCAATTGAGTGTGTTCTTATTTCCAACACAAATTTATATGTTTTATGTTGACTTGTGTATTATATCACGAAATTATTTTTGCCCGTTTTGCTGCCTTAGCCCACTAAATTCATCCATTTTTTTTACATCCCAGCTTCCCAAGTTTTAAAAACTTGCCAACTTGGTTTAATTAGTTGCCAATTAAATTTCGATTCCAAGAGTTTTCTTTTCGTGTCCGAGACTTTTCTTTTCGTGTTTTTGACTTTTCATTTCGTGTCCGAGAGTTTTAATTTCATGTTTTTGACTTTTGTTTTCATGTTTTTGACTTTTCTTTCTTGTCCGAGACTTTTCTTTTCGTGTCCCGACGTTTTAATTTCGTGTTTTTGACTTTTCTTTTCGTGTCCGAGAGTTTTCTTTTCGTGTTTTGGAGTTTTCATTTCAAAAAATTGAGTTTTCTTTTCGAAAAATTGAGTTATTATTTCGTTTTAAAGGGTTTTCTTTTCGTTTTTTCACGTTCAGTTTGTCATTTTATCTGCCATAAGGGCAATTTTATAGTATATATTGCCTTTGCTGCCCAATTTCCCACTCAAAATTGGGTACTGACCAAGTTGGGTTGCCAACAAAATAATTTGCATCGGGCTTTATTAACTATTTTATTTCGATAGTTTTGCGGCTTCATCAAATTTAGCCCTGCTTGTTTTCATTCATCCGCATATTGTTTCATATCGCCCGTGAGGTGATGCTTAATTATTCTTATTATCGAAAATATTTCAAACATTCATTTCAAAATTATTTATACAAAAGTGATGGCACATTGACTGCGAAAGACATCAAGCGCATGAAATTTTTTGCCATTTTCATCCCCGTGATGCTCGGTGATGGTTTTAGCCTGCTTCGTGAAAAAAAAATGAGTGTTGATGAACGAATCATGATGATGAGTTTTAGTGCCGCTACACCCCTATTCGATGATTTTTTTGATGACAACAATTTATCGGTGCAGCATCTGGAACAGCTATTTATTGAGCAAGATAAGTATCAGCCTAAAAACAGCAAGGAGCAGATTTTTATCGAAATTTTGCTATCGTTGCAACCTACCATTCATCAACCCGAAAAATTTATTGCCTTGTGTTTTGCCATTTTCAATGCACAAAAGGCTGCTTTGGCGCAAGTTTCCAATAAAAACATCAGTTGGGATGAATTGAAACAAATCAGCTTAGCCAAATGCAGTGCATCAGCAGTTTTATTTTGGAGTTTGCTGAAAGATGACGATACATCGGCTGAAAAAATGGTGGTGAGGCAAGTAGGCAACTTGATTCAATACACCGATGATGTGTTTGATTTGTGGTTTGATTTACAAGAGGGCACTCAAACGGTGGCTACCAATGCCAAATCAATAGTATTACTCGAAAATGATTTTAAAGCGGAATGGAAAAAACTGCTGGTTGCCGTTGGGCAATTACCTATCAGCGATTTTAACCAACAAAAATTTATCAAATTGCAATGGTTTTTCTTTAGCCGCACTTTTGTAGCGTTGGAGCAATTGAAAAAACTGCCATTCGCTAATGATGATTTCAATCCGCTATCATTCACCCGTCAGCAATTGGTATGTGATATGGAAAAATGGCGCAATCGGATAAAATGGGTGCGTTATTATAGTGGTGGGAATGATGCAATTAAATAAATAGGTAGTTATTCAACTGCTGTTCTTCACTTTTTTTCTGCAAAATTATTTCCAGCCAATCAATGATTGCCTTTGAGGATTATTTATTTAAAAAACTCCAACACACTTTCGATAATGAAAGCCTGTTGTTCATCTTGCATTTCAGTATGAATGGGCAATGAAATAACACGGTCGGTTAACCAATCTGTATTTTTCAAATCACCTACAATACGAGCTTTGCCTTCAAATGCTTTTTGTTTGTGTGCAGGTATAGGATAGTAAATCATACTCGGAATTCCTTTCTCTTTTAAGAAGATTTGCAATTCATTTCGGCGTTCGCTGACAATCATGGTGTATTGATGATACACATGATGACTGTAGGCTGCACGAGCAGGAACTTTAATATTAGGATGATTAGCAAAAGCCGCATCATACTTATCGGCCACTTTTCTACGGGCATCGCAATATTCATCTAAATGTTTCAATTTGGCATTTAATACCACTGCTTGTATAGTATCTAACCTTGAGTTAACACCAATTACATCATGTTTGTATTGTATGCTTTGTCCGTGGTTAGCCACCAATTTCAATTGATTCGCTAAAGTATCATCATTGCAATACATGGCACCGCCATCACCATAACAACCTAAATTTTTTGAAGGGAAAAATGAAGTACAACCAATCGTTCCAATAGTTCCGTTAGCTTTTTTAGTACCATTGCTAAATGTATAATATCCGCCGATAGCTTGTGCATTATCTTCAATCACGTAAAGATTATGTTTAGCAGCAATCACCATGATTTCTTCCATTTGTGCACTTTGTCCGTATAAATGCACTGGCACTATAGCTTTTGTTTTGGGTGTAATGGCTTTTTCAATCTCTTTTGGGTCAATTGTAAATGTATCAGCATGTACATCTACAAACACTGGCACTAATCCTAACAAACCTAATACTTCACAAGTAGCAATATAGGTGAATGAAGGCGTAATTACTTCATCGCCAGGTTTCAAATCTAAAGCCATCATAGCTATTTGCAACGCATCAGTACCATTTGCACAAGGGATGACGTGTTTTGTATCTAAATATTTTTGTAGTGATTCAGCAAAATCACTCACTGCTTTTCCTTTGATAAAAGCTGCTGTGGTTAATACTTCCTGAATACCATTATCTACTTCAGTTTTTATTTTTTGATACTGACTTTGCAAATCAACCATTTGTATTGGACGCATAATCTATAAGTTTATAAAGTTCTTAAAAATTGTAATGATGAATGAAACGAGTTTGTTCGGTTATTATTTCAAACCAGCCTACAAGGCTTGCCAAGCTAATATGCCGCCTTCCATGTTTTTCACATTGCTAAAGCCTGCTTGCATGAATAAACTTTGTGCAACACGGCTTCGCTGACCGCTTCGGCATTGCATAATCACTTCTTCGGTTTTTAAATTTTCTAATTCGGCTAATTGAGCTGGAATAGTTCCTAATGGAATATTTACAGCAGTAGGAATTTTACTTTCTTCAAATTCATACACTTCTCTTACATCAATGATGTGGAGTTTTTCGCCAGCGTCTAATCTTTTTTTTACTTCTAATGCTGTAATGGTCATTTTATAAAATTTTAACTATAAACTATGAACGATGAACAATAAATATTGAGGTTTCATTCATCGCTCATCGTTCAAAATTCATCGTTGTTTTTAGTGGTGATGTTGGTGTGGATTAACTAAGTTTTCAAAATCTTCCAACGAAATTTCTTTCGTATTGAAAGTTGTTTTTTCTCTCAAAAAATTAAAAACACGTTCGTTGATTAAATTATCAACCATGTATTCGGTTTCTTTTTCGTTGCTCAATATGCGTTGTGCAATACCTTCGAGCATCGCATCATCCATGCCTTTGTAAGCTTCACGAAGATATTCCATCACCTTGTTTTTCAGGTCTTCTTCTTTCACTTGCAGATTATTTTCAACAATAATTCTGTTTTTAATCAAAGTCCATTTCAAATCTTCTTTAAATGCTTCAAAGCCAGCATTCACTTCTTCATCAGTCATTGGTTTTTTACTTATTGCTTGAATCCAACGCTTTAAAAATTCAGTTGGAAATTCCATGGCTGTGCTTTCTACCAAATGTTTTTGCAAATCGGTATTTGCTTTTCTTTCGGTTTCACGAGCGTAAACATTTTCTAAATCTTTTTTCAATTCTTCTTTGAAAACTTCCAATGTGGTAATGTTTTTACCCGGGTAAACTTTATCAAACAATTCGCTGTTAGCTTCTGCTTTGTTCAATCGGAATATTTTTTTCAAAGTAATGTGCATAGCAGCGAAGTTGATGTTATCAAATTCTTCATGCTGAATGTTCAATACATTATGAATCACTTCTTCGGCATCGCCATTAAATGCTTTCATCAAATCAAAAGCAATGGTTTCCTCTTTTTTCGTAGCCATCAATTGTTTTCGGCTATCATCATTTTTTATTTTTGAAACTAATAAGTGAATGTTTTTTTCAAAACTTTCAGCTTTCAATTCCAATTGTAAAACATCTTCGGCTTCGATAGTTTCTACTTCTTCGCTTTTGCCATGACGAGTTTGTTCGTAGCTAATTTCTTTATCTAACAAGGCATCGTTTACATTGATTTTGTATTGAATCAAATCGCTTTTGCCGTTGGGCATGGTTAATTGAAATTCAGGTTGCAAACCAATATCAAATACAAAATGAAAATCGTTAGCAGTTTCTAAACTGATAGCTTCTTTCAATGGGTTCGACATCGGATGCCCTAAAAATTTCACTTTGTTTTCCGATAAATATTCATCCAATTTAGCCGATGCAGTTTTGCTTAATTCATCTGCCAATATTTCTTTGCCATACATTTTTCTTACCATTCCCACAGGCACTAAACCTGGGCGAAAACCTTTCATTGAAGCGGTTTTAGCCATTTTTTTCAAACCAGCTTCCACCTTAGGTAGGTAATCATCTTTATGCAAAGTGATGGTTAATTTATCGTGTAATAAACCCACATTTTCTTTATTGATTTGAGCCATATTTTTGTTTGTTATTATTTTGATTTTTGAGGGCGCAAAGGTAGTGAATGATTTTCATTTTCCGAGAATAGGGTTTTTTCCTTTTTTTATTGCCGCTATTTCAGTTTCTTTGCGCCCTCAAAAAAAGTTAAAAGTTGTAAGTGGTATGTCGTAAGTAGTTGCTTATGACTTTTTACTTACGACTTACGACAACAAATAAATTATGGCTCTTCAATGTGGTATCGTAGGCTTACCAAACGTAGGAAAATCAACACTTTTCAATGCTTTGAGCAATGCAAAAGCGCAAGCAGCTAACTTTCCATTTTGTACTATCGAACCAAATATTGGTGTTATCACTGTACCTGATGAACGCTTAACAAAACTGGCTGAATTAGTCATTCCTGAAAAAATTCAACCGACAACAGTTGAGATTGTTGACATTGCTGGCTTAGTAAAAGGTGCATCAAAAGGCGAAGGATTGGGCAATATGTTTTTGGGCAATATTCGTAGTGTGGATGCCATTTTGCATGTGATTCGTTGTTTCGAAAATGACAATGTAATTCATGTAGATGGTAATGTAAATCCTGTTCGTGATAAAGAGATTATTGATTTTGAATTGCAACTAAAAGATTTAGAAAGCATTGATAAGAAAATTCAGAAAACAGAAAAATTAGCCAAAACAGGCAACAAAGATGCATTGGAATGTTTTGAGGTTTTGACTCGTTTTAAAAAACATATTGAAGAAGGAAAATCAGCTCGTAGCTGTGCTTTGGGTGAATTAGAAGTAAAGCATATTGAAGACTTGCAATTGCTCACCATTAAGCCTGTGATGTACGTTTGTAATGTGGAAGAAGAAAATGTTTTGACTGGAAATGCTCACACAAAAGCATTGATAGAAAGCGTAAAAGATGAAAACGCTGAAATTATTTTTATCAGTGCAGCCATTGAAGCAGATATTGCCGAATTAGAAAGTTATGAAGATAAACAAGCCTTCTTGGCTGATTTGGGATTGACTGAACCTGGTGTTAATCGGCTGATTAAATCGGCTTATCATTTATTGAATTTGGCTACTTATTTTACCGCTGGTGTAAAAGAAGTAAGAGCTTGGACTATCAAAAAAGGATTTACTGCACCGCAAGCTGCTGGCGTGATTCACACCGATTTTGAAAAAGGATTTATTCGTGCCGAAGTCATCAAATACGCTGATTTCATTCATTACAAATCCGAAGCTGCCTGCCGTGATGCTGGTAAATTAGGTGTTCAGGGCAAAGAATATATTGTGGAAGATGGCGACATTATGCACTTCCGATTCAATGTATAATTGTTCAAGCAAAATTTGAAAGAAGAAAAAAATATTACTTTCGCGTTTCAAATTTCAAAAGTAAAAAACACCGTTGCTTTGATTAAAAGCCATCTTTATCGATTATTGATTTTTTTGTTGCTGATTGGTGCAGTAGTTGTTTCTTCTTGTTCGACAACCCATAAACATCATTCAAAAAAGAAACACAAAAAGAAAATTATTGAGCATGTTGCGGAAGAAGAACCCAAAGACACCACTCCTGCACCCTATAAATATCGCAATGCAATTTTAACCCATAGCGATTCATTTCAAATAAAAAAGGTTTACAAAGTTGCGCTGATATTGCCTTTCGAGTTAGATTCATTTTACCCGAATAAAACAAGTATTCCAGTTAGCAATATTCCAAAAGCCATTTTCCCAGCCATTGATTTTTATGAAGGTTGCATGCTTGCCATTGATTCATTGAAAAATACCGAGCTCAATTTTGAGTTGAATGTGATAGATTTTAATAGCCGCAAAACTGATTTTAATAGTTTGGCTATGAAAAACAAATTGAGTGAAATGGATGTATTGATTGGCACATTAAACAGCACCGATGCCCGATTGGTGGCTGATTTCGCAAAAGCTAATCGGATAAATTTTGTTTCGCCAATTGCCAGTTCGTTTGTACCTGAATTCAATCCATACTATTTAGCATTGAGCCCAAATCCATCATCGCAACAAATCAAACTATTAAAAGTGATTGAGGAAAAATATGGCAATGATGTAAACACTTTAGTAGTTAGACAAAACAGCGCAGCAGAGGAAAACTTAGCATCCACAAGCATTTCAAACGTGATGAAAAAATTTGCAGGTTCGCATCCTGTTGAATTAATTTTATCAACTCGAACTGCAGTTGATTCAATTTTACCTGAATTAGACACCACCAAACGCAACTTGATTTTTTTAGCATCCAACGATGTAGTGTTCACCAATGTGGTTTTGAAAAAATTATCAGCACTCTCCATTCGTTATCCAATCACAGTTTTAGGATTGCCCTCTTGGATAAATCATGACAATTTAAAAAACGCAGTAAGTAAAAATTTAGAAGTGCTGTTTACCAACTCTTATTTAATCAATCGTTCCACTGCCGATTACCAAAAATTTCATCGCAGTTTTACTAATCGCTATCATATTCGCCCCAGCGAATTAGCCATCAGAGGCTATTCAACACTATTATTTTGTGGTACAATGCTTTTGCAACACGGCGCAAAATTTAATTATTTTATTCACGAGCCTACATCTTTATTATACGGTAAATTACAGTTGCAAGCTGTTATCGGAAAAGAACGCAAACACAGCTTCATTCAGTATTACAGCAATCAAGATTTAAGCGTTATGAAATTAACTTCTACTGGCGTACAAAATTATTTGAGCAAATAATTTTGCATTAGTTAAAAGAAATTATTTCCATCTTTTTCTGCCTTAATCATTTCAGCATAATTCATTTTTTTAGCAAGCGCATTCACTGCTTGAACAATTCGTTTGGCTTTGGTGGGTTCTGTTTTTGCCGATTCAATCCATTTGCTAAAATAATTTTGATGCGATTTGGGTTGCGAATAAAAAAATGTTTTTGCTTTTTCATCATCATGCAAACACGCCACAAAATCAGCATCTAATTCATACTCCGATTTATCGTGTTCTATTTCTACTTTTAAAATTGCACCATGAATTTTTCTGATTTTTTTTCTCACATCAGCCTTCAAAGCCATGATGAATGAGCCTTCGCCCATCGGCAACAAACTTACACCACTAAATTCGTAAGCATCTAATTTACCTTTTACACGGAAAGATTTTTTATTGTTAGGATAAATTTGTTGAGCAATTTTTGTTGGAATTTCAATGTAAGTCCAACCCGTTTTTTCGCCTTGCTCGGCAAATTTTTTGATAATAGTTTGATAACGAACCATACAACTATTTTTCTCTGATTCTTTTATAAACTTTTATCGAAAGCATAATTATCACAGCAAATAAAATTAAACCAACAACGCCATAAAGCAAGCTGATGCTTTGCTGCACTTCCACCAACATTACAATCGCTAATAAAAAAATGGTAGCTACTTCGTTCCAAATTCGTAATTGATTGCTGGTGTAATTGAAAATCCCTTTTTGTTGTTCTTTGTAAATTTTGTGCAACGAAAAATGATAAGCATACAATCCAATCACAAAAAGTATTTTCAAAATAAACCATGTTGGTTGATAATCTAAATAACCAAATAGTTTCATCATCCAAATTCCGAAAATAAACGTCAGTAGTGCACTTGGCACTGTGATGCCCAACCACAATCTTTTTATCATCACATTAAATTGGTTGCTTAAAATTGATTTTTCAGGTTCGTTTTTATCTTGCGCTTCACGATTGTAAATGAACAAACGAACAATATAAAACATGCCGCTGAACCATGTTACTACAAAAATAATGTGCAATGCTCTTACATAATTTGGATTCATGTCGAGAAAGTTTTTTGTGTTAATTCACAAACCGTTTTCACCCAAAGTGGTTGCGTATTCATGCAAGGAATTGCCACATAATTTTCGCCGCCATGATGCAAAAATATTTCTTTGGCTTCCACTCGTATCTCTTCCAATGTTTCTAAACAATCGCTCACAAAAGCTGGTGAAACAACCACTATTTTTTTGATACCTTGTTTTGGAAAATCTTCTAAAACCTTATCGGTGAAAGGTTTTAGCCATTTTTCATTTAATCGTGATTGAAATGAAATACTAAATTTATTTTTCGCTAAACCTAATTTTTCAGTAACCAATTTAGTAGTTGTAAAAACTTGATGACGATAACAAGTAGCATGCGCCGCCGATTCTATTTCACAACAATTTTCACAACTTAAACAGTGTGATTGAGTTGTATCTGATTTACGAATATGTCGTTCAGGAATACCATGATAACTAAACAACAAATGATCGAAATCCTTTTGTAAAAAGGGTTTGATGCTTTCCGTTAATGCGTTGATGTAGTTTTCATTTTTATAAAATGGTTCAACCACTTTTATTTGAAACGAAAATTTATTGTTGTGGTAAGCCGCCAACACGTGTTTCACAGCGGTTTCATAGCTGCTCATGGCATAATGCGGATACAAAGGCAGCAAAACAATTTCTTTTAAATCGGGTAAATCTTGTTGCACTTTTTGCAAAACAGAATCGGGTGAAAAGCTGCCATAACGCATACACATATAGGTAGGCAAGCCACTTTCTTTCTCAACTGCTTTACGTAGTTCTTTAGTGATTTGAATTAATGGTGAGCCTTTTTCTGTCCAAATAGTTTTGTATTTCGCAGCACTTTTTGCAGCACGAAATGGCACAATAATTCCTTTTACCAAAAGTGTGCGCCAAGGATTTTTGATGTCGATTACTCTTTCATCCATCAAAAATTCGTTCAAATATTTTTTCACATCGCTCACTTCACACGAATCAGGTGAGCCCAAATTTATCAGTAAAATAGCCTTGTTCAAAAGGTAAGTTATTAGTTAATGGTTATTAGTTAATCAGAAATACAGCAAAAATTTCTTTACAAACTTTATGAACTTGAAAACTTTACAAACTGAATTATTGTTCCCAAGCAATCTTCACAAAATCTTTCAGCATGTCAGTTTTTATCTTTTTCACTTTGTTAAAATCCGTACTGTAAAATGTGAGGTATAAACTTTTTGGTGCTTCTGCAATTTTCATTTTTGCATTTTCTTCATCGTTGTAAAATGCTTTTACAGTTCGAGTGCAAGTAATTACTCCGCCTTTCTTTTCAATTTTATCAAAACTATTATCATTATCGTTTTTGTAGTACCAATTGTAACATAATGCAGGATTGATGCGAATTAATTTATCATCATTATCAGGCTTTTCAACAAATGGTTTTTCCGCTTTTCCTTTTTTCTTATCGGTTTTTGGTGCTTCTTCTTCATCTTGATTTTCATCCGAATTTTTAGCCTTTACTTTTGGTGCAGGTTTGCCTTTTACAACTGGTTTCGGAAAACTATTTTGATATACTTCGATGGAATCAATGGCATCATCATTTTTAAATTGCTTGTACACGGCACTCTTAAATGCAGCATTTGTCCATATTTCAGCCGATGTTGCATTACTGATTTCAAACACAATTTCAAAAGGTGCTTTTTTCAAAGTGCATTTGTGGTCATCAATTGCCACCTCTTTTCCTTTTTGAAAAATTTTAAACGTAACTGATTTTACTTTTGGTGCAGGTGCAAAAGCGCACAATGCAGCAATTAAAACCGAAGCAAGAATTGTTTTTGAAAAATGTTTAGTCATAAAATTATTTTGTTAGAGAGAAAAATTTTCGTGTTGCAATTGTGTATTTTTTTTGTGTTCCTTTTGTTTCAAAGCCGCTTCAATAAAGGAAACAAACAATGGATGTGGATTTTCAACGGTTGATTTTAATTCAGGATGAAATTGAACACCAATAAAATAAGGATGATTTTTCAACTCAACAATCTCCACCAAATTTCTTTTTGTATTCACACCAGTGGCTATCAATCCTGCATCTTCCAATTGGTTTCTGTATTCATTATTAAACTCGTAGCGATGACGATGACGTTCTTGAATGTGTTTATGTTTGTATGATTTCAATGCAATCGAATCATCACTCAAATCGCAATCAAAAGCTCCAAGCCTCATGGTACCGCCTTTTGTGTTCACATTGCGTTGGTCTTCCATCATGTGAATCACAGGATTTTTTGTATCGCTGCTCACTTCGGTAGTGTGTGCATCTTTCAATCCTAAAACATTTCTTGCAAATTCAATCACGGCACATTGCATCCCGAAACAAATACCAAAAAACGGAATTTTGCTTTCACGAATATATTTGATAGAAGCAATTTTTCCTTCAATACCTCTGCCGCCAAAACCAGGCGCAACAAGCACTCCATCCAGATGTCCTAATTTTTCTTTAAAATTTTCTTCCGTCAAATATTCGCTATGAATAGTTTCCACTCTCACTTTGCATTCGTTGCTTACACCTGCATGAATAAATGCTTCGTGAATGGATTTGTAAGCATCTTGTAACTCCACATATTTGCCCACCAAACCAATAGTAACCTCATGTTTGGGGTTTTTTAGTTTGTTCAAAAAGCCAATCCATTTTTTCAAATCGGGTTCAACTTCGGCTGATAAACCTAATTTTTCCAAAACAGTTTTATCCAATTGTTCCCGTAACATTTCTATCGGCACAGAATAAATAGAATCTGCATCACGGGCTTCAATCACACTGTTTACGGTAACATTGCAGAACAAAGCAAGTTTTCTGCGAATGTCCATATTCAATGGATGTTCGGTTCTGCAAACTAAAATATCAGGTTGAATTCCTACTTCCAACAAATCTTTTACCGAGTGTTGCGTAGGCTTTGTTTTCAATTCTTTTGCGGCACTTAAATAAGGAATCAAAGTGAGATGAATCACCAAAGCATTTTGATTTCCTTTCTCCCATTTTAATTGTCGGATAGACTCGATGAAGGGCAAACCTTCAATATCACCAACGGTTCCACCAATTTCAGTGATGATAATATCGTATTCGCCAGTAACACTTAATGCAGTAATTCGGCGTTTAATTTCGTTAGTAATGTGTGGAATTACTTGCACCGTTTTTCCTAAAAAAACACCTTCCCGTTCATGATTAATAACGGTTTGGTAAATTTTTCCAGTGGTAACATTGTTAGCCTGTGATGTAGGAATATTTAAGAAACGCTCGTAATGACCTAAGTCCAAATCGGTTTCAGCACCATCATCCGTAACATAACATTCACCATGTTCGTAAGGATTTAACGTGCCTGGGTCAACATTGATGTAAGGGTCAAATTTTTGGATAGTAACTCGATAACCTCGAGCCTGTAAGAGTTTTGCAAGAGATGCCGCTACAATTCCCTTGCCTAATGATGATGAAACACCGCCTGTAACAAAAATATACTTCGTCATAACGGGATGTAAAATTAGAAGGTTTTGGTCAGCTTTTATGCAATTCTTCATTTATTCTATTGAAATATTTTTACACCGCTTGTGAACAATTTTTTTGAAAAATAAAATATTCTTACAGTGAAAAAAAATTGCACCAAATCATAGTGATGCAGCATTTGCAAATGCTACTTATAATGAAGTTTCAAGCCTTCCACCACTTCGGCTACAGCAGGGCATATCATCGAGTTGAGATAAGTGATGCGTAATTTATTATGAATTTTATTTTGTTGGGTATGCGGAAAATCGGCACAAGCTTTCGGACGATTTTCATACACCGAACAATATTTATCATCGCCTAAAAACGGGCATGGATGCGATTTGAAAACATAATCGTGGTCTTCATCAATGCGTAAATATTTTTCGGTAAAAATTGCAGGACGCATTTTTGTGGTAGCAGCCAAGCGTTCGATGTCCTTATCTTTTAAAAGCGGACCAGTGGTGGCGCAGCAATTGGCACATTGCAGGCAATCAATATGTTCAAATGCTTCGTCGTGCAATTGATTGGTGATTTTATCCAAATCACGAGGTTGCAATTTTTTTAATCGCTCTAAGAATTTTTTATTCTCAACGCTTTTTTTTGTGGATTGCTCAATTGTTTTTTTGTATTCGGGTAACATTTATGGAACGCTGATGACGCTGATTTTCATGATTGATTAAGATTTTTTTTCGATTGCTTGTCATAGTGAGCTTGTCGAACTACTATGTGTTGCTTTGCATTTTAATCTTGTATTGCTATGAATTCTATGTTGCTATGTGGTTAATGTATTTTGTTTTTATTGACAAAATTATCTGTCAAAAGTTAATCGCATTCCGTTTTGACATTCATCAAATTGTCCATCGGCAAAAGCCAGATGACCATTCACAAAAGTGTGTGTTATTGAGCCTTTCATAGCTTTATTTTCCAACGGGCTCCAACCACATTTGTAAAAAATATTTTCTTTTTTAATGGTGAAATCTTTATTCAAATCTAATAAAGCTAAATCGGCAAAATATCCTTCTCTGATAAATCCACGATTTTCAATTTGATAAATAACCGCAGGTGCATGACACATTTTTTCCACAATTTTTTCCAATGAAATTTTTCCAGCTTGATAAAAACTTAGCATCATTTGCAAAGCATGTTGCACCAAAGGCAAGCCTGCCGGGGCTTGTGGGTAAGGTTGTTGTTTTTCTTCCCAAGTGTGTGGCGCATGGTCGGTAGCAATTAAATCTAATTGATTGCTCAACAAAGCTTCCAATAAAGCCACTTTATGATGTGCATCTTTTATCGCAGGATTGCATTTTATTTGATTGCCCAATGTTGCATATTGCGCCGCATCAAAGTATAAATGATGCACACACAACTCGGCAGTTATTTTCTTCGAAGCCAATGCTGCCAATACTTCGGCGGTGGTTGAATTTTTATCAACGAATGTGTTTTCGGCAAATATTTTTATTTCATCGGCAGTTGAAATGTGAAACACATTTAGTTTTGCTCCGTGTTTTTTTGCCATCGACACAGCAAACGAAGATGAATCGAAACATGCTTTTTCGTTTCTTATAATCGGATGCCATTCAACAGGAATGTCTTTTCCAAAGCGGCGTTCAGCTTCTTCCAGATTTTGTCGAATCACTTTTTCCGATTCACAATGAGTTGAAATTAAGCAAGGTGCTTCGGCAAATACTTTTTCTAAAACAGCTTCATTATCCACCAACATATTGCCTGTGCTACTACCCATAAACATTTTTATGCCGCATACTTTTTTTGGGTTGGTTTTTTTTACTTCATCAATATTATCATTGCTGGCACCCATAAAAAAAGAAAAATTTGCCAACGATTTTTGTTGTGCAATCTGATATTTTTCTTCTAATAATTCTTGTGTTAAAGTTTGTGGCTTGGTGTTGGGTTGGTCCATAAATGTAGTAACACCGCCAGCTACAGCCGCTTTTGCTTCGGTATAAATTTCGGCTTTGGCAGGAAACCCTGGCTCACGAAAATGTACCTGGTCATCAATAATGCCTGGCAATAAATATTTTCCGCTGGCATCAATTTCATTAGCTGCAAATTGCACCGAAATGTTTTTATCAATTTTTTCGATGCGGCTGTTTTTAATTAAAACATCGGCTTCGATAATTTTCCCTTCGTTGATAATTTTTGCATTTTGAATGATGTAAGTCATGCAACAAAATTAGAGAGAATAAAAAGAATTGAAAGCTTTTTTATTCCACGATTTTTATTTAAGGAAAAATAAAATTGGCTGCTTTTCACAAACTCATAACCTGCGCTTAACCTTTTGATAACATTGCTTTTTGAATTTTGCAGCAACAAAAAAATCAAAAAACAAAATCAAAATGAAGAAAATTTTATCACTCGGATTAATCGCAACCTCGATGGTTGTTGCATTTGCACAAACCGCAGGCATTAAAGTGAAAGGCAGCGACACCGTTTTGCCCTTATCGCAAAAAGAAGCAGAAGTTTACATGAAAGAACATAAAGGCGCATCCATCACCGTAATTGGCGGTGGTAGCGGCGTTGGTATTGCGGCGTTGATTGATGGTTCTACTGATATTGCTATGTCATCACGAAGTTTGAAAATGGATGAAAAAATGAAATTGAAAGATGCAGGAAAAGATATTAAAGAAGTGGAAGTAGCTTTGGATGCGCTTTCTATCATTGTTAATCCTTCAAACCCTGTAAAACAATTAACTCGTGAACAATTAGAAGGAATTTACACGGGAAAAATTACTAACTGGAAAGAAGTTGGCGGTGCTGATTTAGCCATCGTTGCTTACAGCCGTGAATCTTCATCGGGTACTTATGAATTCATTAAAGACCATGTATTGCAAAAGAAAAATTTTGGTACATCAATTTTGAATATGCCAGCAACTGGTGCAATCGTTCAATCGGTGGCTCAAACTAAAGGCGCAATCGGCTACATCGGTTTGGCGTACATGGAAAAAACTGTAAAAGCAATCAATGTTTCATTTGATGGTGGCAAAACATTTATCAAGCCTTCGGTGGCTACTGCAAAAAATAAAACATACCCAATCACACGTCCGTTGTTTTATTTCTATGACAAAAAAATTGAAAATCAAGTTGCTCCTTTAGTAAATTTTGTGTTGAGCAAAGAAGGACAAAAATTGGTGGCTGATGTGGGTTACATCGCTATCAAATAAAAAATTGAAAGACAAAAATGCAAGGCACATCAAAGGTTTACATTGATGTGTCTTTGCTGTTTTCGGTAGAAAGTTATTTAGTTATTGGTAATTAAGTTATTCAAAAGAGCAAATACTTTCTTTGTTTTTTCATTTTCAAATTCTTAAATTTTTAAATTGAATTTGTGCTAAAAAAAATCATCAATAAAATCATCGAAGGATTCATCAAAACAAGTGGATGGGTGAGCAGCATTATTGTGTTGTTGATTATCATTTTCCTGTTTAAAGAAGCCACAGGATTATTCACGAAAAGCCCGCTGGAAGAAGGTTATGTGTTGGTGGTGAACAAAAAAAATCCGATTGATAAATTAAGTCCCGACCAACTAAAAAATGTTTTTGACCGTGATTCAACTTCATGGAAAACATTAGGCGGCATGAATGCGCCGATTGAAATTTTTACGGTGGAGGACATTAGTACTTTTTACAACGATTCGATGATTGGTGCCAATATGGAAAACCTGCCGTGGTGCATCAATGACCACATTGCAAAAACAGAAAACGTCATTTCTTATTTCCCCGAAAAATATTTGCCAAAGAATTTTGAAGGAAAAATAATGCACTTGGATAATGTTTCAGTGTATCAATTTTTGAAAAATAAAATCTGGTTACCATCAGCTCGACCAGTAGCACAAGTAGGCGCATTGCCTTTAATCATCAGCACTTTGCTCGTTAGTTTAGTGGCAATTTTGATTGCATTGCCCATAGGTTTAGCGGCTGCAATTTACTTAGCTGAAGTTGCTGATAGCAGAATCAGAACTTTTTTAAAACCCGTCATCGAGCTATTGGCAGGCATTCCAAGTGTGGTGTATGGTTTTTTTGGATTGGTAATTATTGTGCCATTCATCCAAAAAATATTCAGTTTGCCAGTTGGTGAAACTGGTTTAACGGGCAGTATTATTTTAGCGATTATGGCTTTACCAACTATCATCACAGTAGCAGAAGATGCGTTACGAACTGTGCCAAAAGCCATGAAGGAAGCCAGTTTGGCGTTGGGTGCAACGCATTGGCAAACCATTTACAAAGTGATGATTCCTTATGCTTCAAGCGGAATTACTGCTGCTGCAATTTTAGGAATTGGTAGAGCAGTGGGCGAAACAATGGTCGCATTAATGGTTACAGGAAATGCGAACAATTTTACATTTTCTTTATTAAAACCAATAAGAACAATACCAGCAACAATTGCGGCAGAATTAGGCGAAGCATCGTATGGTGGCATGCACTTCAAAGCCTTATTCGCATTGGGTTGCATCTTGTTTTTAATTACGTTAGTGATAAATGTTTATGTAGAATATTTGTCGGGCAAAAAGACAAAATAAATTTGAGAATTTGAAAATGAGATGATTTGAAAATTGAAAAACATTCGTGCATTCGTGGCAAAATAAAATCATAAAAATCAGCGTCATCAGCGTTCTATCAATAAAACAAAAATGAACAAACGGCTATCACAAAAAATATTTTTCACACTTTTTCGCCTCATCAGTTTGATGATTGTGATAGTGTTATTTTCAATTTTAGGCTTCATTGTTTTCAATGGTGCAAAAGTAATTAGCTGGAATTTTTTGACACAAATGCCAACTGATGGAATGACCAAAGGCGGCATCTATCCTGCTATTGTGGGTACTTTGATTTTAGTTTTGGGCAGTATGATTTTTGCATTTCCTGTTGGTGTTGCCGCAGCAATTTACATGAATGAATATGTGAAAGAAGTACCAGCAAAAAGATTTATGCGCTTGATGACGAGCAATTTAGCTGGCGTTCCTTCCATCGTTTTTGGATTATTTGGGATGGCATTATTTGTAAACCAATTACACTTTGGCGATAGCATTATTGCTGGTTCGTTAACGCTCGGTTTGTTAGCATTGCCTGTCGTGATACGCACTACTGAAGAGGCTTTGAAGCAAGTGGATGATAGTTTTAGATTGGCAAGTATTGGTTTAGGCGCAACAAAATTGCAAACGATTGGAAAGGTTACTTTGCCCATTGCATTTCCAAATATCATTACTGGATTGATTTTATCTATTGGCAGAGTGAGTGGCGAAACTGCGCCAATTTTATTTACAGTAGCAGCTTATTTTTTACCAAAATTACCACACAGCATTTTCGACCAAGTGATGGCGTTGCCTTATCATTTGTATGTAATTGCAACCAGCGGAACAAATATTACTGAATCAAGACCAATCGCTTACGGCACAGCATTGGTGCTGATTTCGATAGTTTTGATTTGCAATATAACAGCAAGTGTGATTAGAAATGTTTTGGGAAAAAGAAATAAATAATTAGCCAATTAGTTGATGAACAATTAGCCGATTAAAAGCAAAATACATTAACCACATAGGCTCATAGAGTTCATAGAAATACAAGATTAAAATTCAAAGAAAACATAGATTTCGCAAGCGAAAAAAAATTAAAAACTTTGTGTGCTTAGTGCCTTAGTGGTTCAAAAAAATAAACAATGACACCAAAAATAGAAACAAAAAATCTGCAACTTTATTACGGCGCACATCATGCGTTGAAAGGAATTGATTTTTCTGCCAATGCCAATACTGTTACGGCTTTGATTGGTCCATCGGGTTGTGGTAAATCAACATTTTTGCGCTGCTTTAATCGCATGAATGATTTGATTGATGGCTGCGAAGTGGAAGGTCAAATTTTGATTGATGGCATGAACATCAACGACAAATATTTGAATGTAGATGAACTGCGAAAAAAAGTGGGAATGGTTTTTCAAAAACCAAATCCGTTTCCAAAATCTATTTTTGAAAATGTGGCTTATGGTTTACGAATCAATGGTATTAACGATAAAAAAACACTGGAAGAAAAAGTGGAAAAAGCCTTGCGTCAAGCGGCTTTGTGGGAAGAAGTAAAAGACAATTTGAAAAAATCGGCGATGAGCATTAGTGGCGGACAACAGCAACGATTGTGCATTGCACGGGCTTTGGCAGTGGAACCAAGTTTGGTTTTGATGGATGAACCAACATCTGCATTAGACCCAATTTCAACATCGAAAGTGGAAGAATTAATTTACCAATTGAAAGAAAAATACACCATTTTAATTGTTACACACAACATGCAACAAGCTGCCAGAGTGAGCGACAGGACTGCATTTTTCTACATCGGGGAAATGATTGAATACAACGACACGACTGAAATTTTTACGAACCCAAAAATAGAACGAACACAAAATTATATCACTGGACGTTTTGGATAAAATAGTAGTAAGTAAAAAGTAGTAAGTCGCAAGACAAATTCATTTTCAATTTTAAAATTTCAATTTTCAATTTCAACATGACACATTTAGAAACAGAATTAGACAAACTAAAAGGCGACATCACAGGCATGTTTATTTTAGTGCAAAAGCAATTAAATAAAAGCATTCAATCGCTGCTTACGATGGATAAAGATTTGGCTCGTGAAATCATCGCTGCTGAAAAAAGAGTGAATGCCGAAGAATTAAAAATTGACAGAGTTTGCGAAAACATTGTTGCCTTGTTTAACCCTGTGGCAGTGGATTTGCGGTTTGTTTTTGCTTCGTTCAAAATCAATTCGCATTTAGAAAGAATGGGTGATAATGCAAAAGGTATTGCACGATATGTGTTGGAAATGAGCGAAAAATTTGATGCTGATTTAATTGCAAAATTGCAACTGCAAGAAATGTTTTCGGTGGCAAATAAAATGATTGACGAAAACATTGCAGCGTTTGAAAACGGTGATTCATCAAAAGCAAGGTTAGTTTTTGAAATGGATGAAAGAGTTGATGCTATTAACTTTGCAGCCAACAATATTGTGGCAGATTACATCAAAGCGAATACTGATAAAGCAATTCATTTACTCAATTTAATGAGCATTATTCGCAAATTGGAACGGGTGGGCGATTTGCAGGCAAACATTGCTGAAGAAATCATTTTTTATGTGGATGCTGAAGTGTTGAAGCACGACAAAAATTTTCACAATAAAATTTAGATAGTAACAAAATTAATCGAACGATTGATTGTTCTTAGCTGCCTGCTGCAACATCTTTTCATATTCGGCTGGCGATAAATCGTTGTAGAAGAAATTTACAGGGTCAATTTTAGTTCCGTTTTTTATTACTTCATAATGACAATGTGGACCAGTTGATTTACCTGTGCTGCCCACATAACCAATCACATCACCACGTTTTACAGTTTGCCCAATATTCACTTTCATACGACTCATGTGCCCATACAAAGTTTGATAACCATAGCCATGATTAATGACCACATGCATACCATAACCACTGTTATCGTAAGTTGCCAAAGCCACAGTGCCATCTCCCGTTGCATAAATTGGTGTTCCGATGGCAGCCGTAAAATCTAATCCACTATGAAACTGCATGATTTTATAAATAGGGTCCATTCTATAACCAAATCCACTGGCAATACGCATCAAATTTTTATTACTCACTGGCTGAATGGCTGGCAATGCTTGTAACATTTGCGATTTGTTTTCAATTCGCTTTTTCAATTCATCATACGATTTTGA
The DNA here is from genome assembly GCA_903857255.1 of uncultured bacterium. Lineage (GTDB taxonomy): Bacteria > Bacteroidota > Bacteroidia > Chitinophagales > CAIODY01 > CAIODY01. The sequence goes on from CAIODY010000067.1 coordinate 19,690, forward strand.
TTGAATGTACATCTTGCGACTGGTTCTATCAATCACTTCTGTTGCCCCTACCATAATATCACTATTGCTATAACCTTCTAATTTAGCATACAAATTCGCACCCCCAAAACCTGCTTCTCGTACATCTTTAGAAATGGGTTCGGCTTCAAAAATCACTCGATAAATATTATCATCACGGTCTTGCAAATCGCCTAACACTCTATCCATTGATTTTACACGATTAATCAACGCATTGTATTGCACATTAGTCTGTGCCAACTGACGTTTCAATATTTTTTCTTTTGGCGAATCGAAATAAGTGTAGGCAAAATACATGATAATAGTAGAGAAAACTGCCGCTGCACACAAGAAACCAAACACTTTCAAAATAGTCATTCCCCACGAATGCTTTACCTTTTCATAGCTTAGAGTGTGAGTGTTATAAAAATATTTTACTTTTTTGAATGCCATAATCTTCCGCATCAAAGTTATAATGTTCTATCAAAAACACCAAACCTCATTTTTTGATTCAAATGTTTTCAACAAACATATTGATAGCACATCTGAAACGAAACAAACCAATCCTTACATTTTTAGTTTGTTTAATTTTTTGCTATGACGCTGAAATTTTTACAATGAAAGCTTGATTTATCACCATTAATATAATACCGATAAAGCAATTATCGAACCACAACTGCAAATTCTATCATTGCTGAAAATGACCGTGTAGCAAGGGCTTTAGAACATGCTCAAACAAAAAATCCTTCAAAAAAATTGAAGGATTCTCGGATGGTGGAGAATATCGGAATCTCCATTAAAATTTTAAAATGATTGCTGGTAAAGGCTTTCAGATTTTTAAAAAAATAAAAGTGCTAAAAAAGTGCTAAATTGCTTCGTCAAGTCGTATTTTTGCAGAAAGTTTTTAGCAAATGCAAAAATATACTTTACCTCGTTTATACAAAGGCAAACCAGTTAAACACATACCAAAGGGTAGTTCAAAACTGAAAGAAGAAGCAAAGCAAATTTGGTATGTGAACTATTCATTTGAGGGTAAACAAATTCGGGTGAAAGGTGATTTAAACCGAATACAAGACCACAAAGAAAAAGAGTTTGCAGCAAATATTTTGTTGGAGAGCATAAAGCAAGATTTAGCGAATGGCTACAATCCTAACAATGAATTGGAATGGGTTGCAAAAACAATGAAAGAAACTACAACACTGGCAGACGCTATTTTACAATTCAAAGAGTACCATTCAGTTCACAAAAGCCGTAAAAAAACTATTGCCACATACATAAGCAAATTGAATGCACTCAGCAAATTTTACCCCAAAATTTTACTTGCTGAAATAACAACTAAAAAACTGCAAAATTTTATTCTATCAAAAATTGCTGATAACACTTACAGTCAAAACAGCGTAAAGAGTGCAAAGCGAACTTGCAGTGCATTTTTTAATTTTTGTGTGCAAGCTGAATTAATACAATCAAACCCGATTAACGGCTTCGATAAAAAAATTAGAAGTAGTAAAGAAACAGTTGAAAAGCACGTGCCATTCAGCCAAGCCGATATTAAACTTGTGCTTGAATATTTAGATAACAACGATAAATACGCAGCATTTTTTTGCAGAATGATTTATTTTACTTGCTTGCGACCAGGTGAAATTCGGGGCTTAACAGTTGCAAACATTGATTTGGTAAACAAAACCATAACTGTTCCAGCTAGTGTAAGAAAAGTTACCAAAGAAACCAAAGAAGATGTGATTGAAATCAACGAAAGTTTCATGCGATTTTTAAAAGAATTGAATTTGGAAACATACTCACCAAATTACTTTTTAACTGGCAGCACTATCAACATTGTTGGCGAACATAAAGTTGGTGAAAACACACCATACAATAAGCTAATGGCTGCATTAAAAATTTTAGAACTTGATGAAAAAGGTTATGACTTATACAGTTTTAAACACACTTCTAATATCTTCAAATACACGAGTGGATGGACTTTGGCGGAAATCATGAAAGCAAATAGGCATTCATCAATTACGATGACTGAAATTTATTTGCGTAAACTTGGGCAATTTGTCGAAACACAATCTAAAGCAATCCCTTTGATATAGAGAGCAATGGAATTGCTATTGCAAAGTTAATTTTTTCATAGATTGGATATTTGTTTTGTTTTTGAAAATGATTGGTAGATGAAATAAAATCCGATAAGTATTCCGACAATATTTATAGCATAAACGTAGTTTATGTAATTAGCATTAAACATTCCTTCGTGGAATTCTCCAGTAGCACTATTGTAACCCAAAAATAATACACCAGTTAACCAGTTGTTGTATAAATCAATCAAAAAATAAATACCGCCTAAAATTGAAAATATTGCAGCATAGTATCTTTTGGAAACATTCATAGCAAAGCCCAAAATAGAAAGCCAAAATGGAGAAGTAATGACTACAATCATTAAAATTAATACTACAACTATCAGCAGAATAAATGTCCCCAAACCACTATTTGGTTTACTCGGTATTAACTTCCAATTTCCCCAAAAATCTTGTTTAAAGATGTATTCAGTATTGTTGCTCATAAAATTTATTCAATTTAAAATGCAAAACCAAGTGAAAAACTACCATCAAAAACAGAACCTGGCCCAGTAAACAAGAAAAGACCCTTATTAACTAAATCAACTGTGTTGTTTAGATTAGTTGGGGCCACTGGCGGATTAACAATTTTTATTCCGATAGAAAATTCAATTGGAAAATTTTTATTTTTTCCTGTTAGCTTTTGATACCCAATTGAAAGACCAGCACCACCACTAAAAAAATTGAAATTATTGACCGATGATACATCGCTAAAAATGTACTTATAACTGCCACCCACTAATTTGCCTTGTAAAAAAATACCTTCTGGGGCTTCTTCTCCAAAATAATATCTAATAAAAGGTTCTACTTGACCGCCAGGAAAAGCACCATAATAATAGGAGGCAACCATACCTGTACTGAAAATATCATTAATACCATGTTCGTATTTAAACCGAATTTTATTAACCAATCCTAATGGCGAAAAAGTTACAATGTTTTTGTTTTGAGCTTTTACATCAGAAAAAGAAAGAATTGAAATTAGCATCATTAATGCCATTGCAGAGCTGATAAAGTTTTTTTTCATTTTTAATTTTGTTTTATTTTTCGACAAAACTAATTGCCCAAAACACCATCAGTAACATGACTTATTTAAAGTGCCTTTTTAAAATGTGAGCGTAAGGATTTCACAAATAAACGTGTTGAAAATACAAAGAAATTAATCTGCATTTAGTAGGATTGGGAAAGTTAAAACAACCAATGTACCATTATTACTACTTGTTATTTTCAGCGTAAATTTATCTAAATTATATTCTCTGTTCAACAGCAAAAGCCTATCCTTGCTTAATTTGATGCCTTTTGATTCGTGCAATAAATGAGAATCTTTTTCGCTAAATCCTTTTCCATTATCTGCAATTGCGCAAACCAAAATTTGATTTTCTTGTGTAAATTTAATTTCAATTTTCTTGCTGGTTATTATGTTGTCAAAGGCATGTTCAAAAGCATTTTCAATGAATGGTTGAATGATTAATGTAGGTACAAACAAGCTGTATTTATCAATCAAATCATCAACCGCTACAACTGTTTGGATAGATTCAAAACGTATTTTTTGAACAGCGATATAGCTATTTAGAAAATCAATTTCGGTTTCCAACGGAATTAATTTTTCGGCTGAATTATCCAATGTTTGCCGAATCAATTTTGAAAACTCTGATAAATAATGTAGGGCTAAATGTGTGTCTTTATCAATAATGAAATTCTGAATGGAGTTAATGGCATTAAAGGTAAAATGCGGATTCATTTGCGCTCTTAATGCTATCAATCTACTTTCTAAAAGTTTGTTGGTTAATTCTGCTTTTTCTTGTTCTCGTTTTTTGATTGCATTAATTCGCAGCCTTAAAATTATAACTATGGTTGCCAACACTAAAATCAATGAAAGCGTTATAAACCATGCTGTTTTCCAAAAAGGTGGTGTAATAATTAACTCAAATTTTTTTGTTGCAGATACTTCGCCAGTGCAAATGTTTTTACCTTCTAAAACGATTTGATATTTTCCGTTTGGAATAGCCCGTAAATGAATTTTTCCATTGGATTCATATTCGCTCCATGTATCCGATAACCCAATTATTTTATACCGATAAATATTTTTGTCAGCATTCAGAATATTGTTTTGCGAAAAATTTATTTCAACATCATTTTGCAGATAATTGAGTTGAATAGTGTTGCCAGTGTAGTCATTCCAACTAAATAGAGAATCACTCAAATTTAGTCCGTTAATTTTGATTCCTTTTATTCCAATTTCGGCTTTTTGTTGAATGGCAGAATAATGAAAGTTATTTGCTTTGAGTTTATACAAACCATTTTCATTCGCAATGAAAACATTTCCTGTTTTATCTTTTTCACTAAATAGATAAGGCAATGTTGGCAAGCCTTCCGACTGGTTCAACAAAGCAATTAATGAATCGTTTTTCAAAACATTTATTCCTTTGTTTGTGCCTACCAAATACATATCGTTCAACACATTCACAAATGAAATTGTAGTACCGATAATTTGTTTTTCGGGTAAATATTGTTTGATAATTTGAAATGAATCTGCTTGTAGTTTTACTAAAAAAACTTTTCCATTATTTGCTCCAATTAATACGTTTCGGTTTTCATCAACTGCTAAATCATTAATGTGATTTTCAGAAAAATTTAAGTGGCGAAAATTCGTGTTATCGCTAATAAACAAACCTTTTGAAAACGTGCCAAACCAAATTCTATTTCTATCAATCAGCAAACGATTAATATCCGTTGGAGTGTTTATGTTTTCAACTGCTAAATCTTTTATTGATTTATCTGAAAATGGATTTTCAAAAATTGATAAACCATGATACATTTCACCCCAATACAATTTTTGATTTTCATCAATGGCAATATGACTGCCGTCTGAATCTTTCAGATTTTTCAAGTTTAACTTTTCATCGAAGCAAAGAATCCCCCAACTGGTAGCCACCCAAATATTTTTTTGATTGTCTTCAACAAAATTGAAAATAGTGAACCCATTATCTAATTTTCCTTTCGGCAAAAAAATTGAAATTGATTTACTTTGTTGTGTTAAATACGATGCAATTTTTTGAGTAAGAAATGTTTTATCAATCTTCTCAAACTTATTGTTAGGATTCAGTTTGATAATGAGGTTATCAGCACCTATCCACAAATTATTTTCAGCATCGTTAAATAGTGATTTGATTTCAATTTTATCAAGCCCGAAATATTTTGAATCAATACTTTCAATTTGATTTTTCAAAATGAGTTTATACAAACCTTTATCCAACGAACCCACCCACAATATTTGGTTTTCCTTATCATAAAACAAACTCCAAAGTGAAGTAGAATTAATGTTTGCTTGCTTTGAAATATCTTGGAATTGACCATTGGAATATTTAAACAAACCGCCGCTAACAGTTACCACATCCCAACATGCAGCATAAACACCATTATTTTCGGCTTTCGCAAAATCCCAAATTATCGGACTTGCAAATTTCTTTTCATTGCCGCCCACTAAATCTTTTGTAAAAAAATGATGTTCGCCAGCACCACCGAAATAAATGTTTTGGTTTACAAATCCCGAAAAGCAAATTTCAGTTTTGAAAAAACTATCGAGCCTATAAGCCTCATTATTTTTTGATGAAAAAGTTAAAGCATAAACGCCGTTGTATCGTGTTGTAATAAGCACTTTATCGTTCCACTCATTAATTCCTAAAATTTGCAAAGGTGTTTTTTGATGAAAACTTGGAAATGACTTAAACTTTGAACCAGTGAAAACTGATAAACCATTTTCAGTTCCAATTATTAAACATTGGTGCTTTTTAGAAAAATAAAGTTTACGAATACTGTTATTAATCAGTCCGTTTTTATTGTCGTAA
>CAIODY010000068.1 GCA_903857255.1 uncultured bacterium
CGGTCAATTGTACGGATTGTCCCGGGCAAACTGTGTCAGTGCCAAGTATGACTGCAGGCAGTGGGTTAACAACTAACCGCTTAACGACCTTACATCCTGTTCCTAGGAGCCTGTCGGACTTATCGCCTCCAATAAATTATATAATAAATATATGTTAATTGTTATTAATTTATTGTGTATATAGCAAGGCTACCGTATATTTGTCTATGATAAAATTTCAAGGTTCAATGCGGGAACAAGGTTTATTGATGCCTTATGATCTGTCAGAATGGCTTCCTGAGACCCATTTGGCGCGTTTTGTTGTAGACATTGTAGAGAAACTTGATTTTAATGAAGTTTATCGTCAATATCAGGGCAAGGGAACAATTGCCTATGACCCCAAACTAATGTTGTCACTTTTGGTATACGGCTACTCCACAGGTGTTTTTAGTTCGAGAAAAATAGAGACAGCCACTTATGACTCAGTTGCGTTTCGTTTTATAGCTGGTAACCAACATCCCGACCACGATACAATAGCGGCTTTTCGTAAACGTTTCCTTAGGGAAATTGGCGGATGGTTTAAAGAAATCCTGCTTATCGGCAAGGAACTTGGACTGGTAAAGCTTGGCAACATATTTATTGATGGAACTAAAATTCAAGCCAATGCATCCAAGCACAAAGCAATGAGTTATGAATATATGCAGAAACTGGAAGCACAATTGGAAAGTGAGATAGAAAAACTGCTGGAACTTGCAGACAAACAGGACGAAAAAGAAAAAGACCTGCAGCTTGAAATCCCTGCGGAATTGAAATTGCGCAAAGACCGCATTGAGAGGATAAAACAGGCTAAAGAAGCAGTAGAGGCACGTGCTGCCGAAAGATATAAAAGGGAAAAAGAAGAATACGATAAGAAGGTTGAAAAAAGGGATCAGGATCAGGCAAAGACAGGTAAAAAGCCCCGTGGGAAAGCCCCACAGCCGCCATCGGCGGAGCCTCAGGCATCTGACCAGTACAACTTTACAGATCCTGAGTCAAGGATCATGAAAACCTCCAACGGATTTAATCAATGCTATAATGCACAGGCAGCAGTAAATGAAGATATGGTTATCGTTGGAGCTTACAGCAATGCCCATGCAAATGACAAGGAAGAATTTATCCCGTCTGTGGCCTCGGTATTTGCTGAACTTGGTACTATAAAAACAGCAACAGCAGATTCTGGTTATTTCAGCGAAAAAAATGTATCTGTGGTTACCCAACAAAACATTGAACCAATTATCGCTGTGGCGAGAGAAGAGCATAACAGTTTCCTCAAAAACTATCTCAATCCCCCGGATGCAGCAACTCCAATCGATCCGGCTCCAACTCCAACCGCGACAGAACAAATGAAACAAAAATTGAGGAGCCCTGAAGGCAAATCAATTTACAAAAAACGAAAGCAGATAGTTGAGCCGGTTTTCGGAATTATCAAAGAAATATTAGGCTTCAGGCGATTTTTACTACGAGGAGAACAACAAACAAACAAAGAATGGTCATTGGTATGCATGGCATATAACCTTAAGCGGTTCTTCAAGCTATCCTTAGCTTAAAAAAGCTCAATAGCAGCCTTTTTCAACAGATCACAAAGACAAATGAAGCAAAACGAGTACTAAATCAGCAAAAATGCAGGCAGGTAACAAATAAACACATGTGTCCTGGAAATCCAGCCACTGAAATCTGGATAAAACGTACAACTGCGGTTTAAGCCCGACAGGCTCCTAGGTTATTAACTGCAAAGGACTCCCAGTGTTCATGCACCACATAAAAAGTGACTGAGTAAGTCTTACCTTCTTCGAGCGTATGTGCCAAATGTCCCTGCAAGTAATCTCTATCGTATAAGCTGTGGTCTGGCTGGTCATGGTACATTTGTAGTTGCATCATCGCATTGCCAGTTCGAGGGTAATGAAAGAAAACAGCATTGTCCGGGACAGAGGCACTAATATTGGATGAG
>CAIODY010000069.1 GCA_903857255.1 uncultured bacterium
AAAAAAACAAACAACAAACAATAAGATAGAAAAACTTCATGCACAAAGAAAATGTTTTTTATTAGCAATTGAAAACTCTTAAATCATAAATGAATTTAAAATTGAGTAGAAAAAAAATAGTTTGTCGTTTTTATAAAAAATTATTTTATTTGCATCACCAATAGAGTAGGTAACTATTGAATGTTGTTTTGTATGATTGTGATTTTTAGTTGTTAAATGCAACACTTGTGGTGGGTGTTGCATTTTTTTTTGTTATCAATAAAAAAGCCCTTCAACTAATTAGTTGAAGGGCTTTTTATTTTTAAGAGAACAAATTATTATACCAATACTTTCGGTGCTGCACTCATAATTTCTTCATTGGCTTGCGAAGCATATTTGCCGAAATTATTTACAAATTTATTTGCCAAATCATTTGCTTTTGCATCATAAGCATTAACATCAGCCCAAGTATTTCGAGGATTTAAAATTTCAGATGGAACTTCCGGAACGCTTGTTGGCATTGCTAATCCGAACACTGGATGATTTTCAAATTGTACATTATCTAATTGCCCATTCAACGCTGCGGTAATCATCGCACGAGTGAACTTTAATTTCATTCTGCTGCCTGTGCCATAAGCACCACCGCTCCAACCTGTGTTAATTAACCAAACATTGGTGCTGTGTTTACGCATTCTTTCGCCTAACATTTCGGCATATCGAGTGGGGTGCAAAGGCAAGAAAGGTGCGCCAAAGCAAGCACTGAATGTTGTTGTAGGTTCTGTAATACCTGCTTCTGTACCAGCCACTTTCGCCGTGTAACCACTGATGAAATGATACATCGCTTGTCCAGTTGTCAATTTTGAAATTGGAGGCAATACGCCCGAAGCATCACAAGTGAGAAAGAAAATATTTTTTGGAATGCCGCCAATGCTTGGTATCACTGCATTTGGAATATAGTTTAAAGGATAAGCCGCACGAGTATTTTCTGTTTTACTGATGTCGGCATAATTTGGTGTGTTGGTGTTTGGGAAAAATTTTACATTTTCCAAAACCGTTCCTTTTTTAATTGCAGCCCAAATTTCGGGTTCTTTTTCAGCAGTTAAATCAACGCATTTGGCATAGCAACCACCTTCAAAATTAAATACACCATCATCTGCCCAACCATGTTCATCATCACCAATCAATGCTCTGTTTGGGTCGGCAGATAAAGTTGTTTTGCCTGTGCCGCTTAATCCGAAAAATACAGCTGTATCGCCGCTTTTACCAATATTTGCTGAGCAATGCATTGGCAAAACATTTCTATTTACAGGTAAAATAAAATTTAAAACAGAGAAGATAGATTTCTTCATTTCGCCAGCATAGCCAGTTCCAGCAATCAAAACCATTTTTTTGGTAAAATTCAAAATCACAAAGTTTCCTTGACGAATGCCATATTTTGCAGTATTTGCAGTTTTATAACTTGGTGCGCAAAGTATTGTCCAATCGGGCTTCATGCTCACTTTTTCGGCATCTGATGGGCGCATAAACATGTTATCTACAAACAAGTTGTGGTAAGGAATTTCGTTGATAGTACGCACATTCAATTTGTAATTATCATTGGCGCAAACGAAATTATCACGAACATAAATTTCTTTTCCTTCGTAATGTGCACACACTTCAGCTTGCAAAGCATCAAAAGCTTCGGGCGTAACACCCACATTGGTATCACCCCAATTCACATCCTTTTCAGTGATGTTATCTCTCACAATAAATCTGTCTTTTGGGCTTCTGCCTGTAAATTCGCCACTGTCAAACACAATAGCACCGCTATCAGCATAAACGCCATGACCCAATGCTATAGCTTTGTCCATTAATTGTTGAGGCGTTAAATTCCAGTTACAAACTGAAATATTTTTGATACCAACAGTTTCTAAATTGACTGCCGTATTTTTGATTCCATTCTCTTGCATACGATTAAAGTTGATTGATTAAGGCTGCGAAGGTAAGGTTTTTTTAAAAACGTAAAATCTGAATTGTTAGTAAATTTCAACAAATCAAATAATTGTGTACAAACTTTATTTTTTCACTTCTTCCAACTAAATATTTTACCTACTTCTATTTCGAATGTTTTTTTATTTTGCATCGTCATTTTTCAAAACAATAAACCTCTCAACAAAATGAAATTCATTAAAAATCTTTTAAAAACCATCGGCATAGCCATTTTAGCTTTGTTGATTATTTCTTTTTTCCTTCCTTCAAAAACACATGTTGAACGAACTGCTACCATCAAAGCAACACCCGAGGTGGTTTTTGGCTTGATTGACGATTTGCACAAATGGGAAATGTGGTCGCCATGGCACAAGATTGACCCTAACATGAAATTGGAATATATAAACAGCGGCATCGGTAAAGGTGCTGCCTATAAATGGCGTAGCGACAATAAAAATGTTGGCAACGGCGAACTTTCCATTACTAACACCATTGATAACAAAGAAATTAATACCCAAATGAAATTTGGCAACATGGGCACATCAATCGGAAAATTTACTTTAGAACCAACCAGCGAAGGCACTAAAGTAAATTGGAGTATGGAATCGGATGTAGCAACCATGCCATTTTTCATGCGCCCGATGGCAAAATATTTTGGCTTATTTATGAATAAAATGGTTGGTCCTGATTTTGAAAAAGGATTAAAAAGTTTAGATTCAATCGCTTCTAAAATGCCCAAGCCTATTCAATCTCGTGTAGAATCAGTTGACTTGGTTGATGTACCAGCAATGAATTGCGTAAGCATTGAAAGCGATTGCGACACCAAAGATATTGGCAACAAACTCGGCATGTTGTATATGCAGTTGGGTGCCACTTTAACTAAAAATAATTGCAAAATGGCTGGCGCACCTTCGGCTTCTTATCCTGGTTTTAAACCTAATTGCACACACACTAAATTAATTGCTATGGTTGCATATAGCGGCGATTGCAAAGTTTGTGATAATGGTGTTAAATGCGAAAAACATGCGGCTACAAAAGCTGTGAAAGCTATTTATTATGGGCATTATGAAAATGATAAAATGGCTTACGACAAAATAATGGACTGGATGAAAGCCAATAAAAAACAACCAAATGGCGAACCTTGGGAAGAATATGTAACTGACCCAGTTTCAGCAAGCGATTATTCGCAAGTGCAAACCAATATTTATTGGGCTGTGAAATAAAAAACTGCTTCGATTTATCGAAGAATTTTAAAAGTTTTTTTACGTTTTTGAACATTATTAGAAAGCACAGCCAAATACAAACCATGTGCTGCGCCGCTTAAATCAACTGGAATGAATTGTGTTGAACTGGCATCTAAAGAAAAATTGAATGCAGGTTGAATTAATTGACCTGCTTCATTAAACACTTCTAACGAATAATTTTCAGATTGATTGGGGGCTGAAACTATCTTCAATACTGGTGCTTCAGGGCTATTCAGCAATTCAATTTTATCTTCACAATCATTACAAACAATCTCATTGGTGATTGAAATTGCTGACGTAGATTTTGTGATGGCTAATCGCAAATAAACTGTTGATGAATTACCCAAATCAACATCACTGAAAACAATTTGTCCGTTTTCAATAGTTGGTTTTGATGATAAAATATTTGCATCAGCAAAATCAGTTTTGTCGCTTAGTAATAACACCAAATCATTGTCAACAGCATCTTTCAACATTTTTTTATTGAAAATTAAAGTTGGTTTTTGATGATAATTTTTCAAATGAAATTGATAAACATCAGCCGACACCGTTTCAACTTTTTCATTGTTAAATATTGGTTTTTCAAAACTATTTCTTTTCGCATTGCTGCCCCACATCAAAAATGAAATATTATCAACTACTTCACTCTTAACTGTTAAAGCCTCGTTGGTGGCTCGATTCGCAGCAATATTTTGATAAAAACTTTGCTCATCATCTCTACCAATGATTGCCATGTAGTTAGCAAATTCATTTGTTTTTTCGTTCCAAATTTGTTCATAATTAGATGCTAAAAACAAAGCAGGATTTTCAGTTGCCAAGCCATATTTCAAGCTTAAATAGGTTTCTAATTTTGCTTTTTCATCTTCGTTCAAATCTCTATTGAACAAAATAATTTCTTCAATACTATTGCCATTTTTCAACAAGCCCTCTCCTATTTTCAAATCAACATTTCTATCAGTTATTGATTTTGATGTTGTAAAAAAATGATGTTCATCAAATGCTTTTCCGCTAACAATTTCATTATTCACCACTGCATAAAAACTTTGCAATTGCGCTGCCATTTTTTTATTGATGGCTGCAACAAATGTTTTATCATCAGTCAATTTTAAGCCAACATGAAAATTATTTTCTTTTTTCGATTCATCCATCTTCAATAATTCAGGTGCATTCATTTCATCTTTTTGTAAAAAACAATTTTGATTATTTACTTGTCGCCAAGCGATAACTTTATCATCATTTTCAGAAAAATATTTTTCATCAGCTTGCCACCAAGCACACAATCCATCGGCTATTCCGGCTGGTGCAATGTTTCTCAACGATTGAAAATGATACGTTTGATTATTGGCAGGAATAAAATTGATGTGCGCATTTTGTTTGCCATAATTGGCAATTGTTTTATCATTATTCAAATCAATCGAAATAAAATCATTTCTATCCGCAATACCTCTGATGCCAATTGATGCACCGCCGTTTTCAATATTTTTTCTATCAGAAATTTTATTATAAACAAAATCAATGGCGTTATCAGCTTCAAAAAAAATTGTTTCAAACGATAAATCTTTGGTATCGTGATTACCGAATTTCACATTTTTCCATTCCACAATAAATTGACGATTGGGTGCTTCACCCAACACCGCAGTTTTGATGGAATCGGTGATTAAATTATCCCAGTAAGGTGCAATAATAGGCGGTTGTACGCTGGTTGATGTGATAGCTAAATTGTTTGCATTTGCATTCGATGTGCTGCCAATGCCTAATGTGAGCCAACCATTGGAACTAATTTTACAATCAGTATAATTTACACCATCTAATTTTATTTCAAAAGGTAAATGGATTGCGTCAGTGAGTTGGTCATCTTGCTGACTTTGTTCCAAATGAAAATTTTTGACTAAAGTTTTATAAACAGTTTTCTTTTCAGTGCATTGTAAAGCAAGCTGTGCTTGGCTTTTTTGGAAAGAAAAAGACAATAAACTTAAAAAAGAAACAGAGAGTAATGTAAAATTTTTCATCCTAAAATAGGTTTATTAGTTGTGATACAAATCAACTCAATTGCTTTGAAAGCAAACATCAATAAACCACAGTAATTTCATAGGTAATTTGGCGTAAAACAAAAAGAGCAAATCACTTTGACTTGCTCTTTTTGTTTATCTTAATACTTTGAAAGTTTTCTTTCGTTTTTGTGTTGTGTTACTTAACACCGCTATGTACATGCCTCGTTCTAAATAACCCAAATCCATTGACATCACTTGTTCGCCGCCACCATCAACATCAGTGCTTTTAACATCTTTTACCAACTGACCTGATAAGTTGTAGATTTCTAAAGTGTAATGACTAGTTGTCCAATCAGCAGGTGTTGTGATTTTCAATGATGGACTATTTGTGCTGTTTAATAATTCAACTTTTTCGTCTTCATCAGCATTTTCAGCAACTAAAGAGTTTTTACTGAATTTGCAATAAGCAATGTTGGAATAGCTAAATGTTCCATCTTGATTCACTTGCTTAATTCTGTAAAAATCAAATCCTGATTCAGGTGCATCATCAAAAGCTTCATAAGTGCCACCTGTCTTTACACCCGAGCTTGCAACAGTTGCGATGTATGTCCAATTTTCTTGGTCAACCGAACGTTGCACTTCAAAATGGTCATTTGAATTTTCACTACCCGTAGCCCAATCTAATTTTGATTTTCCATTTTGTGGCGTAGCTGTAAAATACAAATAAGTTACAGGCAATACATTGATATTGCTACCCAGAGTAAAAGGACTAAAAGTGCTTAATGTACCTGAAGTAACTGTGCCATTCAAAGATAATAAACCAGTTGTGGCAGAGGCATTTTCACCATTCCACATTCCGCTTTTAAAGTGAGCAATTTGCATAGAAGAAAGCAATGTAGTGCCAATGTTTACAGCCATTTTCAACACATCCCAAGTCAAATAAACTTTCGCTGTACCACCACTATTTCTATCAATGTACCAATATTCATTCGGGTTAATAACAGCCAAATTGCCATTGTGTAAATTCGTGTTTGGCGTTGTTTGATAATAATGGCATTGAAAATCAGAAGAGGTTGAGAGGCTTCGTATTCCTGCTTTTCGCTCCATAGTTGTATTACCAACTGGAAAATCAAAATCTTGTGTGCCAATTTTTTTTACCCAACCGTTTACATGTTTTGAATCATTGTCGCCACTATAAGTTGCACCATTTTGGTAAATCAAAAAATTGCTGGATGAGGTAGTAATTAATCCATTGCTAAAAGTATGTGAATTACCAACACTTAAATCATTATTGAGTGTAATTCCGTTTGAATTATTGCTGGTTAAATTGTAAGTATTGAATACCTGCGAACCATTCACATTTTGTGCTGAACTACCTTGCAGTAACAACGTTCCAGTGCCCGTTGCCATACTGGGTTGGTCGTTATTCAAATCGCCTAAAATGTATAAATTACCATTGTTTGTTGTGGCTGCTGTTGATTGATTATCGAATGAACCATTCACATAAAAAATATCAGAAGAGCCGCTTACATAAAGCGTTCCTTGATTGGTAACAGCTACTTGTGCTTCTGCCTTAATGCCTGCAAAGAGCAGTAACATTGAATTTAAGAAAAGTAGGGTTCGTGATTTCATTTGTGTGTGTGATTAATAAAATAAAAATTACTCCGTCAAAGAAAGAGCGAAAGCAAAATGAAAACCGTAAGCACAAAATTGTAATTGACTAAGTAATTCAACTTATTCAAAGCAAATTGTGTTGGTGATATAAAAAAATGAATGCAGAAAATAACCTACAACTATTAACTTCGCCGAACAAATAATCAATGCATGCCACACTATTTTAAAGCAGGTAAAATTCCTGCAAAACGTCATACCCAATTTCGCCAACCCAACGGAAAGCTATATGCAGAGCAGCTTTTTAGCACCGAAGGTTTTGCCAGCAACTATTCTTTGTTATATCATTGTCATCCGCCAACTGAAATTATTAAAACAGAAGAGCCGATTGATGTAAGCCCCAAACCTGCTGTGGCAAAGCAATTGCAGCATCGCAGCTTTGAAACATTCGACGTAAAACCCGAGAATGATTTTTTACAAAGCCGCAAAACTTTGTTGATGAACGCTGATTTGTATTTGGGTGTGGCTGCACCAAAAGAAACGACCAAAAATTATTTTTACAAAAATGCAGATGCTGATGAAATGTTGTTCATTCATGAAGGCACAGGCACTTTGAAAACGATGTATGGCAATTTGAAATTTGCCTACGGCGATTATTTAATTATTCCACGAGGCACGATTTATCAAATGGAATTTGATACGCCTGAAAATAGAATTTTGTTTTTGGAATCATTTTCGCCAATCCGTTATCCAAAGCGTTATTGCAGCGATTTTGGGCAATTGATGGAGCATTCGCCTTATTACGAACGTGATATTCGTACACCCGAAAATTTAGAAACGCACGATGAACAAGGCGACTTTTTGATTAAAACTAAAAAGCAGGGAATGATGTACAACATTCATTATCGCAATCATCCGTTTGATGTAATTGGTTGGGATGGTTATGAATATCCGTTTGCTTTTTCGATTCATAATTTTGAACCGATTACTGGCAGAGTGCATCAACCGCCACCTGTGCATCAAACTTTTGAAACCAAAAGTTTTGTGGTGTGCAGCTTTGTGCCAAGGTTGTATGACTATCATCCGCTTTCCATTCCTGCGCCATATCATCACAGCAATATTGATAGCGATGAAGTTTTGTATTATGTAGATGGCGATTTTATGAGCCGCAAACATGTTACTCGTGGCATGATAACGCTGCATCCGGGCGGCATTCCGCATGGTCCACACCCAGGCGCAGTAGAAAAATCAATTGGTAAAACTGAAACTAAAGAATTGGCTGTGATGGTAGATACTTTTCGCCCATTGCAATTAACCCAAGAGGCTTTGCAAGTGGAAGACAAAAACTATGTGATGAGTTGGGCAGAGTAAAATTATTTTCCAAAACATTTATTTCCCTATTTTCGCCCTCCATTTATAAATCAAACAATCAAAAATGAAACTTAAATTACTTGTTGCAGCTATGGCTGTAATGCTTTTCACACAAGCTCGTGCCGATGAAGGCATGTGGATTCCGTCGTTAATTGGTAAAAATTATAACGCCATGAAACGTGCTGGATTGAAATTGTCAGCCAATGATATTTACGACATCAATCATGCTTCAATGAAAGATGCGATTGTATCGTTGGGGTGGTTTTTGCACTGCTGAAATTGTGAGCAACGAAGGTTTGTTATTCACTAATCATCATTGCGCTTTCAACTCCATTGCAGACCAATCGTCAGCTGAAAACAACTATTTGGAAAATGGTTTTTGGGCAAAAGAAAAATCGAAGGAAATGACTACAAAAGCTTATGCAGCTATACTTCGTGAAGTGGTGGATGTTACGCCAACTGTGATGAAATATATTGTTGGTTTGCCTGAAGATAAACGCAGAATGGCTTTGAAAACTGTGGGTGATTCATTGACAAAAGTTTATAAAAAAGATGACAAATTCACGATGGTGCAAGTAGCTGAATTTTTCAGTGGCAATCAATATTTCGTGTTCATTTATGATAAATACAATGATGTTCGTTTGGTAGCTGCTCCACCTGAATCAATTGGGAAATTTGGTGGAGATACTGATAACTGGATGTGGCCACGTCATACTGGTGATTTCAGTGTGATGCGTATTTATGCTAATAAAGATAACAAGCCTTGCGATTATGCAGCCGACAACAAACCATATACACCTAAAAAGTTTTTGAAGATTTCAATGAAAGGTGTTCAGAACGGTGATTACGCTATGATTATGGGTTTCCCGGGCAGAACAAAGCGTTATGAATTTTCAAAAGGAATTGAAAGAATGCAGGCTACAGAAAATCCGATTCACATTAAATATTGGAAATTCATCACTGAAAACATGAAAGCTGATATGGATAAAGACATCAACGTGAATTTGAAATTAGCTGGTCGTTATGCGCAATTGATGAACTACTATAAATATACTATTGGTCAAAGTACACAATTGAAGCGCCTTCGCACCATTGATAATTTAAAATCGCATGAAGACGCTTTGACAAATTGGGTGAATGAAAACGAAAGCAGAAAGAAAGAATATGGCTCTTTATTAAGTGATGCAAATAAATTGTACACCGATTTTATTCCTTACGAAAACTATCGTCATATTATTCGTTATGGTGTGAGTTCAATTCCTACAACATCTTTAGGAATGGGCATTTACAGCACTTTGTATGCAGCTGCTGGCAAAGAAGAAGAATTCAAAAAAGCATTGAATGAGCAAACAAAAGAAATGATGAACAGTTATTTTAAAACTACCAACATAGCTACCGACAGAAAAAATTTCCGTTACTTATTAATGAATGCTTATAACGATATTCCAGCTGCTCAACGCTCAGAAGGCTTAACCGCATTGAATGGTAACGCAATGAAGGTGGCTGATTTTGTAGATAATATTTTCGACAATTCTATTTTCACCAATGAAAATAAAGAAAAAGAATTTTTAAAAAATCCATCTGCTGAAGCATTAACTAACGACCCATTAATGAAATTTATGGATGATTTTTATGGTCATTACAAAGCAACCATTTATCCAAAATCATTGGCGCAACAAAACAATGAAGTGGTGTTGAAGCGTTTGTATGCAAAAGCTATGTTAGAAATGAATGCTGGTAAATTATTCTATCCTGATGCGAACAGCACCGAAAGAATCACTTATGGCAATGTGAAAGATTATGATGGATTGGATGGTGTGCATTTGAAATATTATACAACCGCTAATGGAATTTTGGAAAAAGAAGACAGCACCAATGAAGAATTCCGCATCACTAAAAAACAACATGATTTATTGATGAAGAAAGATTACGGCAGATATGCTGATAAAAAAACTGGTGCTTTGCAAGTTGCGTTTTTAACTACTAATGACATCACTGGTGGCAACAGCGGAAGTCCTGTAATTGATGGCAATGGTAATCAAATCGGGATTGCATTTGATGGTAACTGGGAAGCGATGAGTGGTGATGTTGATTTCAGCGGTGACCAAAAACGTACGATATGTGTTGACATTCGTTATGTATTGTGGTGCATTGATAAATATGCAGGCAATAGCAATTTGATAAAAGAATTGAGTATTGTGGAATAAAGGTTTGGCGAACTTTTAAAGTTCGCCAAACCAAAATCAGTTGAATTATAATTCTGAAGCGGCTGGGTGAGCAATCATTCAGCCGTTTTTTTTTATGGTGTGTTCAAATAAAAATAAGCTAACGCCTTGGTTAGTGACCTCAATAACCGAAATGATGGATGTTTGAAGGGAAACGAACCAAGCACTGTCCATTCATTTCACAAACTTTTGCCGTTTATCATTCGTGAAATGATTCCACCATAAGTAGTTACATCAGCTCGGATAGTGCCAGCAATATGCAACACCGCATAAGTGTAAAACCCATATTGCAAAAAGCCATGAATTTGTTTGGCTGGTTTATGTACTGCATCTAACCATTGCCAATCTTCAAAAGCCAACACCAATCCTGTTAGTGCCATCATCATCAACATCAGATAAAAAACCACATAACCATATTGCACCCACAGATAGTGTTTGCTTTCCCTGCTTTTTACAGGGATGTTAATCGCTTGTTGAATCCGTGTTCGCAATTTCTTTTCTTTCGACATTGTTACTTCTGCTACAATTCTGCAAAGCAACAAAAACGACAAACCGAAGCCAATATATTTGTGCACCATCCACAATTTATCATTGTATTCATGGGCTACACTTTTGGCTTGTTTTTCAGTAATGCTGCCACCTTCACTTTTCACTTGTGCTTGCACCATGGCAATATTGTTTCGGGTTTTAAACAAAGTAGAATTGAGTAATACTGTTGTAATGGTTCCCATCATTAAAATAACGGTAAGCCAATGCCAAATCCTGACAGATAAAGGCTTGGGGGCAAGAAAAAAAGTGGAAGAAATCATAAATCAATGCTTTAAATGAACATAGCAAAACTACTTTATTTTTTGAATGGTGTAAGATAAATACTATGCTTATTGTTTGAAGAGATACACTGTTATTGACAAGCCTAAAGCCTTGATTAGCCCCTCACCACCTACCGAAATAAATAATGTTCGTGGCTCGGCAGAGATTTTTATAACGACCTATTTACATTACTGCTTCACTTCTACTGAAAAAACAAATCACGGCTTTCACAACTTTTTTATTGTAAAGATTGTTATCAACCCAATTTAACAACCCATTATGTCATCAACAAAAGCTTACGCAGCGCAAAGCGCAGCAACTCCTTTAGCACCATTTACGATTGAACGTAGAACGCTCCATGCAAATGATGTGCAGATTGAAATATTATATTGTGGTGTTTGCCACAGTGATTTACACACTGCCCGAAACGAGTGGGGTGGCACTGTTTACCCATGTGTGCCAGGGCATGAAATTGTAGGAAAAGTAAGTGGAGTGGGCAATGGCGTAACTAAATATAAAATTGGTGATACGGTTGGTGTAGGTTGTTTGGTAGATAGTTGCAGAACATGCGACAACTGCAAACAAGGACTGGAACAGTATTGCAGCGGTGGAAGCGTTGGTACTTACAATGGTAAATTAAAAGATGGCAGCGGTATTTCTTATGGCGGTTACAGCAAACAAATTGTAGTAAGAGAAGAATTTGTATTGAAAGTTTCAGATAATTTGCCTTTGCAAAATGTAGCACCATTGCTGTGTGCAGGCATTACTACTTATTCACCTTTGCGTCATTGGAAAGTAGGTAAAGGACATAAAATCGGTGTGTTGGGTTTGGGCGGATTAGGACACATGGGCGTTAAGTTAGCGGCTTCCATGGGTGCAGAAGTTACGATGTTAAGTCATACTGCATCGAAAGAAGCAGATGCAAAAAAATTAGGTGCTCATCATTTTTTATTGACTACTGATGCAGCACAAGTAGCCAACAAAGCCAAGTATTTTGATTTTATTTTAGATACCGTTTCGGCACCACACGATTACAATGTTTATTTAGGCTTATTGAATACGAATGGCGTGATGATTTGTGTTGGTGCACCTCCTGCGCCTGCTCAAATAGCGGCTTTCAACTTGATTGGACAACGTAGAAGTTTAGTAGGTTCATTAATTGGTGGCTTGCCCGAAACACAAGAGATGTTAGATTATTGCGCAGCACACCATATTGTTTCAGAAGTGGAAGTGATTGATATAAAAAACATCAACGAAGCTTATGAACGCATGTTGAAAGGTGATGTTCGTTATCGTTTTGTAATTGATATGGCTACTTTGTAAAAATAGTGTTCCCATAAAAAAAGCCTTACAAAAGTTCTCGTTTCTTTTGTTGCAGCGGTTTAGTGTTCCGTCCGCTGTCCCACGAAAACAAAAGTAGCAGAAACAACCGAACTTTCAAATTGCTCGTCAAGCCGCTGTAACAGTAGCCCCGTGTTGGCGGCTGCTATTTTTGTCTTGTTATTTATCTATGCTTGAAACCATTGTTGTCATAGACTACAACATATCCACCACCTGTTATAAATGAAACGAAGTCAATTGTCCTGCGGTCGTTGTGAAGTTCTGTCAAGTCGTTAATAAGTGTCTGCGAAACCTCATGTTGTGTAAATCCATTAGAGCCATAGTTTACTACGAATCCACCATCACTGTCAAACGAAACATTTTCTATTGGATAATGCTTTGATTTGATGTCCCTTAATTTCTCATTAAGACTAACTGGTGTGTAAAGTGCTTCATAATTGTATTTGTCGTAAACGATAACACAACCACCAAATGGTGTGAATACAACTTTGTTTATTTCTTGAAACATCGAGTTGCTATTAAGTTCATCAAGTCGTTTTAAAACCAATTCAGAGATACCATGAGCAATATATCCTTTATTGCCGTAAAGAATTAGATAGCCGCCGCTTGGTGTAAATGAAATGCTTTTGATTTCTTTGTTTGCTTGGTTTAATTCGTGCAAACTTTGGTAAGCGTTTGATGGAATTGATTGGCTGTAAAATCCGTCACGACCATAAATAATAACGTATCCGCCAAATGGTGTAAATGCAAGGCATGATATTTTTTGTTTCTCTGCATTGATTGCTCTTAACTTTGTTAGTAGCTCGTCTTGATTAATTGAAACTGGTTGAATTGATTTGTTAATTGCTGTTGTGTCAACTAATGAATTGGCAACTTTGTTTGTGTTTAAAAAAGATTTGTCTGGTACTGTGTTTTTGCTGATGTAATTGTCCGTTACTAAAATCACATCCGAAATAGCCATCGTGATTTCAAAATAATCTTGTCGCTTTATTGATTTTACAAGTCCTTCAACTTTGTTGGTCAAGTAAAGTGCAAAGTCGGGATTTAGTTCTTTGATGTTTTTCTTTTCGTAAATCACTTTTGTAAATTCGTAAATAGTTCCTTCAACGTCTTGATTCATGGCTTTTGGCAAAGCATTTTCAACAATTTTTATTACGGTTGGGTCTATGTTAGTTTTAGACAATAAGAATTGTGCGCCTGCGATGTATATGGCTGAATTGTTTGATTGAGCAAAGGAATTTGTCCCGATAATTAAGAAGCAAGCAATGAGTAAAATGAATTTAGGTTTCATAAATTGTTTTATTTTTTAGTTGCTTGCCCGTTTTTTTCTGTTTGAATTAGTTTGTCAATACTTGAAGCATATAACGCTGCAATTATTTTATAAATTTCTGTTTGTGCTGCTCCACCAAGTTCATTCATTGAAATATAAAAACTTTGCCACAATTCTTTTGATGCTTTTGAATTTGGAAGGCAAACGTAATAGTCTTTGTTAAAGAATTTTGCATGCCAAACAATGATTGTTGCAGCAAGCGTTTGGTCGCTTTCTCTAAATAAAAACTTTACCTGAACATCGTCTAACATTCTTTCCGTTTCAACAATTTTATAACCCTTTTTCATGTCAAGTCCGCTTTCTACTTGAATCTTGTAACCTTTAGAAACATAGTTGTATTCCTCTTGTGTTGTGCCTTGTGCTTTTGCAAATGATGCAAAACATGCGATTGCGATAAATAGAAATAGTCTTTTCATTTTGTTTGATTTTTGTTTTAGTTATTGAAAATATTGATTGATTTATTTCGTCTGCCGTCAAGTTGTCCGCAATAAAATTGTTGTCGTCTGTCGTCTAACATTTTTGTGTCGCCTGGTCGTTCATAATAGTTGCCGCCAACTTGTTTATACCCCTGATTTTGTCAGGGTAAGCCGTCCATTTTTGGTTGGCTTACCCTTATTCTTATCAGGTATTACACAAAAGTAAAAAATATTTTACAAATCATCAAAAGGGCTTTTTATTTTCTGTAAACTTTTAG
>CAIODY010000070.1 GCA_903857255.1 uncultured bacterium
GATGGGTCGCCACTTCCGCCCATGTATTCAGGAATGCCTGTAACATGTTTGGTTTCCATGGCAATATATTCCATGTCGGCTGTGTTGGTTCCTACATCTTCAGCAGTGATATATTTTCCGTTTAAGCTATTTACAAACTTGCCGTATCTGCGCCATAATGCTTCGCTTTTATCAGTTGCTGAATTGCCGATGATGACTGCTTTTCCACCACCCAAATTCAAACCGCTGATGGCAGCTTTGTAAGTCATACCTCTTGACAAACGTAATACATCTTTTATAGCATCTGCGTCATTGGCATAATTCCAAAAACGTGTGCCACCTAATGCAGGTCCTAAAGTTGTATTGTGAATAGCGATGATTGATTTTAAGCCCGAAGCTTTATCGTTGCAAAACACCACTTGTTCGTGGTCGTTAGCAGAAATTTGTTCAAACAATTGCATAGTATTTTGTGCTGGTGAAATAATAGTTGTGTCCATTTATCGTGTTATTTTTTATCTCAAAATTCGGCGCAAAGGTATTTATTTTTTGCTATTTTCAAGGTTACGATAGTTTTTCATAATCACTCAACTTATCTAATTCCATAAAAGGCTTTTCGGCATCAGAATAATTCAATGCTTGAACAAACTTTGCATTCCAAACCACTTCATAATATTTAAACGAAAAACGACTATGAACTGTTTGCGAAAATATTTCATCATAAGCTCTTAGCATTACCAAAAACTCCATATCCAATTTTTCAAAATCATCTTCAGTTAAGCCATACAAAGGACTTTCAGCATCTATTGGGTGAACAATTGTCCATAATGATGGCAGCATCGTAATTTTTGTTCGTTCTAAATTTAATGTGGCAAATTTTCTTACTTGCGGATTTTCTTTATCCAAATATGCCAAATTGATTTGTGCTTCGGTATCAATCAAAGTATGTTTCAATCGGTTTGCCATGCGAAACATAAAAGCCTTGCCAGTTGGGGCATAAGGTGCAATTAAAGCATTTTTGCTATAAATAATATTCGATTTTGGTTTGGCAAATCGCCCATACAATAAACCCGTTGCTACCGCAAAAGCTAACAAGCCCACAAATGATTCAAACGATGCTAACACATTAGCGCCAAAGCCTTGCGGACTTATTCTGCCATAACCAACTGTGGTAAAAGTTTGTGTGCTGAAAAAAAATGCTTCGATAAAATCTTCAACAAAAGTTTTATGACATGCGCCAGCTAAGTGTTCTACGCCGATACATACATAACCCAAAGCAAAGGCTAAGTTCATTAAAAAATAACCCAACAACATCACTAGCAAAAATTTCCACAAATTCACTTCAATCAAAAAGTGATACATGCTGAATGAATCAAAGCGATTCAATCCGCGGCGTTCAACCGTGAATGAACCATCCTGATTCATCAATCGAGTTTTTTGCGTACCCGTTTTTGAACCAAATCCTAAATCATTAAATTTTTCTTTGAGCATAAAATAAATTAAGCCATTGCAGCCGGTCCGCCAAAATTCATGGGCAACGGCGTTGGCATTTCGGTATCTTTTATCACACCATGTTGCGCTTCAAATTTTTTGATGTTATCAGTTAAAGCCAACATCAAACGTTTTGCATGTTGCGGTGTAAGAATAATTCTTGATTTCACTTTTGCTTTTGGCATGCCCGGAACAATTTTTACAAAATCGACCACAAATTCGCTATGGCTGTGGGTTATAATAGCCAAGTTGCTATAAATTCCTTCAGCAATTTCTTCGCTTAATTCAATATTCAATTCACCGTTTTGTTCAGGGTTTTGTTGGTTGCTCATAATATGTTTTTGATTATTTGTTTAAAATTAATGTTGCTTTTTCGGATAAAAATATTTTTGCATCGCCGCCACTTTTAATAATTTCTCTAACAATGGTTGATGAAATAGAACTATGTTCGGCGGCGCAGTTCAAGAAAATAGTTTCAACAGTTGGTGCCATTTTTTTGTTCATTTCTGCAATCGCTTTTTCATATTCATAATCCATTTGATTACGTAAGCCCCGAATAATAAACTGACAATTTTCTTGCTTTGCGAAATCAACTGTTAAGCCTTCGTAGGTTTTTATTTCAATTTTTTTTTCGGCTGAAAATGTCTGTTGAATTAACTCCATTCTCTTTTCCAACGAAAATAAATATTGCTTCGTAGTATTAATTCCGATGGCAATAATTATTTCATCAAACAACGGCAAAGCCCTGCGAACAATGTCTTCGTGTCCGATGGTAAACGGGTCGAAGCTGCCAGGAAAAATTGCTTTTTTCATGCTGTGAAATTAATTTTTCTTTTGGGATTTTTTTCTCATTCGCATATTCAACAATTCAACCACAAACGAAAATGTCATAGCAAAATAAACGTAAGTTTTTTCAACATGCACATGAAATGCTTCGGCAACTAAAAGTATTCCAATCATCATTAAAAATGATAAAGCCAACATTTTTATGGATGGATGTTTGTTTACAAAATTGGCAATTGCACCACTAAAAATCATCATCAAAATCATGCTGGCAATTACTGAGCCTATCATGATAATGTTTCTTGCATTAATGTCGTGAATGTCAGTAACCAAGCCTACTGCGGTTAAAATAGAGTCGAATGAAAAAACCATATTCAGTAATGTGATTTGAATAATTCCATTCATCAAACTGATGGGTTTTTGTTTGCCATTTTCGCCACCTTCTTCGCCCTCCATTTTGTCGTGAATTTCAACTGTTGTTTTATACAACAAGAAAATTCCGCCTGCCAACAAAATTAAATCTCTGCTCGATAATCCAAAACCAAATAAAGCAATGATTGGATTTTCTAAACTCACAATCCAGTTGATGGCAAACAACAATGCAATGCGAAGTAGCATTGCCAAAGCCAAACCTACATTTCTGCCAAATGCTTGTTTGTTTTTAGGCAATCGGTCGCTAGCTATGGAAATGAAAATAATGTTATCAATTCCTAAAACCAATTCTAAAACAGTTAAAATAAAAAAGCCTGTGATGTAGGTGGATAGCATGTTTTAATGAATTTTATTCAATTAAAATTTTGGTTAAAGATAGTTTGAAATTTTGTTGTTTTCAGGGCATGATATATTTCCCAAGTAGAATAAGCCACAATACATACCCTGAAATTCCGCCCCAAAATCCAGCGGTTAAAAATGTAAATCGTTGTTTTAGGGGAATAAATTTGAAAACAATTATCGCTAAAACTAACCAAGCAAAAAATGCAGTAAGTGCCAATATTACCCAATCGTGGAAATGAAAATAATGTGCTAAAATTAATTCATCACACCTTCGAGAATATTTTCCTGTGATAAAAAATTTGACTGTTAGTGTTACGAAATTCGCAAGTTGTCGTAACCAAAAAAGGGAAAGAAAAATTATCAACCATTGCTTTAAATTTAAGGATGATTTTCTATTAAATGACTTACGAAAAACGAACAATAAAATCAACCCAATCGAGCCTGTCATCATGCTTTCAAGTGGTCCGCCCAATATTATCCAAAATCCGTCAATAGGATGAGTAGTTTGATTTGGATTTGTTTTCTTCCAACTGGTGAATTCATAATGAATTTGAGAAGTATAACCTAAATATTTTGCTATCAAATAATGACCAAACTCATGAGAAATTGTTCCAATAATGGTAGCAAAAATGAAATTCAAAAAAAGGAAAAAGAAAAGTCGTTTATCAAAGTTGCAGATGAATAGACTTTTAGTCGAAAACATGTTTTAGCTATTTTTCTTCGATAAAACCTCTTCTAATTTTTTGCTCAATTCATCGCCACGTAAATCACGAGCAACAATAATTCCATCAGGATTAATCAGAAAATTAGTTGGAATTTGATTGATGTAATAATCCTTGCAAACCTTGCTGTCCCAACCTTTTAGCTCACTCACATGATTTTGCCATTCCAAATGGTCGGCTTTTGCAGCATCAAACCATTTGCCTTCGTTATCATCTAACGACACACTGAAAACTGTGAAGTTTTTCGATTTATATTTTTTGTAAGCAGCCACTACATTCGGGTTTTCGCGGCGACAAGGACCACACCAACTTGCCCAAAAATCCAACAAAATCCATTTGTTTTTTATCGAAGAAAGTTTTACATATTTTTTATCAAATGAAGGCAGTTCAATTTCTTTGAAATGCTTGCCCACCAAGTCTTCCACAATGTTACCATAATGCTTGATGTAAGCTTTCGTGTATTTTGAATCGGGTGAATTTTTTTGCAAACGCTCACTTAATTTGTTCACCACTTCCACATCTTTTTCGGGATTCAATAAACTTACTGCAAAAATGGCTGCGATGTTGTAATGTGTAGTATCAATAAAGGTTCTGATTTGCACCATAAAACCATCCACTTTTGCATCTGCATTTTTTTTGAAAGCTGCAATAGCTGAATCGCCAGCATTTTGTTTTTGTAGGTTAATATATTCTGTTTGCAATTTGGTTAATTTCAAATTGTTTGATTGAATGCTGTCAATCAATTTTTTCAAAACTTCCGATTCTGTTGAGCCGCTGATATTGTAGCTTAAAGGCATTTGAGCATCTGCCATAAATTTTATTTGCTCATTTTTATCCAACACAAAAAAGTAAGTCATGTTGTTAGTCAAACGAACTCGGTACATTGATTTTTCACGAACATTTCCTTTAAAAGAAAATTCTCCATCGCCGTCAGTTATAGCGGTATCAACAGTTACAGCAGGTTCGCCTAAGTTTACTTCTTCTAAAAAGAGTTTTTGTTTGGTGTAATTTTTTATTTCACCTTTAATCGAAAACCCAGTTGAGCTTTTATTGTTGTTACAATTTGAAAAGAAGAAAATGCCGATGGTGGAAAGTGTGAAAAATATTTTTTTGTGCATGTTGTTTGAAACGAAGTGTTTAAAAAACTTCGCCCAAATTTACAAAAAATCCTTGAGAACCATTTTGTCCCCAACCATAATCTACACACAAATTAGTATCGGAATGTTTATTGAGTTTTAGTCGTAACCCAAGCCCATAGCCATATTCAGTGTTATGATATTGCTGCGAAATATCTTTCGAAAAAGTTTGTGCATTTCCAAAAACTACACCACCAATTAATCCATTGTGCAAAATTCGGAAACGATATTCGGCTTCAAAATAACCCATATTTTTTCCACGAAATCTGCCTTGAATATAACCTCTTCCAGTGTTAAAAAAATCATCCCAACCTGTTGAAGGTAGCAACAGATAAGGCGTTCTGCCGCCAGTAGTAAACCAATTGTAATTCCAAAGTGCAATCACATTTTTTGATTTTGCTGGAAAAGTGATGTACTTTTTTAGTTCGATAATGGCTGATTGCCAATGCTCATCGCTGCCGAGCCACTCTAAATTATTTCTATAATTAACAGAGGCAAAAAAACCTTTTCGTGAATTCACAGGATTGTCTCGATTGTCGTATAATGCCTGAAAATTAAAGCCAGAAGCCACTTCGCTGTTTTTGATTGCACCATTGTAATATTTTTCAAAACTTGTTAATTCGCTAATTGGTGGGTCAATTTCTCTTTCGTTCCAAAAATAATCAACGAAATAACCAATGCCTGCATAAACATTATTGGTAACTTTTGCTAAAACTGATTCATGAAATTTTAAGTATGAAAAATCAATGTAGTAGCCATTTTGTTCTTCGGTAAATCGTTTTGGATTTCCTAAGCCAAATGTTTCAGATGGATATTTCATAAACCGATTATCAGAAACAAACTTGAATTGATTGCGCTTGGTCCATATTTCAGCATGCACAGGAAATATCACTTGGTTATATTGTGTGTAAGCAATGTTTCCTAAAATTTCTGATGGATTAGCGTTGCGTAATGCGAAAACCAAATTGGCACTCAATAAGCCAGCAAAGCCAGTTTGAAGCGTATAACCCAATGCTGGTGCAAATGCGAAGTGGGGTTTGTTTTCATCTTTATTTGATAATGAAAGTGAATCGCTGCTATGACCAATTTTTTTGAAAACATCTACCATGTCCTTTTCCTTTGAGGTAGCACTCAAATCAGTATCTCCTTTTTCAGCCAATGAAATTTGCGCTGAAAAAAGCAATACAACTAAAACGATTTTCTGAAAAACTACTTTCAATAATTTGATTTTAATCTATTGGAAATTGCAAACTCTCTGACTTGTAACTGCTCCAAAAGTTTATTCGCT
Organism: uncultured bacterium; assembly: GCA_903857255.1. GTDB lineage: Bacteria > Bacteroidota > Bacteroidia > Chitinophagales > CAIODY01 > CAIODY01. The sequence continues at coordinate 6,171 of CAIODY010000070.1, forward strand.
CAGATGTTTATTTACCAATTGATTCACAATTTTGGGTTCGGCTTTTCCTTTGCTCAATTTCATTACTTCGCCTACAAACAAGCCTTGCAGGCTGGTTTTGCCATTTTTGTATTCGGTTACTTTTTCAGGATATTTTGCAATCGCTTGTTTTACCAATTCTTCAATGGCTGATGCATCGCTTTCTTGCAACACATTTAGTTCTTTTGCTAAATCCAAAATATTTGCAGTTGGATTTTCAATCAACGCAGGAAATATTTTTTGCGAAGCAACGGTGTTTGAAATTTTATTTCCATCAATGGCATCAATCAATTCGCTGATTTTTTTTGCTTCAACTGGGAACTCCGAAATCGAAATTGCTTTTTCATTCAAATAGCCTTTAATGCTTACCATCAGCCAGTTTGCAGCTGATTTGTAATTTTTTTGAAACGAAATTAATTGCAAATAATAGTGTGCAATTTCTTTTTCATCTGCCAACACATTGGCATCATATTCACTCAACCCAAATTCAGTTTTGAATCGGTTAATTAATTCTTCGGGCAAAGCAGGCATTTCAGCTTTTGCTTCGGCAATAAATTCATCTGTTAAAATTACTGGCGGTAAATCGGGTTCAGGAAAATATCTGTAATCGTTGGCTGCTTCTTTGCTTCGCATATCGAAAGTGCTGCCATCAGCGGCGTTGAAGCTTCGGGTTTGCATTTCAATCCATTCGCCTTTTTCCACCATTTCAATCTGACGATACATTTCGTATTCAATCGCACGTTTCACATTGCGGATGGAGTTCATGTTTTTCACTTCCACTTTCGTTCCAAATTTTTCAGCACCTTTTAACCTTACTGAAATGTTACAATCGCAACGCAAAGACCCCTCCTCCATATTGCCATCGCAAATATCCAGATAGCGAACCAGTTTTCTTATGTAAGTCAGATACTCGTAAGCATCATCAGCACTGCGTAAATCAGGTTCTGAAACAATTTCAATCAAAGGCACACCAGCACGATTCAAATCAATTAATGAATTGAACGGGTCAATATCATGAATACTTTTTCCTGCATCTTCTTCTAAATGAATTCGTGTGATGCCAATATATTTTTCCTCACCATTCACTTTGATTTTTATTTTTCCATCCGTGCAAATTGGTGTGGTATGTTGTGTGATTTGATAACCTTTTGGCAAATCAGCATAGAAATAATTTTTACGAGCAAAAGCGTTGTATTTGTTGATGGTGCAGTTGGTTGCAATGCCCATTTTAATCGCATACACTAATGAGCGTTCGTTCATCACAGGCAATGTGCCTGGATGCCCCAATGAAATTGGGCTTACTTGCACATTTGGCGACAAACCAAATTCTGTTCCATCGGCACAATAGGCTTTGCTATTGGTTTGTAGCTGTGCATGCACTTCCAAGCCAATTACCATTTCGTATTTATCTATAATTGATTTATCCATTTTTTAAAATTCGATGTGCGAAGATATTGAATGATAGGCTATTTTTTTTGAATTGGGAAGAACACAATATTTTCAATTGGTTTCAGTTATTGCTTTCTGCAACGAAATCAAAACCGATTTCCTATCTTGCAAACCATTTTAAATCAAATAAAAATTGTTGATGAACAACCAAAACTTGAACCTGTTTGATGTTTTTAAAATCTTGTGGAAATGGCGTAAAACTGTTTCTATAATTTGCGGTATTGCCTTGGTAGCCGCTACAGTTGTGGCTTTCATCATGCCCAACTATTATAAATCAACAGCGATTTTTTATGCAGCCAATCCTGCGATGAACGACCGACAAAATTTATTTCGTGAGCAAGCAGGCAATTTGCCATTAGAATATTTTGGAACAGAAAGCGATGTGGACAGAGTTTTGCAGATTTGTAAATCAGCCGAAGTAACGGCTTACATGATTAACAAATATCACTTGGGTAGTCATTATAAAATTGATTCCACTGCGAAATTTTATAACACAAAAGTTCGTGAAGAATTTAAAGACAACAGCAATATTCAACGCAACGAATTGGGTGCTGTTGAAATTACCATTTGGGACACTGATGCCAAGCTGGCTGCGGAAATTGCCAATGACATTGTGCAAACTGCCGATGACCATAACAAATCATTTTTCAATGAAGCTAATTCAAGAAATATGGCGTTGATGATGATGAGCAAAATTCAAAAACAAAGTGAAATCGATAATCTTACTGATACAATTTCAAAACTAAGAAAACTTGCAGCCAACATTGATTTAATCAATACATTGGATTTAAAAAAACAAGCGGCTATAAAAGATTACGAAGTTTTGAATAAGCTTTATGAGCAATCATTAACAGCCTCGAATAATAATTTTACAACTGTAAATATTATTGAAAAAGCGTATTTTTCTGAAAAGAAAGACAAGCCTTTGCGTTCGTTAATTGTTATTGCAACTGTGTTGGTTACACTTTTGGTAACAACCATCGCATTGCTAATTATGGAACGTTGGAAAGTGATTAAACCCGAATTGGAGAAATAATTTTGAAAGAAAAATTTTCACATAATTTAATTGCCAACCCCATGCAATGGCTTTATTCATGCGCCTTTGCAAGTATTGCTTGTGTGTTGGCAGGTTTTTATTTTGAAATTTATGCCTTGTGTTTGTTACCAGTTTTGGCTGCAGGATTTGTCATCACTTCAATTAACTGGAACTTCATTTATTTTTTGATGTTGGCTTCGTTGCCGGTTTGTATGCCGATTTTTATTGGCAGCTTAAGTACTGATTTACCAACCGAACCTTTGATGGCAATTTTGATGTTGTGCTATTTTATTTTTCTACTCACACAAAAAAATAATTCGCAGAAAAAATATTTGAATCATCCATTTGTACAAATTGTTTTGTTGCAATTTGTTTGGTATATCGTGGTGGCAATTTTCAGTACAGTACCCTTCATTTCAATGAAATATGTGCTGGCTAAAACATGGTATATCACAGCATTTCTGCTGGTTACACCATTGGTGATGAAAGAAGTAAAGCATTTTAAAATTGCTTTTTGGTTGATTTTTTCAACGTTGTTTCCAGTGATGATTTACACTATTATCAATTCTTATTTTCATGGATTTCAGTTTGATAATTCCAATTTAATGTCTGCGCCATTTTTCAAAAATCACGTTGATTATGCCTGTGCATTGAGTATTGTTTTTCCACTGTTGTTCGTGGCTGCAAGCTGGTATAAACGAGGTGATTTGAAAAAAATATTATTGCAAATCAGTATTGTGATTTTTCTGTTTGCCATTTTTATTTCTTACACAAGAACCGCATGGCTGGCGGCTTTGTTGTGTTTACCTGTTTATTTTGTCTTCAAATGGAAAATGATAAAACCTGCCATTATAGCCACAGCATTAGGTTTGGCGTTGTTCGTTGGTTTTATTACCTATCAAAATCGGTTTATGGAATATGCACCCGATTTTAAGAAAACTATCATGCACCACAATTTGGCTGACCATTTAAAAAGTACCGAAACGCTGAATGACGTGAGCAGTGCAGAGCGATTGTATCGTTGGGTGGCAGCCTGGGAAATGTTTCAGCATCGTCCAATAACTGGCTTTGGGCAAGGCGGTTTTGTGGCGAATTATAAAAATTATGCAGTGAGTTTATTCACTACTTATGTGAGTGGAAATGAGGAGCATTCAACGGTTCACAATTATTTGTTGTTCATTTTAAGCGAACAAGGTGTGATTGGATTTTTACTGTTTATTATTGTTGTTGTGATGGTATTAATCAGAGGACAAAAAATTTATCACGAAACGATTGATACCACCGAACGAGCTATAGTAATGGGTTTGCTCATTTCTTTTGTGGTAGTGTTATTCGATAATATGCTTAGCGATTTGATGGAAGCAGTGAAAGTTGGTCCTTTCTTTTATTGGATAATTGCGTTGTTGGTGATTCAAGATTTGAAAAATAAAAATCGTCAAATAACTGAAGTTACTTCACCCACTCTCACTTGATTTAACAAGTATAAAACAGCCATTCGAACTGCAACACCATTTTCAACTTGGTCTAAAATGATGGAATGTTCGCCATCAGCCACATCGCTGGTAATTTCTACGCCACGATTGATTGGACCCGGGTGCATGATGACAATTTTTTTATCGAGTTTATCTAAGCGCTCTTTATTTACGCCGTAATACAATGCGTATTCACGAAGCGATGGAAAGTATTGTACATTCTGCCTTTCAAGCTGAATACGCAGAACATTTGCTACATCGCACCAAGCCAAAGCCTTTTCAATATTGTATTCAATTTCAACTCCGAGTGATGAAATATATTTCGGAAGCAGCGTTGGCGGACTGCACAATTTCACATTTGCGCCCAATTTTTTCAAACAAAAAATATTACTCAAAGCAACTCGGCTGTGTAAAATATCGCCAACAATTAAAATGTTTTTTCCCTCGATGCTCCCCAATTTTTCTCGAATGGAATACGCATCCAGCAAGGCTTGCGTAGGATGTTCGTGTGTGCCATCGCCAGCATTTACAATCGAAGCATTGATATGTTTTGACAAGAAAACACAAGCTCCAGGGCTTGCATGGCGCATCACCACCATATCTACTTTCATTGCTAAAATATTATTTACGGTGTCAATCAGCGTTTCTCCTTTTTTTGTAGAAGAAGAGGAAGCACTAAAATTTAACGTATCAGCACTCAATCTTTTTTCAGCTAATTCAAATGAAATACGTGTTCGAGTTGAGTTTTCAAAAAATAAATTAGCAATAGTAACATCTCTTAAGGAAGGAACTTTTTTTATCGGGCGGCGAAGCACTTCTTTAAAATGGTCAGCCTGTTCAAACACTTGTTGAATATCTTCCTTCGTAAGGTTTTTTATGCCGAGTAAATGTTTTGAACTGAACATCTGAGTTTATAAAGTTTATCAAGTTGAATAGTTCTTAAAGTGTTTCATCAAGCCTTAGTTGTTCTTTATAAACTTTAAAAACTTGATGAACTTTATGAACTAATTTAAAAGCACAATTTCATCCACTTCATCATTTTCTTTCCATTTCACTTTTACTTTTTGTGAAATCGAACTATCAATCGCTTTGCCCACATAATCGGCTTGCACAGGCAAATGACGACTGAATTTTCTATCAATCAACACACACAATTCTACTTTGCTTGGTCTGCCATAATCTAACATGGCATCCATTGCACTACGAATGGTTCTGCCAGTGTACAACACATCATCAATCAACACCACATTTTTATTTTCGAGTGAAATTTCAATATCTGTTTTGTAAGTTTTAATGTTGGCTTCACGATGCACATCATCGCGATAAAATGAAATATCCAACAAACCATAAGGAACATTTTCCAATCCAAATTCAGCTTTAATTACATGCACCAATCTGTTGGCAAACCAAACGCCACGAGGCTGAACGCCTAATAAAATTGTGTTGTCAAAATTTGGGTGATGCTCTAATAATTGATGAGCCAACCTGCGTAAGGTGAGTTGTAACTGCTGCGAATTGAGAATAATTTTTTCGCTCATCTTGGGCACAAATGTAGTTAGGTTAATTTCAAAATTCAAATTCTACTGATTACATTTTGCTAAACACTTTCATTGCAACCATTTGCCGCAAAATTTCGTCTTACATAATTGCTGTTAAATCGTTGCAGAAAATCTCATCATTTCTTTTATTTTTGTTGCTCCATGAAAAAGAATATTTCAATTTTTAGTGTAATTGTAGTTTTATTTTTTGTTTTTACAAGTTGTAAAAACACTTTTAATATTGCCGCCGATTGGAAAGAAATACCAGTGGTGTATGGCTTGCTGGATGCAGATAGCAGCGTTCAATATATTAAAATTGAAAAAGCATTTTTAGACCAACATCTTAGTGCCTTACAAATGGCATCTAATCCTGACTCGATGTATTATCATCAAACATTGAATGTGAAAATTGATGGGTATGACCAATACGGACACTATAAGGAAACTAAAATTTTTACTTTGATTGATGGTGATACTGTACCTGGCTTGCAAAAGCAATCGGGTGTTTTTGCCAATTCACCTAATTTATTTTATCGTTTGAAAAGCACATTAAAAGAAGCTTATACCTATAATCTTACCGTTACTAAAGCCGATGGAAGTATATTAACAACCTCATCAACAAATTTGGTAGGTAGTTCAACCATGCTGGTTTCATCACCATTGAGTTTGTTATACAGAAATGATTATAACCCCAAAGTGCTAACAGCATTTGAGGGCGGTGCCAATGCAGTTTATTGCGATGTTACTTTACGTTTTAGATATTCTGAAAAAGATTTGACAACATCAATTTTAACACATCGATATTTAGATTTACCATTGTTCACACAATTAGCAATTAATCCACTAACATTAGTTCCAGAGCCGCAGCCAACATTTGATGGAAGAGCTTTGTACGAATTTTTGGAACAGGAAATCCCTGTAAATGGCAATATGCAACGCACTTTTGAAGGTATTGATTTTTTTATTTTTGGTGTTAATCAAAATTTGGTGAATTATGTAAATGTACAAAATGCACAAGCAGGTATCACTTCGGGTACAGCACAGTTAGATTATTCCAACATTAAAAATGGCTTGGGTATTTTTGCCAGCCGAGCTACAAAAGTTTTCCCTAACTATACTTTGGAAGCCAAAACATTAGATTCTTTGAAAACGGGTAAATACACTTACAATTTGGGGTTCAATCATTAAACTCAAATTTGTTTGTTATAAAAGCAGGTATTTTTACTATAAAAACATTCGCTTTTTAGTCATTTTATTTTCAAACAACCAAAACACATTAGGCTTGTAATTTCTGTTCCCAAAATCATTCCCCAATAAATATCTCTCACAAAATGTGCAGTTAGATAAACTCTTGAAAGTGCCACCAATACTGCACTTACGAAGCAAAGCAAAACAACAATTTTATTTTTTGAAAGTAGCGAAAGCAACAAGAACATACTAAAAGCAGAGATGGTATGTCCGCTTGGAAAGCTATTCCAATGCAGTTCTTCAGCTCCGATTGGAAAGTTGATAGCAATTTTTTGTTGAGAAAAAAATTCGACTGGTCGGGCAACATTTGGCAAAAAATATTTGATAGTTTGAGCCACCAAGCTTGTTGCAGCAAAGCTGGAAACAAACAACCAAAAATATTTTCGATTGAAAATTAAAACTAACAAACAAACTGCACCATAAGTCCAACCACTACCAACCCAAGTAAAAATCTCAAAAAATATATTCAGTTTTTCGTTGACAAATTGATTGATTGATTCAAATAAAACTGTTGGTGAAAAAAATATTTGCAACGCTCCAAAACCCATTACCAACAATAAATACAGCCAAAAGAAAAGTAGGTTTTCTTTTTCTTTCAATAAAAAAAGAGCAATCATTTTCTTCGCAATTTAATTTTACGGTCAATAAAGTCGGTGATTTTTTCGGCAGCTTCAAAAAACAATCTGATATCTAAAGTTATTATTTGCCAAATCCTTTTTAATCTCTTTAGTCTTTCAAAATTTATAAACACCAGCGCATCTTGCATCGCTTTACGAATCACATAAGCTGCAATCGGTGATAGAATAATCAGCGGCAGCCAACAGCCCAGCCACACTGGTATTTTCATGCCTTCGGCAAATTTTTGCCCGGTCATGTTTGTTACATGAAAAATTACAAAGAAAATAACTGCCATCACCAAAGGCATACCCAATCCTCCTTTGCGGATGATGGCACCTAATGCAGCACCTAACATAATGAGTAACAAACAAGCTATTGAGAATGAAAATTTGTGTTGTTGTTCGATTTTGTATTTCGCTTCGTTCTCATCCGAAAAACCAACATCACGTGAAGTATTGCTAATGTAAGTTCGCACTTCTTGTGCAATACTATAAGCTTGTTCAGCAGTTTTAACTCGAGTTTTTGCATTTAAAGTTTGATAAAATGTGCCAGCGATTTTTGGTGAATTTATTTTCGATAAATTGCTATCGGGAAAATTTTCAAAATGATAAAACCGTTTGATTAAATCATGCAACTGTACATAAAAAATCGTTCTTCTTTTTTTGATTGAGTCAATCTGTTTTACTAATTGCTTCAAGTTCATCATTTGATAATTATCCTTGAAAATGCTTTCGTTAGTGCGTTCCAACTTGAATCCGCTCATGTCGAAATATTTTTTGTACTCGTTGAAATCGCTTCTTACAAACTCGGCTTGCTCATTATTTTTCGGAATCATTTCTTGATAATGCGAACCATTTTTTAAAGTTAAAACCAAAAACATTTTATCATCCGTAGTCATCAATTCACCATCTTTTGCCACAATGATATTATCATCGCCACGTCCGCTGGTGTGGTCGTAAATCATCACATCATGAATCGTTTTTCCATCCGCATCTTTTTTACCTACTTTGATGGCATAACCTTCAATGCCTTTATAAAAAATTCCTTCTTTGATGCTGAATGCAGGGCGACTATTTCTTACATCATACAATAGTGTACCTGATTTTAAATTGGCAATCGGGATGATATAATTGTTGAACAAAAAGGCAGTGATAGAAAGCACAACACCAGCAAAAATGATGGAGCGCATAAATCGAAAAAGCGAAATGCCTGCAGCTTTAAAAGCGGTAAGTTCATGGTGCTCGGCTAAGTTGCCCATTGTCATGATAGAAGCCAGCAAACAAGCCAGCGGCAAAGCCAATGGCACCAAGCTTGCCGAGGTATAAAACAATAATTTTGCAATCACCAGAATGCCCAAATCTTTGCCTGCAATATCATCAATATATTTCCACACAAATTGCATCAGGAACACAAAAAGTGTGATAAAAAATGTTGCGATAAATGGTGGAATGAACGACCGAAGAATCAGTCTATCGAGTTTCTTCATTTATGCAAAAATAATTTTTAAAAACTTAAATCGTGAAAATAAATAGCAGTTTGAAGAAATTTAACTTTACTCAAAAATCACTTTCCCAGTTTGTACAATTTTTCCTTCTTGGTTTGTAATGCTGAACAGATAGGCATTGGCAGGCAATCCGTTTCTTTCAATTGTTGTGGTTTCATTTTTCAAATTTTCATTCCACACATTTTGCCCGATTAAATTATAAAGATGAAATTGCAAATTTTCTGACGAAGATTTTTTGATGGTGAAGGATGAGGAAGTTGGGTTGGGGAAAATAGAAATGGGAATCTTTTGTGACAAATAGTTTATTCCAACTGTTCCACCTTCAGCAATACAATTGATTATTTGCAAACTGTTAAAATTTCCTTGAAAAGTTTGCTGTGTATTTTTCCAAGAGCATAATAAACCAAACAAATCTCCGCCACCTTGTGTAATATCATTTATTTCACTCAAATAATGAATTCCCAAATTAGAACCGATGCCTTCAATCCATTGCAAAGTATCTGATGAAAGTAGTACAAAAGAAAATTTTATTCTTTTTCTAAACCCTTGCAAAGTCATTGTTGAATCTATATTTAAAACATGATAAAACTTATTTTGAATTTTAATTGAATCACCAATTTGAAAATTAAAATTGTAATAAATTTTTTCAGTAGTGGTATCTAAAAAATAAACAATTCTGCTTGTGCTATCTTCACGTAAGAGTAAAACATTACTATCAGCACAGCCAATACAACTTGCTCTAACTTCATCAATAATTTTATAAGATTTTGAGTTTATTATTGTATCGTGATTGATTTTGTATCTGTAAATGTTTGTGAACCAAGAGTACTGCGGCTGTTGATTTCCGTTATATACATTTGAAGAAAGGCAATTCCATTTGCACGAATCTCCCAGCATTGGATGATACTGTGCTTTCGCACCAATCATCAATCCAAAAAACAAAACAGAAAGTAAAAGTTTTCTCATGCTGATAAATTTTAGTGTAGTAAAATTATAATAATATTTCAGCATTTGCAAAAATAAGTTTGGTGCAAAAAGTTTTGCTGTAATGGATTTGCAAACCATTACTATAGAGTAGCGGATTTAAAATCCGCAGTTAACGATAATCGGATTATAAATCCGATTCGGCTGCATTGAGCAATTAAGTTATTGAGCCATTGAGCCATTGAATTGCATTTTTATACAACAACTTTTCTTTCGCTTCTTTGCTGTAATGCATGCTTTCAATCAATGCGCCGGGAATATCTTCACCTAATGGGAAAGGATAATCAGTGCCCATGCAAATTTTATCTTCGCCAAACATTTTCACGATGTAATCTAATGAGGCGGCATTATGTGTTAAGGCATCTAAATAAAATTTACCAATGTAATTTTTCGGATGAATAGGATTGTCAATTGCCACTAAATCAGGTCGGCAATCAAAGCCGTGTGCAATTCTGCCAAATGTATAAGGAAACGAACCGCCACCATGTGCAAACGCCAAACGCAGATTGGGTAAGCGTTCTATCGTGCCACTAAAAATTAAACTGCAAATTGCTCGGCTACTTTCGGCTGGCATGCCCACCAGCCAAGGCAACCAATATTTTTTGTAATGGTCTTCGCCCATCATTTCCCAAGGATGCACAAACACAGCAGCACCAAGCTTTTCAGCCGCTTCGAAGAAGGGAAAATATTTTGCATCACCCAAATTTTCTTGATTCACATTCGTGCCAATTTCAACGCCTTTCAATTTCAAATCTTTCATACACCGCTCCAGCTCTGCAATTGCCAGCTCCACATCTTGTAATGGAACAGTTCCAATTCCAAAAAAATTATTTGAATGTCGGCTACAAACTTCAGCAATGTGGTCATTGAAAAAACGAGAAGTTTCTAAAGCATCTTTTGGCTTTGCCCAATAATTAAACAATACAGGAATGGTTGATAGTACTTGCTGCGATACCGAATGTTTTTCCATGTCAACCATTCTCACTTCGCCATCCCAACAATTTTCTTCTACTTCTCTGAAAAATTTATCCCCCTTCATCATCCTTGCACAGCAAGGCTTTGAGCCATCGTGATGCAAATGAATAAAATCGCCGTAACCAAATTTATTTGCCCAATTAGGAATATGCTTGGGCATAATGTGTGTGTGAATGTCAATTTTCATTTTTTATCTTGAACGCAAAAACGTTAATTTTTATGATTGAAAAAATTTAAATAAATCTTGGGTCTGTTTCCATCACATGCCCACAGCTTTTGCAAGTACGCAAATCCTCGTTGCCATAAAAATCACGAAACCTTGATTGGAAGTCAGTTTCAATATTTTCTTGTGCAAAATAAACTTCATGCAGTTTGTTGTTGCATTTATCACAAAACCAAAGCAAACCATCTTTCATGGTAGTTCCTTTTCTGTTTCGCTCAATTACCAAACCGATAGAACCTGCGCTGCGACTGGGATTATGAGGTGTGTGTGGCGGCAACAAAAACATATCGCCAGCCGATAATTTCACTTCAACACATTTTCCATCTTGCTGGGTTTTTACCACAATATCGCCTTCGAGCTGAAAAAATAATTCTTCCGTTTCGTTATAATGATAGTCCTTTCGGGCATTTGGTCCACCAACAATCATCACAATAAAATCAGTCCCTTCAGGATATAAATTTTTATTAGCAACAGGCGGTTTGAGTAAATGACGATTTTCGTCAATCCATTTTTGCAGGTTGAAAGGCGCACTAATCATAGATAAAATGTTTGAAACAAAGTTTGAAAGAATTATTTGATAATCCTAACAACCATAACAATTTACTGCATCGGGAAATTTTTGTTTATCCAATCGGTTTTTAAATTTTCAGGTAAATCCAATAATTTAAAATTGCTAAAACCCATATCTTTCAAGGCTTTGAAAGCAGGACGAATATTTGGGCAATTTTTGTAAGGGCAACAACCGCAATAAAAAACAATCAATTTATTTTTTGCAACAGTTCTCAATTTTGTTTTCAATTTATTGATTCCGTCCGCTTCAGATGATGCACCTACTTCCGTAGCGTTTTTGATGTTGCCAGCAAACCCGATATTCAAAATCAAAGGCTGTTCAACATTTTTATTGTTCATTAATTTCACCAATTCCTCTGGCTGCATGATTTGTTGGGCATTCCAAGGCGTTGATAAATCAGAATTGATGTAGCCGTAACCAAAATAAATACTTGCTAACACAGCAACGATTGCGAATAAAAATCTAACGTTTTTCATGGTTAATATTTCTGTGAAGATGAAAAAATGAAATTGGTAAAACGCAACTTTAGTTACAAAAAATAGAAAAGAAAGGTGGATAAGCTACTATAATGACCACCAAACTTTCAAAAATGTTGCATCAGGCTTTAAAATTTATCGTACAAACATTTCTACAATAAAAAGTTTTTTGTTTACAACTCGTATCTATTGAAATCCTTTGCCGAAAAGCATTTGCATAATTTCGTTCAACCTAATTCGTTGTACATTTTATGCTTAAAAAAATAATTGGCGTAGTATTATTCATTCAATATTCACTATTCACCATTCACAGTTTCGCTCAAGAAACACAAACATTTTCTGATAATTTTTCATCGTTCAACAAAGGCGTTGAATTGATGGAACATCAACAATACAAAGCAGCACAAAACGAGTTCAACCAAGTGTTGCAGCAATTTCCTTATTACGGCGATAATCGTTTTCAGCATATTCACACCGAAGCACAATTCTTTGCAGCCCTTTGTGCTATTGAATTAGATGAACCTCAGGGAGAACAGCAAATGCAAGATTTTTTACAACTTTTTTCTACCAACACACGTGATAATGACGCAAAATATGAATTAGGGAAACTGAATTTCAAACAGAACAAATACAAAGATGTCATAGCATATTTAGAAAATGTTGACCACAGCGAATTGAAGCAAGAAGAAATTTCCAACTCGAAATTTTATTTGGCTTACGCTTATTTTTTTACCAAAAAACTAGATAAAGCATTGCCGCTTTTTACAACACTTGCTTCTTCGCAAAATAAATATTACTACCCTGCAAACTATTATGCAGGCTTCATTTCGATGAATAACAAAGATTATTCAACAGCAGAAAAACATTTCGAAAAAGCGGCACAAGCCAGCATGTATGAAAATGTGATTCCGTATTATTTATCGCAAACTTATTTCGCACAAAAAAAGTATGATGCTGTGTTGGCGTATGCGCCTGTGCAATTAGAAAAACGAAATTTGCTATACAAAAATGAATTGCAAAATTTGGTCGGGCAAACATATTTCATGAAGAAAAATTATGCCTTGGCTTTACCGTTTTTAGAAAGTAATGCTAAAGCAAATAAGAAAATGTACCCAAAAGATTTTTATCAGTTGGCGTATGCACAATATCAAACACAAGCCTTTTCTGATGCGGTTTTGAACTTGAAGGAGTTGGATAATGAAAATGATTCGCTTGGGCAATATGCCATGTATTTATTGGCAGATTGTTTTTTGAAAACCAATAAAAAAGAAGAAGCCCGAAATGCATTTTTAAGAGTTTCAAAAATGAAATTTGATAACGAATTGTGTGAAATTTCTTCGTTGAGTGCTGCGAAACTGGCTTACGAACAAGGTTTGCAGCAAATTGCCATTAATGAGTTGAATGATTTTGTGAAACAATTTCCGCAATCAAAAAATTTAGAAGATGCTCGAATCACCTTAACCAATGCGTATTTGGCGACTAATAATTATCGCGAAGCATGGAATATGATTTCGGCCATCAAAGAAAAATCGCCACGATTGCAACAAGCAGCGCAAGTAATTTCTTATAATCGAGCAGTAGAATTATTTAACGACAAAAATTTTTCTGCTTCCGAAAAAATGTTTGACAATTCACTGAATTACGCATTGGACAACAATTTGGAGGCTGGTAGTTATTTTTGGAAAGGGGAAATTGATTTTAAAAATGCACACTACAAAGAGGCGATAAATGATTACAGCAAGTTTGAAGAGTTGGCGAAAATTTGCAACAAACTGCCTGAAAATGTGAACACGAATTCGGCGAATTACAACATCGCTTATTGCCATTTGAAACAACAAAATTACAAACAGGCATTGCCTTATTTTAAAAATTGCAACTTGGCATCGGGTGTTAAAAGCCGCATGGCTGCTGATGCTTCGCTACGAACAGCCGATTGCTACTTCACACTTCGTGATTATGAAAAAGCCGTTTTGAATTATGATGATGTGATAAAAACAAACAGCAGCGGTGCCGATTATGCCTATTATCAAAAAGGAATTATTTATGGCTTAACCAATGATGATGCCACCAAAATCAGCTCTCTGCAAGCGATTGGAGATAAATTTCCCAAATCAATTTATGCTGATGATGCCGAATTTGAAATTGGAAATACTTATTTCAATCAGGAAAAATTTGATGATGCGGCAAAGGCTTATCAAAAAATAATTAGCGATTTTCCGAAAAGTCCGTACTACAAAAAATCGCGATTGCAATTGGCTTTGGTGAAAATTCAAACCAATCAAACCGATGATGCAGTGCAGCTTTACAAAGGCATTGTGGCTGATTATCCAAAAAGTAGCGAAGCGAATGAAGCGTTGATGGCGTTGAAAAATGTGTATGTAGAAAAAGGTGACGCTAAAACATTTTTAGATTATTTAACGCAAACACCCGATGCTCAATTTTCAGCGTCAGCTATTGATTCTATTGCATTTCAAGGCGCAGAAAACAATTATCAAAATCAAAAACTGGATGACGCCACAAGAGATTTTGAAATTTATTTAAGCAAATTCCCGAAAGGATATTTTCAATTACAAGCAAATTATTTTTTGGCTGATTGCTATTTCAAAAAACAGATGTGGGGCGAAGCATTAGAAAAATATGAAGCAGTAGCAAATCAGAACACGAATAAGTACACCGAAAAAAGTTTGGTTCGCAGCAGCTATTTAGCGTTTTACAAAACAAAAAACTACAGCAAATCGTTGGTTTATTTTCAACGCTTGGCAGATGAATCGAGTTATAAAACTAATCAGTTGGATGGCATCAGGGGCACGATGCGTTCGGCATTTTTGATTAATAAAAATGATGTTTGTAAAACTTACGCTGAAAAATTAATCGCCGCTGAATCAGCCACAGATGAGGATTTGACCGAAGGCAATTTTTATTTGGGTAAATTAGAATTTGCTGATAATAATTTCGCTGATGCTGAAAAACATTTGAAATCTTCTTTAAAAATTAACAACGAACGGGCTGCCGAAGCAAAATATTTATTGGCAACTATCGCTTTAAAAAATAACAAAACTGATGATGCAGAAAAGTTGTGTTTCGACATCATCAATCAAACGCCAGCTTATGATAATTGGGTTTGGAAATCGTTGTTGTTGTTGAGCGATGTGTACGTAGCAGAGAAACAATATTTTCAAGCACGAGCCACTTTAGAAACTTTGAAAGAAAGCACCAAAGACGCTACCACATTGAGTTTAGCAGACGAAAAAATAAAAGCAGTGATGAGTTTGGAACAAAGTGAAAACAGAATTAAACGCGACACTTTGGAAAAGTGAGTTTGTAAAGTTTATCAAGTACATAAAGTTTTTAAAAAATACAGATGCTTCGTTCCTCAGCATGACAAATAGATTGCAGCCGTCATCCTGAACGATAGTGAAGGAACTAAAAAACAAAAAAAATGAAGAAAATAATTTTATTGTTGTTGATTTTTATTGCTTTGAAACCTGCTATGGCGCAGGATTCGGGCGATAACATAAAATCGGAAGAAATTGATATCATCAAACCTTATCAACCTATTTTAGCTGATGCAGTGAAAATTCCTTTTGTACCAAACGTGGTAAAAAACATCACTGAAAAACAAAGTGTGAGTTATGATATTCCTGCCAAATTATTAGATGTGCCGTATCAAGCACCCAGCCTGAAACCTGCTGCCATGCCTAAAGACGAGAGCAAACAAGAGTTGCCAAGTTTGTATGCAAAAATTGGTTTCGGAAATTATTTCGCCGATTTTTTGGATGTGATTTATAGCAACACCAAAAACAAAAATTTCAATTACGGTGCTGAAATTTTTAACTACGGCAATCATTCAATAGATATTACTTCACGAGCGATGCGCCAAAGTGGTATGCAATTATTCGGAACACTTTACTCGAAGAAATTTTCGATGACGGGCAATTTGAAATACGAAAATGATAAACGAAATGCTTATGGTGAAGAAGTTTTAGGCATGAATGCAGATAGTGTAATGCGTTATAGGTTTAATCGTTTATCAGCAAAAGTAGTATTTCAAAATACGGCTGATTTGAAATTACCCTTCGACTGGAAAAGCACTGCGAATCCATATTTCATCAATCGTGTGTTTGCAAATTTACAAATTGACAAAGCAGAAAGCAGCAAAGAAAATTTACACGAAAATGGTTTAAACTGGCTAAATCAATTTTCAAAAACTTTAAAAAGTGGTGATAAAATTTGGTTCAATATGAATTGGCAATGGAACGAATTGAGCATTGCACCGCCAACAAATTATTTCAATCAAGAACGAATTTCTACTACGCAAATTGCTACGCCAAACTATAAACAACCCAATTCATTATTCGTTTTAAATCCATATTATCAAATCAACCGAAAGACGTGGAACACAGAGCTGGGGCTGAATCTGTCGTTTGATGGCTCGAACACCATTTTGTTGCCACATTACGAAAGTTCAAAAATTTTAATCGAAAATTATTTAGTGTTTTATGATGGCTGGAAAGGTTGGGTGCAAAAAAATACTTACTGGGATTTGCAAATGCAATGTCCTTGGTTGAGTTATGCCGAATTGCAAAACACCACATCGCAAGACAGTTACATGGGCATTCGTGGAACTGATAAAAAACGAATTTCGTACAATGCAAAATTCACCCTGTTGAGTTACAAGCACCTTCCACTTTTTGTAAATAATGATTCAATTCGTGGTGGTGAAATGACTTTGAAATATCAAAATGAAGATTGCCAAATGCTCAATTTTCATGGCGATGTGGCTTACAATCAAAACGACAAATTCAAAACCAGTGTGGCGGCGGATTACTACAATTTCTACAAACCCAATAGCACGTGGGCTTTTCATCGCCCGGGTTTACAAATTTGGTGGAATGCCAATTACAGATTAGCTGACAAACTAAATTTGAATGCTTCGGTAAAAGCCTGGGACAAACAAAAAGTTTTGTTAGGCAATCAAATACAAACCCTCAACGGTGCTGTGGATGTGAGTTTGAGTGCGATGTATAATTACAACAAATACATTTCGGCATTTGTGTCGCTCAATAATTTATTGAATCAGCAATACCAGGTTTACTATGGTTACAAAGCGTTGGGCTTGAATGCCATGCTGGGTGTGGTGTTTAAGTATTGAGAAGTTAAGATGCTTTGTTCTCCAACGCCATCCCCTCTGCATTTTGTTCTTTCAACGACCAATTGCCAGTTACAGAGGTTTCTAACCATGCTTTGCCCGATTTGCGAAGAATCTCAACATGCAATCCAAATACATCACGGAAATTTTCTTCCAAATTCACCACTGACATTTCAGGAGTGATTTCGATATCGCCATCATTATGTTGAGTGCGGCAATCACTCAATTCCTTAGAAGAATGCTTTACTATTTTGATAGATGATTTGCCAGTTTTTGTATTCGATTTTCCAAAAAACTGAATTTTTAAAAATGGAAATTCACTGCTGAATTCTTTTTGAATCGCAAAAATCTTTCTGTTATCTTTTATGGAAATTTTCATTTTTAGCTTCTAATTTCTTGCAACAAAAATAGAAGCAATGATTTTTGCTAAAAATGACAAACGTCATAAAGCAAATTGATTTACATCAAAAACCCTTATCAATTCCGCATTTGCATCAACTTATCAATATTCAAAATAGTGATGTTGCTGCCTTTTATTTCCAACAAATGTTCCGATTTAAAATCGCTCAAAGTTCTTATAGTTGTTTCTGTGGCTGTTCCAGCCAAGTTTGCCAAATCTTCACGAGAAAGATTTATCGTAAAATTTTTTTCATTTTCTTTTTTATAACGATTGTATAAAACAACCAACGAATCTGCCACACGTTTGCGAACAGAATTGTAAGCCAAGTTCATCAACTGCGTTTCTTTTTCCGATAAATTTCCCGACAACATTTGAATGAATTTTTTGGCAATGCCAGCATTTTTATACAACAAATCAAAGAAGATTTCTTGCGGCAAAAAACAAATTTCGCAATTGTCCAAAGCCTCTGCAGTATCAGTGTATTTGCACTCTTCCATCAATGCGATGTAACCTAAAAAATCTCCTTCGCTATACAAACCCGTGATAAATTCTTTACCAATTTCATGCTTCTTAAAAGTTTTTATTTTTCCTTTTTTTACATAAAAAATCCCACGAGGATAAGCACCTTCTTTATAAATAATTTCCTTCTTATTGTATTCTCTCACATCATCATTCAATGTGATTTTTTTCAAATCATCCAAACTATTTACACTGCTGATAAATTCATTCACCTCTTCTAAATTGTTTGAAAACTTCTTCTTCATCAGCTCCACTTTTTTCAATCTGCTTTCAATCGCATTCAATAATTCAATGTCGTCAAAAGGCTTGGTAACATAGTCATCGGCGCCCATTTCCATACCTTTTCTCAATTCACTTCTTTCAGCTTTTGCAGTTAAAAAAATGAACGGAATATCCGCCGTTTCTTCATTTTTTGAAAGCAAATGCAACACCCCATAACCATCCAACACAGGCATCATGATATCGCAAATAATCAAATCAGGTTTTTCCTTTTGCGCCAAAGCCACACCCTCTTTTCCGTTTGCGGCTGTAAACACCTTATAATTCGAGAGCTCCAGAATTTCCGAAGTGTTTTCTCTCATGTCTTTGTTGTCTTCAATCAAAAGTATCTTTTTCATTTTCATATTTTTTTTAGCCACAAATGAACGAATTAATAGAACGCTGATGACGCTGATTTTTATGATTAAAACAGATTTAATCCTTCGGCAAACTCAGGATGACTGTCATGGTGAGCTTGTCGAACCATCAATCTTCAAATTATCTCATCTTCAAATTTTCAAATTCTCATTGCAGTTTAAATTTCAAAATAAACGTAGTGCCTTTATTTTCAACACTTTTAAAATCAATCGTGCCATTCATCAACTCGATATATTTTCCAACAATGTTCAATCCTAAACCTGTTCCTTGAATGTTCGTTGCATTTCTTCCACGAAAAAATCTTTCAAACAAATGTTCTTGGTCAGCCTTCGGAATGCCCATTCCTTCATCGCTTACAAGCAATTCCAAATTTTTATTTTGCAACGAAGTTGAAACTAAAATCTTTTTATTCTCCTCCGAAAACTTAATAGCATTTGAAACTAAATTGAATAAAACATGTCGCAACACTTTTTTATCTAACCACACCAACGACTTTCCTTTATGCTGATAAATAATTTTTTGTCCGTTTTTTGTTAAGCCTTGTAAATCAGCAACGGTTTCTTTGATGAATTCTTCCAACTCAAATTCTTCGGGCGAATACGAAACTTTTCCTTCATCCAATTTACTTACCGACAACACATCATTTAAAATATCCGTGAGATTGTTGATGGACAATTTTATCTTGTTAATGTGCGTTGCCTGCTTTTCATCCTCTTTCAATTCGCCATATTTTTTCACCAATGAAAGCGATGAAAGTATTGTAGCCAAAGGCGTTCGGAACTCATGCGAAGCCATTGAAACAAAACGAGATTTCATTTCATTCAACACCCGTTCTTTTTCTAAAGCATTGTGCAATTCAATTTTTGTTTTCTCTAATTCATTGATGGCTTCTTCCAAAATCATAGTGCGCTTCTTCACCTGATTTTCTAATTCGTTGGAATAATTTTTCGCCTTGTCTTCTGCAATTTTTCTTATAGAAATATCAATGATAAAAGCGATGATAAATTTCCCTTTCGGAGTTGAATACGGACTCAAACTCACTTCCACAGGAAATGTAGAACCATCTTTTTTTCGAGCGGCCAATTGCATATTACTACCCATTGAACGAGCATGGGGATTTTCATTAAATCCTTTTACATGCTTTTTATGCTTCGCTGCTAATTCAGTAGGAATCAATATTTCAACTGGTTCACCCAATAATTCATCCGCATCATAACCAAACAATTTTTCGATGCTTGGATTCGCTCTAACAATTTTTCCTTTTTCATTCACTACCAAAATTCCTTCGTTAGCATATTTAAATAGCGCTTCAATTTCTTCCATTTTTTCTTCAGAATATTTGTTGCTAAAAGTAAGCATTTTGCGAACGAAAATTTTTGATTAAAAATTGAATTTTAATGACGATGGCAACAATCTAAAGTGTGATGCTGTGCATTCATTTTCGGACTTAAGTACGGAATGCCAATGCCCAAGCCTCTTACAAGCAATAAACTTCCAATTAGCAACATCACAATCGGAAATGATTTTCGGATTTGTTGACGAAATTTAACACTTAACCAACTGCCTAAAAATGCAACCGACCACATGGCTGGCACAGTGCCTAATCCGAAAAAAATCATGAACAATATACCTGAAAAAATATTGCCTGTAGCAATTGAACCAGCAGCAGCCATATACACCAAACCACATGGCAACAATCCATTCAGCACTCCAATAAAAAATAACGAGCTTGATTTTTTTGATTGAAAAAGCAAACTTAACTGATGTCTGATTTTTCCAAAAAAAGATTTAACCAAAAATGGTGTGCTGGAAATTTGATTTATTTTTTTTGAAAACAACACTACAAAAATGATTAGTAAACCAAGAATGATGGAGAGTTTTTGTTGCCAACCAAAAAAAGAAAAACTTTGTCCGATGATGCCAAATAAAGCTCCAAATGCGCTGTACGTCAGCACTCTACCTAAGTTGTAAATTAATACGCCAAAGAATTTTTGCAAATTATTTTCAGTATTAATCGGCAATGACAAAGCCAAAGGTCCACACATGCCAACGCAATGAAAACTGCCTAACATGCCCAATGCAAACGCCGATATGAAAAGCTGGATATTCAATTTTACAACATCATTTTGTGTTCAAAATAATAATCTACCCCATCTACTTTCCAAGTGAGATGAATTTCGTGTAAGCCTTTATTGACGGCAGGTATAGGCAAAATCCATACGTTATTTTTGGTTTGAAAATTTTTAGTGTAATCTTTATTTTCATCCGAAGGGCAATACAATTTTACCGAACCTTCAATGGTTTTATCGTCAAAATCTTTTGGAAAATGAATCAACAATTTTCCATCTTGCTCATCCATTTTAACAGCCGATGAAAGATGCGACACATTGGTTTCTTGATTGATTTTGTCCTGATGTTTTAATTCTTCGGCATAATAATTTGGTGTTACCAAATCCATTTTTTCATTCCAAGATTTGATGGCTAAAAATGCGATTCCGGCTGCGAAAGCCAGATAAACAAAGAGTATTTTATATCCCCAATTCATAAGAAAAAGTTTTTGTGATTAATTATATTTTTCTGGTCCAATAAATTTTGCTTTAACGCTTTTAATTTTTTTATCCTCCCCATCATCTACCACCACTTTAAATTCTGTTTTCCACCCGTGAAGCTCTTCGGGCTTGAGTTTGATAAAAAATTCCATAGCTGCGTAGTCTTCTTTTTTCACTACCCAATTACTGCTTCCAACAGGAACAATTTCTCCTTTCACACCTTCTAAATGCACATGAATAGGAATATCATGTCGGGTTTTATTGGCTAATTTTAAGTTGTACAAATTCGAGAAACTGCCATCAGGATATTTTTGATAACTCATGCCCGAAACCCTCATCAGCGTTACATCTACTTCACTTCGGCTGATTAATAAAAATGCTAAAAGTGATATTAATAAAGTGAGAACTGCAGTGTATGCTTTCAATCGCGTATTGAAAACTAATTTTCTTCCTCGGCGAATGGAATTATCCGATGCATATCGCACCAATCCAACAGGCTTATGAATGTTGGTCATGATGTCATCGCAAGCATCAATACATGCGGTGCAATTCACACACTCCATTTGTGTACCATTACGAATATCAATACCAGTAGGACATACACGAACACAGGCTTTGCAATCAATGCAATCACCATGTTCATTTTTTTCTTCGGCAGTTGATAATTTTCCACGAGGTTCACCACGAACTTTATCATAAGCCACCACGATAGAATTTTTGTCTAACAACACACCTTGCAATCTGCCATAAGGACAAACCACGATACAAGCTTGCTCACGAAACCACCAATAAACAAAGAAGAAAACTGTAGTGAAAATGAGCAACGAAATAAAAGTGCCGATGTTTTCAGATGGATTTTGGTAATACGCCAAAACATTATCCATGCTGATTAAATAGGATAAAAAATAATTAGCAATGATAAATGAAATGACGAAAAACGCTACAAATTTGGTAACACGTTTTCGGATTTTAAATCCGTTCCAAGGCATTTGTTTTAATTGATGTTGCTTGTTGTAATCGCCATCTAAAAAATATTCGATTTTGCGGAAAACCATTTCCATAAAAATAGTTTGCGGACAAGCCCAGCCACAAAATATCCTGCCAAATGCAACCGTGAAAACAATTATGAACACTACAAACGTGAGCATTCCGATACCGAAAATAAAAAAATCTTGAGGCCAAAAAACCATGCCGAATAGGATGAATTTTCTTCCCAATACATTCAACATAAATAACGGTTCATCATGCACTTTGATGAATGGCAAAATCAAAAATACCAATAAATAGAAATAGCTGAAATAGCTGCGAAGCTTATACAGCCTGCCTTTGGGCTGCTTTGGATGAATATAATTCCGAGAGCCATCTTTTTTAATAGTAGCTACCGAATCACGAAACGAACCCTTTGGGTCGAAGTCGGAAGATATTTGATTGTCCATAACCTTTGTAGTGGTATTGAAAAAGGGATTGCCTTTTTATCCGCTACAAAACTACGTTTCATGGTTTCGCAACTGACTGATTGGTGTCAAAGTAAAATATGATTTCGGTCAGTTTCCATAAAAAAAATTAAACAAGTTCCGATTTTTTCTTTCTTGCTTTTTTGTATTTCACTTCTGGTTCAAACAAAACCATTTGACTTTCTTCAATAATTTGTTTTGGCAATTTTATTGGAAAGTTAGCAATGAAAAGTTCCTTCCCTGCTTGCGTTGAGCCTCTTGATACATTTCGCATTCCATAAGTTAAATCCCAAGGAATAATGTTGGCAAATGAAAATAATTCGCGAACAAATTCGCTATCATCATAAGTAATCAGCCAATTGTGTTTACAATTTTTCATTGTTTCGGCAAAACGAACATGGTCGAAACCCTTATGCAGATTGCCATTCTTGCCATACAAAGCAGATTTTGTAGCTGAAAAATATGGAGGGTCTAAAAAAATAAAAACATTTTCACCTTCAGTTTCAATCACTTTTTGAAAATCAAAATTGGTAATTTTTGCATCGCCAATTACTTTTCCAAAATGATTTAATCGCTGAATACTACTTTCTGTAAACCTGCCATGGTAGGCTTGTTCGCTATATCCGCCACTTTCTGTTGTACCCGAAAATGTAATGCGATTAAAGATAAAAAAAGCTGCTGCTTTTTCTAAATCGTTGAACTGTGAAATATTTTCAGCAAGAAATTTGTGCAACATTTTTCCATCCGAAAAATTATTTCGCCATTCATAAACTTTTTCAATTACCGCATCCACATTATGTTGGCTCATTTGCCAAAATTTAAACAACTCTACATACAAATCATTTACCCAAAATTTTTTGTTTGGAAATTTTTGTTTCAAATAAATAAACACCGACCCACCGCCCAAAAATGGCTCTCGAAATTCATCAAATTTTGGCACAAGCGATGCGATTAAATCAACTGCACGGCTCTTTCCGCCTGGGTATCGCAATGGACTTTTTATCATTTTGCTTGTTTAATATTTATTGTAAAGTTATTGCTTTTTGCTTCTTCTATCAATCTTGCAATCAACAGTTTTTGCGATGCAGTAAAATCATTTTCAGCAACAAAATTTTCAACTTCTTTTTTTGATGAATTAGAATTCATTTCGCCTTTTAATTTAAAAGAAGTCAATTGCAAAATTGGTTCGCAAATCATGTTTTCGCCTTTCACTTTTGTATCAGAAAGATTGCAGTATAAAATCATTTTCAGCAATCCATCTTTTATATCGCCCTTGCTTGGAAGTATTGATTTTGCTGAATGTTTACCTTCTATCAACATCATTTTATTCTTTTCAACTTTCACTTCATCCACAGTAAAAAAATATTGTCCGCCTAAATAATTAGTGATAGTAATTTTTGCTTTGGTTAAAGTTGATAAACTTTCTTTTGGTTGAATCGTTACAAATTCTCTTGCCTGCGCTTGCTCGGCTTTGCCTCTCGAAAAATTCATAAACAATGAAACATCTTTTCCAATTTTATTTTTAAAATTCTCCAAACCCTTGCTGTTGTGTAGTTTCACACCAGTTGCTTTTTCAATGTTGGCGTAAACAATTTTTACTTTATCAATAGTATTGTGAAGTTGCAAATTCAATTCATTCAAATTCCAATGTAAAGCCGAGCTATGATATTGCTCAATCTCTTTTATTTTTGAAAGAATAAAATCGTTGTCGAATTGTTGATTGGTAATTTTATTTTCAGCCTTTTCTGCTTTGTTGTAAAATGCAAAAATCACAAACACATCCAGCAAACTCATTAGTGATACGGTATCCCACTGAATAAAATCTCTATCGCCTGTTGCGCCTTCATCTTTTACAATTGGAATTACGGTTATCTTTTTAGAAATATTAAGAGTGTTGTAAACTCTTTCATAAGGATACGAACGAGTACGTTTTGGCGAAACCCATTTTGAAATGGCGAAAGAATTTTTGCCACTATTAATTATACAAGCAGTTGGTGCTTTGTTAATGTTAAACTCTTTATTGGTAATACTTTCCAGCTCATCAGCAAAATGTATTTTGTATTTTATTCCTGTTATTTTTCCAGTAATATTCATTCACCAAAGATAAATTTATTCGTGTCATTTTAAAGACCAAACATCATTTCTCAAATATCTCACAAACAAAAAAGTTGCTGAAGTTTTCACTCCAACAACTTTTCTTTTTTAGATTTTACTTCGACTATTTTTTTACCACCGCAGTGCTATCCATTTTTTTTGTGGTTGTTGAATCGCTTACTGCTGCTCCATCTTCATACTTATCGCCTTGTGGTGCTTTTGCATTTGGTGGATTGGTGCCGTGCAAAGTTTTTACATAACTGGCAATTTCGCTAATTTGTTTTTCGTTGTATTTTACTAACCACGATTGCATTCCTTTATCAGGATAACCAACTTTAATGGAATGGAAAATATCATTCAATGAACCTTTGTGTAACCAATAATCATCCGTTAAATTCGGACCTGCACCACCTTCGCCCAACTGACCATGGCAAGGGAAACAATCAGTTTTGAAAATTTGCATACCTCTGTCAAGCCCTGCTACATCAGCCATTGGCACATTGGTTTCATCTACTTTATCTTTGTTCACAGCATCAAATTTTTCTTTTGCAATTCGAGCATCTTCCATTTGTGCTTCATATTCTTGTGTTGGATTTTTTCCAATTCCAGCAATTTGGAACATGTAAAAATAAATCACCGCAACAACAATAGTAATGTAGAAACCATACTTCCACCAAGGTGGTAAAGCATTGTCTAATTCTTTGATGCCGTCATAATCGTGGTCTAATAAAACATCGGCTTCTTGCTCAACAGGTACAGCTTTGGTGAAAACTTTTTTATCCAAATCGTGCCACCAATTTGGCACAATTGAATTTGATTCTTTCACTGCTTCGGGTTTGATGTCGAACAAATTGCGATGCAAATTTCTAATCACTCCACCTAAATAAAAGATGGCGAAAACTTCAACAATTATTGCTGCAATAAAAACATACAAAGCCATTCCAGTTACACCACCCAAATCCATCGAAGTATCAGAAGCCGCTGCTGTAGCATCTTGAGCAAAGGTTGAAGAAGAAAGTAAACTCAATCCTAACAACACTACAATTGCCACAACTAAATTGTTTGATTTTTTATTTTTCTGTTTTTCAATCAATTGTTTGCTCAACAACACAATCACTTGTCCCATTCCCCAAATCACAATTCCTAACACAGCAACAATTAAGATGAGAAATATTTGCATCAAACTTTGTGTTGCATCAGCAGGTGCAGCAGCCGCTGGAGCCGCTGTGGTAGCTGCATCCTGCGCCATTGAAAATTGGGATAACAAAACAGCTGCTGCCATTAGCAACAATGATTTTTTATTTTTAGAAAAAGAAAAAATATTCATAACACTGGATTTTCGTTTTTAATTATTGTCTGTTTTTTGTTTTACTTTTTTATTGAGTTCTTTCGCTATCGCTCAAGATGACTGCTGCTATTGATTTTACAGCTTGTCATTTTGAATGAAGTGAAACAATTAGCACATCATCAAATCAGCACATTGGCTAATTATTGCAACGGCATGTTTGCCAATTCATGCACATAATCTTTCTTCATTCTTTTCACCACAATTAATAATCCCACAAAAAATGCGAAGAAAATAATTAGTGAAACGATGGGATAAATTGCAGCATAGTGCATATTATCAGCGTATTGTTTGATGAATTTGAACATGACTTTTGTTTTTTTTATTTACCACATAGAAACATAGTTATCATAGTTTTAGAAAGCTTTGCTTTCGCTATGGTTCTCTATTTCAACTCGTTTCAAAATTTTAGAGTTGCATAGAAAATAAATTTTAACATAGAACTTCAACTAACTTTTTTCAACTATTGTTTTCTATATGCCTATGTGGTTTGTTTTTATTTTGTAGTTAATGTATCTGTCTTATTTTGTTTAGAAATATCAACGCCCAATCGTTGTAAATACGCAATCACAGCAATGATTTCACGGTCGCTTTTCACTTCGATGTTATCTGCTTTCAAACTGTTGCTAATGCCTTCAGCTTGTTTCATCAAATCATCGTTCGCTATTTTTTCATAGCCCACAGGATAAGGCACACCCAACGTACGCATCGCATTAATCTTGGCTTCGGTGTTTAAAATGTCTAATTGTTTTTCAATCATAAATGCGTAAGAAGGCATCACCGAACCTTCACTCATAGATTGTGGTTCGCGAAGATGGCGGAAATGCCAAGCATCAGATTTTTTCAAATTGCCCACACCTTCACGAGCTAAATCGGGTCCTGTACGTTTGCTACCCCATTGGAATGGATGGTCGTAAACAAATTCACCAGCTTTAGAATATTCGCCATAGCGTTCAGTTTCACTGCGGAACGGACGAACCATTTGTGAGTGACATACATAACAACCTTCACGGATGTAGATATCACGACCTTGCAATTCAAGCGGTGTATATGGTTTCACACTGCTGATAGTTGGAATATTTGATTTGATTAAGAAAGTTGGAATGAGCTCAACCATGCCACCAATCAAGATTACAACCAAACTCATGATTAACATTTGCACAGGTCGGCGTTCTAATAATCTGTGCCAATGTTCGCCTGCATGAGGCACATAATTTTTTTCCAATGGTGCTGCTTCGGCTGCTTCATTGGCAATTAATTTTCCTGAACGAACTGTTTTAAATAAATTGAAAACCATCACCAAAACACCCACCAAATACAATGTGCCACCTAATGAACGCATCATGTAGAAAGGTTTTAAGTGTACTACGGTTTCTAAGAATGAATATTTCAATTGTCCACCCGGAGTAAATTCTTTCCACATTTCACTTTGTGTGAAACCAGCCCAATACATAGGAATAGCGTAGAAAATTATTCCCAATGTGCCAATCCAGAAATGGAAGTTGGCTAATTTTTTAGAGTACAATTTTGTTCCAAAAATTCTTGGCAATAGCCAATACAACACACCAAAAGTTAAGAAACCATTCCAGCCCAATGCACCAATGTGAACGTGTGCAATAATCCAATCAGTAAAGTGTGCTACTGCGTTGATGTTTTTCAAACTCAACATGGGTCCTTCGAAAGTTGCCATACCATAACAGGTTACAGCTACCACGAAGAATTTTAAAATTACATCGTCTCTAACTCTGTCCCAAGCGCCACGAAGTGTCAACAAGCCATTTATCATTCCACCCCAACTTGGGAAAATTAACATGAATGAAAATACAACACCTAATGATTGTGCCCAATTAGGCAAAGCTGTGTACAACAAGTGATGCGGACCAGCCCAGATGTATAAGAAAATCAAAGCCCAAAAGTGAATGATAGATAATTTGTAAGAGAACACTGGGCGATTTGCAGCCTTAGGCATGAAGTAATACATGATACCCAAGTAAGGAGTTGTCAAGAAAAACGCCACCGCATTATGTCCGTACCACCATTGCACTAAAGCATCTTGAACACCAGCATACAAAGAATAACTTTTCAAAAATGAAACTGGTAATTCCATGGAGTTAACAATGTGCAACACTGCAACCGTAACAAATGTGGCGATGTAAAACCAAATTGCCACATACAAATGTTTTTCTCTTCTTTTAATAATTGTACCAATCATATTGATACCAAACACCACCCAAATCAAAGCAATAGCAATATCAATTGGCCATTCTAATTCAGCATATTCTTTACCACTTGTAATGCCCATTGGCAGTGTGATGGCGGCTGCAACAATAATCAGTTGCCATCCCCAAAAATGTATGTAGCTAAGTGTGTCGCTAAACATTCTTGTTTTCAACAAACGTTGCAACGAATAATAAACACCCATAAACAAACCATTTCCAACAAAAGCAAAAATCACGGCATTGGTATGTAACGGACGTAATCGCCCAAACGAACCATACTGTGTAATGTTGAGTTGCGGAAATACCAATTGCAGCGCTATATAAAGCCCTGCTAACATGCCAACTACGCCAAAAATAACAGAGGCATAGGCGAAGTTTCGCACTATCTTGTTGTCGTAATAAAATTTCTCTACTTGCATATTGTTTAGAATTGAATTTTTAGTTTGAATTGATTTTAGTTTTTAAATAACTGCCCACTTTTTTGTTTCATTTTTCTATTTCGTTGTCGAATAACATCCTTACCGAAGGCGTATAATCATCATCGTATTGTCCGTTTTTCACACTCCATAAAAAAGCAACTAAAAAGCCTCCTGCTACCAAAATACTTGCACCGATTAAGAGGAAAAATGCACTCATAGTGGTTGCTTTTTTTACATCGCAAAACTATTAGCACCGCAAGCTGATGGCTATGATTAGCATCAAATCAACAACTGATTTTTATCAGTTTATAACAATTGAAATGGCTATAAAAAAAGTGTAGTGGCTGAAAAGCCTTTGTAGGAAAGAGTTTGAAAACAATATTTTTTTACCAAAAAAAATATTTTGGGTAAGCTAATGCAACGCTGATGAATAAATTAGTTTTACAAATTTATCAATCTGCCTATCATTTCTTTCATCAAGCCGCCTTTATCGCTATCGGAAGTGTTAACACCTTTCGATTTCAAATCGTATTGGTGTAAAATGGCAAACACTTGTTTGATTTTATGAGCTGAATAATGCTGCGATGCTATTTTATAATCAGCCAATAGCTTAGTAGGATACTGCGAATGAATGCCCATTGCCTTTGCCGTATCGCCTTCGCTCATGCCTTGGCAATTTTGATAAATCAATACTTTTGAAAAATAGTTATACAGCGATGCAACTACCATCACCATTGGGTTGGCTTTATCATTGGCGATGGAATATTGCACAAATTTAAACGCTTGTTGAAAGTTTTTGCTGCCTAATGATTTCTGCAATTCATACACGTTGTAATCTTTGCTGATACCAATATATTTCTCCACCGAATCGTTGCCGATTTCTTTGTTTTTATCGCAATTCAAAAAAAGTTTTGAAAGCTCGTTGGCAATTTTTGATAAATCAGTGCCCAAATATTCCTTCAACAAAGTGGTGGTTTCAGTGCGTATTTTATAACCTTGCTGATGCACATAATTTTTCATCCAATTTTCTACATCCCATTCCTTTATTGCTTCTGCTTTTAGGTGAATAATTTGTTCGCTTTTGCTGATGAGCTTGCCTAATGATTTCCTTTTGTCTAATTCTTTGTGTTTATAACAAACTACAAAGATGGTGGATGGCAAAGGCTTTTCGAAGTATTGATTCAGGTTATCGAAATCTTTTAAATCAGCGGCTTCTTTTAAAATTACTACTTGAAAATTACTCATCATGGGGAAACGCATGGCAGTATCTAACACTTGTTTCCAATTAGAATCTTTGCCATAAAGCACTGATTGATTGAAACTTTTTTCAACATCGCTCAATGCATTATTTTCAATAAAATCGCTGATGGCATCAATATAAAAAGCTTCTTCGCCTTCTAAAAAATAAACAGGCTTATATTTTTTTTGCTTGAGTTCGGCTAATATTTCTTCAAATTTCTTTGTCATAATTTCATTGGCGAAGTTATTATACTGGCGTTAATAATTGAAAAAGTTTGAAAAACTATATCTTCGAAAATGGATTTCATAAAACCAGTTTTTTTTAGCCATTATCAAAGTTTGTTCTTCAACAATATCCTTTGAATTGTTGGTGAACCAAAACTAACGGTGCATCAAAATAATTTACTTTTTCCGCTTGTTTTCACCACCAAGCTTCTTTTTCAAAAAACCAAGCTTCTTTTTTCAAAAACCAAGCTTCTTTTTCAAAAAACCAAACCTCTTTTTTAAAAAAAGAACCTTCTTTTCAGCAATACCAAACCTCTTTTTGGCAATGTATCCTTCTTCCGCAAAAAACCAAGCTTCTTTTTTATAAA
>CAIODY010000071.1 GCA_903857255.1 uncultured bacterium
CTGCATTGGGGTTTGATTTGGATAACAAGCATTTTTATTTTCAATGGCTTTTCTGAAAAAATTATTTCAGAAAAACTCATTGCCCAACTTTCGGTATTCACCACTTTTCTGTTTTTGTTTTGGGGAATTTATTCGGCGTTGCCACAAATTGAATTGTACTTTCAAAAAAAACAATCGCTTCATATTGATTATCATTTTTGTTCAACGCTTGGCAACAAAAATTTTTATGCACAAACTTGTTTTTTATTATTGCCTTTGCTTTTTATCAATTTCTCGAAACAAACTATTTTTTTGCGAATCCTAATTTTGTTAGCCATCGGCACAAACATCGCATCCATCCTGCTTTTAAGAAGTTTTTCGGTTTATGTTGCGTTTTTAATTGCCTGTTTACTTTTAGTATTTTATTTCATTCAACAAAAAAAAATAGTTCCGCTGATTTGCATTTTTGCTTTTGCCATCGCAACGTTTTTTTTGATTGTGAAAAAAACTAACACTCAATTTTTTCAAAAAAAATTACATGAATTTTCAACGCTGAAAACAAATGATATTTCAACCAACAGCACTTCGGAAAGAGCCATGTTGTGGCAAACTACATGGAAAATGGCAAAGGAAAATCCGTTCGGAATTGGCACTTGCAATTGGGCAATTTACTATTTGAAATATGCGCCCGATTGTGCAGCCATCAACAATTTTGGTGAGATGAAATACAAGCGACCACACAACGAATTTTTATTGACATTAGCTGAAAATGGTTGGATTGGGTTATTGATTTTTATTTCGTTTTTTTTTATGGCTGCTTATCAATGTATTTTAATCATAAAAAAGAATTGCAACGGATTTGCTTTACTGGCAATGGTTTTGGGCTTTTCAATAATTTGCTTGTTTGATTTTCCTACACAACGCTTTTATGGTTTGCAATTGTTTTTTATTGGCATTGTTTTGATTTCATTTTTTGTAAAAGATGAAAAAAATATTTTTTCAAAAACAATTTCTCTACGCACAAAAACTTTTTTAATAGTTTCTTTATTGATTGCCATTTCAACTTTTTCAATTAGTGCAATGCGTTCGCAAGGTGAATTTTTGATATACGATATGATTCAAAGCAGATTAGAAGCTGATTGGTGGCGCATGAATGAAGATGCAAAAGAAGCATCAGTAGTGTATTACACACACGACCCAGTTGGGCAACCAACCAATTGGTATCGAGGTTCGGCATTGATGAATGACAATAAATTGAACGAAGCAAAATATTTTTTTTATCAATCGCTGCAACAAAATCCATTTCATTTTGAAACATGGAATGATTTAGGTTCGTGTTATGAAAGGCTTGGAAATGATGATTCGGCCTTGATTTGCTTTCAACGCAATTTAAAATTTGCGCCGCATCATCCTAATTCTAATTACAATGCAGCGTTTATTTTTTTCAAAAGAAAACAATATGATTCAGCAAAATATTATTACGACAAAACCATTTACAAAAATTTATTGTTTACCAAAATGTTGACTGATTCTTTAAATGGCACAAGTAATTCGACCAAATAGTTTTCATCTTTACACAAAATTTTATAGCGTTGAAATATCCAATTGTTGAACACTTTTATACTTTGCAAGGCGAAGGTTTGTACGCAGGCAATGCAGCTTATTTTGTAAGGCTTGGCGGCTGCGATGTAGGCTGCGTTTGGTGCGATACCAAAGAAAGTTGGAATGCAAAAAATCATCCCCAATTTGAAAGTGTTGAAATAAAAAATTGGATAAAAAATACTCCTGCAAAAATTGTTGTAATTACAGGTGGCGAACCATTAATGCACAATTTAGAAGACTTAACTGCGGTACTTAAAAAAGAAATTTTACAAACGAATATTGAAACCAGCGGCAGTCACCCATTCAGTGGAAACTTTGATTGGGTATGCCTTTCACCAAAAAAATTCAAACCAGTTTTGGCTGATAATTATCAGTTTGCCAACGAATTGAAAATTATTGTTTTCAACAAATCAGATTTTGAATTTGCCATTAGCGAAGCAAAAAAAGTGAATGAAAAATGTTTGCTTTACTTACAACCTGAATGGAGTAAAGAACAAGAAATATTGCCGCTTATTATTGATTTTATCAAGCAAAATCCGCAATGGAAATTATCGTTGCAAACGCATAAACATTTGAATATTCCTTAGGAGTTAATCCATGTGTTTTAATTGCACTGAATAAAGAATTACAAACACTAATGGAATAATTATGGTGAATGCAGAAGTGAGAATTCCGAACGTTCCTTTGCCAACACCGATTACCAGAAAGGTGTAAATGATTGGAGATAATTCGCCAATAGTATAAAGAAAGAAACCATTTTTCTTCAAATTCCACATCATCAAAACACCTGCAAGGCAAAGCAATCCTGAAATCAAACTGACGATTAATGCTGAAGTTTTATTTTGTTGTGCGCAGATGACTGCATTTTGAGCATCTTGTAAAATGCTAATTGCCATTGAGTTTCCAGAATCTTCTACTTTTTGAATTTGCGCTTCCATTTCAATCACTTTTTTATCAATGGTAGCGTAATTATAAATTCCGCTAACAAAATTAAATAAGCCAATGCCAATGAAAGATAAAATGCAAAGCACTTTTAAAGTTTCGGGCAATGATTTTTTTTGAATGCTGTTTGTTTCAATTGTTGATTCCATGTTGTGGTATTTTTTATTGGTTATTTTTTAAACTTCTGAAAGGCTCGAAAAATTTCTGTAACAAATTTACATCTTTTGTGATGATATCTGCATTGCCTTGCAACTCAACACCACGGGGCAATTCACGGTTATAAGTAGTTTTGTTGCCGTTGGGCAAATCAACATCTACAATGTATTTTCCATCAACAGGCATAGCAGAAATATTATTCACTTTTCCTTTTATAATGCCAAATTCTTGAAAAGGAAAATTATCTAATCGAATTTTTACATCAGCGCCAGGTTTTATTTTTCCGCTATTCATAATTGGAATCAAAGCTTTGCCTATTAATTTATCACCGTCAGGCACCACAGTCATCACCAATTCGCCTTCTTTCACAAATTGATTTTCAGCCCAAAATTTTGTCATTGCAATTTTTCCACTCACAGGTGTTTTGATGATATATTTTTGTTGCCAATGATTTACATCACCATTCAATTGTTCAAACGAAGTGCGAACATTGGTGATACAATCATTCAATTTATCCTTGTAACTTTTTTCATTTTCCACTAAATTTTTTTCGTACTCTTTTGATTTTAAAATGTTTTGAGTGAGCTGCGATTGCGTATTTTTCTGCGACATCAGCTGGTCGTAATATTTCTTTTTGCTTTCTTCCAAATCGCGATTTGAAATAATTTTTTCCGAACTTAGTTTTTCATTTTTATCCAATGCGCTTTTTTCCAATTCGGTTTTTTTATCCAAAATTGAATTTTGTTCTTTCAATTGATTGTTCAATTCATCGTATTCTCTTAATTGCTTTTTGAGTGTGATAGCAATTTTGTTGTACGATTTATCAGCAATCACCACTTGATATTTTAGCAGCGCATCATAAAACTGATTGAATGAATTTTGTAATTCGCCTACTTGCAACATCCTATTAATTTGCGGAATAAAATCGTTTTCAATTTTCTTTTTCGTATGAGGTTCAATGGCTAATAAACTATCAATTTGCACCGCATCAATTTCTTTTTTCAATTCCACCACATCGGCGTAAGATGCACTGTTTTCAAGCAATGCAAGATTAGTTCCAGCTTTTACAGTGTCATTATTTTTGACAAACAAACGAATTATTTTTCCTGATGTTAAAGCGTATAATTTTGCTGGCGGAGTTGGTGAGGTGATAATAATTTCGCCAGTAACTGTATCAGGATAACGAATCAACCAAGCCATGATTAAAAATAAAGCAACGGTAGAAGCAATAATGATGATGCCCCATTGCGTAAGCCATCCGGGCGGCTTACTAATAATATCCTTGCTATCGCTGGCGTAATTTACCATGTATGTTTTTTCAAAATTAACTTCCTAATTCCAATTGATTTTTTACCAATTCAAAATATCTGCCTCTTGCTTCTGTTAAGGTTTGATGCGAACCAGCTTCCACAATTTTTCCATCTTCCAAAACTAAAATTTGGTCAGCATCTTTCACCGTACTTAATCTATGTGCAATCACCAACACCGTTTTATTTTTATAAAATTCTTTCAATTGCTCCATAATAAATTTTTCGTTGTTAGCATCCAGCGCACTGGTGGCTTCATCGAAAAATAAATAATCAGGATTTTTATAAACAGCTCGGGCAATTAATATGCGTTGTTTTTGTCCGATACTCAATCCATCACCACCTGCACCAATTTTTGTAGAAAGCCCATTGGGCAACACTTTCACGAAGCGTTCGATGTTGGCAATTTTTACTGCTTGCATCAATCGGGCTGTATCAACATTTTC
Source organism: uncultured bacterium (assembly GCA_903857255.1). Classification (GTDB taxonomy): domain Bacteria; phylum Bacteroidota; class Bacteroidia; order Chitinophagales; family CAIODY01; genus CAIODY01. The sequence continues at coordinate 4,433 of CAIODY010000071.1, forward strand.
ATCGCTGCCTGTAATATTTTTTGTAATCGAATCGGTAAAAATAAATCCATCTTGCATCACCGCACCAATTTTACTTCGCCACAATGCCGAATTTACTGATTTCAAATTGGCATCACCAATCATAATATCGCCTTGTTGTGTTTCGTAAAATTTCAACAACAATTTTAATAAAGTTGTTTTGCCGCTTCCGCTTGTACCCACGATGGCTGTTACTTTTCCTTCGGGCAAATGACAAGAAATATTTTTCAAAACTTGTGCATGTTGCGGACCTTCATAACCAAAAGAAACATATTGAATATTGATAGATTTATCAGCAGGCAATTCTAAAATAAATTGTTGTTGTTCATCCACTTCATTTTTCATGGTGTTCACTTCTCCTAATCTTTCAATGCTAGTTTGTGCGCCTTGCAATGAACGGAAAAAATCGAGCAAACGCTCAATTGGCGCACTCATTTGCCCAATGATGTAAGAAATTGCCAACATAGTTCCTAACGAAATTTGCCCGTCAATCACCAATCGTGCAGCCACATACGACACAATAATATTTCGCAGCTGATTAAAAAATCCGCTGCCTGCTTGTTGCAATTGCAAAGTGTTGAGCATTCGCATATTCACCTGAAACATTTGTGTTTGTATGCGTTCCCAATCCCAACGTTTTTGTTTTTCGGTGCCATTCAATTTAATTTCAGGCATGCCTGAAAGCAGCTCGTGAAGGGAACTTTGATGCGATGATTGTCGCTTAAACATTAAATAGTCTAAGTTTTTCATGCGCTTTTGAAACAACAAAATCCAAACGATGGATAAGATACTTCCCATTAAAAAGATGACTACAATTTTCCAACTAAACACCAACAACACTAATGAAAACACCACCAGATTAAACATGCCAAACAGCGTTTGCAGGCTGGTTTGCGTTAAAAAATTTTCGATTCGCTTATGGTCTAAAATTCGTTGCGTAATATCGCCCATCATTTTCGATTCAAAAAAACTAACAGGCAATTGCATGATTTTATACAAATAATCGCTCAACAACGAAATATTAATTCGGAAACCTACGTGCAATAAAATTCTGTTTCGCACCATTTCAATCACAATTCTGCTGAAAAAAATCATTAGTTGTGCAATCAAAATTAAATTTACAAAACTCAAATTCTGATAGTTGATTCCCTTGTCAACCATTGATTGGGTAAGGAATGGCATCATTAAATCAAACAAACTAATTACCATCAAACCAATAAATAATTGGATGATGAGTTGTTTGTAATTGCGGATATAACCATACAAATATTCCCACCAAGTGCTTGATTCTTCAACGCCTTCATTGTCTTCTTGATGAAATGCAGGCGTGGGTTCAAAAATCATCACCAAACCGAAAGCACCTTCTTTGCTATAATAACTTTTTTCTAATTCTTGCTTCGGTACTTTCACCAAACCATGCCCTGGGTCAGCGATATAAGCCACATCACCTTTTATTTTGTAGAGCACTACAAAGTGTTCTTGTTCCCAAAACAGAATACACGGAAACGGAACTTTTTCTTTCAAATCGTCCCACGAAGCTTTGGCAGCAACAGTTCGCAAACCAATTTTTTCAGCAGCGGTGCTGATAGATAACATACTCACTCCGCTTTTGGTGAGATACATTTGGTTGCGTAAATATTGCAATGAATAGTGCTTGCCGTGATAAGCAGCAATCATGCGGAGGCATGAAGGACCGCAGTCCATTTGGTCGTGCTGTGGATAAAACGGAAATGCCACTGTGTTTTGGAGTTTGAATGTTTTTGGTTCGAGCTAAATGTAGCAAGATTATTGAATTACAGAATCACACCAAATTGTTGAATGTATGATGGAATGGAACTAAAAACCTTAAAGAATTTTTCTTTTCAATTAGCTAAATAAAAAATCCCACAACATTGATTTGTTGTGGGATTTTTTATTTTGGAAATGATAATTGCCTAATAACTATTTATTCACCACCAATTTTTTAGTTTCA
>CAIODY010000072.1 GCA_903857255.1 uncultured bacterium
ACATTTTGCCCAAAGATGCAACCTTCACCAATTACAGCGTTTTGCATGATGTGTACAAAATGCCAAACCTTAGTTCCAGAGCCAAGTTTAGCGGTTTCGTGAACATAAGATGATTCGTGTATGAAAACTTCGTTGCTCATTTTTATTTTTATAGAACGCTGATTGCGCTGATTTTATGATTTTATTTTCGCCAGCAAAACTATGTTTGCTTTGAATTTTAATCTTGTATTTCTATGAACTCTATGTTGCTATGTGGTTAATTTTTCGTTTTAATCACTCCTTTAAAATACTCAAGCGTCATCCTCAAACCCTCACTGCGACTCACTTTCGGACTCCAACCTAAAATCGTTTTAGCTTTTGTAATATCAGGTCTTCTTTGTTTGGGGTCGTCAGTTGGTAAAGGTGTATAAATCACTTTTGATTTTGAACCTGTGAGTTTTAAAATCTCTTGTGCAAATTCATTAATCGTTATTTCATCAGGATTTCCAATGTTTACAGGCTGCGCATAATCACTCAACAACAATCTATAAATTCCATCAACCAAGTCTGAAACATAACAAAATGAACGGGTTTGAGAACCATCACCAAATGCAGTTAAATTTTCTCCTCTTAAAGCTTGCCCAATAAATGCTGGTAAAACTCTACCATCATCCAGTCGCATTCTTGGACCGTAAGTATTGAAAATCCTCACAATTCTGGTTTCTAAATGATGATAAGTATGATAAGCCATCGTGATGGCTTCTTGAAAACGCTTGGCTTCATCATAAACTCCACGTGGTCCAACAGGATTTACATTGCCCCAATATTCTTCTGTTTGTGGATGAACCAATGGGTCGCCATACACTTCGGATGTAGATGCAATCAACATTCTGGCATTTTTTGCCAAAGCCAATCCCAACAAATTGTGTGTGCCTAATGAACCAACTTTTAAGGTTTGAATCGGGATTTTTAAATAATCAATCGGCGATGCTGGCGATGCGAAATGCAAGATGTAATCCAAGTTTCCAGCCACATGCACAAATTTTGAAACATCATGATGATGAAACTCAAAATTTTTCAGCGGAAATAAATGTTCTATGTTTTTGATATTGCCTGTAATTAAATTATCCATGCCAATCACATGGTAACCTTCGGCAATAAATCTATCACACAAATGTGAACCTAAAAAACCTGCTGCACCCGTTACTAAAACTCTTTTCAAAATGTTTTTTTATTGAGGCGCAAATATAACAAATCGAAGTTGGGAAGTTTTATTTTTTTTGATGCTAAATAAAAATAAAAAAATCCCTGCAAAGCTTTTATTGCAGGGATTCTTAATAAGTTAAACAAAATAAATTTTATGGTTTTTCTAAATGAAAATTTTCTAAAAATTTAGTAGTGAAATTTCCTTTTCTGAAATCTTCATTCTTCATTAATTGTTGATGAAATGGAATAGTTGTATGCACACCTTCCACCACAAATTCACTTAATGCACGTTCCATTGTATTGATGGCTTCTTCACGTGTTTGCGCCACCACAATTAATTTTGCAATCATTGAATCGTAATAAGGCGGAATCATATAACCACCATACACATGCGAATCAACACGAACGCCATGACCGCCAGGTTGATGATAAACTGTGATTCTACCAGGTGATGGACGGAAATCATTAAACACATCTTCGGCATTAATTCTACATTCAATCGCATGCATCTGTGGTACATAATTTCTGCCACTTATGGGCACACCAGCAGCAATTTTAATTTGCTCTTTTATCAAATCAAAATTGATTACTTCTTCGGTTACGCAATGTTCTACTTGAATACGAGTATTCATTTCCATGAAGTAAAAATTGCGATGCTTATCTACCAAAAACTCAATCGTACCAACGCTTTCATAACTAATTGCAGCAGCAGCTTTACAAGCAGCTTCGCCCATTTTTTCTCTTAATTCAGTGGTCATAAATGGCGAAGGACTTTCTTCTACTAATTTTTGATGACGGCGTTGAATTGAACAATCACGTTCGCCCATGTGGCACACGGTACCAAATTGGTCGCCAGCTACTTGAATTTCGATGTGTCGAGGTTCTTCAATATATTTTTCAATGTACACACCGCTGTTACCAAATGCAGCCCCAGCCTCGGTTTGAGCGTTGTTCATTTGTTTTTCAAAATCTTCATTTTTCCAAACAATACGCATGCCTTTACCACCGCCACCTGCCGTAGCTTTAATGATGACTGGATAACCCATTTTATCAGCTATTTTTTTTCCATCTTCTACGCTTTCTACCAAGCCTTCGCTACCCGGAATGCACGGCACGCCTGCTTTTATCATCGTATCTTTGGCAGTAATTTTATCACCCATTTTACGAATCATTTCAGGTGTTGGTCCGATAAATTTGATGCCATATTGTGCACAGATTTCAGAAAATTTTGCATTCTCCGCCAAAAAACCATAACCTGGATGAATGGCATCAGCATTGGTTATTTCAGCAGCAGCCATGATTTGCGGAATGTTCAAATACGAATCTTTGCCAGCAGGTTTGCCAATACAAACAGCTTCATCAGCGAAGCGAACATGCAAACTTTCTTTATCAGCAGTGCTATAAACAGCTACTGTTTTGATGCCCATTTCTTTACAAGTACGAATAATTCGCAAGGCAATTTCGCCGCGATTGGCGATTAATATTTTTTTAAACATTTTTTCAATTTAGAAATTCAGAAATTTAGAAATGAAAAAATTGTATGCTCATTTCTAAATTTCTAAATCGATTAATTTTTAAATTATTCAATCACAAACAAAGGTTGGTCAAACTCTACTGGAGATGCGTCATCTACCAATATTTTCACAACAGTACCATCCATTTCCGATTCAATTTCATTGAACAATTTCATAGCTTCGATAATGCAAATCACTTGTCCTTTTTTCACTTTATCGCCAGGTTTTACAAACACCGGTTTGTCAGGTCCAGCACTGCGATAGAATGTGCCTACCATCGGTGCTTTAATTTGTGTACCTGTCACAACAGGTGCTGGTGCGGCAACCGCAGCAGCTATAGGAGCTGGAGCAACCGCAGGTGCAGCAATTGCAGCCACTGGTGCCGATGCAACAGTAGTTACAATCGTTTCTCTTTCTTTTGTTTTTAAGGTGATTTTAAAATCCTTTTGTTCTAATCCCAATTCACCTAAATTAGATTTGTCGAAGATTTTAATCAACTCTTGAATTTCTTTGATTTCCATTTGGTTGTATTTTAGATAATTAATTTACTTAGTTGAGTGGCGAATATACAACTTGATTTTATTTTCAAACAAGAAACTGGTTTAGAAAAAAGCAACGCTGAAATATTTTTGTTGCAAAAACAAGCTAAATTTTTTCGTAAAAAGCTAATATTTTTTTTTCTTCATTTTGCCAATTATAAACCTGACGAGCCTTCAAACAATTTTTGCACAATTGCTTGTAATAGGCTTCATCATTGAGCATTTGATTCAATGCATAGGCAATTAAATCGGCAGTTGGTTGTTCAATTAATTTAGCAATTTCAAACTGCTGATTGATAGCATTGTATTCAGGATATGCGTTGCACAATTGCGGAATGCCTGCATGCAAATAATCAAAAAAACGATTGGCTAATGAATAATAATTACTCAATCCTTTTGTTTCAAAAAGTGTAATGCCAATCATGGCTTGCGGCGTTAATTGAAACAATTGTTGTGGTGTAACAAATCCTTTCAATTCAATTTTTGATTGCCATTTTTTTTGAGCGATGTAATTTTTCAATTCAACAAAAACATTTCCTTTGCCACAAATTATCAGCTTAGCATCTACATTTTCCATAGCATCCACCAATTGAAACAATGCTCTGCCCTCTCCTACTGCGCCTTGATACAAAACAATTCGCTCTTTATTTTGAATCACTGGAATTGGCTTCAATAAAGCTATATTGCTGATAACTTTATATTGAACGCCATAATTTTTGAAAAACAAATCCGCATACGATTTTGAAATAGTATAACCATTTTTGATTTTTGGCACACAAAATTTTTCAATCGCTAACCAAACTTTTTTAATCATTGGTCGGCGCACAATTTCTTCTAATTCAGTAAAATATTCGTGAGCATCATACACAATTTTTTTGCTGCGAATTTTTGAAACCAACAAACATGGAAGAATGGTATCCAAATCAATTGCGCCAATTACATCGCATTTTACAAACAATAAGTAGAAAAATAATTTCAGATTAGTTTCAGCATATCGCATTTTTCCTTTCTGAAAAAAAAGTGGTAATCGTTTTTGTTTGAATGGCTGATTAATCAATGTTGGTGCGCCTTTCAATTGCCAGCCAATCAATAAAACTTCATAATTGGCTGAAGACAACGAAGTGCAAATGCGTTGCATTCGTTGGTCATAATTCAATTCGTTGGTTACTGTAAAAACAATTCGCATGGCTGGTTTCGGAAGCAATTAGGATTTTTGCTTTCTTAAAAAATTGCCTTTGTTATCAAACAAATATTCTTCGCCATCTACTTCAATTTCAAACGAAACATTGTTTTTGGCATCCACCACTTTTGCTGATTCTTTTATTTTTTTATTCGCCAATTTCTTCTCCACATATATCATCACCGCATTGGGCAATTCATTTAATTTAATTGCATTTTCAGTTTGCAACCATTGTCCGTCAGGAGCAAATAAAACTGAAATTTCATTTCCATTTTTATCAAATTCAGCTTCAAAATTACCAAATTCTTTTACCCACTTAATATTTTTGGCAGATTGAAACATGGCTTGCAGCTTATCTTTCACAGCATTTGGCACATTGACTTCTTTTATTTTTTCGGCATAAATTGCAGATGAGAAAATCAAACAACTTACAATCAGAATTATCTTTTTCATGTTTTTAATAATTATACCCAAAGATATTCTTTTTGAAATGTTAGCAGCAAAAAAATAAAATCGATTACTAAAAACAATCAAAACAAACATTGATAATAACATTGGTAGTACATTTGTTGCAATGACAAAAATAATTCTTCAACCGAAAAAACACGGCAGGATAAGCGGCGGACATCCCTGGGTTTATGCTAATGAAATTGCAACTACTATTGGTGAATATAACAATGGCGACATTGTGGAAGTGTATGATGCTCATCAACACTTTTTAGGCAAAGGTTACATTAATAACAAATCGCAAATTGTTGTAAGAATATTGACTCGAAATAAAGAGGAAGTGATTGATAAAGATTTTTTCAAACGCAGAATAGAAAGGGCTTGGGAATATCGCAAAAGCATTGGCTACAATAAAAATTGCCGAGTAGTTTTTGGTGAAGCTGATGGCTTACCTGCGTTGGTAGTTGATAAATTTGAAGACGTAATTGTGATTCAAACTTTAGCATTAGGCATTGAAAAATGGAAGAATGAAATTGTAGAAATATTAGCCGAGCTATTTGCAACCGATAAGTTGTATGAACGCAATGATGCGGCTGTTCGTGAGTTGGAAGGCATGGCGCAACAAACAGGATTTTTGAAAAAGAAATTTGATTCAAGATTCATCATGCAACAAGATGGAATTCAGTTTTGGGTAGATGTTGCAAACGGACAAAAAACTGGCTTCTTTCATGACCAACGCCGTAACAGACTTGCATTACAGCCATTCGTCAAAAATGCAAGTGTTTTAGATGCTTGTAGTTACACAGGTTCATTCAGTATGTATGCTGCTAAATTTGGTGCCGCAGATGTAGAAGGAATGGATATTTCAGCCGATGCTGTAGAACAATGTAAAGCGAATGCCGCATTAAACAATTTCAAACAATGTAAATTTTCGATGGTGAATGTGTTTGATGAATTGAAAAAACGAAGTGCCGAGAAAAAACAATATGACGTTGTAATGCTTGACCCTCCTGCATTTACAAAGAGTAGAAAAACTTTAGTAGCCGCATTGAAAGGTTACAAAGAAATTAATTTAAGAGGAATTCAATTAGTAAAACCTGGCGGCTATTTAGTCAGCAGTAGTTGCAGTCATTTTATTTATTCCGAAGAATTTAAACAAGTAATAACTGATGCTGCCAGTGATGCAAAAAGAATTTTACGCCAAGTAGCATTCAATGCTCAATCGCCCGACCATCCAATGATTTGGAATATCCCTGAAACGCATTATTTGAAATGCGCTATTTTGCAAGTGCTATAAAAACAAAAAAGCCTCTATGAAAATCACTGAGGCTTTTTTGTTTATTTTAAATTGAATTCAATTATCCTTTTCCCATTTCTTTTGCCTCTAAACTTTTGGTAGCATGAGGTACAGCACGTAATCTTTCTTTAGAAATCAATTTGCCAGTGATTGTACAAATACCATAAGTTTTGTTTTCAATACGCATCAATGCTTTTTCTAAATGCTCAATAAATGAACCTGCACGAGAAGCCATTTGATTCAAATATTCACGTTCTAAAGTGCCTGCCCCATCTTCCATTCCACCAAAACGGTTTTCAGTATCAGCAGTTCCATTTTCGCCTGATTTGGTGATTTGTTCAGAAATGTAATGCAACTCTTGTCGTGATTTTTCTAATTTTTCATTGATGATAGCTTTGAATTCTTCTAACTCTTCATCTGAATATCTCGAACGTGTAATATCAACAGTTGAACGTTTAAGAGGCTGAATACCAACTCTTTTCATCAATGGTAATTTCAACTCTGGTATCACTTCATCCGCAATTTTTTTCTGTGCCAATTGTTTTTTCAATAGTAGTTTTTCTTCTTTTTTCGAAATTGCTTTTTCAACTTTTTTCGGAGCTGGAATTGGCTTTGCAACTGGTTTCGATATTTTCTTTTCAATTTTTTTAGAAGCAACTTTTACTACTGCTTTTTTAGCCGCTGGTTTTACAACAGGTTTAGTTGTTTTTTTCGCTACTACTTTTTTCGAAGATGCTTTTTTAACTACTGCTTTTTTAGCAATTATTTTTTTAGCCACCACTTTTTTCGGAGCAGTTTTTTTCGCTACTTTTTTGGGTGCAATTTTTTTAGCCGCAGGCTTGGCAACTGGTTTGGCAGTTTTTTTGGCAACAGGCTTTTTAGCCACTACTTTTTTAGCCGCAGGTTTTGATGTTTTCTTAACTGCTGGTTTCTTAGCCGCAGGTTTTGAAATTTTCTTTACCGATTTTTTCGGTGCTGGTTTTTTAGCCATCACTTTTTTAATTTAATTGGTGAACAATTATTTTTAGCGGAATTTCATTGATTTCAATCGTAGTTGTTGATTTTATATTGTCTGTAAAATCAATATTTTCTGCTAAAATTTCGGCGCAAATATAACTTTTATAATCAGTTAAAGAATTTTTTACCAAGCTATTTTCTTCCAATTCAACATTAATTTTATCCGTTATGTTAAAATTGCTTTCTTTTCTTATCTTCTGAATTTGGTTTACCAACTCACGAGCAATTCCTTCATTCTCAAGCTTTTGTGTTAAATTAATATCCAAAGCAACAGTTAAAATTCCTTTATTTACCACTTGCCAACCCGGAATATCTTCGGCAGAAATTTCAACGTCAGAAATGTGAATGGTGAATGGTGAATGGTCAATTATTAATTCTATCGTCTCCATTTTTTCTAATTCTGAAATTTGATGTTGGCTAAAATTAGCAATTTGTGCAGCACCTTCTTTCATATTTTTCCCAAGTTTTGCGCCAAGCGTTTTGAAATTGGCTTTGATTTTCTTTTTGATGATGCCTTCGGTTTCGGTTATCATTTCCAATTCTTTCACATTCACTTCGCTCAAAATTAAATCTTGAACTTTTGTTAATTGCGTTTTGAAATCATCATTCAAAATGGGAACAATAATTTTTTGCAACGGCTGGCGAACTTTGATGTTTACTTTCTTTCTTAAAGATAAAACCAACGAAGAAATATCTTGTGCCATTTGCATTCGTTCTTCTAATGCAGCATCAATGGCACTTTCATTAACTTTTGGAAAATCAGAAAGATGAACCGAATCTGTTTTAATTCTTTTAGTAGAATCATTCAAATTTTTGAAAAGCCATTCTGCAAAAAATGGTGCAATAGGGCTCATCAACTGACTCAATGTTTCCAAGCAAGTGTAAAGCGTTTGATAAGCTGCAATTTTATCTTGTTCATATTCGCCCTTCCAAAAACGGCGGCGACACAATCGAATATACCAATTGCTAAAATGCTCATCTACAAATTCCTGAATTGCCCGAGCAGCCTTGGTTGGTTCGTATTCATCATAAGCCGTTTTCACTTCTTTAATTAAAGAATTGAGCAACGAAATTATCCAACGGTCAATTTCTGGTCGTTGATTTAATGGCACTTCATCTTCTGAATAGCTGAACCCATCTACGTTTGCGTACAATGCAAAAAATCCGTAGGTATTATACAATGTGCCGAAAAATTTTCTTCGGGTTTCATCAATGCCATTGAAATCGAATTTTAAATTGTCCCAAGGATTGGCATTTTCAACCATGTACCAACGAATAGCATCGGCACCATATTTTGGGATGGCTTCAAATGGGTCAACCGCATTGCCTAAGCGTTTGCTCATTTTTTCGCCATTTTTATCCAACACCAAACCATTGCTGATGACGTTTTCATAAGCAACGCCTGGAAATTTTTGTGGGTCAATTTCATGCAACATTACAGCGATGGCATGCAACGTATAAAACCAACCACGAGTTTGGTCAACGCCTTCGGCAATAAAATCGGCAGGATAATTTTTGGCAAAAATTTCTTTGTTTTCAAATGGATAATGCCACTGTGCAAGCGGCATTGCACCACTATCAAACCATACATCTACTAAGTCTGGTTCTCTGCGAAAAATATTAGCTGGGTAGTTTTCATTTTCAACACCAACAATAAAAAAAATGTCATCAACAAATGGTTTGTGTAAATCAATTTCTTTAGAACTGAAAGAAGAAATTTCTACCAAACATTTTTGTCGAGTAACTTTATTTGAGAAGTACAATGCGTCTAAGACTGTTTTTATCTCACTTGCCTTTTCAGGATTATTTCTTTTACTTTCTTCAATAAGAATTTCTTTTTCTTTTACCACAAATGCTTTTGCTTTCTCCCCATTTTTGGTAACTACTTCTGAATAAAGCTCATCAACAGACCCAATACAAAAGTTATTTTCAGGATTAAAAAAGTCATACCAAATGGGAATTGGCGTTCCCCAAAATCTACTTCTGCTCAAATTCCAATCATTCGCATTTTCCAACCAATTACCAAAACGCCCAGTGCCAGTGGCTTCGGGCTTCCAATTAATCGTTTTATTCATCGCCACCATTTTCTCTTTCACTTTTGTTACAGCAATAAACCAACTATCCAACGGATAATAAATCACAGGTTTATCGGTGCGCCAGCAATGTGGGTAGCTGTGTTCGTAGTTTTCTTTTTTGAATAATTTTCCTTCTTCCTGCAATTTCAAAACGATTCGAGTGTCCACACTTAAATAGCTTTTCAATTCTTTCACTTTTCCTGCTGCTTCTAATATTTGTTTCTGCTTCGCAAATTCAGTTTTCTTTTCGTCTTCAGTTAAATAGGCTTCCTTAATGTATTCTTCGCCGAATAAATAAACATCATCTTTTATGCCTGCTAAAAACTTACCACGTTTGTCCACCATCGTTAATGCGCCGATATTATTTTGCTTGGCAACACGAAAGTCATCAGCACCAAAACTTGGCGCAATATGTACAATACCAGTTCCATCTTCGGTGGTAACAAAATCACCACAAATCAATCTCCATGCGTCTTTGGGTCCTTCTAAATTTTCTTTCGTGCTCGCTTCAAAAGGTAATAATTGTTCGTAGCGAATGCCTTCTAAATCTTTTCCTTTAAATTCAGCAATGATTTTCCAAGGAATAATTTTATCGCCGATTTTATAATTTGCAAAATCAATATTTTCACCTTCTGCTTTGAAATGTTTGTTCAATAATATTTTCGCCAAAATCACTTTTATTTTTTCGTGCGAATGCGAATTAATTGTTTCCACCAACACATAATCAATCTTCTCACCCACCGCCAACGCTGTGTTTGAAGGCAATGTCCAAGGCGTAGTTGTCCAAGCTAGAAAATAGGCACCTTCTAGTTCTACAATTTTTAAATTTTCATTTTTGATTTTGAATTGTGCCACCGCAGTTGTGTCTTTCACATCTCTGTAGCAACCCGGTTGATTTAATTCATGACTGCTCAAACCCGTGCCAGCAGCAGGACTGTAAGGTTGAATGGTTAAGCCTTTGTATAAAAATCCTTTGTTGTAAAATTGTTTCAGAACCCACCACAAAGATTCGATGTAGGTGTTTTCATAAGTGATGTAAGGCGATTTCATATCTACCCAATAACCCATTATTCGGGTTACTTCTTCCCACTTGTCTTGATATTTCATCACCTCTTCACGGCATTTTTTGTTGTATTCTTCTACCGTAATTTTTTTGCCAATGTCTTCTTTGGTAATGCCCAAACTCTTTTCCACACTCAATTCCACAGGCAAGCCGTGGGTATCCCAACCAGCTTTTCTGTGCACCTGTTTTCCATTCATGGTTTGATAACGACAAAAAATATCTTTAATAGTTCGAGCCATTACGTGATGAATGCCAGGCATACCATTCGCACTCGGTGGACCTTCATAAAAAACGAAGGTTTCAGCACCTTCGCGTTGTGTAATGCTGCGTTCAAAAATTTTATTTTCTAACCAAAACGATAAAATGTTTTTATCAATTTCGGGCAATGAAAGTTGCTTATGTTCGGGATATTTGCTCATAAAAAAGTTTGCAAAAATAAGGAAAGAAGATTTTGCAAACCAAAATAAAATCAGCTAACTATTTGAATTGTTTTTTATTTTTGAGACGCTGAATGAAAAACTTTTTTTTGAAATTATTTTTTGTTGCTTGTTTTATCAACGCAAAATTTTCTTTTGCTTACGACGGCAATGCGTTAAGTGCCAGAAGCCAAGCTATGGGCGGCGTTGGCATAGTGTTTCGCGATGCCAATTCGGTTTTTAGTAATCAAGCTGGGTTGGCTGCATTGCAATATTATCAGGTGAGTGTGGGTGCTGAAAGAAGATTTTTGTTGACAGATTTACAACAATTTTCTTTAGCATTCATCGCACCAACAAAAACAGGCACTTTTGGTTTCAGCGCACAACAATTTGGTTTTACTGATTTCAATGAGACTAAATTGGGAATTGGTTTTGGAAAAAGATTAGGCAACAAATTCGATATCGGAGTTCAGTTAAATTATTTGCAACAGCACATTTCCGAACAACCCAACCAATCAGCATTTACAGTTGAAGTAGGCATCATTTCAAATCTCACAAAAAATTTAAAAATTGGGTTTCATGCGTTTAATCCACTTCCCTATTCTACTACTACTTTTCAAAAAGAATTGCCTTCTATTTATACTTTAGGAATGGGTTGGCAGGCTTCAAAAAATGCGTTGTTGGCAACAGAAGCCGATGAAAATTTGAATTTTCAAACCAACATAAAATGTGGCATCGAATACAAAGCGGTTGAACAATTTATTTTGCGAAGTGGCATACAATCCAATCCACAAGGCTTCTCGGCAGGCTTTGGGTATCACAGCAAAAACTTTTATTTCGATTTTAGCAACGTGTTTCATCCCATTTTGGGTTCGTCGCCGAAAGTTTCATTAACGTTTATTTTCGGAAAATAGCAAACAAAATTTTTAAAAAATTTCATCCGCATCAAAATTATTCTATTTTTGCCGCCCCAAAACAAAAACATTCTTACAAAAAACATGGAATTTAAAAACATTATTTACATCAACGGAAAAAGTGGATTATTTGAATTAGTTGGCAACAAAAGCAATGGCGTAATTGCCAAATCTATTGCTGATGGATTAACACAATTTTATAGCAGCAGAATTTTTCAGTTTACGCCATTGAATTCAATTGAAATGTTTACACACAACGAGAATGTTGCTTTAGGCGAAATAATGCAAGCAGCAAAAAACATTTTCAATGAATGTCCGCCAGTAGATGCTAATGCAGATAATGCCACTTTGAAAAATTATTTCAAAAAAGTATTGCCCAACTTTGATGAAGACCGTGTAAAAATTAGCGACATAAAAAAATTCATCAAATGGTTTGCAATTTGTAAAGACATGGATTTCGCAACAGAAACAATTACTGAAAAAATTACTGAAACAGCTGCTACACCTGTTGTTGCTGAAACAAAATCTGAAGCAACTGTTGAAGAAAAACCTGCTAAAAAAGCAGCGAAGAAAAAATCAACTGAATCTGAAACAACTTCTCCGACAAGTTTATTTGGCGAAGAAACTCAACCAGTAAAAAAAACAAAAACGACTAAAAAGAAAGCTCAATAATTTCAAAAAAAATATTTACAAAAAAGCCTCGAAAAATTTTCGAGGCTTTTTTATTTCAAGAAGAATTACAATTCAATTCTTACACATCAATCTTAGCATATTTCGCATGCGATTCGATGAAAGCCCTACGTGGCGGCACTTCATCACCCATCAACATACTAAATATTCTATCTGCTTCAGCGGCAGATTCAATAGTTACTTGGCGCAAAGTTCTGGTTTCAGGGTTCATAGTTGTTTCCCATAATTGTTCGGCATTCATTTCACCCAAACCTTTATAGCGTTGAATATTTACCGAATCATCTTTGCCGTTTCCAATTCTTGTAACTGCTTCTTTTCTGTCCAAATCATTCCATGCGTATTGAAATTCTTTTCCTTTTTTCACCAAATACAATGGCGGCGTAGCGATATACACATAACCACGTTCAACCAATTCTTTCATGTAGCGGAAAAAGAAAGTTAAAATCAAAGTTGAAATGTGGCTACCATCCACATCGGCATCCGTCATGATAACGATTTTATGGTAACGCAATTTATCCAAGTTCAAAGCCTTGTTATCTTCCACTGTGCCAATGCTCACACCCAAAGCGGTGAACATATTTTTGATTTCTTCGTTGTCGTAAATTTTATGTTCCATTGCTTTTTCAACATTCAAAATTTTACCACGAAGCGGCAGAATAGCTTGATACTTACGGTTTCTGCCTTGTTTGGCAGTTCCACCAGCCGAATCACCTTCGACCAAAAATATTTCCGAAACGGCAGGGTCTGAATCTTGACAATCTGCTAATTTACCTGGCAATCCGCTTCCAATAACGCTTTTGCGTTGCACCATTTCCCTTGCCTTACGAGCTGCATGACGAGCCGTAGCTGCTAAAATTACTTTTTGAACAATGATTCGAGCTTCTTTCGGATGCTCTTCTAAATAGTTGTTCAACATTTCACCTACGCATTGGTCAACCACACCCAACACTTCATTATTACCTAATTTGGTTTTGGTTTGTCCTTCAAATTGTGGCTCTGGAATTTTTACCGAAAGCACTACTGATAAGCCTTCACGGAAATCATCACCTGCAATTTCAAAACTAACTTTATCAAACAATTTATTTTTATCAGCGTAAGATTTGAACGAACGAGTTAAAGCTCGGCGCAAGCCAGCCACATGCGTTCCACCTTCAATCGTGTTGATGTTGTTTACATAACTGCAAACATTTTCGGTGTACGAATCATTGTATTGCAAAGCAATTTCAACCGAAATCATATCACGAGTTGCTTCGGCATAAATTGGTTCAGGAATCAACGGAATGCGGCTTCCATCAACATATCTTACAAACTCCACCAAGCCACCTTGGCTATGAAAAGTTTCTGATTTAAAATTTCCTTCGGCATCTTTTTCACGTTCATCAATCAATGTGATTGCTACACCTTTATTCAAAAATGACAACTCACGAATTCTACTTTCTAAAGTTTCGTGTTTGTATTCGCCTGTAATGAAAATACTCATATCGGGCTGAAACCACACTTCAGTACCACGTTGGTCGGTTTCGCCAACTACTTTAACAGGATATTGCGGTTTGCCTTCTTTATATTCTTGTTGCCAAATTTTTCCTTCACGGTAAACGGTTACTTTCATATCAGTTGACAATGCATTCACACAACTCACACCCACACCATGCAAACCACCTGATACTTTGTAAGTGTCTTTATCAAACTTGCCACCAGCATGCAATACAGTCATTACCACTTCTAATGCCGAACGATTTTCTTTGGTATGAATTCCTGTTGGAATACCACGACCATCATCTTTTACAGTGATTGAATTTCCTTCGTGAATACGAACAGAAATGTTTTTGCAATACCCAGCCAAAGCCTCATCAATGGAGTTATCAATTACTTCATACACCAAATGATGCAAACCTTTTGAACCTACATCGCCAATGTACATGGCAGGGCGTTTTCTAACCGCTTCTAAACCTTCTAAAACCTGAATACTGTCGGCACCATATCCACCCGGAGCCGGAACTTCTTTTAATTCGTCCATTTAAAAATTGTGTTGATTATTTTTTTGTTAAAAAATTGAATTGTTTAATCTCTTGAAATTATCTATAAATCAATACTTTCAGCCGTTTTTTAACGGGATGCTAAGATAGAAAAAAGTTATTGATTTTTGAACAAAAAACAACAATATTTACAAACATTTTTTCCTAAAAACTACCGAGATTAATTGACGATGAATTTCTAAAAAAATTGTTTTCATTTTTGATGTTTTTCAGCACTTCCATTAATACAGCTTTATCAATTTGTTTTTGCAAAGGTTTTTTATCATCCAATTGAGTTTTCACATCGCTCACTAAAGTATTGAAATAAGTTTTTGATTCAGCAAAAGGCTGAATACCACACAATCCTAAGTACCAAGGTCCATCATTATCTAAGCGATATTTATACACAAAAACATTACCTGCCACATTTCTAACTTTCGCTTTTTTCTTTTGTAAAAAGATGACAGTATCTAATTTTTTAAAATCGCCTTCGGCAAAAATTTGACTATAAGTTAAATTTGATTGGGTTTTAAATGCTGACGGGAAAAGGCTTTCAGCTTTGTTTAAGCCTAATTTTCGATACAGTAAATAAGCATACAATTTGTCAGTCGCTAATTTTTTAGTGATAGAATCGGCAACAACAATTTCACATTTTGCTAATGCACTTGTTGCATTCACCACCAACAAATTATTTTTGCTTTGCAATGCTTTATCAAAATATTTTTTCACCATTGGGTTGGCTTGATAAAATGGAGCCAATAATTTAAAATCGCGAATTACATCGTTGTTCACTTCTTCACTGTTGTAATATTTTTTGTACCGATTAGCTTCTTGTGCATCTTTATCAGCCAAGCTTTTCAGCATTTCTTCATCTTTTGAAAATTGTTTTTTCAAATTAATTTTTGCATCGAAAAATAATTTGCTGAAATAAGTTTCGTAATCTTTTGTCATTAATAAATTACTGTCCGCTAAATCTTCTAACACACCATTGATGGAATTTTTGTAATCATCCAAAGCAGCTAATTGCAAAATTTCTGGAAACAATGTTTTAGTGGTTTTTAAAGAATCATTCAACAAACCAAACAACTCATTTACTTGCTGATTATTTTCAAAAACTGGTGGGTCCATGGTCATCAATTGTTTCAATTCGGCGTACGATTTTTTGTTGCGTAATCGTGCCAATGCAATTATCACTTGGTTTTGAAACATCGAAGTATCAGCACTCCAATCATACAGTGTTTTTAAAGCTTTCATCAATTTTGGTTGCGCCGTTGAATCGGTGATGTAAC
>CAIODY010000073.1 GCA_903857255.1 uncultured bacterium
CGAGATATTTTTGAATTGTTGCACCAACAAAACATTTTAATTGAAGCAAAACCTTTTGCATTGGGCGTTCGCATCGAACATCCGCAACATATTATTGATGCACAACAATATCATTGCAAAGTGAGAGAAGATAATTTGCCGCCAGCTTCCTATTCGTTGGTGGAGCAAGTGAATGGCAGAGGTGTTTTCTCTTTTTGTATGTGCCCAGGTGGAATTATTGCCGCTGCTGCTACTGCGCCAAATGAGCTGGTAGTCAATGGTTGGAGTCCATCAAAGCGAAATAATCCGTTTGCAAATTCAGGTATGGTAGCGCAAGTAGATGCCTTGCAAATTGCAAATACAGGATTACAAATTGATGCAGAATCGCCACTTGCATTTTTACAATTTCAAAAAAGTGTGGAGCAAAAATGTTTTGAATTGGGCGGTGGAAAATTAGTTGCACCAGCGCAACGCATGATTGATTTTGTACAAAATAAAACTTCTACATCATTGCCCAAATGCACCTACCAGCCTGGCATTACAAGCATTGATTTGCAAAATACTTTACCAAAATTTGTTGCTGAAAGTTTGCAAGGTGCATTTAAACAATGGGGCAAGCGAATGAAAAATTATTACACCAACGAAGCAGTGTTGGTAGCCACAGAAAGCCGAACATCCAGCCCAGTGCGTATTCCAAGAGATAAAGAAACATTGCAGCATCCGCAAATTGCAGGTTTATTTCCTTGTGGCGAAGGTGCTGGTTATGCTGGCGGAATTGTCAGTGCAGCCATGGATGGTGAAAATTGTGCTGATGCAGTTTCGCATTTTTTTCCGCATTAAAATTCCACTTCAATTTTCCTTTTCATCAATTACTTTTGAAACTCAAATAATTTTTCAATGAACAAAATATTACTGCTTTTATTGCTCATGGTGAGCTTGTCGAACCTCACTTTCGCTCAACCAAAATATCCTTCGCCAAGACCACATTTTGAAGGTGAAACTTTCGATTCAAAATCGCCTGCTGGAATTTATGCCAGCAAAGAAAATCCATACTATTGGAAAAACAGAAAACCACTTGAAACCTACTGGCAGCAAGATGTTCACTATACAATTGATGCGAATGTTGATGAAACAAAAGACATTATTGAAGGGGATGAAACTTTAGTTTACACCAACAATTCGCCTGATACTTTGAGTTTTGTTTTTTTTCATTTGTATCAAAATGCGTTTCAACCCAATTCGTATTTAGATGATTTGAGTAAACACAATAATGTAAAATCAAAATGGGGAAAGTACGAAGCACAAGGCTTGGGAACTACTGTTGAATCAATAGTTTCAGATAATCAGGTTTTGAAAACAGAATTGGATAACACGATTTTGAAAGTGTATTTATCAAAACCATTAGCACCAAATAATTCTGTTTCTTTCAAAATAAAATTCAAAACTTATTGGGATGCAGGCAGCCAAAGAAGGCGCATGAAAAAGTTTGATGAAGTTGGTTACAAAGATGAAATCGGTCATCGTCATTATGATGGTGTGCATTGGTATCCGAGGATTTCTGTTTATGATGCAAAATTTGGTTGGGATATTCAACAGCATATGGGCAAAGAGTTCTACGGCGATTATGGCACATATGATGTGTCGCTAAATTTTTCTTCTAATTATATTTTAGAAGCCACAGGATGGTTGCAAAATGAAAACGAAATTTTTCCAAATGATTTGCGAAAACAATTAGACATCAAAAATTTCATCAACAAAAAACAAGAAAAAAACGCGAATGGAAAACCAACAGAATTAATTCCGTATAAAAATTTTGAAAGAAAAACTTGGCGTTATCATGCAGTGAACGTACACGATTTTGCTTTCACAGCTGACCCAAGTTATCGCATTGGTGAGAGTGAATGGAACGGAATAAAAATTGTTTCGCTGGTGCAAGAAGCGCATGCAAGTGGTTGGAAAAATGCCGCTGATTACACAGCTCGAGTGATTGAATATTACAGCACTCACGTGGGCATGTATGCATATCCGAAAATGGTGGTGGCTGATGCACAGGATGGCATGGAATATCCGATGCTCACTTTGGATGGCGGCTCTGACCCGGGTTACAGAGATTTATTGGCGCATGAAGTTGGTCACAATTGGTTTTTCGGCATGGTCGGTAATAACGAAACTTACAGAGCGATGCTCGATGAAGGCTTTACACAATTCCTCAACACCAATGCCTGTGAGGCTTTAGACGGAAAATATCGCATCACTCCAAAATCAAAATCGTGGTATGTGAATCGTTTCAGACAAAAAGATTTGATTAGAAATTCTGAAACAATGAATGGCTATATTAATGATGCCATGCACAATCCAACAGCAACTTTAAATACACATAGTGATGATTTTAACGGTGCATTAAATCATGATGGCGGATATAGAAATGTGTATTTCAAAACATCTGCTATGCTTTTCAATTTGCAATATGTATTAGGTGATTCGCTGTTCTGGCAAGCATTTCAGCATTATTTCAATCAATGGAAAATCTGTCATCCGTATCCAGAAGATTTTCGTCAGAGCATTCATCAATCTGCAAAAGTTGATTTGAATTGGTTTTTTGATGAGTGGATGGAAACTGCAAAAACGATTGATTACAAAGTAGGAAGAGTGAAAAATTTAGGC
The DNA here is from genome assembly GCA_903857255.1 of uncultured bacterium. Lineage (GTDB taxonomy): Bacteria > Bacteroidota > Bacteroidia > Chitinophagales > CAIODY01 > CAIODY01. The sequence goes on from CAIODY010000073.1 coordinate 2,644, forward strand.
GACCATAAATATCGCATCACTTTAAAACGAAACGGTGAAATGCAGATGCCGCTTGATGTTCAAGTTACTGACAAAAATAATCAGCGTTATAATTTTTACATTCCGAACACTTGGTTTGTAAAAAATACTTCGGCAACTGTTTTACCAAAATGGTGGGGCTGGGGAAAATTCAGAAAAAAATATTCTTTCGATGTGCAACTCAGCAACAAATTGGATGATGTAAAAATTGATACATCACATCGTTTGGCGGATATTGACATGACCAACAATTTTTATCAAGACAATTCAAAAACAATTTTTGATGCAGGCTTAAATCAGCCACAGGATTGGACTTACAAGCTTCAAAAGATTCGCCCAGATGTTTGGTGGAATGGCGTAGATGGAATAAAACTCGGTGTGCATTATGATGAATCATTGATGAATTACAAACACAATTATTCTTTGTCGGCATGGTGGAACACAGGCGTAGCAAGCAACGTGGGCAATGTTGATTATTTGAAAGATAGCAAATCATCGTTAAAATATTTTGGTTTAATCCTCGACATGAATAATCCAACTGATAAAATGCTGAAGGGAAGCAGCTTTCAAGAGCATTTTCAGGTGAATGATGGATTGAATTTGGATAAAGTGCAATGGACAATTCAAGCCAATCCAAAAAATAAATTTTTCATCAACACCAAATTCATGCAACAATTTGACAAGCGTTATTTGTTCAACGCTTTTGATTGGGGCTTGGATAATTATTTGAGCGATAGTCGCTTAAGCCGCTCTGTGTATGCATTGGACAATGCTTCCGATAATAAAAATAAAATCCTTACTTCTTCTTTCAATCCCAGCAAACGTGAGTTTGAAAACAATGCCAGTTTGAATTTGGGTTGGGAACACATTTACAACTATTACACTGGCAATGGAAAAATTTTATTGGAAGGAAGATTCGGGACAACTAATCATGATAGTGTGCATTGGCAACCTTATAGTTTTGTGCAATTAACGGTTACAAATAACACTCGTTGGAAAAAGTTTGACATTCGTACAAGAGCTTACGGACGCTTGTCTTCGGGCATGTTGCCGAATGAATCAGCGTTGTATTTAGCTGGTGCTTCGCCAGAAGAAAATGCTGAAAATAAATTCACTCGTTCGGTGGGTTACATCCCAAATGAGTGGATGCAATATCAAACTACCACATCGCATTTGCATATGGGTGGCGGCTTGAACCTTCGTGGTTATGCAGGTTATCTGGCAGTGGAACAATTTGCCAATCCGCAATATCAATATTTCACTTACAAAGGCAGAAGCGGTTTTTCGGGCAGTGTTGAAATTGATTTTGATGATTACATAAAATTTCATCCGAAGTTTTTCCGCAACTGGTTGCATGTTGATTGTTATGCTTTTGCTGATGGCGGCGTAATTATTTATGACGACAGTTTGAATAACAGCATTGTTGGTTCATATACTTCTGCATTCCGCATGGATGCTGGGATTGGCACAGCCTGGACAATTAAACGTTGGGGAAAATTGGATGCTATAAAACCATTCACCATTCGATTTGATATGCCGTTCTTTTTAAACCGCCCAGCTTATGGCGAAGAGTATTTTAAGTTTAGGTGGGTGTTGGGTGTGAGTAGAAGTTTTTAGAAAAATAGAATAACTTTGGCAGCTCTTAATCTTAAAATAAAACAACATCATGAAAACAAAATTATTACTTCTATTTCTTTCTGTTTTTTTATTTCAAAAATCTCAATCACAAAATTGGATTGAGTTGGGTGGCTTGAATACACTGAATAAATTATATGGTAATAGTTCGCTTGTAAAAATCATTACTGACAAACAAAATAATCTTTATGCTGCTGGTGATTTTGTAAACGATAGCGGTCGTGTATGTTCATTTGTTTCAAAGTGGGATGGTGCGATTTGGAGTGAATTGGGCGGTAAAAATAGTTTAAGCAAATGTTGTGGGATAAATGCAATAACTATAGGTAGTTCCAGTGATATTTATGCTGCAAATGGAGATACTATCAACAAATTCGATGGCGTTAGTTGGCAACAAATTGTATGTCCTTTTTTGGCTTCGTCTAGAATTGATGCAATTGCTTGCGATACTTTAGGCAACATTTATGTAGCTGGGCTGAATGAAGTATATAAATATGACGGAATGAATTGGACTTTGATTTATAATCTTTTGCAAAATAATTCTGTTTATAAGTTTGCAATTGATAAAAATCAACATTTGTTAGCGGTTGGAGGATTTACAGGGAATCGTTCTAAAACTTTTGTTGCTCAATATACTGGAGCAGGAACAGTTTGGGATACATTAGGGCGTTTAGATACTTTAATGTCATGCCCTTGCCCTATTAATGCAATTGCCATTGATACTACAGGGAATGTTTATGTAGCTGGTGATATTACTGATAATGCTGGCTATTTTTTCATTGGCAAATGGGATGGGCAGAAATGGACGGAAATCGGAAATATTCACACCATCTTTAATAGCTATGGTTATTTCACTGATTTAATAACTGATAATAGTAACAATCTTTATGCTGCTGGATTGTACAGTGGTAATAACCACAACGAATCTTTCGTTGCTAAATATAATGGAGTGTCATGGAGTAAATTAGATGATACTTCGAATATTCTTTGCCCTTCAATCGGATTTAAATCAATTGCTGTTGATGGAAACAATCATGTTTATGCAACTGGTAATTCAAACTTATCTTGGAACAGCTATGTAGGTACTTGGGGTAATGCTGCAACTGGAATACCAACAATTCAAAATGAAACTACTTTACTGATTTTCCCTAACCCCACCAATACTACAACAACAATCACCTTAACAAAAGCCATTGACAACGCCACCATCAAACTCATCAATCTTTTTGGTCAACCCATTTTTGAAAAACAAAATCAATCAGGCAATCCATTCACGATTGATTTATCCAACCAAGCAGCAGGAATTTATTTTGTTGAAATTCGTCAAGCAGAAAATATATGGCGCAGCAAAGTGGTGAAGGAATAATCCTTGAAATGATTTATGATGTCGTGCCTATGGCACTTTTGAACTTTTCGTTTACTTTTTCTATTAACATTTCGCCACTATGTGGCTTTGTATTTAGCTCCAGAGGAGCTTGATGTTAATAGTAAAAATGTGAAAACAAATTGAAAGCTCCATCGGAGCGACATATAAAACTGATTTCTTGAAATTCATCAATCTGAAAATATTTGGCGCAGCAAAGTGTTGAAGGAATAATTCAAAATTCGTTTGTTCGAGTATTCGGTTCTTCGATTGTTTTGGTTCGACAAGCTCACCATGACATTTTGAATGACGAAGAGCCGAACATTCGAGTTACGAATGGAGAATAAAAATCAATTTCCATTTTATTATCTTTGTTTTTACTTTTGTTGAAATTTTAAAGCAATTAGCTATGCAACATGCTGTACCAAACAAATTAAATGCTTCGCAATTAAATTTGATAAAATCATTTCAATTTTTGCATAACGAAAAGCAATTGAAAGAAATGGATTCGCTTATTAATTTTTACCTTGAAAAAAAATTAGATGATGCGATTGAAAAAGCAGAGTTTCAAAATGGTTATTCAGCAAGCGTTTACGAACAATGGTTAACTACTCAAAACGATAAATCTAAACAATGAGAATTGTTTTAGACACCAATTGCTTCATCAGTTGCATTGGCAAATTATCACCTTATCGAAATGTATTTGATGCTTTTTTATCAGGCAATATTTCGCTTTGTATTTCAACTGAAATTTTATTGGAGTACGAAGAAATATTTTTAACAAAATGGGGAAATGAAGTAACCGAAAATTTATTAAGCCGATTGATAAGAGCCGACAATACTGAATTTGTAACTGTGTTTTTTAAATTCAATACTATCATAGCCGATGTAGATGACAACAAATTTGCCGATGTTTATTTGGCTTCCAATGCTGATTTGATAGTGAGTAACGATGCTAAATTATTGGCATTAAACCAACTTGGATTTCCAACTTTTGAAGTAATTAATCTGCAAACATTTTCAGAAATGTTGAAGAAGAAAAATTGATTTTTTTAAAAAACAAAATCAATCACACAATTAATTCACGATTGATTTATCCAACCAAAAACCAGGAATTTATTTTATTGAAATTCGTCAGGCAGAAAATATTTGGCGCAGCAAAGTGGTGAAGGAATAATTCTGTAAAAAATGCTTAAGAAAAATGTTTCAAATCTTCTGGTACATCAACTGAATGACTTTCTAAAGTGGTTTCAGCCGTGAAAATTTCAAAACCATTTTCTAACCAACGTAGTTGTTCTAATTGTTCAGTTTGTTCTAAACTACTCATGGGTGATTTTGTAATCGCTTCCAAAGCCGCTTTGTTGTAGCCATACATGCCAATATGCTTGAAATAAGTGGGTGCAAAATTTTTGTTGCGTTGATAAGGAATCGGCGAACGAGAAAAGTACAAAGCCTTATTTTCGTTATTAATTACCACTTTAATAATGTTGGGATTGTCTAAAATTGAATCGCCATTTTCTTTTTTTATTAAAGTGCCGATGGTGAATTGTTGCGATTTTTTTTTCAGTAATTCGGCTAATAAATTTATTTGCTGCGGATGAATAAATGGTTCATCACCTTGAATATTAATGTAAGCATCTGCATCAATTTGTTGTGCTATTTCCTGACATCTATCCGTGCCTGATTGGTGATGCGATGCTGTCATCATTACCTTTCCACCAAAAGATTTTACGTGATTAAAAATTCTTTCATCATCAGTAGCTACTATTACATCGCTTAATAATTCTACTTTTGTAGCTTGCTCAAACACACGTTGAATCATGGTTTTGCCATTTATTTCCACCAATGGTTTGCCCGGAAATCGGGTGCTGGCATATCGTGCAGGAATGATTCCAATAATTTTCATGACGAATTATTTTACGGCAACTCTACCAATGGAATGATATGTAAATCCTTGTTCTTTCATTTGCTTAGGCTCAAAAACATTTCTGCCATCAAAAATTATCGGTTGCTTCAAAGATGATTTTATGATGTTGAAATCTGGCGTTCTGAATTCATTCCATTCCGTTAAAATTGCCAATGCTGATGCGTCTTTTAAAGCATCGTAAGGTTGATTTACAAAATTAATTTTATCGCCAAAAATTTTCTTTACATGGTCGTTGGCAGCTGGGTCGTAAGCTGAAATTTTTGCGCCAGCTTTCAATAATTCTTCAATGATGTATAAAGCTGGTGCCTCACGAATATCATCAGTATTGGGTTTGAAAGCCAAACCCCAAATGGCAATCGTATGTCCGTTCAAATCTTTGAAATGCGATTTTATTTTTTCAGCAATCACCAATTTTTGTTGATGATTGACTTTCATTACACTTTTCAAAATTTTGAAATCGTAATCGTAATCGGTAGCAGTTTTGGTTAAAGCCTGCACATCTTTAGGGAAGCAGCTTCCGCCATAGCCAATGCCTGGGAATAAAAATCTTTTTCCAATTCTGTTATCACTGCCAATTCCTTTGCGAACCATATCAACATTAGCTCCAACCTTTTCACATAGATTTGCCATTTCATTCATGAAGGTAATTCGCATTGCTAAATAAGAATTGGCAGCATATTTAGTCATTTCAGCACTTCGTTCATCCATGAAATAAATTGGGTTGCCTTGTCGCACAAATGGCTCATATAATTCTTCCATCAATTTTTGAGCTCGTGGAGATGTAGTGCCAATCACCACTCTATCAGGTTTCATAAAATCTTCAACCGCTACACCTTCTCTTAAAAATTCAGGATTGCTCACCACATCAAAATCAACTTTTGCATGTTTTGCAATTTGTTGGCGCACCAATTCAGCTGTACCAACGGGTACAGTGCTTTTATCAACAATCACTTTGTATGAAGAAATTATTTTTCCTAATTCTTCGCCTACATTTAAAATGTAACTCAAATCAGCGGAGCCATCTTCGCCGGGTGGCGTTGGCAATGCTAAAAAAATGATGTCGCATTTATCAACCGCTTCTTTTAAATTTAATGTAAATTCAATGCGCTTGTGCTTAATATTTCTTTCCAACAAAGTATCCAAACCTGGCTCGTAGATGGGCAATTCGCCTTGCAGCAATTTGTCAATTTTTTCTTTGTTCACATCCACACAAATCACATGATTGCCAGTTTCAGCAAAGCAAGTGCCTGTTACCAAACCCACATAACCCGTTCCAATGATAGCCAGTTTCATTATTTATTTTTTAAAAAGACAAAAGTAAGGATTGAAAAATATCTGCACTATTTTTTCATGTTGGATGTTGGTTGTGTCGCAATCATGTCATACAAAACATTGCTGGTTTCAAACACATAAGGGTCTTTTTTTAAAGCCTTAAACCATGTTTTTGTTTTGTTAATTTTATTGGTATCAGCAGCCATTTCATTCTTATCGGCTAGTGTGGAATTAAGCGTTACAGCATATTCTGTTTTAGTTAATTCTTCTAATTTTTTTGAACGGTCTCTGTTTTCTTTTTGCTCTTGCACATACTTTTCATAATTCAAAGTTGACTTATTATCGTCTTGTTGTTTTTTTAATCGTTGTGCATTTTTTTCGATGGCAGCAAAATATTCATTGTTCTTCAAACGCTCACTACTGCTCTTTTTCAGCTCACTTACTTTATAATTATCAGTGAATGCTTGATAAGTTGTGGCAGGGATTTGTGTCCATTTCATCGGAAAATCTTCTTTCTTTTCGCCATAATCAATGTATTCTAAATTATCAGGCAAAACAATATCGCTGCTCACACCTTTCAATTGTGTTGCACCACCATTGATGCGATAGAATTTTTGATTTGTCATTTTCAAAGTGCCCAACGGACGGGCATCTGCCGATGCGCTTAAATTGTACATGTCCAAATCATAGAAACGCTGAACGCTGCCTTTACCAAAGCTGGCAGGGCTGCCAATAATCACTCCACGATGGTAATCTTGAATAGCGGCTGCTAAAATTTCAGAAGCACTTGCGCTAAATTCATTTATCATAATCGCCAATGGTCCATCATACACCATGTCAGGGTCGTGGTCGTTATAAATTTGTGGCTGACCTTCGCGGCTTTTCACTTGCACCACTGGTCCAGTTTTGATAAACAAACCTGCAATATCCACCACATCGCGTAATGAACCGCCCGTGTTGTTGCGTAAATCAATCACAATCCCATCCACGTTTTCAGCTTTTAATTTCATCACTTCTTTACGCATATCGGGCGCACAAAATCTGCCGTTCGGATTATTGAAATCGGCGTAGAATTCAGGTAAATCAATAAATCCAAAGCGTTTGCCTTTAAATTCAATGACACTGCTTTTGGCATAAGTTTCATCCATCACCACCACATCACGGGTAATATCAATTTCTTCGGTGTTGCCATCAGCATGTTTTACATATAAGCGAACAACAGTTCCTTTCTTGCCGCGAATGTGCTTCACAGCTTCATCTACACGAACATCTTCTAATGAAAAAAATTCTTTATCATCTTTTTCAGCAGCTTTCAAAATCAAATCTTCGGCTTTCATTTTTCCTTGTTTCCAAGCTGGTCCGCCAACAACTAAACTGGCAATTTTTATAAAACCATCTTTCTCTTGCAAGGTAGCACCGATACCTTCTAATCGTCCACTCATGCGGATGTCGAAGTTTTCTTTATCTTTTGGTGGAAGAAAATCGGTGTGTGGGTCGAGCACACTGCAAATGGTATTGACATACAAACTGAAGTAATCATCATCTTCGGTTTTATTTAATCTTGTAAAAACATCTTCATTGTTTTTCAAAACTTTTTTCCGAGCATCTTCTTCTAATTCACCAAATGTTTTTACTTTTTTTAGTGAGGTATCTTTCTTCTCAATTTGTTTGTCTTGTGTTTCTTTCAATTCAAACACTCTTGTCATCACTTGATACTTCAAAGCTTTACGCCATGCTTCTTTCAAGTCATCCATATTTTTTGGGTAAACTAATTTTTTGCCATCCAAAACAATTTCTTCGTTGGCTGAAAATTCAAATGGTTTGTCCATTTCAGCTTTGTAAAATTGTTCCACATCTTTTACTCGTTGTTTGAAAATGTTCATGGTGGCGTCAAAAAATTCAGTAGATGGATTATTGATTTCATCATCAATTTTCGATTTGTATTTTTTCAATTCATCAATATCAGATTGCAGAAAAAATTTCTTGTTATAATCTAATCGTTGTAAAAACAAATTAAACACATCGCCCGAAAAATTATCATCCATCGCTTTGGGTTGAAAATGTTCTTCTTTCACACATTCATTCACGGCTGCAATAATGGCTTTTTGTTTCGCAGGGCTTACCTGCTGTGATGCGTAGCCAAAGCCAAATGCCATCGGAGCTAATAACGATAACCAAATCAGTTTTACTTTCTTCATAAATTATTCAATCAGTTTTATCAAAAATATTTGTTTGCAACTTACAAAATAAACCAATTGTGCTGCGAATATTTTATAGCAAACAAATTGTGAATTGATTTTGAAATCGCAATCGCAAAAATTGCATTACTTTGTTTTCAATAAATTTAATTTATGGCATTGAGCAGATTTTGGTTGAGCATCATTATTGTTTCTATTGTTTTCATTTTTGGCGGTATGCTGATGGACAAGCATTACAGCATTGATTACATGGTGAATGGAAAAAAAGATGAAGCCGTTTTAATCAAAGCATGTTATTTGAATCAATTACCAAAAACGCTGCAAGACACTTTATTAAAAGCTGCTGACAAAAAATTTACTACTCACGATACTACTTTTTTATTAGAGAATAATTTGGTGAAAATCACTGCTGGCAAACAACCTGCTGATGGCATTTTGCCCACTTGCAAAAATACTATTTTTGATATTCTATTGCCGTTAATCGCTTATCTGGCTTTCTTTTGCGGCATTTTGCAATTGTTGATTGATTCAGGCGCAGCCGAAAAATTAGCGAAATTATGCAGCCCATTTTTTGTAAAAATTTTTCCTGATGTACCTAAAAATCATCCTGCGTTTTCTTACATGACTTTGAATTTTGCTGCTAATTTTTTAGGTTTAGATTCAGCCGCAACGCCTTTTGGGTTAAAGGCTATGGAAAGTTTGCAAGAAATAAATACCGACAAAGAAAAAGCCAGCAATGCACAAATCATGTTCATGTGTTTGCATGCGGCAGGCTTATGTTTAATACCTACTTCCATCATCGGTTATCGAGCTGCACAAAACGCCAGCAACCCTGCTGATGTGATGTTGCCGTGTATCATCACTTCATTTATTGGAACAATGGCGGCTTTATTAATTGTAGGTATTCGTCAAAAAATCAACTTCAAAAATTTTGGTTTGATGGCTGTTGTTGGTGTGTTGGTGGGCATGATAGGCGGTTTGTTGATTTACATTAATCGATTAGATTTGGTAGCGAAAAATCATTTCACCGCTAATATTTCCAACATTATTTTATTGCTGATTATTCTTTTTATTTTGTGTTACGCATTTTTGAAAGAGAAAATTTTTGCAGAAAAAAACACCGATATTTTTGCCTCATTTGCATCGGGAGCAAGCGGCGGATTGAAAACTGGGGTAACCATTTTCCCTTATGTTTTAGGCATGTTGGTAGCCATTTCAATTTTCCGAAACAGTGGCGTATTTGAAATTATTGCCAATGCTATTTCAAAATTATTTGCGATGATGGGCGTTGAAAAAAACATTACCGATGCTTTGCCAATCGCTTTATTGCGACCATTTAGTTCGGGTGGTGCAAGAGGATTTATGATTGATGCCATGCACACTTATGGCGCCAATTCATTCACGGGCAGATTGGCTTGTGTGCTGCAATGCAGCGCCGAAACTACGTTCTACGTCATCGCAGTTTATTTTGGCTCGATTAAAATTAAAAACACCCGATATGTTTTAAGCACCATGCTATTGGTTGATTTGGTGTGTGTGTTGGCAGCAATTTTTGTGTGTAAGATTTTCTTTTAAGGATTGTTTGTTTATTTTGTGAATTGATTGAGGTATTTGTGATCTAACTTAAAAAAAAGAATCCATAACATGAAATCAGTTTTCTTATCGTTTGTAATTCTTCTAATTGCAATTAACAGCCAAGCACAAAAAACAGAGGTGATGTTAAATGCTGATGGAGGTTTCTTTTTGTTTCATGGGAAATCAAGCTCACCTGTTTTTGATGGAGAACACTATATATTTTTTGGAAAAGCCTTCATTCCTTCTTATGGAATGTCTGCTCAATTGCAATATATTTTTTCTTCACAAAAAATAATTGGTTTATCGGTAGGGTATGAAAATTTAAGGAATGAAAATAAAAATTTCGGACAATTGGAGGTTTTTGGACCATTGGAGATTTTTGGCAAGTCGGTTTTGTCTTACCAATTTACCAATATTTTTCCTTATGTAGGTTACAGATTTAATTTAGATGAAGAATGGAAATTGGATGTTTTAGCAGGCGTTGACATTGGTTTTATGATACTAGCTATCCAAAAAGAAAACGAACATAATTTAAGTGGTGATACCATGAATTTCACAAACTATTTGTATCATCCAAATATTGATATTCGACCAAGACTTCAGGCGGATTTTTTTTATAAAAGATTTGGTTTTTACTTTGGGTATTCTTTTGGGGTTGTTAATTATGCTAAAACCAACAACTTAACCACTGATAAAATTTACTCAGAATGTTTTCGCATGGGAATTAGCTACAAAATATTCATCAAATCGAAACATGATTTTTATAACAAAATAGAGAACAGCATTATAAAGTAAACTTTGCTTAAATCAATCATTTCGCACCCCAACAATTATTTCTCTACTTTTGCCAAAATTTGAATCAAGCACATGAAATCGCAAATTGAAAATATCATTCAGGCTTCTATTGATGTGAAACACAAAATGTTAGCAGAGCCTTTTATTTTAACCACCATTGAAAATATTGTTGATGAAATTGTGGATAGTTTGAAAAATGGCGGTAAGATTTTATTTTGTGGAAACGGCGGTAGTGCTGCCGATGCACAACATATTGCTGCCGAGTTAAGCGGTAGATTTTATACTGACAGAGCACCTTTATATGCCGAAGCATTGCATGTCAACTCATCCTACATGACGGCGGTGGCGAATGATTACAGCTATGATGTGGTTTATAGCCGTATGATTGAAGGTTGCGGCAGAAAAGGCGATGTGTTGTTTGGCATCAGCACCAGCGGCAATTCGAAAAATGTGTTAAAAGCTTTAGAAGTAGCCAACGAAAAAGGCATGATAACAGTGGGCATGACTGGCGACACTGGCGGAAAAATGAAAGCCATCTGCAAATATTTATTGAATGTGCCTTCTAACGATACGCCACGAATTCAAGAATCGCACATTTTATTGGGGCATATCATTTGCCAATTGGTAGAAGAAAAAATGTTTCCTTAATCTCTATTATCTGTTACTTCAACGCCCGGATGTTTTTTAGTATCAAATGAAAAGTAAGCATCTTCAAAAGGTGTGTTGGGAGTGAATTGTACAATTTCATAAGTGTAACGATTGCCGTTTTTATCAAAGATTTTAGTTTTAGCAATAGCTTGCGAAGCCTTATCAATATATAGCTTCAGCTTAAAATAATTTTTCGATTTATCGGTAGGCGTTAATTCGATGACTTCATAAAGTTTACCACCTTCTTTTTCATCAGCAGCTAATTGGTATAAAAATCCTTTTTCGTACAAAGTGAAAATATCAGCCGGATTAATGGCTTTGGCGTTGGCATCGTATTTACTAACGGTTACTTCGTTTTCATCTTTGGTAAAAGTCCACACATTTTTATTGTCGCAAGTGATTTCCAAATTTCCAAATTCAACATGATAATGTGTTCCTTTCAAAACAATCATGCCGCTTTTTTCTTCTTTGGTTTTGCTGGCTGCATTTTCCAACAACATTTTAAAATTGGCTTTGATGGTTTTAAACCCACGATATTTTTTGCTCATAGCATCTAACACCACTTTTGCTTTTGGGTCGTTGGTAGGTGCTGAAGGCTTTTGTGCTAAAGCGTTTTGGGCAAACAGAAAAAATACTGCGATACAAATACTACTACTACTGCGTTGAATGGTTGTCATTTTTATAAAAATAGAATGGCAAATATACAACGCAAAATCATGCCAAATAATATGGCAGTTATAACAAAAATTGCTGTTCTAAAAATCGTGCAATATATTTCGTTGTGTGAAGAAGCCTTAGCATATTTGCTGTTTGAAAATTTACAGATAAGTATCTTTGAACAATAAAACACGATTATTATGGCAATTGAAAGAATTAAAGTTTTATTAGCCGATGACCACCAATTAATTTTAGATGGTATCAATTTGTTGTTGAAAGACGCACCAGATATAGATATTGTAGATGAAGCCAATCATGGTGATGAAGTGTTGGATGTGTTGAACCGCCGAAAAATTGATGTGATATTAATGGACATCAACATGCCTGTGAAAGATGGCATTACCACTACCCGAGAATTGAAGCAATTATATCCTGATGTAAAAGTGTTGGCTTTAACCATGGTGAAAGAAGGACCAATTATCAGTAAAATGATGGATGCTGGTGCATCGGGTTATATTTTGAAAAACACTTCAAAAGATGAATTAATCAGTGCCATCAGAAAAGTGGCGAATGGCAGTAAATACTTTAGTAGCGATGTGAGCGAAGAAATGATGAACAACTTTGCAGCTACTAAAGAAAAAATGAAAGCGGCAAATGCTACTATTCAAAAAGACCATTTAACGGCTCGTGAAATTGAAATTATTAAATTGATTGTGGAAGGTTATTCCAACGCAGAGATTGCTGAAAAATTAATTCGTAGCCCACGAACTGTTGATACACACCGTACCAATATCATGAAAAAAATCAACGTGCATAATATTGCTGGGTTGATTAAATATGCTATGGCTAACGGTTTGGTGGAAGACTAAGTAGCCGAATAATTTTCAGCGTTCGCCAAATAACAAGCTGCCAATTCGCACCATCGTGCTTCCATTTTTTATCGCCAATTGATAATCGCTACTCATGCCCATCGAGATTTGCGAAAAGGAATTGTTTTGGTTGAAATGTTTTTCTTTCAATTTATCAAACCACATTTTTATGGTAGCAAATTCAGCATTGATTTTTTGTTCATCAGTTGTATTGGTTGCCATGCCCATCAAACCAGCGATGACAACAAACTGAAAATTTTGAGCAACAATTTCGTTTACAAAATTATCCAATTCATTTTCAGCAATACCAAATTTGGTAGCCTCATCAGCCACATGAATTTGCAATAAACAATTTATTTTTCGTTGGTGCTTGGCGGCTTGCTTTTCTACTTCCAGCAATAATTTCAGGCTATCTACCGCATGAATGGTGTGAACAAACGGGGCAATGTATTTCACTTTGTTGCTTTGCAAATGCCCAATATAATGCCACTGAATATCATTAGGTAATTGTGGTTGTTTTTCTACTAATTCTTGTACATAGTTTTCACCAAATGCACGTTGCCCTAAATCGAAGAGCGATTGAATGGCAGCCACAGGCTTGGTTTTTGAAACAGCAATTAGTTCAACAGCGGCGGCTTGTAATTCTTTTTTTATCGAGCAATAATTGTCATTCATCAGCGGAATCATTGGGCAAAGTTAGCTGCCAATGTGATGTTTCAGTTCTTTAATGGTGCTATCCCACAATAAAGTTTGGTCTTTCAACTCATTCGGTTCAGCAAAATCGGTGATACACAAAATCGTATCACGAGCCACTTCGCTGGTTTTTATTCGCAGTTCAAAATACTCCTCTTTGGTGTGATAAGTCCAACGAAATTTCACAAACACTGGTTCGTGAGCTTCTATCAATTCGGCTTCTTCTTCGCTGCCATTCCATTCAAATAGCCAATGGTGCTCACGATTAATATCTACCTTATCGGCAAACCATAGTGCTAAGCCAGCAGGGGTTGAAATGAAATCGTATAGAATGTGAGGCGATGATTTAATCACATACTCTAAGGTGAATGCTTTTTTCTTTGATGCCATGATGCACTATTTTAAGTGTGAGATGAACTGATAGATAATCTTGCTGCACAATGTTAGGAAAATATTTTGTTGTGCAAAATTTATTTTCAAAAAGTGTTGCACATACATTTTCAATTGGCTTGTTTAGAAATAATAATTCAGAAAAACCAATTGCCTAATTTTTATGGCGTAATTGCAAACCACAATCATAATACGATGGAAAAACATCTTCTTCAATATTTAGCCGATGCCCGAAAAGCGGTGAAGGCAACCGCTAACTATATTGCTGGGCAAGCTTTGCGCTTACACGAAATTGAGATACAAGAAAAATCAGTACACAATTTGGTGAGTGAGGTGGATGTTAAAGCTGAAAATTATTTAGTAGAGATGCTTTCAAAAGCCTTGCCCGAAGCTGGTTTCATCACCGAAGAAAATTCTATTGCCCAACAAAAAAAAGAATTTACTTGGGTGATTGACCCATTAGATGGCACCACCAATTTTTTACATGGCTTGCCTTTTTACTCCATCAGCGTTGGGCTGCTACACGGCGATGAGCCTGTGCTGGGCATTGTACACGATGTGGCTCGTAATGAACAATTTTATGGCTATAAAAATGGCGGCGCATTTTTGAATGATACACCGTTAAATATTTTACAACCCAAATCATTACATGATTCATTGATAGTGCTGGGTTTTTTTTACAATGAAACGGATGCGCTGGAAAAATTTTTAAACATCATGCGCCAATTGATTAATCAATCCCGTGGTTTCAGGCGATTAGGCTCGGCTGCTTTAGATTTGGCTTATGTGGCTGCTGGCAGATGCGATGGTTTTTTTGAATTTAATTTGAATGCTTGGGATGTATGCGGTGGGGCATTGTTAGTGAAAGAAGCTGGCGGATTGATTAGCGATTTTAAAAACACTGATAATTATATTTTTGGCAAAGAAATTATTGCCGCCCGACCAGGGGTGTATGATGAGCTATTGGCTTTGATAAAAATAGAAATGAGCCATTAAAATCGGCGCACTATTTTTAGCCATAGCCTTTGTTGGAGTTTGTTCTCCAGCAACAAACCATCGCGGTGTTTCGCAGCCTTTGTTGGTATTTGTTCACCAACAAATCCATTCCTAACCTTGTTGGTATTTGCCACCAATAACTCATCAAACTTTAGAAATTTTTATTTGGCTTTTTGAAAAATAAGCTGATGCAACCATCGTTATTGTTTTTTCATCTTATGTTTAAAGTGCTATTGTTATGCCAACATCTGTTGAAATACATTTTACCCCACGTGAAATTCAGCTCATTGCACACCTGATTAAAGATGAATCGTATAAAATCATTGCTCAACAATTGTCGATTTCATTCTTTACTGTAAAGAACGAATTAGCTCATTTACGTACAAAAATTCAGAAACATTCAACCCATGGCATAGTGGCTTATGCCCTCCAACATGGCTTCACTACTGATGAAATGATTGAAAAAGTTTTTTATCAAGGCAAATGGGTGGCATAGGCTATCGCTTATTTCAATCATTATTGCAATAGTCATTTTGTACTAGTTCCTATTTCCTATTGTGAATGAATGGCAGTTTCCCAAATCTTTACATCGTCAAAAGCGACAAAGTTTTTTTGAAAGGATGAAAAGATAATTTCGGCTGGCTTGTTCAACACTTCGGAAAATGCCAACATGATTGCCGAAGTTATGTTTAGCACTTCCGAAATCGTCAACACAACTTCGGCTGTTGGGTTCAATACAGCGGCAATTATCATCACAATTTCCGCTGTTGCGTTCAATACTTCCGCCATTGTCAACACTATTTCGGCTGTCGGGTTCAACACTTCGGCAATCGTGAACACAATTTCGGAAATTGGGTTCAGGATAGCCGAAATAATAAACGGTATAAGCAATTATTTTTTTAACAATTAAAAACATACAAGTATGGCAAAAAAAGCAAAAAGACCTATTGCGGTATTCCACGAAGACCAATACCGTGTGGTAGGCAAGTTTATTTTAAAGTGCAAAGCAATTGCACAAGATTTTAACACCAATGTGGCAGTATTACCCAGCCCATCGCCCACCACCGCTAATTTTTTGATAGATGTGGGCAAATTAGAAAACGCCGAAACCAATGCCGAGGCAAAAATAGTGGGTGCTGCTGCTGCCCGTGATTTAATTTATCAGCAAGTAGTAAGCGATTTGCACCAATGGTTAGGTTTTGTGCAAGGCTTGGCTGATAAGCTCAATAATGCAACGGCTGCTATCAATCTTATTCAGTTGGCAGGTTTTGAAGTGAAAGGGGTAGGTTCACGGGCGAAGCCTATCTTAAAAGCTAAGCTGAATACCAACAATGGGGTGGTAAGCCTGATTGCCAAAGCGGCTGATAAACGAGCTGCCTATAATTGGCAATACTCAACTGATTTGGGCACTACTTGGGTAAATATGCCACCTACACTGCAAGCCAAAACCACCATCAGTGGTTTAACCATGAGCGATAAATTAGCTTTCCGTGTGCAATCTATCGTTAAAGATGGGGCTAATGACTGGAGCGATGCGGTAACGCTGGGATAGATGCCTATTAAAAACACCCGACTAAAAATTAGTCGGGTGTTTTTTTTTATTTGCACAAACACCAGTATTTTTCGCCCCAGCTCGTCCTCGTTTGTAGCCAAGGCACTAGCGCA
>CAIODY010000074.1 GCA_903857255.1 uncultured bacterium
AATTTCTTGCGGCTCTCAATCAAAAATACTCCATGAAAACTATGCTAAATTTGTTTCGCTGAATTGATAATCATTCAGCCTATTTAACCAACCTTGTAAAAAAATATGTTGGCTTTGATTATTTTCTACAATTTGATTTAAAAAATCTTTTCGGGCTTGTAATATTTTTGCAAATAATTCATCTTGATTAGCTGAATTTAAAGCCTCAATAGTCTTGTTGCCTACTTGCCCATCATCATCTACTCCAAGTATTCTTTGAGGTATTTTGATTCCCCAAACACCCGAACCCCAAACCCAATCAACCAATATTTCGGCGATGGATTGGTTATTGATTTGGTCGGCTTGCCACTGATTCCAATACTGGCGAAGCACCATTTTAAAATCATCGTGCGTTAAGTTCTTAATGTCTTCTTCGGTTGCTGTTGGATGTCCTAAATGCTGCCATGCTGCAAGCGTTACGCCCATGTTGGTTGCGCCGCCTTTGTCAAAAGGATTATTTACATAGCCGCCTTCCCACTTCAAAATTTTTGGTACTAATAAGTTGATGTCTGCCATGTTGTTTAGTGTAATATTGGTAATGGAATAGAAATTTTAGCGAAGATTTTAGCTACAAAAAGAATGATTAATAAAAGCAAAATACCGCCGAAAATCAAACAGTATTTACGCCAAGCGTTGCGGCTTTCAGTCATGCTTTTTAATTCATCATTTGCTTTGGCTGCAATAGTATTGGCAGTAAATATTTTGCTTGAATCTTCCACAAATATTTTGTCGTGGATTACCTCTTTTGATGAAGCCGTTTTGATAGGAACTTTTACATAAGCTACATTTGCTCGTGGCGTTGGTTCGTAAAATTTATTTGCCGCAAACGTTTGAGGGCAAGGCACTTCAACATAACTAACTACTGAATCGGTTTTAAAATAGGTAGTGTCTTTTGTTTCATGCGTTGTAATACACGGAAATTTATCTCGGGTAAATTCAGCCACTTCCATAGGCTGTTTTTGCAACAACTTTTCTAACTTTCTTTCGGCTCTTTGTGGTGTCATACAGCCGCTGAATAATGCAGCAGCAAGGCACAATAGCAATACTGCTGCAATCGTAATAATAAACTCTTTTTTCGTAGTTTGCATCATGTTGTTGGTGGTTTAGGTTGTTCGTCTTTTGGCGCATCTACAATCGGCGTTCCTTTGACTAAAGAAACTATTTGAGCAACAGTAGCAACGCCGCTCATTACAGCGATGAATATCAGAAAAGAATGGATAATATCCAACGAATATTTATCGTACTTAAACGCTGTAAATGTCGCAATAACACACACCATAAATGTTGCTAATACACTTATAAATCTCTTGTGGCTTATCTTCCCACCCTCAGAAAGCATTGATGTAAAAAAGTTTTCGTTCATTGTTATTTATTTTTTCTTTTCCAATATTTTTTCGCAATCTCACCACCAATATACACAAATGCGCCACTCAAAAAAGATTTTATCAAAATAGCTGCCAATGCAATCCCGACCATTTCTGCGCTTTCTGCTAAATTTATGTTACAGGAAACTCCATGATAAAAGTTGTAAAAAAAAGTGCCAACGGCAGTTCCCAATAGGAGTAATTGAGTAAAATCATAGTGTTGATTCATAGGGTTGAATAGATGGTTTGTTGCCATTGTTATTGAACTTTAAATTTTTCATCTTCAACCAAAAACTTTGCAAAAATTGCTTTTGCTTCTTCATCCGTAAATTCATCTTGGCTTAAATCATAAGCCCATGTTTTTACTTCAACTTCCTTTGATTGCAATGCTTTCACGGAT
>CAIODY010000075.1 GCA_903857255.1 uncultured bacterium
AACATCCGTTTCGCCATTCACAGGTTTTAATTTTTGCAGACGAGCAATGCCATCTTTCGCTACTTCAATCAATGTATCACGATGCATTTTTGTAAGTTTCAAATTTGTTTTATTAATGCCTTCTAACATCAAAGCTTCTTCTTTAAATGCATGGAAGAAGATTAAATAAAGCTTATGATTTCTCTTGAAAATAACATTTGCTTTTTTTGCTTTCTCAGATAGTTTGCTACTCGATTCAATCAATTTAATGTTGTGCTCATCAGCAAATTGTTTGTAAGCTCTTTCGTACGATTTGCCAACATCAGTCAGCTTTTCATCGGCTTCTTCCAAAGCACTCATGTAGGCTTCCATATCGGTGTATGAATTTTCTGAAATTTCTTCCATGTCAACAATTTTAGCATAATCCTTATTCAGCATATTCAAATTAGTGCTTAGAAAAACACAAACAGAATCTTTGAATGATTTGCCACCTTTAAAAGCTTTGGTTTCGCAAATATTACCTTGCGCTTCTTCAATTGATTTTATTAAATCCTTTCTACGGTTTTCGATTTTTCTTGCTCGTTTGCCATGTGCAATTGCTGAATTATAATCCCACATATCAGCATCTACTTTTTCAATATTTTTCGAAATAAAAGTTAAGTAATCATTAGCAGAGCCAAATTGAGATTGCGCTTGTGCATTGATTAACAGCATTGAGATTGCCATGCAAGCAATAATTTGTTTCATTCGTATTTGGTTTTATTTGATGCTAAAGTAAAACTCAAAAATAATTTCTCAAAGAATATTCATATTTTTTTACTTTAGCGAAAATTTTAAAAACAAACAAAATCTAAACATCATGAAACGTATTTTACTATTACCAATTCTATTTTTTTTCGCAGCTACACTTTTTATCAATGCTGGCGGAAAATGCAAATTTGATTATGATAAGGTTGATAAATTTTCTGGTAGTCATGTTAGATATACAGAATATACTCTTTCAAGTATGCTTTCTCCTTATCCGTTTAAAGTTCAATTAGGCGATAACGCTGGAAAATTTTATTTCAATTATTTGTTTGTTCAAAGCGGTGATAATCTTTCAAGACTAAGTACATCTGATACTTCATTCCTTAAATTAGAAAATGGGAAAACAATTAAATTGTCTGTAACGGAGGATGTAGCTCCGACAGCTCAAGTTGCAGGTGGAGCAGTGGTTACTTATTACTCCCCTATATTTTATATTAAAAAATCGAAGATGGTTGCTTTGTCTGAGTCACCTATTGTAGCATTGAAAATTGTAGTAGCAGGCAAAGAATATATGGTGGAAGTAAAAGAATCGAAGGCTAAGAAAATTATGGAAGCTGCTGCTTGTCTGGTTTCAGAACATCAAGAATAATTCAAAATAAATTTCTCAAAAAAGCGAATCAAACATTGGTTCGCTTTTTTTATTTAAAAACCTTTACTTTCGCATCTCTAAAACAATTTTAAAAAATGATAAAAAGAATGTCAATTGCTGTAGCATTAGCTGCCTCAACATTTGCGTTGCCTTCGTGCAACAATCAACCTAAAACCGAAACCAAAGAAGCTGTAAAAGCTGAAGAGAACTTTGAAGTAGGCGCTGAAGAATTTGCCGACTTGCAATTATTGCGTTATCAGATTCCTGGTTTCAATGAATTAAGTTTACAACAAAAAACACTAGCGTATTATTTATACGAAGCAGCGTTGAGTGGTCGTGATATGATTTATGACCAAAAAGATAAAAACGGTATTTTGCTGCGTAAAACTTTAGAGAATATTTACAGCACATATAATGGAGATAAAAACAGTGAAGACTGGAAAAAATTCCATGACTATTGCGGACGTTTCTGGTTCAGTAATGGCAATCATCATCATTATGGCAATGATAAATTCTTACCTGAATGTCCAGCAGAATATTTTGCTACCATTGCTAAAGCCAGCGATGCAAAAGGCTTTCCGATGAATGAAGGTGAAAACATGGATGCCTTCTTAAAAAGAATTCAACCATTAATTTTCGATAAAAACGTTGACCCTAAATGCGTTGACTTACGTCCAGGCATTGATAACATCAAAGCATCATGCAACAATTTTTATGAAGGAGTTTCACAAAAAGAAGTGGAGGATTTTTATTCTAAAATGCCATCGGCAGGTAATGCACCAAGCTGGGGATTGAACAGCAAAACCATGAAAGAAAATGGTAAAATAGTAGAGAAGGTTTGGAAAGTTGGCGGCATGTATGGTCCGGCAATGGAGAAAATGGTTTACTGGTTAGAAAAAGCTGTTCCGTTTGCTGAAAACGACAAACAAAAATTGGCTTTGGAAAAATTAATTGAGTATTACAAAACAGGTGATTTGAAAACATGGGATGACTACAACATTGCTTGGGTGAAAGATGTGGATTCACGTGTGGATATTACCAATGGATTCATCGAAGTGTATTTAGATGCGATTGGTAAAAAAGCAAGCTATGAAAGTTGCTTGAGCATAAAAGATATGGAAGCCACCAAACGCATAGCTGCATTGGCTTCCAATGCACAATGGTTTGAAGATAATTCGCCAATTGATGCCAAACACAAAAAGAAAGAAGTGAAAGGTATCACTGGAAAAGCAATCACTGTGATTGTGGAATGTGGCGATGCTGCACCTTCTACGCCGATTGGTATCAACTTGCCAAATGCTGAATGGATAAGAAAAGTACATGGTAGCAAATCAGTTTCATTAACCAATATCATTGATGCTTACAACATGATGAGTGCTAAGAAAAGTGCGTTTGATGAATTTGGTTATGATTCAGCTGTGATTGCAAATGTGAAAAAGAATGGCGCATTGGGTGGCGATTTACACACATCAATGCATGAATGTATTGGTCATGCTTCAGGGCAAATTAACCCAGGTGTTGAAACGACAGATAAGACTTTGAAAAACTATGCAAGCTGCTTGGAAGAAGCTCGTGCTGACTTAGTTGGTTTGTATTATATCATGGATAAAAAACTGATTGATATTGGTGTGATGCCAAATATGGATGTGGCTAAAGCGGAGTATGACAGCTACATTACCAATGGTTTGATTTCACAATTAACCCGTTTGAAAATGGGCGACAACTTAGAAGAAGCACACATGCGTAATCGTCAGTTGAATGCTAAATGGGCTTACGAACATGGCAAAAAAGACAACGTGATTGAATTTGTAAAACGTGATGGAAAAACTTACGTGAAAATTAATGACTACGAAAAATTGAGAAATTTATTCGGACAGTTATTGAAAGAAATTCAACGTGTGAAATCAGAAGGTGATTATAAAGGTGGTAAAGATTTGGTTGAAACTTATGGTGTAAAAGTTGACCAGACTTTATTGAAAGAAGTGTTGGAAAGATATTCTCATTTAGGCTTGAAACCTTATAAAGGCTTTATCCAACCACGTTTAGTGCCTGTGATGGACGGTGAAAAAATCACTGATGTAAAAGTAGAATATCCAAATTCATTCTTCGACCAGATGATGGAATATGGCAAAAAATATTCTTTCTTAGGAGTGAAGAACTAAGATTTGAAGTTTGGCGAACTTTAAAAGTTCGCCAAACTTGATAAAAGAAAATCCCGAATCATTGAAAAGTGGTTCGGGATTTTTTTGTTTGAATGAAGATGAATAACTTTGAAAAAAAATAAGAACATGTATATTCTTAATGCTGAAATAGAAAACAAAAAGACCTTAGATACGCTGATGGAGATTTACAAACTATTGGGTTTGAAACCTACTAAATTCAAACTGGAAGAGTATCACAAAGAAATTGCTACAGCACGTAAAGAGATTAAAAGTGGCAACCACAGCAACTTTGACGATGTAATGAAAAAACTCAAAAAGAAATGAGTGATGAAATTATTTTTTCAAAATCAGCAGAAAAACAATTGTTGAAATTGGATAAAAATATTGCTGAACGACTGATGCAAAAGTTATTAGAGTTCAGCAGAGATATTCCTCCTACAAGTAGGGCAAAAGGTTTAACCAATTCAAAAGATGCTGAATACAGATACAGAGTAGGTGATTACAGAATTCTTTTTGATTACAATGAAAAACTAAACCGAATCGAAATTTTAAAAGTAGCACACCGAAGAGATGTGTATGAATAAAGAAAATCCCGAATCATTGAAAAGTGGTTCGGGATTTTTTGTAAGAAAAAACACATTATCTTTGAAAACAAATTTCTGAACAATGCAATTGCACATCAATCTCAACGAAAATTCTTCAAAAGGCAAAATGCTTTTATCTGTTTTGAAAGATTTGAAAATAGAATATTCTACCAAACAAATAGAGTCGAAAGATGCAGCGTTTGGATTAGGTAGAACTGCTACCAAAGCTGAATTAGACGAATATCTTACCAAATGCTTAAATGGAAAATTGACTGATTTAGATGAAGCATGAAAATAAAAATTGCAGAAGAAGCCAAGCATGTATTAACCGATTTAGAAATTTTTGTTGAAAGCAAAAACACAAAAGGTGCTGGCAAAAGATTTAAGAAGCGATTTATTGAAAAAATAAAATCGCATTTACAAAATCCTATTCATCAGGATTGCAAACATGAATCGCTGAAAGCAAAAATGCTAAAATGTTTTTTCATCAATGATTGGGTGATTGCATATAAAGCAGAAGCCGACCAAATTGTAATTTACGTAATCATTCATGGCTCATTGTTGTATTGATATTTGATATTGAATCTAAAAATCCTGAATCATTGAAAAGTAGTTCGGGATTTTTTGTACGGAAACTTAATTTTCTTCTTTCTTTTTATCAGCACACATATCAATAAGACTTGGAGCCATGATGTAATCTTTTTCAATTGGTTTTCCTGTCATTAATCTATAACATTCTTCAGGTGTTGTAGCCCATTTTGAAGTTTCATTCAGTATTGAATCTATTGTTAATCTCCATTTCAAAAATGCACTATCCTTTTTTTGAATGAAAGCTTGTTTTATAAAACCATTTCTCATTTTTTCACTTTTTTTTATCATCTGTTTTTTAACACATAAATATCGTAGTGAAATTGCACCTGTGGCGTTTGTTCTTTCTTTCCACGAATTAAGTTCTCTACGAGCCCAACGAGCACAAATTTCATTAATGTCTAGCAATATATTTTGCATTGCAATTTGTAAGGAATCATTTTTTATCGCCGCAGAAGTAGTGCGTTCAAAAGCTGGGGCGAAATAAACTTTTTCAAACTTTTTATACCTATCTTTTTTCTTTTTAGGAATATCTAAAACACTCCAAATTCCAATTGATGCGCTTGCATAGTATCCGTATTGTTTCATGTCTTTAATTCTTTCTTTTGTCGTGTCGCATTTGTAATCGTTGTAAGTAATTTTTAAGTTAGGCTGCCAAAAAATGTGAATCGAATCTCTTGTTGGATAATTATTTTGTCCAAAACACGTCATTTCAAAAAATAAAAGTAGAAGAAATAGAATTGCTTTCATACATCATAAAAATAGGATAAAGAATTGAAGCCTTGGAAAATTTTGAATACAAAATTATAAATGGATTTTAAAGAAGGAATATTTTTACCTTCATCGCTCAAATTATTTTTCCAAAATGCCAAAACAAATTTTCATCAATTTAGCAGTGAAAGATGTAGAAAAGTCAATGCAATTTTATTCAGCATTGGGCTTTACCAATAATCCTCAATTTTCAGATGAAGCAGGAAAATGTATGGTGTGGAGTGAAAATATTTTTGTCATGATTTTATCGCATGAAAAGTTTGCAGGCTTTGCCACCAAACCTATTGCAGATACTAAAACTAGCTTAGCTGCTTTGTTTTCTTTATCAGTGGATAGTGTTGATGAAGTAAATAATATGGTGAACAACGGACTAAAAGCTGGCGGCACCGAACCGCATGAAATGAGAGATTACGGCTTCATGCAACAACGCTCTATAGAAGATTTTGATGGTCATACCTGGGAAGTGTTCTATATGGATATGTCAAAATTCCCAAATCAGCAGGGGTAAGGATAATTGAAGCAAACAACTCAGGTTATTTTAAAAGTCTTATTCTCCTTTGACTAATGAGAAAAAGTAACCAACAAGAAATCAATCATTGAAAACTAAATTGATTGCTTGATAAGTGTTTGCCCAATCAAGCACCCCAAGCAATTTTTCTTTTCACAAAATTCATTTTTCAATTCAATCAATGCTTGCGATTGAAAAGCATTTTGAGGCTTGATGTTATAATTTTTCCAAGCTGTAATAATATTATTTTTCTCTGCTGATAAATCATTCAGCCATTGCACGGCTTTGTCTTGAAAGTCATCTTCATGCCTGATTTTACCATAAGCAAATACAATGGGAACAATCGTATTGATGATAAAATTTTCAATCGTCGAATCGCCAATTTGCTTTTTTGATTTGATTGAATCAGTATCTAATTTAAAATGCTGTTGCCAATAATCAGAAGGCTGAACTTGAAACAATTGCTTTAAGTCATTAATAGCGCTACACTCCAACACTTTCGACAATAAATGTGAAGACTGAAAAATTAATGCAGCTAATTGAGCTATACGAAGCGGTGGAAAATTTTGCGGTCGCATCCTAGCCATTTTCCAATAATTAGCTGGAATGGGTTGCAGCGAAAATTTATGTTGTAAAAACTGATATTCTTTTTGCAATTGCACTGCATAAGCATCACTAAAAATTTCATTCAACAAGCCCGATTGCCCAAGCAGCAATGCTTCTAACTGCAACAAAGAATATTTTTGTTTTGCTAATACATTTATCGGAATTGATTTTGCCAATTCGAAAAATGCTTCGCCATTAACTTTCATTCCAAAATTTTTCGCCAACAACTGATAAAATGTTTCTTCCCAATTCTGATTATTTTGTTTCAAAGTGGCTTCAACAAATTCAACTTTTCGTTCCAAACGATTTAAAGCCATTCGGTTGAAAACCTGCTCCCAAAGCAAAGTTGAAGTGTTTTGAATAGAGCCAGCGCAAGCAATTTTGTTTTCCCTTTTAATCAGATTTTCATAATTGCGAATGATATACAGCGGAATAATTCCTTTTAATTCAAGCGTAGGAATTTGTTGCGAAATATTTTTGTCATGTTCATACACTACATGCAAAATAACATTTTTATATGCTGCATCATTTTGATGTTGATGCTTCTCAAAGTCGCTACTGCTTTGATGAATTTCAACACTACCTGCAAAAATAATTTCACCAATTTTAATTTTTGCATTTGAAAAATCGGGTCCAGATTGATGATTATGAATACCATTCTTCAGAATCAATATTTTTTCACCATCAACTGTTTTTAACTCAGAAGTATTGAACAATTGATGTTTCCAAACATAATGTAGTAGTTGCTCGGTCATGTGAAATAAGCTTGACGTAAAAATAAAAAAAGCTGTTAGAAATTCATCTAACAGCTTTTTTCTTAGCAATTATTTTTATCAATATTACAAATGAATTACTTCGCCATAGGCAGCAGCAGCGGCTTCCATTATCGCTTCACTCATCGTTGGATGCGGATGAATAGCTTTGATAATTTCATGCCCTGTAGTTTCTAATTTTCTTGCCACAACTACTTCTGCAATCATTTCAGTTACGTTAGCCCCGATGAAATGTGCGCCTAACCATTCACCATATTTTGCATCAAAAATCACTTTTACAAAACCTTCTTTTGTGCCGCCAGCACTTGCTTTGCCGCTTGCGCTGAAAGGAAATTTTCCCACCTTAATTTCATAACCAGCTTTCTTTGCCGCATCTTCAGTCATGCCCACCGAAGCAATTTCTGGTGAACAATAAGTGCAACCTGGAATGTTATTATAATCAATCGGTTCAGGATGATGACCAGCAATTTTTTCTACACAAGTAATTCCCTCTGCGCTTGCAACATGCGCTAATGCTTGTGTTGGCAACAAATCACCAATCGCATAAATGCCAGCCACATTGGTTTGATAATATTTATCTACCACCACTTTTCCTTTTTCAGTTTTGATGCCCAATGCTTCTAATCCAATATTTTCAATGTTGGCTGTTACACCAGCAGCACTCAATAAAATATCTGCTTCTAAAACAATTTCACCTTGTGGCGTTTTTACTTTTGCTTTTACGCCAACGCCGCTTGTATCAACACTTTCTACCGATGATGAAGTGTACAGCGTCATACCTTGTTTTCTGAAATTGCGTTCCAATTCTTTCGAAACATCAGCATCTTCAACAGGTGTAACTCTATCTGCAAATTCAACAATCGTAACTTTTGTTCCCATTGCATTGTAGAAATAAGCAAACTCCACTCCTATTGCCCCTGCGCCCACAACTATCATGGTTGCTGGTTTTGAGGGCAATACCATCGCTTCTCTGTAACCAATTATTTTTTTACCATCTTGTTTTAAGTTAGGCAATTCGCGGCTTCTACCACCTGTTGCTAAAATAATATGCTTGCCTTCTACAATAGATTTTTTTCCATCGGCGGCTGTAACTTCAATTTTTTTTCCAGGAATTAATTTAGCTGTGCCAGCAATTACTTCAATTTTATTTTTCTTCATCAAAAACTGAATCCCTTTGCTCATGCCATCTGCAACACCTCGGCTACGTTTTATCACCGCAGGAAAATCGGCTTTTGCATCTGTTACACTCAATCCATAATCGGCTGCATGATTCATGTATTGAAACACTTGTGCGCTTTTCAACAAAGCTTTTGTAGGAATGCAACCCCAATTTAAACACACACCGCCTAATTCTGATTTTTCAATCACCGCAGTTTTTAAACCTAATTGCGAAGCTCTGATGGCAGCCACATAGCCACCCGGACCACTACCGATAACAACTACATCATACATAATGAAATGATTTTTTGATTTTAAAAATTAGTGTAAAGGTAAGTAAGGAAAAATGAAATTTTATGTTTTGCAAATCCACTACTACTAAAAATATTTTCTTTTGAAGTAAGCAATCGGCAGGCATTTGAAAGAAAATTAAAAAAAATATTGCAGCAAGTTTGCACAACTATTTTTCGTTTCTATCTTTGCACCGGAGGAATGGCAGAGTGGTCGATTGCGGCAGTCTTGAAAACTGTTGAACCGAAAGGTTCCAGGGGTTCGAATCCCTTTTCCTCCGCTGAAAGGGACTTTTGATATTTTTTATCAAAAGTCCCTTTTTTATTTTCGTCTGTAAGCCGCTTCCAATCGGCGATTTGAGCAAATACCAAATTTATTTTCGTGG
>CAIODY010000076.1 GCA_903857255.1 uncultured bacterium
AATTCAATAATTATTCTTGTCCTGTTTCTGCTCTCATTTACTCACTTCAATAATTATTTTTATGGTGTTCGTGAATGAAAGCGAAAATTAATTAGTCGTTATTTTCTGCTTTCATTTATTCGTTTTCGACTATTTTTTATGGTACTCATGAATTCGCCCAATAGTATTTATGCTTATTCGTTAACACTCTCTGGTCGCATTTGCGGAAAAAATAAAACTTCCTGAATTGAATTGGAGTTGGTCATAATCATGCTCAATCTATCAATGCCAATGCCCAAGCCTGCTGTGGGCGGCATGCCATATTCTAATGCACGAAGAAAATCTTCGTCCAACACCATCGCTTCATCATCGCCACGTTTGCCCAATTCTAATTGTTCTTCAAATCGTTTGCGTTGGTCAATTGGGTCGTTTAATTCGCTGAATGAATTACACAATTCTTTGCCATTACAGATTGCCTCAAAACGCTCCACCATACCAGGTTTCGAGCGATGCGATTTTGCCAACGGACTCATTTCAACAGGGTAATCGGTAATGAAAGTAGGCTGAATTAATTTGGCTTCGGCAAATTCACCAAACAATTCATCAATGATTTTTCCTTTGCCCATTTTTGGGTCAACATGCAGATTTAATTTCTTCGCAGCATCACGAAGTTGTTCTTCGTTCATGCCGTCAATGTCAATACCAGTGTACTCTTTGATGGCTTCAAACATCGTGAAGCGTTTCCATGGTCGTTTGAAATCAATTACATTTTCGCCTACTTGAACTTGCGTTGAACCTGTAACGTCAATGGCAACTTTCTCTACCATTTCTTCTACTAAATTCATCATCCAGTTGTAATCTTTATAAGCCACATACAATTCCATTTGTGTAAATTCAGGATTATGAAATCGGCTCATGCCTTCATTTCTGAAATCTTTTGAAAATTCATAAACGCCGTCAAAGCCGCCTACAATCAAGCGTTTCAAGTATAATTCATTGGCAATAC
Organism: uncultured bacterium; assembly: GCA_903857255.1. Lineage (GTDB taxonomy): Bacteria > Bacteroidota > Bacteroidia > Chitinophagales > CAIODY01 > CAIODY01. The sequence continues at coordinate 986 of CAIODY010000076.1, forward strand.
GCATGTACAAAGTCATGTCCAATGTATTGTGATGCGTTTTGAAAGGTCGTGCAGCTGCGCCACCATACAGCGGTTGAAGAATGGGCGTTTCAACTTCCATGTAAGTTTTGGCGTTTAAATATTCTCTCATGCTGTTCACCAATTTGGTGCGCTTGATGAAAATATCTTTCACTTGCGGATTCACAATTAAATCTACATAACGCATTCTATAACGTTGTTCAGGGTTGGTGAAGGCATCATGAACTTTTCCATCTTCATCCACTTTCACTACTGGCAAAGGTTTCAAGGCTTTACTTAATAATTTTATTGCTTTGCAATGAATAGAAATTTCACCCGTTTTTGTTCTAAAAACATAACCTTTCACACCAATAATATCGCCCAAATCAAACAAATGTTTAAAAACTTCATCGTACAAACTTTTATCCTCGGTTGGACAAATTTCTTCACCTTTTACATAAAACTGAATTTTACCAACACTGTCTTGCAACACAGCAAAGGCAGCCTTTCCCATGATTCGCTTGCTCATTAATCTACCAGCAAAACTGATTTCTTTCAACAATTCATCATCAGCATTTTCTTCAAATTTTTCAATGATTTCTTTAGATGAAAAAGTCATTTCCCAAGTTTCGGCAGGGTAGGGGTTGATGCCCTTGTCAATCAGTTTTTGTAAAGTTTCTCTTCGTAAAAGTTCTTGTTCAGATAAATGTTGCATGATTAAAAAAATTGGAGCGCAAAGGTAAAAAATATAAAAATGCAGCCTAATAAAAACGGCTTTAAAAATTGAAGAAATTACTTCGGCAACAAAATCCTAAAAATAGTTCCTGTACCTGATTGTGATTCTCGTACAAAAATTTTTCCTTTGTGGTACTCTTCAATTATTCTTTTGCAAAGTGCCAAACCCAAGCCCCATCCACGTTTCTTGGTGCTGTATCCAGGTTTGAAAACGGTTTTAAATTTGTCTGATGGAATTCCTTTGCCCGTATCACTTACATCAATTTGACATTTATTGCCAACAATATTTAAGCGCACATTTATTTCACCAACACCTTCTTCCATTGCATCTAATGCATTACGTAATAAATTTTCCATCACCCATTCTATCAGTGGTGCATTGAATTTTATCACCACATTTTTATTGGCTTCATTAATAAATCGAAAAGCGATTTTGCTACCTGCTCGGCGTTGCATATAATCCATTGAATTTTGAATAACGGGGATTAATTCTTGGGCTGTTAATTCAGGCGTAGAGCCAATTTTGCTGAATCGCTGTGTAATAATTTCTAATCGAGCTACATCATTTTGCATGTCAGCAATTGCTTCAATATTTTTTTCTTTTTTCAAATTTTCTTTCAAATAATCAACCCATGCAGTCAGCGAACTAAGTGGCGTTGCAATTTGATGCGCCGTTTCTTTTGCCATACCTACCCACAATTGATTTTGTAAATTTCTATTTGAAGAAAAGAATGCCAAATAAGCCACAATCAAAAAAACAATGATGATAATAATTTGAATGAATGGAAAATATTTTAAGTCGGTTAGTAAGTTGGAATCTTTATAAAAAATGTACTGTACAATTTTTCCGTTGGCTGAAATTGGAATGGAATCTTGTGCTACACGAAGCTTTAATAATTCCTTTCGCATCGTCTTTAAATCGGCTGAATCCGTTGCTGGATAATTGATACAGCTTTGAAAATTCTTTTTTTCATCCGTTAAAATCAACGGAATATTTTTATTGTGTTGAATGATGTTGATTAAAAAACCGATGTCGGTATTTTCATTTGCCGAGTTCAAATGCTCATAAGTATTTGCCAACATTTCCATTCGGCTGCGTTCTTCTTTCGATAATTTTTCGGCTAATAAATGTGTGTACCAAAGGCTGGTAATCACTATCATCAATGCCGCTAACAGCAATAAAATTCTTAACCGATTATGAAAATGATATTTATTCATGCTTGATTTTTCTATGTCAATAGCAACGAAATTGCCCTTAAACTATTTTGTTGAATCATCCCAATTTATCAATTCCACTTTATCAGGTTGTTTAAAATCAATTGGTTTTTCTTTGGGTTGTTCGCCATTTAATTCAGCTCTGATAAGCTTTTGCATGGTTTGTTGCTCTGCTTTCATGTTCTCTTTGAATTGTTGTCTGCTTGCTTTTTTGTTCAACGAAAATTTCGGATTGCTTGCATTGCCCGTCATTCGCAAGAAAATATTGAATCCACTTTTTTCATCTTGTTCCCAATTTGCATCTTCTGATTTGCCCAATTTTCTGGCAAACACTTCCAACAAACTTACTTTCACCAAATAATCCATATCGTTATCAAAACTGTGAATGCCTGATAATGTAAGGTTTACAGCATTTGTCTTAATACTCATTTCTGGCAAAATAATTTTTCGATTATTAATTTCAATTTGATTTTTTAGCGTTGCAAATTTTAAATGTTCCAAATCTTTTACCTTCAAATATTTCGACATGCTCATCAATTGCGAAACATTATTTAGTTCGCCATTATCAATGGCAAAATCCGCGGTAGCACTGATACTTTCAGGTTTTATTTTAAAATTTCTATCGAAATTTCCATTCACCAAAACCTTGCCTGATAATGCGCCTTTTATTTTATCATCTGGTATTATTTTCTGACCAAAATTGTTGAATTGCTGAAACGTAGAAGCAATATCTAAATTCTTAAAATCAACTAGATAATTGAATGGAATATTCGATGGCGTTTTTTTCATCACACCGCTTGCATTCAGCGTTCCGCTTTGTGTGTGGGTTAAAAATTGCAGAATGGAAATAGTAGAATCTTTCAACGTTAAATCGGTAATTACATCATTCAAAATCAATTTATCCCAAGTTACATTTTTGCAATTCGCTTTGATGTGTAACGGAAAATCTATCCAATTATCCGATGTATCTTTTTTGTCAGAAGTGGCTACCATCAAGCTGTTGATGTTTATTTTGTCGGAAACGATGGCAACATCGATAAAATCTTTCGCATCATCACTTAGAATATTTTTTAACGGAAATTTTCCTGAACAATTTAAATCGTTACCATTTAATTTAATGGTGGTTGGCAAAATGTTTAAATAGTTGCTGTCAGTAGAAATTTTGCCATTAATATTTTCCAATTTCCAATCTTGATAATCAGCAGAAATATTATTCAATTCGATGAAATTGTTAGCAATAAAGTTTTGAATTTTATTGTTGGATGAAATAGAAAATGAAGTTTCAAAATTGTGTAAAACTATTTGTCCATCAGCATTTGAAGGTTTTTCATTAATAAATGTCAGTAAATCTTTTACACTTAAAAAGCCATCAGTTTTCAAACGAATTGAACTCGAATTATTTTGGTTCACATAATTTATTTGCAGCGAAAATGGATGGTCAAGCATCGCTGCGGATAATTTTTCGATGTTGATTTCCAACGATTTTTTTCGAGTTTGCAAATTGCCTTTCATCGAAATATCTTCAAAATCATTTTTCCAATTTGGTAAGGTCAATTCACCTTCGTTCCAATCAAAATCTCCAGTGATGTCGGGGATTTGATTGTTATTGATAGCACCTTTAAAATTTATTTCTAAATTAATCAAACCTTTATCCTTAATACCTTTTAGCTTGTTTTTTATTTTTTGAGAAGTCAATTCTACCAAGTTTTTTATGGCTAAATTTTTTGCTTTTAAATTCAAATCAATTTGTTTGTTAGGTTGAAAAATGCCGTTGATTTCAAATTCGTTTTCAGCTAAATTGATATTGGTTTTTTGAAATTGAAAATCATTGTTTTCTAAATCAATTTTTATTTTTCCTTTTATAGTTAAAGGTTGATGAAAAGTAAATTCGGGCAATGATTTTGATTGTTCGCCAATTTCATTTTCGCTTTCAAATTCAGCATCAATCGTAGTTCCGTTGATTTTTCCATCGCCTGTGAAATGATTAATTAGGCACTGTAATTTGAAATTGTTGCTATTGTTATCAACTATCAACTTTACTTTTTTAGCAACTAATTTTTCGATTTGAATAGCAGATTTTTTTTTGTGGGTTGAATCAGATTTGAATACATCAAAATTGGTTTCACCATTTTTAAAACTAACACATTGAATGGTTGCATCTTCAATAAATATAGCATCGATATTATAATTTCCTTTGAGCAATGAAATAGTGTTAAAGCCCAATCCTATTGATTTTGCAGTAATGAAATCAGGATTTGATGTTGAATTATCTCTTAAAATAATTTCCGAAAAATTAATAGTTGCTTTTGGAAAATGACTCAAAAACGAAAATCTGATTTCTCCTTTTACAATTAATTTTCCTTTGAGTTGTGTATTGATTTCGTGAATGGCAAATGCTTTTATTTTATTTTCAAAAATGAATGACATGGCAACAGCAATCAATATAGTTGATGCAATAAAAAAGCAACAGTAAAAAACTATTTTTTTTATTAATTGAATAGACATAAGCACGACAAATAAATGGATTAAACGGCAAAAAAAATATTGTTTAGTAATATTATTATTGTTAGGTTTGCTGTACCTAAACTTTAAAAAAATTTTTTAAAATGAAGTTGAAACTTATCTTTCTTTTTTGCTTTTTTTCATTGAGTGTTGCACATGCTCAACATGGAAATATCCTGAACAATGATACTAGTATTTGTATTGGAAATCCTGTATTGTTGCGGTCGGGGCTAATAGCCAATGGGTTTTCAACTGCCAGCATGGATTCCATTGATGATGTTTATACACCGCCGATAAATATTGGATTCCCATTCACTTTTTATAATCATACCTATTCGCAGTGTTTGCTATCGAGCAATGGCTATTTGTCATTTGATTTGCAGCAAGCGACATTATTTTCACCTTGGTCAATCACTGCTGCAATTCCCTCTAATTCTGACCCGATTAATTGTATCATGGGACCTTGGCAGGATATTGACCCAGGTGTGCCAAACTATGGCGAACGCTCGTACATTACGATTGGAACAGCGCCGAATAGAAGATTTGTTTATTCACTAAATAATATTCCGGAATTTAGTTGCAATACTTTGTGTGCTACCAATCAAATTGTTTTGTATGAAGGCAGCAACAATATTGATATTTTTGTTGGAACAAAACCTTTGTGTAGCACATGGAATGGCGGTGCTGCCATTTTAGGAGTACAAGATTCATTAGGCACTACTGCGGCTTTTCCGGTTGGGTATAATTATCCAACGCAATGGACAGCAAATAGTTTGGCTTGGCATTTTGCTTGGAATTCGAGTATTAGCAATTATAATGTAACTTCAATACCTTATACGCCAGTGCCAGTGAATGTTTCAGGCGTTTGGTATGCCAATGGTGTTCAGTTTAGCACAAGCGATACGGTTACAGTATATCCAACGACTACAACGCAATATGTTTTATCAACGAATCAATGCTCAACCACTGGCGGCGATACCATCACAGTTACAGTTAGAGGAGTAAATTCTCAAGTTGCCAACGTAACTCCAATTCTTTGTCATGGTGATACAACGGGCTCATTTAATTATTTAATTCATCTGTTGCATCCACCAGTGAATGTTTATTTGAATGGTTCATTAATTGGGCATGATACCATTTACAATTATCATGGTTTGACGGGGGGTGTTTTTATTTTTCATTGCGTTGATTCTATTCATTGTTTTTCAAATGACACAGTTAAACTCGTTAATCCAAGTAAATTGCTACTAACGATAAATCATATACAAAATGCAAGTTGCAATGGCATGAATGATGGGCAGATTATTTTTAGTGTAAGCGGTGGTACAATGCCATACACAATGATGCTTAACAGTACTGTTATCAACAATAATAATCAAACAACTTTGCTGGCAGGCACTTATCATATTTCGATAACCGATGCACATAATTGTACAACGGATACATTTATAACTATATCACAGCCACCGCCATTTTTGATAAATATTACTTCAATTCAATCCCCATCATGTTTCGGCTTTAATAATGGTAGCGTTGTTGTAAATGTTACACCAACCTCTAACTACTCTTTTTATGTTGATGGAAATTTGGAAGGACAAAACGATACACTAAAAAATCTTAATGGCGGTACTCACATAGTTAGAGCGTCATTAAATGCTAGTTGTTATCATGATACAACAATTTCAATTCCTCAACCGCCCAAGTTTGTTACTTGGATAAATGACTCCTTAGATATTAGTTGTAAAGGCTTAGTTGATGGGCATTTTGCAATTTCTTCAACAGGCGGAACGCCTTATTATTCTTATGAAATTCAAAAATTAATTCCATCGTTTATTACTGATTCAGTTTTTCCAAATGTGCCAGCCAATCATTACACCGTTTATGGAAGGGATGCTCATGGTTGCTTAGATACCACTTCTGTTTACATTGCTGAACCCGATTCGGTTTTATCAAAAGTTATTACAACTGATGATGCTTCCTGTTATTTCAAAGTGGATGGAAAAATTATAGTGAATGTTTATGGCGGCACTCGACCATACAATGTTTCAGTCAGTTCGTTAGATAATACCACTTATTTATCACCAACCCAAGTTGAAACTGGGCTTTATAAAATTGATATTATTGATAATCATGGTTGCCACTTGAACGATTCAGCTTTTATTGATGTGAAATGCTGCTTAGCCTTGCTGCCCAATGCTTTCACACCTAATAATGATGGGGTGGATGATGTTTATCGAATTCTTAATCCAGGTGATTTTATTCAACTAACTAATTTTCAAATTTTCAATCGTTGGGGGCAAAGAGTTTTTCAAACTAGTGATAAAACGCAAGGTTGGGATGGTACTTATAACAGTATAAATCAGCCTGTTGGAGTTTATATGTATGAGATTGCAATCACTTGCAGCAAAGGAAGAACATTGCAAGTGCATGGAAATGTAACCGTTTTACGCTAACGTGTTTTTTAATTTTTCTACGATTACATTTTCATCCAACATTTCTAAACATTTAGGCGAACCATAAGGTTGGCAAACATTTTTCACACATGGTTCGCAAGGCAATTTGCCATAACGCATACCATCCACAAAATTTTTATTGTAGGCTTCAGTATTATTTTCATCATCGGCACCATGCAACACAACAACCTTTGTTTGCAGTGCATTGCATAAATGCGATGGACCAGAATCCACACTCAGCATAGCCTTGCTGTTCGCCATCAAAATGGCTAAATCTTTTAAAGAAGTTTTTCCAGCCAAATTTTTGATGCGATTGTTATTGAGCAAGCGACATAATTCATCTACATAAACTTTATCTTTTGGTGCGCCAATTAATAAAATATCGTTTGAAAATTCAGTAGAAATTCTTTGTAAAATTGAAATCGCTTTCAACATCGGCATTCGCCTCGAAGCGGCTTCGGAATTGAAGTTGACAATGATTTTATTTTCTACTTTTTCTTTTTTTACTTGGAAAAGAATGGTTGGCTTTTCCAATTTTTCATTAAGAAATTTCTCCAACAAAAAAATGTATTCTTCGGCTCGATGCAAATTTTTTGGTTGTGAAAAAGATTGAGTGAGCAGAAAATTTCTACTTTCATTTTTAAAACCAATTCTTTTTTTTGCTCCGCTTGCAAAGCCCATCAATGCTGATGAAAATGAATTGGGTAAGCAAAAAAACAAATCGTATTGTTCGGTTGATTTTATTTTTCTACCAAATTTATACGCACCAAAAATTCCATCAAATTCTTGTTTTGAAAAAATAAAACGATTGGAAATAGTTGGAAAAAAATCGAGCAAATCTTCCATTCCTTTTTTGCAAATCACATCAATTTCGGCTTCCGGAAATTGCTTTTGCAAAGCATTGATAAAGCCCACACTCATCACCAAATCACCTAACCAGTTGGGCAATCGAACTAAAATTCGCATGGCAAAAATTGGTTAAAATTTTTCAAACTCTTCAATTTGTTTGTTCAACGTGTTGATGATGTGTGCATCAATTATTTCAAAATTTTCGTTCATCGTTTTTAAAATAGTTGGAATGGTAACTTTATAATGAAGCACGTTTATTTTCAAATAATTTAACACCCCAGTTAAATGGTCTAAGCCTCGAAGATTGCCATTTCGTCCGTCTGAAACACCCACCAATGCTGCTTTTTTGTTCCAAAAACAATTTCGGATATCGCAACAATCTAACAACATTTTTAATGCGCCAGGAAAACTTCCGTTGTATTCCGAAGCCACAAAAATTATTTTTTGAGCAGGAATAATGGTTGAATTTTCCAACTGTTTTAGTTCTTCTGATTTTGAATTAATGTCGAAAATATTTAGTGGTAAATTTTCCAAAGCTAAAATTTTACTTTCGATATTCTTTGCCGAAAGCAACTGCTGATAAGCCTTTGCAACCTGCAACGATTTACTTCCAATTCGTGAAGTACCCGAAATAATCAACCATTCATTTTGCATCGGCTATAAAGTTTTAAAACCTAAATAAAGCATGTAAAAACCAAATAAAATCATGCCGATACCACTCATTTTATTTATCCAATGAATTACATATGGATTTAACCATCTTTCTTTCAGCTTTTGCGCCGTGAATGCTTTTCCAATATCTGAACTAATCACAGTAACTATTGCTGTAGTAAAAAATGCAATTTTCTGATTTACAGTATAACCTTTGTTTGATAAACCAATTGCAGTTCCTATCCAAAAGAAAAATACTCCAGGGGCTGTTGTATTTATAATCCATCCTTTTGCAAAATACTTAAATCTATCTCCGTTCTTAATTTCTATATGCTCAATCTCGTCTTTTCTTTTCTTTAGAAACATGACTAATCCGAAAATTAAAAGAGCTGTACCGCCAATGAAATAGATTGCATCTGTTTTTTGAGTTATCAACTTAGTTGCACCAATATTTGAAAGTACGATATACGATACATCACTAACTGAAACTCCAGCAATAAAGAACAATGCAGTTTTGAAACCCTTATTGATACTGGTATCAATAACTGCGAAAAATGCTGGTCCAACCATAATCATTAGTCCCAAGCCTAAAAACAATCCGCCTAATAATGCTTCAATCATGGTGGGCAAGATAAAACGAAAATCGAAAAAGTTGAATTAACGCAGCAAAAAAAATCGCATTTTGCACAAACAAAAAACGGTTCAAAAAATTGTGAATCGCTTTTGTAATTGAAATTATTTTACCTTTGAGCTATTAATTTGCAGCAATGAATTTACAAACACAAAAAATTGATTTAGCACTACGCATTTTATCAAGCAATAATAAAAATTTGATTCATCAAATACATGAATGGGTAAGCCATGCAGAAGAAATTGATTTGTGGGATGAACTTACTGATGAACAAAAATCAATGATAAAAAAAGCACAACAACAGGCTGCAAAAGGGGAAGTAATTGCACATGAAACGGTGATGAAAAAATATAAAAAATGGTTTACAAAATAGTTTGGACACCATTAGCTACTGAAACATTTGACCATGTGATTGACTATTTAGAAAATCGTTGGATAAAAAAAGAAATCAATCATTTTATTTCTCGAACAGAAGAAATAATTTCTATTCTCAAACTCAATCCTTATGCTTTCCGAAAATCGTTGAAAGCCAATATACATGAGGTTTTGATTACCAAACACAACTTGCTTTTGTATCAAATTAATACCAATAAAAACATGGTTGAACTACTTACATTTTTTGATACTCGACAACATCCAAAAAAGAAAAAGTTGAAATAGAAAAAGAAAAAGTGGTTCGAAAAATTAAGAACTGCAAAATGCGTTATGTCGAGATAAAACGAAAATTGAATTTCAAAAAATCAACAAAAAATAATTTCAACAGCCTTACATTTATTCCCTAATCTAAAATCAATTTTATGACCAAAATTAAATCAACATTGGTGGCAGCCATGCTGCTGCTACATTTCACCACATTTGCACAAACAAAAATAGCAACGGTGGAAGGCATTACCGAGTATCATTTAAGCAATGGCTTAAAAGTTTTGTTATTCCCCGACCCTTCAAAAGCCACAGCCACAGTGAATATCACGTATTTGGTAGGCAGCCGAATGGAAGGTTATGGTGAAACGGGCATGGCGCATTTATTAGAACACATGGTGTTTAAAGGTTCGCCAAAACACACCAATATTCCAAATGAATTATCATCGCATGGTTGTCGCCCAAATGGCAGCACATCCTACGACCGAACAAATTATTTTGAAACTTTTTCGGCAACGGATGAGAACCTGAAATGGGCTTTGGACTTGGAAAGCGACCGCATGTTAAATTCTTTCATCGCCAAAAAAGATTTGGAAACAGAATTTTCGGTGGTAAGAAATGAATTTGAAAGTGGCGAAAATGACCCCAGTAATATTTTGATGGAAAGAGTTGTGAGCACGATGTATTTATGGCACAACTACGGCAAAAGTACCATTGGAAGCCGCGAAGATATTGAGAAAGTGCCGATTGAAAATTTGCAAGCATTTTATCACAAATACTATCAATCCGATAATGCAGTGTTAACTATTGCTGGAAAAATTGACCCTGAAAATACCTTGAAATTGGTGAATGAATATTTTGGAAAAATGACAAAACCTGCAAGAAATTTGCAAGAGCCCTACACCGTAGAACCTGTGCAGGATGGCGAACGCAGCGTTACATTGCGTAGAACTGGAGATTTGCAAGTGGTAAGTTGTGCTTATCATATTTGCAATGGCGCACATGCCGATTATCCTGCCATCGAAGTGTTGGCTGAAGTGTTGAGCAACGAGCCTTCGGGGCGATTGTACAAAGCTTTGGTGGAAACAAAAAAAGCCAGCAGTTTGTATGCTTATTCGCAACAATTAAAAGACGCTGGATTTTTATACATCAATGCAAATGTGTTGAAAGAAAAATCTTTGGATGATGCAAAGTCAAGCATGATGAGCCTTTTGGATGATTTGAAAAATAATCCTGTAAAAGAGGAAGAAGTGGAACGAGCAAAAAATAGCATTTTGAAAAACATAGATTTGCTATTAAATAATAGCGACCAAGTGGGCATGGTGCTTAGCGAATTTATTGCACAAGGCGATTGGCGTTTATTATTTCTTTATCGCGATGGCATTAAAAAAGTTACCGCTGCTGATGTAAACCGCGATGTGGCTACTTATTTAAAACCTTCTAATCGCACCACAGGATTTTTTATTCCTGATGCAAACCCTGATAGAGCAACGATTCCAGCTAATCCAAACGTGAATGATTTGGTGAAAGATTACAAAGGCGAAAAGGCAATTGCGAATGCAGAAACATTTGAACCAACGCCTGAAAATGTAGAAAATCATACTAAAAAAGGTACTTTAAAAACGGGTGGCAAATTTGCATTTTTGAAAAAAGCAAACCGTGGTGATGCCATTTCTGCCAACATTGTTTTGCATATTGGCAATGCGGAAAGCATGAGTGATAAAGGTGTTGCAGCCAGCATCACGGCTGAAATGTTAGACAAAGGAACAACCACACATACTCGTCAACAATTAAAAGATGAGTTAGATAAATTGAAAACTGAATTGCAAATTTATGGCGGTGGACAAACCGTGAATATCACAGTGAAAACGGTGAAAGAAAATTTGATTCCTGCACTAAAATATGTAGCTGAAATTTTGCGTCATCCCAGTTTTCCTTCATCAGAATTTGACAAATTGAAAGAAGAAAAATTAGCTGGCATTGATGAGCAAAAGAGCGAACCACAAGCGATTGCATCGAATTTATTAAGTCGTCTTTCTAATAATTTTGATAAAAAGGATTATCGCTACACACAAACTTTTGATGAACAAACTGCTGCAATAAAAGCTGCGAAATTGGAAGACGTAAAAAATTTCTACACACAATATTCTGGTGCAAATGCCATCATCAGTGTGATTGGTGATTGCGATGAAGCCGCCACCGAAGCGGAATTGAATGGCATGATGGACGGATTTACTTCCACCACAAAATTTGTTCGCATGCCCGATGTGTTGTTTAATATGCCTTCAAAAAATGAAAAAGTAAACACACCAGATAAAGCCAATGCGATGTTTTTGTGTTCGCAAGATTTGGCGTTAAACGGCGATGATGCTGATTATGGCGCATTGTTGATAGGCAATTATATGTTGGGTGGTGGATTTTTAAATTCACGTTTATCAACTCGTATTCGTCAGAAAGAAGGCATCAGCTATGGTGTTGGCAGTTTTATTCAACCTGGCGAAATGGATAAAGTTGGTGCGTTTGGTGCTTATGCTATTTACAATCCAGATAACAGCGAAAAGTTCATGAACGCTTTTAAAGAAGAAATTGAAAAAGTGTTGAAAGATGGATTTACAGAGCAAGAATTAAAAGATGCAAAATCAGGATTTTTGCAATCGCAAAATGTGAACCGCAGCGATGATAATTATTTACGCAGCAAGCTGAATACCAATCTGTACATAGGTCGTACGATGAAATGGAATATCGACATAGAAAATAAAATCAAAAATATTTCGGTAGCCGAAGTAAATGTAGCAATGAAAAAATGGATTGATTTGAACAAAGTAATTTATGTGCAAGCAGGTGATTTTAATCGAAAAAAATAATTTCTAAAAAATGAAATCAACACAAAAAAAGCGATGAGTTTTCATCGCTTTTTTTGTTTCTTTACTTGAAATGAATCAAGAAAATATTTTTGTAGAACAATTTCAATCGCCCGTAGGTGCGCTACAAATAAGCACTTCGAGCGATAAGTTGATTTCGGTTTTGTTTATCGAATCAAAAACAAAACCAATGATTGCAGCAGAAATCACAACCAATAATCCTGCCATCATGCAACAAACTATTTTGCAATTGCAAGAATATTTTGAAGGCAAACGCAAAATTTTTGATATGCCAATTGAAATGAATGGAACTGATTTTCAAAAAACTGTTTGGCAAGAATTATTGAACATTCCCTTTGGCAAAACCATCAGTTATGCCGAACAATCAAAACGCATGAAGAATGAAAAAGCCATCAGAGCAATCGCATCCACCAACGGAAAAAATCAAATCAACATCATCATTCCATGTCATCGAGTGATTGGAAGCGATGGCAGCTTAACTGGCTATGGTGGAGATTTGTGGGTGAAAAAATGGTTATTGCAACATGAAGAAAAGTTTTCGAGTGCAGCAGAAAGGCAAAGTTTATTTTGATGAAATTTTACTTTCAAAACCACTACCTTTGCCGCTCTTACAGAATTAGTGTAGATGAATTTACCCGAAATTTTGAGCCGTGTTCAAGGCTCAACACAATCGAAAAAAATTATTGAACGATTGCAACAAAGCCAGCCGCAAACCATTCACTTAAATGGTTTAATTGGTTCGGCAGAAAGTTTGCAAGCGGCTGCTATCTATTTGTCGAACCCAAACCAAACACATTTTATTGTTTGCAACAACAAAGAAGAAGCGTTGTATTTTCAAACTGACGTTGAAAATATAATTACTCAATTTCGCAATGGTGCAATGGCGCAAAAAGAAAATGCACATTGTTTTTTCTTCCCTGATTCATTCAACATCGTTGGAAATTTTTCTTCCGAACTCAACAACAATCAGGTGTTGGAGCGAACAGAAGTGTTGACTGATTTTTTAAAACATAGCAATCGTGGCAGAATTGTAGTTACTTATCCCGAAGCGTTGATGGAAAAAGTGGTGTCGCAAGCTGATTTGCAGAAACACATTTTGCATTTTAAAAAAGGCGATAATTTAGATTTAGATTTTGTGATTGAATTGCTCACCGAATTGAATTTTGATAGAACTGATTTTGTGTATGAACCTGGTCAATTCAGCATCCGTGGCGGCATTGTAGATATTTTTAGTTTTGGAAATGATTTGCCTTATCGTGTTGAATTGTTTGGTAAGGAAGTAGAAAGTATCAGAACTTTCGACCCTGCATCACAATTGAGCAATCAGAATATTGCACACGTTACTATCATTCCGAACACGAATAATTTGAGTGATGAAACAACATCATCTTCCATTTTTGATTTCTTAAAAAGTGATGCAATTTTTTGGTTGAAAAATGCAACGGATTCTTTCGACTTAATTAAAAATTATGAATTAGGAATTAAGAATGAACAACAGACAAACTGGAATGATTTACTAATTTCTAATTCTTCATTTCTAATTCTTAATTCAATCGAAAAGTTTTCGATTGTTGAATTTGGTACAAGAAAATATTTTACTGCTGATGCTGTAATTGAGTTCCATCAAACACCACAGCCATCTTTCAACAAAAATTTCGAACTGCTGATTGATGATTTATTAGTAAAGCAACATTTAGGTTTTGAGAATTTAATATTCTCCGATAATCCAAAACAGATTGAACGGTTCTACAACATTTTTGACGATTTGGGCAAATCAAAAATCGTAAATCGTAAATCTGAAATCGTACATAAAAACATTCGTTTCACTCCCATCAACATCGCTCTGCATCAGGGTTTCATCGACCAAGATTCAAAATTAGTTTGCTACACCGACCATCAAATTTTTGAGCGTTATCATCGCTACAAACAAAAAGTGGGTTATGCCAAATCGAATGCTATCAGCCTGAAATCATTGAAGGAACTGCAACCTGGTGATTATGTAGTTCACATTGACCATGGTGTTGGGAAATATTCGGGCTTGCAGAAATTAGAAATGAATGGTGTGGTGCAAGAAGTGGTTCGCATTTTTTATCGCGATAACGACTTGTTGTATGTGAATATAAATTCGCTACATAAAATCACCAAATACAGTGGCAAAGAGGGGATTGAGCCGAAAGTAAATAAATTGGGTAGCGAAGTTTGGGAACAATTAAAACGCAAAACAAAACTGAAAGTAAAAGAGTTGGCGTTTGATTTAATCAAATTATACGCCACCAGAAAAGCGGCAAAAGGTTTTGCATTTGCGCCCGATACTTATTTGCAAAATGAATTGGAATCGAGTTTTATTTATGAAGATACGCCCGACCAATTGAAGGCAACGCAAGATGTAAAAGCGGATATGGAAAAGCCGCATCCGATGGATAGATTGGTTTGTGGCGATGTGGGTTTTGGTAAAACAGAAGTGGCTATCCGTGCGGCTTTTAAAGCAGTTGCGGATGGAAAGCAAGTTGCCGTTTTAGTGCCAACTACAATTTTAGCGATGCAACATGCGAAAACATTTGCGGAGCGATTAAAAGAATTTCCATGCACGGTGGAATATGTCAATCGTTTTAAAACAGCGAAGGAAATTAAAGAAACTTTGCAAAAATTAGAAGATGGAAAAGTTGATATTTTGATTGGCACACACATGCTGTTGGGCAGCAAAATTAAATTCAAAGATTTGGGTTTGATGATTATTGATGAAGAACAAAAATTTGGTGTGGGCGCAAAAGATAAATTGAAATTGATTAAAACTTCGGTGGATACTTTAACACTTACAGCAACGCCCATTCCACGAACTTTGCAATTTAGTATGATGGGTGCAAGAGATTTATCTATCATCAACACACCACCGCCAAACAGGCAACCAGTAAGCACTTCGGTGCATACGTTTAATACCGATTTGATAAAAGAAGCGATTGAATTTGAAGTTTATCGCGGCGGACAGGTTTATTTTATTCACAACAAAGTGAATGATATTGGTGAGATTGCCGAGTTGATTCGCAAGTTGTGTCCTGCGTTTGAAATCGGTGTGGCGCATGGACAATTGGATGGCGAACAATTGGAACAACGCATGTTGGGTTTCATCAATCGCGAATATGATGTGTTGGTTTGTACCAACATTGTGGAGAGTGGTTTGGATATTGAAAATGCCAACACCATCATCATCAATCATGCACACCATCACGGTTTGAGCGATTTGCATCAGCTTCGTGGTCGTGTGGGAAGAAACAATAAAAAAGCATTTTGCTATTTACTTGCACCACCGATGCATGTGCTTACACCCGAAGCCCGTAAGCGTTTGCAGACGATTGAACAGTTTTCGGATTTAGGAAGTGGCTTTAATATTTCGTTGAAAGATTTGGATATTCGTGGCGCAGGAAACCTGTTAGGCGGCGAACAGAGTGGCTTTATAGCCGAAGTGGGTTTTGAAATGTATCATAAAATATTGGACGAAGCGATTAAAGAATTGAAAGAAACGGAATTCAAAGATTTATTTGAAGATGCAAATACCGACACGATTGCACCAAAATACGTGAAAGATTGTGCGATTGATACCGATACCGAAATGCTGATTCCTGATGCGTTTGTGAATAGTATTAATGAGCGATTGGCGTTGTATCGTCAATTGGATGATTGCGAAAATGAAGAGCAATTGCAAACTTTTGCCACACAATTAGCCGATAGATTTGGACCATTGCCCAAAGAAATTTTTGAATTGTTTGATGCCATTCGTTTGCGTTGGGTGGCTACTGATTGTGGTTTTGAAAGATTGATTGTGAAAGACAAAATGATGCGTTGTTATTTTTTAGGCGAACAACAAAGTAAGTTTTATGAATCACCGAAGTTCGCTACCATCCTCAATTACATCAACTCACAAGGCGCACGATGCAGCCTAAAACAAACCGACAAAAACTTAATCGTAAGCATTAAGCACATCAAAGATTTGAAAGAAGCAAAAGAATTTTTGGAGAAGATGAATGGTTGATTTGGAAATGAGGAAATTAGAAGATGAGAAAATGAAAAATCTTTTTTTGAATTG
>CAIODY010000077.1 GCA_903857255.1 uncultured bacterium
TGTAGTCAAACCATAACCGAAATCAATACCATTGTTAGTAGCATTGCTCATGTTCATCACAATAGTATTATTTGAAATAGTATTGGTATAAGTTACACCAACTGGAGTAGTACCACCAACAGATATTGCAGTATTAGCCTGTGTATAACCTGAAATAGTATTAATAGTATTGAATCTGCAATTTACACCAATCACATTGGTTAAGCGAACTCCATTACCTGAATATAAATTATAAGTAGATGTAGCTGCTGTGTTCACACCATAAGTAATTGTATTAGCAGTAGCTAATGATGTGCCACCGATATCAATACCCGATGTTGTTACAGAAGCTGTATTGGGTGGTGCAATTATTTGAATGCCAAAAGCAACACTACTAATGGTGTTGCCATAAATTATAAGATTATTATTTAAACCTGAAGTAGCAGTAGCAAGTGCTGCAGTAACTGAAGTAGCAGAGTTAGCAGTAGTAGACAAGATACCTAACGCATTTTGGTTAGTAGCTCCCATCGTGATGATATTGTTTTTGATGGTTACATTTTGTGCCCCATCAGTAGTAGTATTATAAAACACACCCACTGCAAAATCAGTCATAGTGTTTGTTGCTAAAGTAATATTTGTATTCCCACTATTTTCTTGCATTTTAAAATTCTGAATAGTGATATAATCACCACCTACAATTTTAAAAATACCATCAAATTGGCTACCAGCAGTTTGAGGAGAAAAGCCCGTTAAGGTAACACTACCACTCGAAACTCCATCAATGGTAATCGTATTACCAGCAGTTCCAGTTGCCGTTATATTATAACCTCCTAATGGTGCCGTTTCTGTTCCGTTCGAACATGTTAATATAACACTACCATTGGCAGCACTATAATTAGCATTCAAATCAGTAATTGCCGCCGCTAAACTGGCATAAGGACTACCTGTTAAAGTGGACGACCCAGGTCCACTTGCAGTTACAACTACCTGCGACCAAGCACTCGTGGCTGCAATTAATACAAAGAATAGTGGCAACAAAAATTTTGCTGCTTTTTTTCCGAAAACGAAAGGGTAATTTGAATTCATGTGATAGAGATTTATTGTGATAGAGATTTATTTTTGTTTCAGATTTCTTAATAAACTTTTAATGAGCGGTAAAACTATACTCACTAACATTAGTTACCAAATTTAGTTATCCACATTTTATTAACATTTGCTACGTATTTCTCTGTATTCTTTTATGTAAACCCACGTAGATATGCCTTTCTCCATTAATGACAATGTTGAAATTAAAAACGTTGCATGCCAATAAAAATATTTTTCATCACTTTATTTAGCTACAAGGTGGTGTCAGCGAATTATTATTTTGTTGCAGCAAAAGCAAGAAAATGTTTCTAAAAAATAAATTCGACCCATTTAGTACTAATTAGAAAAGAATGTTACAATCAATAAGCTAATACCTTTAAATGGATTGCAATAAAAAAAATCGGCAACATCAAAAGAATTGATGTTGCCGATTTTTTTGTAGCGGAGAGTGGACTCGAACCACTGACCTTCGGGTTATGAGCCCGACGAGCTACCTCTGCTCTACTCCGCAATTTTATTGGGCTGCAAAGGTAGAATAAGTTTTTTGTTTTGCAACTAATTGAAAATCTTTTTATGAAATGATTTCAAATATTTAGTAGTGCATCATTTTCATCGTAGCCTTAAATTGTTTCACACGGCTATCGCTGCCCACTTGGTATTGATAAAATTCAGTTGGCTTAGCAGCTTCTAAAGTTACTTTGCGTTTTTCAGGCACAATTTTATTGATGGATTCATTGAAAGCATCATTGCTGCTCATGATTTGTAAAATGTGCCCTCGATACATAAAGCTATACCAATCCACTTCACTGGTTTCAAAAATGATGTTAAAAAAATCATCACCACGTTTGCCGCCAAACTCCATATAAGCATGAATTTTTTTACCGAAATAATAATCGCCTACTGTTATCAAACCTACTGGGCATGAGGCTCTCCAGCTGGCTGTGAATGGGTCGTACATTAATTTTACATCAGTAAAAAATAAATTGAACGGCGATTTTTTTGGCAAATCAATTTTAACTGGTCCATCAACCGAAACTGCAGCATCAGGATTCATAGATTCTTTCACAGCCTTGAAAGCCTTTTTCACTTCGTGTGTGCTGAAAAATTCGCTAAATGCTTTTTCATAAAAAGGTAAATTTTTGGTAAAATCAATATTCTCTTTATCGGCAGTATTATCCATCAATTCCTTTATCATCATGGCATACAAGTCGGAGCTGAAATCAATTTTCAAGCCCAAGCAAGCATTCATCACCACGTTGTTTTTGTTCAAATCATAAGTAGCATTGCCCGAAAGATTTACTTGCATGCCATTCAAATTATAGCCTAAGGCAAATTTGCCATCGCAATACATTTTGTTGGTGTTATCATTAAATCGAACAAAATCACCTTTGTTCGATTCGCCTCTGATTTTTGTTCCCAAACCATAAGTCAAATCGTTTGTAGCCGCATTATATTCTAAAGTTCCTTCGGGAACAAAAATCGGAAAATCAGTTGCGGTTGAAGCCGAAGAAAAAATCGCTGGATAAACGCCCAATGAATCAAATGAGCTTTTCAAAATTCCAAAAAACACTTTATCGCCTTTTTCATTTTTCGCATCAGTAATATCAAAAGTACCCGAATCGGCTTTGATAACGGAGTTCATGGTGAACCATTCAGTTGGAATGGTTGTGCTTTTTAATTTCAATTTTGCAAAACCATTCAATGATGGATTTCTTTCTTTTGCATTAAATCGGAAATAACCTTTGAAATTCATTTTCTGATTCAATGCAAAATTGTTTTCCTCTTTGATGTTTGCAAAACCAACGCTACGAATTTTTCCTTTGTATTCCGTCATCGTTAAAGTATCCACCTGCAACACTTGTTTGCCAGTGATTTTGCTGAAGAAATCATATTTTGCATTAGTGGCTAAATAATTTTCTTTGCTAAAAATTTTCACCGTAGCGTCATAAATTTTATGAAACTGACGATTGGTATCGCAAATGATTTTTGCATTTTTCAAAATTTTCATTTCTGCTTTTGGTTCGATGTAAACCAAACCGCTGTCAGGCGTTATCATGGCATCACCAGCGTTGATGTAAGGAATTCCTTCCACCGTTAATTGATAATTCGACAAATTATATTGCGCCGATTTACCCACAAAATTCAAACCTTTTTGTTCTGGATTTTGAGAAGTGAAATAAGCCGTTTTGCCAGCAGGGCTAATAAAATCAATGGTTTTCTTATCCATATCCCAATGAAATTCATTGATAGAAGTGGTGTATTGATTGTAAATAAAATCAGCCGATTTATCTGATTCGTTGGAAGTGAAATCGCCTGTGCGCTTTGCAAAATCAATTTTCGAATGCACATTAGGCGATGTAACAGCAATGTTTCCATCCGCTGTTTTGATTTTAATATCCGATGTATCAGCATCCACATCCATTTTCCTGAAGTGCATAGAAGTACTGTGCATAGTGGCTTCGGGCCAATCTAAAACGCCATCACCATTCATTCCTTTCGAAGAAATAATTAAATTGCCTTTCAATTTTGCTAAGTTGCCAAACAATTGAAATGGTGTAGTATCCATCCTGACTTCCATTCTATCAGCGTTGGGCAACCAATGTGTTTTTACATTTTTATTAAAAGTTTCAGGATACGCAATTGGCGCATCAGAGGCTGATTGTGTGAAAATTTCAACTTTTGCGTTTAATGAATCGGGTGTAAACAAAATGTTTTTTGCCATCTGTTTATTCGCCATAAAACCAAATTCACCATCGCCCAACAAACCAGCATTACTCAATGAAATGCCGCCTTTGTAAGTGCCTTTGCCGCCGTAAATTGGGAAACCACCATCAGGTGTGTTGGTTTGAAAACCAAGTGATAAATCTTTTTGCAAACGCAATTCTTCCGAAAAATCAGGAAAGATTCCACCCGAAATTAACGCGCCAGGAAAATGAACTGCCGATAATGAAAAAGTATTTAAACTATCCATTTCAAATTTATCGAGCTTGAAATAAAATTTGCTTTTGGTGTAAGCGTTGTGTTGAATTTTTGCATCTTGATAATACGCATAAGAATTATCATTAGTAATTAATTTAGGATACTGCGGAGCCTTTACCCTGCTCGATTTGTTGAATGGCCCGTCAATCATCAAATCAGCATTCAAATCGCAGATGTACGTTTTTGTGGGTGTTAATTGTTCATGCCCATCTTGTTGAAATTTTCCTGAAGGAATATTGATTAACATTGAATCGGCTTTCTTCATCCCTACTTTAAATTCTTTATAATTGAAAGCAAAATCTTTGCCTTTAAAATCTAACCTGCCACCAAACATGCCACCTTTAAAATCCATGTCGCGATTTTGTTTCATCGTCAATTTTCCTTTCAGCGGAAAAATTGAAACTTGATTAGAGTCGCTTAGGTTAAAGGCTTTCACACCTTCGATAGAAATATTTTTATCGGTCAAATCAATTTTTGCCGATTGCCCATCATTGCTTTGCGAATTGATTTTGATGTTGTCATAATCTGTTAATTTATGTTTGGCTTTTACATACATAATGGCTTTATCTTTCAGCTTCACCAAGTGCTTTGATTCATCATAAAAAATAAAACCTTCTTCAGTTAAATTGTATAAAGTGCCCTTGATAGTACTTTCATCATAATTCTGATTCATTTGCCTGGCAATGGTTTCAGCATCTACTTCACGAACTTTATTTTTTTCGCAATAATTTTTTATCACTTCCAACGGATTGAAATCGGAGATGTTGGTGTATTTATCCATTTTACCTTCTTCATAATAATTAAACGATTCGAAAGTAGAGGGTAATTTTCCAGCCGCAGATAATTGCACTAAAGAAATTTTGTTGCTATCAATAGGCCACACAATGGCTTCACAACTCAATTCACATTGATGATACGCATCGTTGAATGCAATTTTTGTAATGCCCATATCACCACGTTGCAATTTTAAAATTCGCTTTGCAATCGAAAAATTCATTTCGCATCCTGGATGAAAAATCGAATCGCTTCCCATAAAAATTTTCGATTCTGCATTCACTGATATTAACTCAATTCCTTTGCGAATAAAAAATTGATTGGAGTGAGCAATCGCAACCAATTGGCTTTTGTTATTGTAAAATTTCAATTCAGCTGGTTTGCTATTTACGCCTGTTCCTAACACATTATAACCTGCAATACCAAAGCCTCCGCTATATTTTACCCCTTTCGAAATGTCTTTCAAATCATAATAACCAAATGAAGAAAATTTTGGATAAGCACCGCTAAAAGTGCCAGCCTTTCTGGTGTTCAGGCGGTCAACTAATTTCCCAAAAACGGGTGCGTTAAAATATTGTTTGTGAATTAATTTTGCTGAATCAACACTCAATTCGGCTTTTACCGCATCAATGCTAAATTTACCGAAAGTAGCAAAAACTGAATCAGTTGATAAGCCTGCCTTTTCCCAAGTTGTTGTACCGCTTGGTGCTAACCACTTTTCTTTTGCTATCAGCCAAATACCCGATGGACACTGCACTTTCACCGTATCTCCAGAGCCAGTCATCACAAACGTACATTTGCTAAAAGTTAGTTTCGGTTCTTTATCAAAGACCAATTCAAAACCTTCTGATTCGCAAAACCATTTTCTATCGCCATTTTCTTTAAAAATATTTTTTGCAAAAAACACTTTTGAAAAATCCATAAACGTGATATAATCTTTTTGCAAACCACTTTTTTGCGATTTTATTACATCTGGAATCATCGCATTCCACTTTGTAAACAAGCCAGCATCGCCTTTTTGAGAGGTGTAAGCAATGATGGCGTCGATGTAATTAAAAAATTGAATTGGGCGATATTTTAAACCCACCATGAAATTGCAATTGCCAGCCACTTCCAAAATTTGCTCTTGCGATAAACCATGATTTTTTTCAACCGCAGTTTCCCATTCATCCATTTGTTTTTTATACTGTTCCATTTTGTTATCAGTCATAAACTTCTTCAACTGCTTATGAAATTCATCCACATTGGTGGTTGAAAACTGCTCTGTAACAGGTTTTTGAGCATTCGCTAAAAATGGAATAAAAAGAATAAAACAGAAAAATATTTTTCTCATGCTAAAAATTATATGCTTTTAATGATTGAAATAAAATCGTTGGCTTTCAGCGAAGCACCGCCAATCAAGCCGCCATCCACATCTGGCTGACTAAAAATTGAAGCTGCATTATCGGGTTTGCAACTGCCACCATATAAAATTGAAATTGAATCGGAAACAGCTTGGTTGTATTTTTTTGCGATGATATTTCGAATAAATTGATGCATTTGTTGTGCTTGTTCGGCTGTAGCATTCAAGCCTGTGCCAATTGCCCATATTGGCTCGTAGGCAATTATACAATTCAAAATTTGTTCGGATGGTAAATGCAACAAGCTTTTTTCCAATTGCATTTTTACGAAATTTTCTTGCGTTTGTTCCTGCCTGATTGTTAATGATTCGCCACAACAAAAAATTGGGGTAAGATTATTTTTCAA
>CAIODY010000078.1 GCA_903857255.1 uncultured bacterium
AACTGAAGGTTGAAAAGGTGCTCAAACCTCCGCAAATGCCTACTGCCCAAAAGGTTTGAGCCTGATTGTTTTTCAAAGAAAAACTTTCTGCCATTACCACAGCTATAATCACACAACTAAAAACATTGGCTGTGAGTGTAGAGTAAATGCCATTTATTTTTTGTTGAGCAAAAAAATAACCTAATAAAAATCTAACGACTGAGCCAATGCCGCCACCAATAAAAACCAATAACATTTTGTACCACATGCGTTATTTAATTTTATGCTGATGGGCATTTTTTTGATACATCAATTGAATAATGATAAACAGCGAAAAGAAAAAACCGATGCCAATTGGATTCATATATTTTGCTGGCAAATTATTGTAAAACAAAAACAGATACAAACAACCACCAATCAATGCCAACAAAAGATAAGTGATGCAAACAAAATTATCTTTCAAACCCAACATGGCTAAATGATGTGTGATATGGTCTTTACCACCAACAAAAGGTGAATGCCCTCTGAGCATTCGGCGAATAGAAACTGTAATAGTATCAATCAGCGGAATCATAAAAATTAATAGTGGTGCAATGAATTGTTTGATTTGAATAAAAGGACCTTCTGCATCTCTGAAATTCCAAATGAAAACAATGCTAATGGCTGACAAAAATGCACCTAAAAACTGACTGCCCGTGTCGCCCATATAAATTTTTGATGGATGCCAATTGAAAAATAAAAACCCAATTAATGCAGCAATTACGCCACCTCCAGTGATGATGAAAAATGGGTCAAAATGTCCATTCAATCCACTCACTGCTAAAATAATTCCGATAATAACTACCGAAATTGAACTTACAACACCATCCATATTATCGAGCATGTTTACTGAATTCATAATACCCACTACCCAAAAAATAGTAAAAAGATAATTAAAAATTCGGAAGGGTGAAATATCTATCACAATGCCTGCACCTAAAAAAATAATGGCGCAAAGTAATTGCCCCGAAAATTTTAACAATGGTTTTGTATTGTAAGCATCATCAGCTAAACCTATCAAGAAACCAATGGTACTTCCTAACAAAACAGCTAAATGGACTTTGTTGATGAGCAATTCTTTCGTTGGCATTAAAGCATACACGGCATAAGAAAAAAGAAACAAAATAAAAAACGAAATACCGCCAAATGCTGGCTTGCTGGTTGATGCCCAACGAACAATATCACCATTGCCGCCTGCTTGATTTTTCATACCAAGTGTATGTGAAAATTTCACAAACAAGCCATTAATCAAGATTGATAAAATCACTGCTATTAAAAACAGTATCAAAACATACAAAGTATTTTCTTGAGCAAATAAATCCATCTTTTATAAAATCATTTTAGTGTTGCTGTGATAAAGATAATTTTAAACGGCTAAATGTTGCATGGCTTGATAAGCCATTAATCCTGCGCCTATTTCTAACGCCTGTTCATCAATATTAAATGTAGCCGTATGAACTGCACTGCTATTGCTTCCATCAGCACTTGCCGTTCCTAATCGGAAAAAACAAGCTGGTATTTTTTCGGCGAAAAAAGAAAAATCTTCGGCAGTCATTCGCAAATCTAATTCTTCCACATTTTCATCGCCCAAATATTTTTTTGCGTTGGCTCGGCTTTTTTCTGTTACTGTAAAATCATTTTTCAAACATGGATATCCGTTCGAAATTTCAACTACTGCATCACCGCCCATGCTTTGTGCTACGCCTTGTGCAATTTGTTTTATTTTTTGATGAACCACTTTTCGCCAAGGCTCATCCATCGTTCTCAAAGTGCCTTCAATCCTGACTTCATCAGGAATTACATTGGTAGCACCATTAGCTATCATTTTTCCAAATGATAAAACTGTTGGAATAATTGGGTAAGCATTTCTACTCACTATTTGTTGTAAGGCAACCACAATGTGTGAGGCTAATAAAACTGTATCCACACAATTTTGCGGCAATGCTCCATGACCACCTTTTCCTTTTACAGTGATATAAATTTCATCCGCACTTGCCATATATAAGCCGCTGCGGAAGCCAGTCTTACCCACTGTCATGCTGGGGTGAACATGCAATGCTAAAATCATTTCTGGCTTTGGATTTTCTAAAACACCTTCTTTAATCATCACACTTGCGCCGCCTGGTTCTTTTTCTTCACTGGGTTGGAATATTAATTTGATTGTTCCCTCCCACTCCGCATTCAATTCGTTTAAAATTTTTGCTGCACCCAACATACAAGCTGTATGTACATCATGTCCGCAAGCATGCATTACACCTGCATTTTGCGAAGCATAACTACAATTGTTTTTTTCGTGAATGGGCAAGGCATCTAATTCGCTCCGTAAGGCAATTACTTTTTTATCCGCATTTTTATTGCTTTTTAAAATAGCTACAATGCCTGTTTTGGCAATGTTTGGGGTGAATGGAATTTTCCATTCGGATAATTTCTGCTGAACAAATTTTGAAGTTTCAATTTCTTGAAATGATAATTCGGGATGTGCATGAATATGCTGACGAATGTTTTGAATTTCGTTGAAATATTCGGCGGCTAATTTTTTTATTTTTTCTGCTGACATGCTTTAATTTTTTTCTTCTGTTCCTTCGGGGTAAACATTCACTACATCAGGCACTATGAAAATGCCTTTAAAATCATCGTTGATATCTTTCATGTATTTATAGGCTTCATTTTTATCGGCAAAGTCGCCGACACGAAGCTTGAAATAAGGTTGCTGATAAGTGAGATAGGTTTTGGCATTGGGATGAGTTGTTAAAAACTGTGCTTTGGTTCGGTTCACTTCATCTCTATCCGAGTTGGAAATTAATTGTATGCGCCAGCCTGTAACCCTTTTCACTGTTGCATTCAGCTCAATATGTCGTTCAATTAATTTTTGAATGGCAGGGTCTTGCTTGATGATAATATTGGTTTGTGCATAGCAAAATATATTTGCTAAGAAAAACAAACAAAATAATGCGCTGCTTATTTTCATTGCTGACAAAGATAGCTGGCGACATTTATTTTTTGTTGTTGAATTATCAACTGCAATGCGTTATTTATCTGCTGATTGTGGAGTGTTTTGTTTTTTTGCCATTGCTTCTTTGACGAGCAAACTAATCTTTTGATTTTACTGCAATGGAGTCAAACATCGGCAAATGCTTTGCACAACCAAACTTTTAAATTGCTCGTCAGGTCCGCTGTAACAGTAGCCCCGTGTTGGGTGCAGTGCTATTGTCAGGCTTGTCCGATTAACTTCGTCTGGCTGTCCGTCAAGCGTTTTTTGATGTACGCCTTTAACTCCTCAAATGTCATGTTTTGAGTTTCTACACTAATTTGGTCACGAATGTCACGCATCATTTTTACTGCGTCAAATGTTTTTTCTTTTTTAGTCGTCTCCATATTTTATTAAGTCTTTAGGGCTTCTGATTTCAATAATTGAATAACCCAATCGCATATTTACAGAATTGTAGCCCTTAATTCTGTCAAGGTTTACGATGTGTTTAAAATTCCAACTTGCTAAAACGTCAACTTTGTTAAGCGTTGCCAATGCAATGTGTCGGCAGTCTTCTTTGCTTGTCTTACCAACAACCTTTTCGCTGATGTAAGTGTCGGCTAATTGAATTGCTTCTTCATTGAGTTCAACTCTTTCAAATTTGTCTGTCGAATATTTTAGGAGAAGTTCTTTGACGTGTGGTGGAGCGTTTAATAATTCAAGGTCGAGTAAATCTGAAACAATAAATTTTATTTCGTTGGCTTCCAGTCTCTCGAAAAGCTTAATGGTTGCGTCTTTGAACTCTTCGTCAAAATAGCCGCCAACAACAGAAGTGTCAATATAAATTCTTTGTTTCATTGTTTAAAATCTTGTCGCAAAGATAGTCAAATAAGTTGGCTAACAATAAATTTTGCAAGTCGCAGCATTGCCGCCAACGTTCTCGGGGCGTACAGTTGCAGCGGTTTAGTGTTTCGTCCGCTGTCCTACGAAAACAAAAGTAAAAGAAACAACCGAACTTTCAAATTGCTCGTCAAGCCGCTGTAACAGTAGCCCCGTGTTGGCGGCTGCCCAGTTTTTGGTTTTGTTGTCTTCGGTTATGTTTCTGTTGTCTTGGGTCATGTTTTTGTTATCTCGTCCTTTGTTTTTGTTGTCTTCATTGTCTGCGGTGTTGTCTTGGCTGACAATTCTGCTTGCTCGTCTGACAACACTGCATACTTTGGTCTTGGTTTTATTGTCTTGACCTATGGTTTTGTTATCTTCAATGACTGCATAGCTATCTCGACTGTTGTTTTAGCTATCTCGTCCTTTGTTTGAGCTTGCTCCGTTGTCAAGTGAGTTTGCTCGTCAAAGGTCTAAGCGGTCTAAATTGTCTACATATTCGGGTTGATGAATGTTTTAGTTATCTTGGTTTTATATTCAAGTTTAAAAATCGGTTTTTAATTCTTCCTTTGTTAAAATTGATTTTATAACATTTACGGCTTTGTGAAAATCGCCATTAATACTCGTACTTCGTCTGTAATCTATTGAATCATATTTGTCGTAATCAGTATGGTCGCTACCAATAATTACTCCGCTCACCCATCCGCCTTTTATATCAATGCCGTTTGATTTTATTGCTAAATATTCTTTGCCTTGATTGCTAATAGGATTTTCTTTAGTTTCAACAAAATAAGGCACTCCATTTTTCTTTTGATGCAGTTTGCATTTAGCTAATTCCTTTTTAAGAAGTTTCATTTGTGAACTGCTTAAAATGCGATGATGTTTAAAGTTTGCTTTATCAGGAACAGATCGAAGAGCACACGTCTGAACTCCAGTCAC
>CAIODY010000079.1 GCA_903857255.1 uncultured bacterium
ACTGTATTTTTGCATAAAACTAAAAGGTGTCCTAATCGGTTACCTTTGTTTTTACAAAGCTCTAAACACAATACAGAATGGGGTTTCAGGATATTGATGTGTTCCCAGCGGGATCACTTTCAATTTATCAAATTCAACGAAACCCTTGTAAACACTATGTTTGCAAGGGTTTTTTGTTTTGCCCCTACACCAAATTATTCAAATTTTCTCAAATTGTAGGATACCTATTCGGGTACCAATTTCTCATCTTTTATTAGGTAACCGAATTGCCTTGAAACCCTTTATACATAAGGCTTTTAAGTGAAAATAAATTTGCAAAATTGCACAACATTTTGTAATTTTAAAACGTAAAAACAATACTTCAAAAACTAAATTTTCATTCAAAATGAATACACCAGTTTCACAATTATTTTACTTGAAAAGAGCAAAAGCTGATAAAATGGGCAATGCTCCAATTTACTTACGAATCACTGTTGATGGCAAACGAGCAGAGCTTTCAACTAAAAAAATTATTCAACCCAATAATTGGGATGTTGAAAAGGGATATGCAAAAGGAACAAAAGAAGATGCAAGGATAATCAATCAAACTATTGATGGCTTAAAAAATAAAGTCAACAAAATTGTTTTGTCATTAGAGCATGATGAAAAACAAATCACTGCCGAAGTAATCAAAAATTCCTTGTTAGGTGTAACAGAAAAAAAATACACCATCAAAGAAATTTTCGAGTACCACAATAAAATGGTATGGGCTAAAGTTGGAAAAGATTATGTTGAAAAAACAGCACAGCGTTATGATATTACTTTAAACAAAGTTGTTGCATTTTTAAAAGCCAAGCACAGCAAATCTGATGTTGAATTATCTGAAATCAATTTCAAGTTTGTAACTGATTTTGAATTTTATCTAAAGACAAATGATAATCTTCAAAACAACACAGCGATGAAGTACATTAAAAATTTCAAGAAAATTATTCGCATTGCATTTTCAAATGGCTGGATTGAAAAAGACCCATTTTATAATTTCAAGTGCAAGACCGAAGAAAAAAATCGTGATTTTTTAACGATGGAAGAAATTGAACTTTTGAAAGAAAAAGAATTTTCAATTCCACGATTGGCAGAGGTTCGTGATATTTTTCTTTTTGCTTGTTACACTGGCTATGCTTATTCCGATGTTGAAAAATTAACTACCAATGATATTTCAAAAGGCATTGATGGTAATAAGTGGATAATGACCAATCGAATTAAAACTGATTCACGTTCTAATGTTCCATTGCTGCCAGTTGCCGAAGAAATGATAAACAAGTATGCCAAGCATCCTGAATGTATCTACAGCAAAAAGTTGTTGCCAGTAAAGAGCAATCAAAAAGTAAATGCCTATTTGAAAGAGGTTGCCGATATGTGCAAAATCAAAAAGCATTTAACTTTTCATATTGCCCGACACACCTTTGCAACAACCATCACACTCACCAATGGCGTACCTATCGAAACTGTTTCAAAAATGTTAGGTCATAACTCAATTCGTACCACTCAAATTTATGCCAAAATCGTTGATAGAAAAGTGTCTGATGACATGAATATGCTTCGTGAAAAATTACAATTTGGCAGTAAAACTGACACCAAAATTTCATCCGACAAAATGGCAAAAATCGCATAGTCAATAAAAATCAAAATACCTTTGCAATTAATTGATTTTCAGTTATTTGCAAGGGTATTTTTTTGCAAGTATTTTGATGAATTTTTATCCACATAATGTTGAAAAAACAATATGCTAAAAACGTCATTTGGCACAATTTCTGCCTAATTTGTATCAATTCGCACCAAAATTAATTACTATGCAAATTGAAGTTATTACCAAACAAGATTTATCTGATTTTAAAGACCAAATCATTTCCGAAATTTCAACATTATTTGTTGGGCAAAACACCCAAAAAGAATGGTTGAAATCATCCGATGTTAGAAAAATGCTCAACATCTCTCCAGGCACTTTGCAAAATCTCCGTATTAACGGGCAACTACCCTTTACAAAAATTGGTGGAACAATTTTTTATAGTGGCAGCGATGTAAATACTATGCTCACTAAATCCAAGTCCAAATAAATTTGAAAAGAAGCAATGCCAGTTCAAAACAAAAAAACGTACCAGCATATTCCATCCGAATTAGCGGCTTATGTGTTAAAGCATAAGTTAGAAAAGTCTTTTCAAATTTATATGCACTTGAAATTTGAAACTGGCAGTATTTTCAATAAGCAATCTGATTTTTATAAAACAATTCAAAAAGATTTAGGCTATAAATCTCACAATACGTTCAATCTTCATTTTCGTAAACTTTTAAAACTAAATTGGGTTGGTTTCAATCCATTTACCGAAAACTATTTTTTACGCAATTTCGATAATATCAAAAAGCAACAAGGCA
This sequence comes from uncultured bacterium, assembly GCA_903857255.1. Classification (GTDB taxonomy): domain Bacteria; phylum Bacteroidota; class Bacteroidia; order Chitinophagales; family CAIODY01; genus CAIODY01. Next base: position 2,410 of record CAIODY010000079.1, read on the forward strand.
TCAAAAAAAATGAAGTAGTGCTTTTTGAAAAATCAGCTTTGCAAAATGTTCAGGCTTTCATGGCTGCTGCTGTTGTCAATAAACACATCAGAAGCCAAAAACTATATTTTGAAGTTGTGCAGAAGGGGATAAATACCGTAACCAAGAAAACTGATGTTACACTACAAGTAGTTACTCCTTCTGGCACTTCTTTAAATTGGACTCCAAGTGCAATCGTTAATCTAAAAGCGTTAAAACGCAAAGACAAGAAAAAAGTGGTTTATGAAAAACCACCTTACTATGGGTTGAGTAATTTGGCTATTGCTAAAATTTTGGGATGCAGCAAAACAAAGGCAACAGTGCTCAAAGCCAAAATGGAAAAGCTGGGTTACATCAAAACCATTCCACACGAAGAAATTGTAAAAGTGTTGCTCAAACGTGATTACAATTTTCGCAACAGTTATTACAAAGCCTACCCTGATGAAGAAGGCAAAATTTTTTTCAGAATAAGTCAAAGAATAATTGGCAATAGTGTTCGACCTCAAAAAGTAATTGAAGTAGTAAAACAGTTGCACGATGAAATTATTCCGATGCAAAAATTTGGTAGAGCGAAAAAAGTAGATTGGTCAAAAAAATCTAAAGCAGCCTAAACTTATTTGCATGAAAATCACTTCAAATCCTTTATTGGTAAGCACTTCAAGCAAATTTTTGTGTGGCGATTTTTTGCCAAAAAAATTTTCGACGCCAAAATTTTCACCACTTTCTCCTTTTTTTAATGTTTTTTATCTTTTCTCTCTAAAATCTATCTCCTTTACCCAATATCAATTCCGTGTAAATCAGGAATACTAAGTGTCTTTTTTTTGACATGGTTTTTAATAAAACCCCTTTCCACTTTGCTTTGTGAACAACAAAATAATGTTTGGCTTCTCTTTTCTTAAATTAGTTTCACAAATAAATTTACTTTGCAATCATTAATTTTCTTTTGCAAAATCGCATCCCAATTCATCCATGAATTTAGCACAGATAGAAACCAATTTGCAAGCCCTTGTTGATTCATTCAACAAACAGACTTTCATTTACGATTTGTTGGCAGCTTATGATTTTCCAAAAGCAACCATCAACCGTTTAAAAATGGGTGGTTTAAATTTGTCTAAAATTGATGATGAAATTGTTTGGAAGAAAAAAATGTTTTTCAAAGTTGATGAATCTAACGACCTGCATCAATTAATCGACAACCTAAAAACCGATGAAAGAGTTTTAAAACACAGCCCACGTTTTTTAATCGTTACCAATTTTGAAACCCTGTTGGCAATTGATTTAAAAACAGCCGATTCGTTAGATACACCCATCAATGAAATTCATAAAAACGCACATTTCTTTTTACCGTGGACAGGGCAAGAAAAATACAAACAACCCACCGAAAACTTAGCTGATGTTAAGGCAGCAGAGCGTATGGCAAAGCTATACGATGAAATAAAAAAAGACAACCCCATTCAAACAGCCGATGACATTCACAGTCTAAATATTTTTTTATCAAGGTTGTTGTTTTGTTTTTTTGCCGAAGACACCGAAATATTTACCAAAGCTCAATTTACCGATGCCATCAGCAGCCATACACAACCCGATGGCAGCGATTTACACACTTACCTCAATTCACTTTTCGAGGTAATGAATACCGAAGCCAAGCAGCGTAAAAATTTACCTACTTATTTCGATGCCTTTCCTTATGTAAATGGTGGTTTGTTTAAAGATAAAATTCAAGCACCCACATTTACCAAACACAGCCGCAAAATTTTAATTGATTGTGGTGGGTTAGATTGGAGTGCCATTAACCCCGATATTTTTGGCTCAATGATTCAAGCCGTAGTTACACCAGAGCATCGAGGCGGCATGGGAATGCACTACACCAGCGTACCCAACATTATGAAAGTTATGGAACCACTTTTTTTAAACGAACTAAAAGAAGAATTTGAAGCCAGTAAATACGAACCTAAAAAATTAACAAAGCTGCACGAACGAATTGGCACATTGAAAATTTTTGACCCAGCATGTGGCAGCGGCAATTTTTTAATCATTGCCTACAAAGAATTACGTTCTTTAGAAATCAACATTCTGCAACAGCTTCAATCCTTACAAAAAATAGCCACAGGCTTTGAGCCTAACCAATTAGAGCTCATACCGAAAGCACAACAATCATTGGCTGCATCGTATCAAAAAGCCATGTTTTCGAGGATTGAATTGCAGCAATTTTATGGCATCGAATTAGATGATTTTGCCCACGAAATAGCCATTCTTTCGCTTTGGTTAGCACAGCACCAAATGAATCAAAAATTCAAAGCCGTGTTTGGCACTGCCAACCCTACTTTACCATTAAAAGCCAGTGGCAACATTTTGCATGGAAACGCCACCCGATTAAATTGGGAAAAAGTTTGTCCTAAAAAAGACAACGATGAAGTTTTTGTTTTGGGTAATCCACCATACTTAGGAGCAAGAGTATTAGACGAAGTTCAAAAGGCTGATATGGAATTTGCGTTTGATGGAAAAATCAATGGTTATAATGACCTTGACTATATTTCTTGTTGGTTTTATAAAGGCAAAGAATATATTCAAAATAGCAATTCTCAATTTGCATTTGTCTCAACCAATTCAATAAGTCAAGGCTCACAAGTTGAATTAATTTGGCCCAATATAATTTCTGATTCTATTGAAATAAAATTTGCTCAATTGCCTTTCAAATGGGAAAACAATGCAAAGGCAAATGCAGGAGTTACTTGTGTTATTATAGGTTTAAGAAATACTTCTGCGAAACCAAAATTTATTTTCAACGAAAGGTTCAAATCCACAGCACAAAATATAAATGCCTATTTAGTTGATGGAAAAAATATTTACATTAAAAGTAGAAGTAAACCATTGTCAAATATTCCTGAAATTAAATTTGGAAGTATGCCAAACGATGGAGGCTATTTGATTCTATCAGAGGAAGAATATTTAGCAGAGTTAGAAAAAGACAAACAAATAAAGCCATTCATAAAGCAAATGCTTGGTGGGCAAGACTTCATAAAAGGAGTTGTAAGATATTGTATTTGGATTGAAGATAGTCAAGTAAATGAAGCTCAAAAAATTCCTTTTATCGCTAAAAGAATTAACCAAGTAAAAAGTTATCGGTTATCCAGTAAAAGAGAAGCAACTAAAAAATTAGCATCCGTTGCTTACAGATTTGGGGAAGTTCGACATTCGGATTCAGAACTTATTATCATTCCTGCAACATCGTCAGAACGGAGAGAATATATTCCAATGGGTTTCTTGAATGCAGGAACTGTAGTTACTAATTCTACTCAAGCAATTTATAATGTTGAGCCTTGGCATCTTTCGTTTGTGCTATCAAAAATACATATGGTTTGGGTTCGTGCAGTATCTGGCAGACTTGAATCTCGAATAAGATATTCTTCCGAGTTATCATATAACACATTTCCATTTCCAGAAATCAATAAAGAACAAAAGCAAGAATTAGAAAAACACGTTTTTAATATTTTAGCCCAGCGTGAAATTCATTCCGAAAAAACATTAGCACAATTATACGACCCCGATAAAATGCCCGAAGGCTTACGCCAAGCCCACCATCAGTTAGATTTGGCAGTAGATAGTTGTTATCGCAGCCGCCCCTTTACCAATGACGAAGAACGATTAGAACATTTATTCAAGCTCTATGAGCAAATGATAGCCGAAGAAAAAGCCAAAGGCACTTTATTCCCAGTCGAATTAAAAACTAAAAAGAAAAAGAAATAACCATGCCCGATATAGTACATGTAACCTATGCCCAAACAGGGCAAAGCTCCAAAACCAATAATTTAGGCATGAGAGAAATGCAACAAAAAGCATTTCAAGCTCGTGATGCTCAATATCTGTTATTAAAAGCCCCACCAGCATCAGGCAAATCAAGGGCTTTAATGTTTATTGCTTTAGATAAGTTGATTAATCAAGGCATCAAAAAAGTAATTGTTGCTGTACCCGAAAAATCTATTGGTGGCTCATTTGCACAAAACAAATTGACTGATTATGGTTTCTTTGCCGATTGGTTGCCCAACGAAAATTATAACCTTTGCACACCCGGCATGGATGGTAGTAAAAGCAAAGTACAGGCTTTCAAAAACTTTTTAGATAATGACGAAGAAATTTTGATTTGCACCCATGCTACACTTCGTTTTGCATTTGAAGAAGTAGAAGAATCAAAATTCAACAACATACTTTTGGCTATTGATGAATTTCATCACGTTTCAGCCGATGGCGATAATCGTTTAGGCGAATTATTAAGGTCCATAATGCTCAAATCCAATGCTCACATAGTTGCTATGACAGGTTCATATTTTCGTGGCGATAGTACACCTGTTTTAAAACCCGAAGACGAAGCAAAATTTACAAAAGTTACTTACAACTATTATGAGCAACTGAATGGCTACACTTTTTTAAAATCATTAGGCATTGGCTACCATTTTTATCAAGGTAAATACACCACTGCCATCATGGAAATATTGGATACCGATAAAAAAACAATCCTCCATATTCCAAATGTAAATTCGGGCGAATCCACTAAAGACAAGCATAATGAAGTAGATACTATTTTAGATGCAATCGGTTCTGTAATAAAAGTAGATAATGATTCAGGAATCATTTATTTAAAACGACATACTGATGATAAAATCTTAAAAGTAGCCGATTTAGTGAATGATACACCAAGCATAAGAGATAAAGTGGTGGCTTACTTACGTAATATTAAATCAGTTGACGATTTAGATTTAATCATAGCTTTAGGCATGGCAAAAGAAGGTTTTGATTGGCCATTTTGCGAACATGCACTTACAATAGGTTATCGTGGCTCATTAACCGAAATCATACAAATTATTGGCAGATGCACACGAGATAGCAACAATAAAAACCATGCACAATTTACCAACTTGATTGCCCAACCCGATGCAGGTGATGATGTTGTAAAACTTTCAGTGAATAATATGCTCAAAGCCATCACAGCATCATTATTGATGGAACAAGTGCTTGCACCCAATTTTAAATTTCGTACCAAATTATCTGATGATGATAAAGCCAAAGCTGGCGAAATAAATATTCGAGGTTTTAAAACACCAAGCACCAAACGAGTTAAAGACATTGTTGAATCTGATTTGAACGATTTAAAGGCAACTATTTTACAAGATGATACAATGCTTAAAGCAATGCCTGGCAATCTCGACCCCGAAGTAATCAACAAGGTTTTAATTCCAAAAATCATTCAAATAAAATATCCCGAATTAACAGCAGAAGAAGTAGAAGAAGTAAGGCAATATGTAGTAGTTGATTCAGTAGTAAAAAACAGCGAAATAAAAGAAGTTGGCGACAAACGATTTATTCGTATGGCAAACCAATTTGTAAATATTGATGATTTGCACATTGATTTAATTGATAGTGTTAATCCATTTCAAAAGGCTTTTGAAATTCTTTCAAAAAGCGTAACAACAAAGGTTTTAAAAGTCATTCAAGATGTAATTGAATCTACACGTATTCAAATATCCGATGAAGAAGCATTTATTTTGTGGCCTAAAATAAACGACTTTGTAAAAACATTCAAACGTGAACCCAGCCTACAATCTGTTGACCCATTAGAACGGAGAATGGCAGAAGCATTAATTTTCTTAAAAGAAAAAAAACGAAAAGCTCAAAATGGATAACGATAAAAAATTGAAAGACATTTTTGAAAATGACCCATTAGGCTTGTTAAACACAAAGCCTTCGGCTTCACCTGCTCGAAATGAAGAAGAAAGATTATTTGCCTCTTTTCAAGAAATTATAGATTTCTACGAAAAAAATAATCGTTTGCCCCAGCAGGGCAATGGCATTCAAGAGCATCAATTATTTTCACGATTACAATCACTTCGTGAAAATCCAGCTAAAATAGAAATGCTCAAAGCCCATGATAAATATGGCTTTCTTAATTTTGAAGAACAAACAATTCACTCCATTGATGATGTTTTCAATACCGATGAATTGGGTTTATTAAATGATGATTCGGAGGGTTTGTTTGATTTTAAACACATCAAAAAACAAGATGAAAGAGCAAGTTCTGATTTTGTTGCAAAACGCAAACCTTGCAAAGACTTTTATAAATACGAAGCTACTTTTAAAGAAGTGCAAAAAGATTTGGCAAACAACAAACGAAAATTAGTTGCATTCAAAGAAGAAAACTTGCAAGCTGGTGATTTCTATGTTCACAATGGAATTTTACTTTATTTAGAACACGTTGACTTTGCAGAGGAAGTTCAAGAATTTAAAAGCGGCAGCAGGGTTAGAAAAGATGGACGAACAAGAATAATTTTTGAAAATAGCACTGAATCAAATATGCTATATCGTTCGCTTTACAAATCACTTTTAGCAAATGGTAAAGCAGTATCAGAAAATGAAGATAAGGTGGCAGAAAAATTTGCAGCAAATTTCAGCAACGTAACTGATGAAGATAAAGAGGCTGGTTTTATTTATGTTTTACAATCAAAATCCGAAAAGCAAGAAATCAAAACCATTCAGCACCTTTATAAAATTGGTTACTCTTCCACATCGGTTGAAGAAAGAATTAAAAATGCAATCGAAGAACCGACATACTTAATGGCTGATGTGAAAATTATCACAGCCTTTAAATGTTACAATGTTAACCCACAAAAGTTAGAACAGTTGTTGCACAATTTTTTTGGAAATTCTTGTTTGAATATTGATGTGTTTGATAAAAACGGAAATCGCCATTCACCGAAAGAATGGTTTATTGCACCAATCAATGTAATCGAAAAAGCAATTCAACTAATTATTTCTGGCGAAATAATTAACTATAAATTTGAAGCCGACACTAATGAATTTGTAACTCGATAAAAATAAAACATGGTAACCTTTACAGCCAACAGAGCAAAATTAGTGCAAACACTTAAACAAGTTAATGCTGCTATCGGTAAAACTAATGCGAAAAAATTAGCCACCACAGGCGAATTAACAGTTATTGATGGGAAAGTAACCTTTGCTATACCAGGTGCAATTTTCACTTTAGAATGTATCACACAAGGCACATGCAAAGCAACATTTTTGTTTGTTCATTTTTCACAAATTATTACAGATTCAAAGCCTACCGAAACTGAAGTAATAATTACCGATGGAAAAATAAAAATCAATTCAGTAACCATTTCAGCCAAAACTACATTTTTTGAAACCGATAGAATTTTGCGAACCATTCATTTACCAATGAATTACACCGATGCAGATTTACTTCGATTAACCACACAAGGTTACACTTGGGAAGAATTAGATTTCAACAAACTTATTCCTTCAATTACCATTGCCGAAGAAAAACTTAAAACAAACATAAATCAGGCATTTCGTTGTCTTAAACAATATGGCATCACCCATGAAATGTTAGTGCAAATGGTTAATACAAAATTGCATACAAAAAGTAAAAGCGAAGTTTGATTTAATGACACAAAAAGAAGTTGAGTATATTTTACAAAAACAATCAAGAGTTTTCAATTTTGAAAATGAATTGGTGTTGCATTTTGCATTGTCATTAATTCACGATTTTAATTTCGATGCAAACGATATTTACTTTGAAAAAACGCATCAAATTCAATATCACAAACAAACCACTGGATTACCGCATAACGAAAAGGAATCTTACTTCGATTTAATAGCCATCAAACAAGGCATACGAATTGGTTTCGAGTTTAAATATTGCACAAGCAAATTTTCTTTTGTTGATGCCAACAAAATGAAAATAGATTTGAAAGCCCAATCAGCAAATGATATTATTCGATTTGGTTTTCGTAAGGATATTTTCCGCTTAGAGCAATTAATTCAAAAGAATGAAATAGATATTGGTTTTGCAGTGCTGCTAACCAACGTCAAAAATTTGATTCAAACACAACTCGACAATAACTTGTTAGATGCTAATTATCGTTTTACTAATACCATTCCTCAAATTGATTTAGGTTGGAATAATGCTGATAGAGAAGAAACACATTGGACTAAAAAAGGCGACAAAGATTATTTACTCCATCTATCCAAACCCTATTCAATTCAGTGGTTTCGTAATTCATGCCAAGAACATTTTTTCAGTTTTTGTGTTGTTACTATTGTGTAAATTGATTTAGCTTTAGCAATAAAATAACAGAGCAGTTTGGAAAACAATTTTTTTCATTCTACCTTTAAAAAAGTTTTCATTACTTTTGCCGCCCAAAATTTTTGATGAGCCAATTAAAAAACAAGTCTAGATCGG